>JBHGAV010000013.1:0-75998 GCA_041946685.1 Bryobacteraceae bacterium | reverse complement strand
CCAGACCCCTATGTCGATAGTGTTGGATCAACATTGGAGACCGGCTACCTGCTTTGCAGGAACGCTCCGTGTCGATGATACCATGGGCGGGCCGGACCGCAATGCGGGGAAACACCTTACGGTGTATGATTTCGTCAGGAGAATTCCCATGAATCGCAGGTACTTCCTGATGGGTTCGGTGGCGACGGGCGTGGCCCGCGCCGCGGCTCGCGCGAGCGCCAACGACACGATCCGGGTCGCCATCGCCGGCCTGCGCGGCCGGGGGCGCGATCACGTCCTCTCGTTCGCGAAGCTGCCCGGCGTCGAGATTGCCGCGCTTTGCGACGTGGACGATTCGATCACGGCGGAGCGCCTGAAGGATATGCAGAAGCTGAACCTGAAGCCGCCGGCGACCTTTCGGGACATCCGCAACCTGCTCGAGGATCAGTCGATCGACGCCGTCTCCATTGCCACGCCCAACCACTGGCACACGCTGATGGCGGTCTGGGCCATGCAAGCGGGCAAGGACGTCTTCTGCGAGAAACCGGCTTCGCACAACATCTTCGAATCGCGGCAGATCGTCGCCGCGGCGCAAAAGTACAGCCGCATCGTGCAGCACGGCTCGCAGACGCGCTCTTCGCCCTCGATTCAGGAGGCGTTCAAGCGGATTCGGGAGGGCCTGCTGGGCGAAGTCTACATGGCGCGCGGGCTTTGCTACAAGCCGCGCAACACCATCGGCAAAGCGCCGGTGGAGCCGGTTCCGGCCGGGGTGGATTATGACCTGTGGACCGGCCCCGCGCCCAAGCGCGACTTCACCCGGAACCGCTTCCACTATAACTGGCACTGGTTCTGGGACACGGGCAACGGCGACTTCGGCAACCAGGGCATCCACGAGGTGGATATCTGTCGCTGGGGTTTGGGTGTCAGGTACCCGAAGAAGATCAGCGCCACGGGCGGCAAGTTCATGTTCGACGACGACCAGGAGACGCCTAATGTCCTCACGGTGAGCTACGAGTTCGAAGTCGAGGGCAGGAAAAAGATGATGGTGTTCGAGGTTCGCCACTGGCACACCAACCACGAGGGCGGCACCAAGATCGGGAATCTCTTTTACGGCGAGAAGGGCTACATGGTGGTGGATGGCTACACCAAGGCAGCCACCTTCATGGGCGAGAAGGGGGAGCCGGGTCCGAGCTGGAGCGGCGGCGGCGACCACTACGCCAACTTCTTCAGCGCCATGCGCAGCCGCAAGGCGAGCGACCTGAACTGCCCGATCGAGGAGGGTGTCATCTCTTGCGATTTGATGCATCTGGGCAACATCGCCTACCGCGTGGGCCGGACGCTGACCTTCGACGAGGGGACCCTGACGGTGATAGGCGACCGGGAGGCCGACAAGCTCTTCACCCGCCCATACCGCAAACCCTTCGTGGTGCCCGACAGGGTGTAGGGGCCGGCCCACGTGGGGCAGCCAATTCTGGCTGAAAGCCGGCTGAAGCCGATGATCGAGGTGAGGCGGATGCTGAGGCGCCGTTTGGAGAACATTCTCACCCGCCTGCGAGAGCGGATCACCAGCGCGGCCAGCGAATCGATCAAGGCGAAGATCCAAGGGGTGAAGTACACGGCCCGAGGGTTTCGGAACAGGAGGAACTTCCAAACGGCGATCTACTTCCACTGCGGCGATCTGGATATGGCCTCGTCATGCCACTAAGATCCCGGAAGAGCCAGAGAAATGGCCAGGCGCCCCGTCTGGTTGTCTTCGGATATGAGAGTACGCTGGGCCGGGTACCAAAGGTTATCACCCTACCGGCCAAATAGTTCACGGCGAGCGCCTGTGACTGTTGACCGATGTCGGATGGTCGTGTCAGCATTCTGCCAGTAAGAATAAGAAAAGGTAGGGGCGCGGAGCATGACCCGACTCAAGTCGATACCCATATTCCAGGCAGCCAGGACCTGTGGACTCACGGGCTTCACCCTCGGCGGGATCTCAAGCTGCGTGGGCCTGCTCCTGATCTTCTTTATCTCGACCGAATCGCCGATCGTCACCCTCACGGTGCTCATTAGTCTGCCCTTCGCCGGGGCGCTGGCAGGTTTTGGAGGCACGGCGGTTGTCTGTTGGCTGTACAACTTGACAGCGAAGTGGAGCGGCGGCCTGCGGTTCGAAATGGAGGAAGAGACGGTTGCCACCCGTCTGGGCGAGGAAGGCGAGGTCGTCGGGCCGTCGCCCGGATATGCCGACGCCGCCGGTGGGCGGAGTCCATTCCCGGATGAGCGCCAGCAGGATCAGATGGATCGCGGAAGGCAGCCGGCCCTGCAACCCGTCGGGTTCTATCGCCTCAAACTGGGCGCGGCTGTCGGGGAAGCCGCCGCGCACGGCGCCCCGTCGTACCGCGCGCCGGGCGATTGGGTGGATGTGCGCAACCAGACCGAGTCCAACGCGCGCACAAACGGCCTCTGCCTCTACCACCTTGAGTACCCTTCTCCCGGCGGCGAGCCGGAATACCGGTTTGTCGTGACTCTGCCCGATTGTGTGCTGAAACCCGGTGAGGTGCTGCGGCTCCACTCCGGCCCGCGGAGGGACCTCTCCGCCCTTTTCTCGGAGGACCGTTCGGGAGCCGACTGGCACGCGTTCACTGGAGGGGAAATCCGCCTCTGGAACCGTCACCGGGGAGACACCGCCGTTCTATATGCGGTCGCAACAAAGGAGACGACCGACTCGGTTTCCTACGATCCCGATCCACCGGAGGGCATCGTCCTGGAACGAGAGGGCGCCCGGTTTGTGGCCGCGCGGGTAGGCGCCGCCGCCCACCGCTAGCGCATCACCTACAGCGAGAATCGCGGGCACAACTTCAGTCCACCACAACGTGCCCGGCACGCGGATCGAGCCCTGACGGGCAGCGGCTCTATTTCAGGAGCCGGATCTGTATGTTCCTGTAGTAGACGGTGCTGCCCGCATCGTGGCCCTGAAGCGCGATGGTGCCTGGTGCGATTCGCCGTGCGGGAAAATCGGATGTTCCGTTCCAGCCTTCCGGCTGGGTCCACCGCACCACCTGCTTGCCGTTGAGCATGACGGTGATCGTCTTGCCCTTGACGACGATGTGCTGGGTGAACCATTCGTTGTCCTTCACCAGGCTCTGAGAGACATCCTGCACCTCGTACAAGCTCGCGGTTCTTCGCGGGTCGCCAGGGAAGGAATTGTTCACCTGCACTTCGAAGCCTTTCCCCGGCCATCCTGTCTCCTGGAATTCCGTGAGAATGTAGATGCCGCCGTTGGCTTTGGGCAGCGTCATCACGTCCACCTTCAGCTCGAAGTCGGAAAACCGATGGCCGCCGACGTCTCCCGCGTAGAAGCAGTGGCTGCGGGGTCCGCGCGCCACGATGGCCCCGTCCTGAACCGTGAACGTCCCCGGATTCTCATTCACCTTCCAGCCGGAGAGATCCTTGCCGTTGAACAAGGAAATCCAGCCATCCTCCGCCGCGCCAAGCGGAGCAAGCGCCGTCAACACCAGCAGAATCACCCGTCGCATATGCGGTCCTGCCTTACAGCATAGCCCACCGGCTGTGCCCGCCTGGTCGCGGCGCGGCTGGTGTAGACTTCTACCATGACCGACGAGAGGATACGCGCGGCGTACCAGATAGCAACCGAGACCTTCGCGGCTCATGGCATTGAGGCGGGTGCCGCCCTCAAGCAGCTCGCCTCCATTCCCGTGTCTATGCACTGCTGGCAGGGCGACGATGTGGGCGGTTTTGAGACGGCGGGCGCGCAGTTGTCCGGCGGAGGAATCCAGACGACCGGCAACTACCCGGGCAAGGCCCGCACGATTGCAGAACTTCGCTCAGACATCGAGAAGGCCCTCAGCCTGATTCCGGGCCGCCACCGGCTGAATCTGCACGCCTGCTATCTCGATCATGGCGGGAAGTTCGTTGACCGCGACCAGATCGAGCCCAAACACTTCCAGAGTTGGATCGATTGGGCCAAAGCGAACCGGCTCGGCATGGACTTCAATCCTACGTACTTCTCTCATCCGAAGGCCGCCGACGGATTCACTCTTTCTCACCCGGACAAGGGAATCCGCGACTTCTGGATCGAGCATGGCATCGCCTGCCGCAAGGTCGGCGCGGAAATGGGAAGGCAACTTGGCACGGCGGCCGTGACCAATGTCTGGATCCCGGATGGGTACAAGGACATCCCCGTGGACCGCACGAGCCCGCGCGAGCGGCTGGTTGACTCGCTTGACAAGATCTTCAAGGAGGATCTGGACGAGCGCGTACACCTGGATGCGGTCGAGGCGAAGCTGTTCGGCATCGGCGCCGAGAGCTACACCACCGGCTCGCACGAGTTCTACCTGGCTTACGCCGTCTCGCGTCAGAAGATTCTGACTCTGGACGCCGGGCACTTTCACCCGACCGAGGCGATCAGCGAGAAGATCTCCTCGGTGCTGATGTTCTGCCCCGGCTTGCTGCTCCACGTCAGCCGTCCCGTGCGCTGGGACAGCGACCACGTGGTTCTTTTGGACGACGAGCTTCAGGCGATTGCCAAGGAGTTGATTCGCAGCGGAAAGCTCGACCGCATCCACATCGGCCTCGACTATTTCGACGCCAGCATCAACCGCGTGGCGGCATGGGTTATCGGCATGCGCAACATGCTCAAGGCGCTGCTGATCGCGCTGCTGGAGCCCACTCGTGCGTTGACGACGGCGGAGCTTGGCATGGACTACACGCGGCGCCTTGCGATGTTCGAGGAGGCCAAGAGCCTTCCGTGGGCGGCGGTGTGGGACTATTACTGCGCCGAGAACAACGTGCCCGTGGGCATGGCCTGGTTCCAGGAAGTGAAGCGGTACGAAGACAAGGTGCTCTCCAGGCGCTGAGCGGCAGCCGGCCGCGCTCCTCGCGTATAATCCAGGTAGATCCCGTAGGGAGAAGGACCAGCATGAGACTCTATTTCACCAGGCGTAACTTTTTGTCTTCAGCCCCGGCGGCTCTGCTGGCCGCCGCCCCTTTGCGGGCGCAGACAGCGGACATCCCCATCGGATCCGTCGCCGTGAAAGAGTTTCCGCACAGATCCACCGTCGCCTTGACCAGCGGAAACGACCGCCGCAAGAACGTGTACGAGGCCATCCTCGCCTTGGACGACCAGATCCGCCCCAAGATGCTCGCCAAGAAGCGCGTGGTCATCAAGGTGAATAACGTTTCGACGGCCAATCAACTGGCGGCGACCCACCGGGACGCGCTGTGCGGCATTCTGGATTACGTCGTCCCCCGTTTCAAAGGGCCGATCGCCATCGTGGAGTCTTCCGCGGGCGACACCTGGACCGGATTCCGAAACTTCGGCTATCCCGACGCGATCAAGGAGTACAAGACGGACAGAATCGAGCTTGTTGACTTGAACGAGGAGGGCAAGTACGTTAGCCAGGCGTTGCTGGACCAGAACGCGCACCTGGTGGCGGTTCGCCTGGGAGCCAGGCTGCTCGATCCGGACGCTTTCGTGATCGGCGCGGCGATGCTGAAGTCGCACAACTATGCGGTGGTCACTCTTTCGATCAAGAACATGGTGCTGGGGGCGCCGCTTCATTCGGGTGCGAAGGTGCCGGCAAAGGAACGGTTTAACCACAAGGTAATGTATCACGCCGGGTTCCACCTGGTGCATGTCAACATGCTGTGGACTGCGCAGACGATGCAGCCGTATTGGGGACTGGCCGTGATTGACGGCTATGAAGGGATGGAAGGCAACGGTCCCGCTTCCGGCACGCCGGTCCAGTCGCGGCTGGCGATCGCATCTCCCGACTTCATCGCCGCGGACCGTGTGGGCGTGGAGTGCATGGGAGTGGATGCCAACCTGGTGGGATATTTGGTCTACTGCGGGCAGATGGGCCTGGGTAACTTCGACCTTGCCAAGATCGATATTCGGGGCGCGTCCATTGCAGCCGTCCAGAAGAAGTACCGGCTGCACAGCGAAGTCGACCAGCAGTTGCAGTGGACCGGGCCGCTCGATGTTCAGGACGGATCCTGGATCGGACCGCGGGGACGCCGTACGGGCGGCGGGCGCCGGGCCCCCGGCCCGGATGATGTGAAGCCGCCCCTCTAAGCTCAGCGGAATTGCCCGAGGAACGGGTGGTAGGTGTAGACCGTCGAGAACGACTCCGGGAGCTTCCAGCGGCGGCGCGTGGTTTCGGCGGGCTGAAGGAACCACTCCCCGAGCGGCCGGTCGCGGTCCTGCCCGTCGAACCAGCCCCAAGGCGGCCGTGACATGTTGGCCGCGCCGACCTTCCCGTTCAAAGCCGAACCCATCACCCCGAGCCGTATGTGCGCCGAGATATCCTCAGAACCCTTTGCAAAGTGGGCGGAGACGATTCCGTAGTCGTGCTGTTCGCCGCAGGTCTCGTTCACGCCCGAGCGTGCGCGAGGCCAGAAAGTCTCGTAGGTCGGCAGCAACTCGTATCCGATGGAGGCGTTTGACTTCCCCTCCGGATCTTCGGCCGCCGCGCCGAAGATGTACACCAGGAATCCATTTTCCGCCGCCTTGCGCTGTACGTCGTCGTCGCGCCAGCTTTCGATGCCGTGTCCCTTGGGCTCGACGAACAGGCGTGGCCGGACGCCCTCGACCATGATCGATTCGCCGCCGGCGAGCGGGCTTCCCGGAGGCGAGTACTTCAGGTAATTGTTGTGAGCGAGCGTTTCCACCAGAACGAGCCGCGCCTGGGTGTAGTCCTCGCCGTTCTTCTCGGCGACGATCAAGGCGCCCTCCAGGTCATTCTCGTGCGCCATGACCGCTTCGTTCGATCGTCCCGTCGGATCGTACTGGCCGCCGAGGCTGACCCCGGCCCGCATGGCCTCGCTCAGCAGCGCGCCGCGCTTCTCGCCGCCCTTGTAATCGCGAGGGTGAAAAGCGGCGTAGTGAACGAAGAAATGGGTGCGCGTCTCGAAGACGGCATAGTAGACATAGGCCTTGAGGGGATACCGGCGGTCATCGGCGTTGTTCCAGTTGTTGTCACCCTTCCAGTCCCCGTCGAAATCAAAGTTGGTGATGTAGTCGAAGCGGGGAGAGGGTCCGAGAGCCTGGTGAAACACTGGCGCGAAGCGGGCCGCGATGTCACGGTCGCGGATCACGTTGCGCTGCCGGACATCGGCCTCCGGCTCGGCGGGGGGCTTGGCGGCGGCGGCGATGGCGGCAGCCGCCTTGGCAGCCTCCACTTCGGGGCGGGGCAGAGCCGCCAACAGTTTCTTGACTTCCTGGAATGCCGCCGGGCCGGCGGCGGACTTGGCTGTGGCAGGGTAACCGGCGATCAAGGTGGCGACATTGTTCGAGCGCTCGGCGGGGCTCGGATGCGAAAGGAAGAACTTCTGCACGGCGTTGGGCTGGGTTTTCTGGAGCCCGGCAAGCTTGTCGAAAAAGCTCACCATGCCCTGCGGCTGGAGCCCGGCGTCGTACACCATGCGCGCGCCGAGGCGGTCCGCCTCGCGTTCGGCTTGCCGGCTGAATCTCATGAAGACCCCGCCGGCGACCATTTCGGCGGCCATCTTGCTGATTGACGATGAGGTTCCTCGCCCGAGCAGGCCGCCCAGTGCGCCGAGCCCGGTCTGGACCATGCCCGCACGCACCGCCTGGTCGGCGCCGTGCCGCGCCACGACGTGCCCGATTTCATGCGCCAGGACGCCGGCCAGTTCATCCTGCGTGTCCGCCGCCTCGATCAGTCCCCGGTTGACGTAGATGAAACCGCCCGGCAGCGCGAATGCGTTGATCTCGGGGCTGTCCACGACCTTGAAGGTGTAGGTAATTCCCTTGCGCCCGGACACCTGGACCAAGGACTGGCCCAGCGCATCGATATACTTGACGATCGCCGGCTCCTCCACCAGCAGCAGGTCCTTCTCCATCAGCGCCGCGGCTTGGCGGCCGAGCTCGATCTCGTCTTTCTCGCTGAGGCTGAACGGGTTCTGAGCGAAGGCCGCTGCGAACGCGGCGGAAAGCAATGCCAGTCCGATCTTGCGCAGCATTTGGCCACTATTGTACCGCCGGGCGGGAAGGGGTCCGCGCCGCCGCGGCCCAGGAGGCCAGGTAGATCAAGGCCGCCACGCCGAGCAGATACTGAAAGCCGATGACCAACGAACCGCTCTCGGCGAATCCCCCCAGCATGGCGCCCGCCGTGTTGTAGGCCAGCGCCTGCTCGGGCCGTTTCGCCCGCCGGAAGAGCATGGCGAAGATAATTCCCGCACAGTAGACTGGCGCCAGAACCAGCGCCCCGGCGGCGACTGCCCTCGCCGCGAGGGGCCATCCCAGAAAGCTGTCGAGTGGGACCGTCACGTTCAGCGCGAGCGTGGCCACCAGTCCGGCATAGTAGAGGGTCATGCGGCCGGGGTTGCGCCGCAAGACCCAAAGGTTGGCGAACAGGATCATGACCAGCACCGCGGAAAACACCACTGCATTCACGATCCAGGTGCTGCCGAAAATGAGCGCCATGTGCACCACGGCTTTCGTCTCCAACAGCATGAACCCGGCGCCCAGCAGCAGCATCGTCAGGTTCAGCCCGGCGGATTCCCAGCTCCCGGTGCGCCACCCGAACACCCGCAGCATCCCGAGCGAGATCAGCCCCATTACGAGGATCCCGCGCCAAACCAGGCTCGGGATCATGGGACTGCGCAGATAGAGAAACGGCCAGGTGTCACGAGCCGTGCCTAGGCCGGCCGGCATCTCCACTCTCGCCGGGCTCAGGCGGATGAAGTTGCCGCCTGCAACCGGGGCGAATCCGTCCGGCGATGAGAGGCCGGGGGCGCTATCTGCCGGAAGTCGGTACGGGCCTTTTGCACGGAATGGGCGCTCGATCGCCGGAGCCCTGGGTCCGCTGAAGATCAGTGTGAATCCTTCCGCCTTCGCGTCCGCCGCAATCGTTTCGCGCTCCGGCAAGGTCAGAACCAGCGGCTGCCCGCCGAAGACAGACTGCGTGGTCTTTGCCAGCCGGCCCACGATCCAGCCCTGCCGGAAGTAGTTGTACATGACGAACAGACCGTCATCGCGAAGGACCCGCCGCACGTCGGCCAGGGCCTCCTCGGTGAACAGGTAGCTTTCCAGGCGGAGGTTGCTGACGCTGCTGTGCAGCACCAGCGAGTCGATCAGGGCGAAGACGACCAGGTCGTACTTGCGCCGGGTGGATCGCAGGAAGTTCCGGCCGTCGGTCAGGTGCACGGTGACCCGCGGGTCCTGATAGGGTCTGTCAGGGTGGTTGTCACGCCCCAGTCTCTGGATGACGGGGTCAATCTCGACGGCGTCGATGCGTGCGTCAGGCGCCCCCCACTGGAGCGCACGGCTCACATCGTTGCCGGATCCCGCTCCGATGATGAGGACTTCGCGGAAACGCGGCTGTGAGGCATCGCGGTTCAGCAGGTAGGGGATCGCGTAGGCAGGGAACGGTTCGTTCCGGCTCACCATGTTCTGGTGTCCCAGCAGGTTCACCGCGATCGTGCGCGTATCCGGCGCGTAGTTGATGCGGTAGTAAGGGGACCAGGCCTCCTGCGGAAACTTCTCCAGAATCACGCCGATGGAGTAGTGGCCGGGGACCAGCAGGAGGAGCGGAGTCGCGGCGCAGGCACCGATTGCCCACCACCTCCGCGGCGCCTCGTTGAAAAGGAACCAGGCGAGTCCTGCCGCCGCCAGCCCGAACCACCAGACCGGAGAAAGCCACCACGAGCAGGCCTGAAACAGCACGATTCCGGCTAGGCTGCCGCCCACGTTCACCATGTAGGCTTCCACGGCGTTAGGAATCGCCGCCAGACGGCGGCCCAGCAGTTGACCCACGCCCACCATGGTCGCGGCAACCAGCGCGAAGAAGAATCCCGCCACCCATTCGATGGGGACGGCAAACGAGGCCACGTCGGCCACGCGCAGTTCGGCCCCGAAGTAAACCATTTGGGGCGCAGCCCGGTTTCCACCCACGTCGATGATGTCCTGGAGAGCGAGCCGCACCCACTCCATGCCGATCCCCGCCGCCAGCGAAACCAGCAGCAGCAGCGGCGTCAGGACGAGGTAGTTGCGCCGGCGCCGGGCTGCCAGGCAGCCCAGCGACAGGCCCAGAAAAGACGCCAGTAGAACCGTGTTCGTGAAGAACGTCAGAAACAGGACGTGCGCGGGAAGCCAGCGGATGAAGGCGAGCTCCAGAAAGAGAAACAGGGCGCTCGCCGCGAACAAGTCCCGTCTGGCGGACCCGTGACCTTCCGGTAAGAAGCTTCGCGGGGTTTCAGCAAGGCTCGGCTGCGCAGTCTGGCCCATGGTTTTCACGCCAATTATCGCACTGGCCGATTCTGGGGTACAGTCGAACCATGAGGAAGATTCTCGGCTGCCTTCTCTCGATAATCGTCTTTCCCGTTTTCGCGCAGGAGCGTCCCGAATGGGACAACGTGTCCGTCTACAAGGTCAACGTGGAACGGCCGCGCGCCACCGCGATGATCTACCCCACGGCGGCGCTCGCCAGGGAAGGGAATCCAGCGCGTTCCCCCTGGTTCCAGTCCCTGAACGGCAACTGGAAGTTCAACTGTGCTCCGAATCCGGCCAGCCGGCCGGTCGCCTTTTACCGGCAGGACTTCGACGACGCGAAGTGGCGCACGATTCCCGTGCCGTCCAACTACCAGCTCCACGGCTGCGACATCCCGATCTACACGAACATCGTCTATCCGTTCCCGGTCGACACGAACGGCCCGCCGGTTGTTCCCAAAGAGCGCAATTCCGTCGGCAGCTACCGGACGGTGTTCAACCTACCCGATTCCTGGGCCGGGCGGGAGGTCTTTCTGCACTTCGCCGGCGTGGATTCGGCCTTCTATTTGTGGGTGAACGGTGAGAAGGTCGGCTACAACGAGGACAGCCGGACGGTCGCCGAGTTCAACATCACGAGGTACGTGAAACCGGGCAGGAACCTGGCCGCCGTGGAAGTCTACCGCTTCAGCGACGGCGCTTACCTGGAAGACCAGGACATGTTCCGGCTCAGCGGGATTTACCGGGACGTCTACCTGTGGAGCTCGGACCGCCAGCACATCCGCGATTTCGAGGTCATCACCGATCTGGATGCCGCCTATCGCGACGCTACCCTGCGGGTCAAGGCCAGCCTGACCAACTACGGCGGCAAGCTGACCGCGGGTTCGATGACGATGGAACTGGAGGACGCAGCCGGAAAGCCGGTCTTTCAGCCGCAGACGCAGAAGATTCAGCCGGGCGGCGCCGAGGGCGAGGTCACGTTCTCGGTCAGCGTCAGCAACCCCAGGAAGTGGTCCGCGGAGACGCCATACCTGTACCGGATGCTGCTCACGCTCAATGACGCCTCAGGGGGCCCTGTCGAAGTGGTCCCCGCCAGCATTGGTTTCCGGAAGGTCGAGATCAAGGATTCCAGGTTCTGGGTGAATGGCAAGGCGATTCTTCTGAAGGGAGTCAACCGTCACGAGCACAGCCCGGACACGGGGCATCACGTTAGCCGCGAGCTCATGATCAAGGATATCGAGATCATGAAGCGGTTCAACGTCAACGCCGTGCGCACCTCGCACTATCCCAACGATCCGCTGTGGTACGAGCTGTGCGACCGCTATGGGATCTACGTCATCGACGAGGGCAACATCGAGTGCCACGGCTACGGCAACGACGCCAAGAACCGCCTCAGCAACGACCCCGAGTGGGGCCCGCTCTACCTGGACCGGATCCAGCGCATGGTGGAGCGGGACAAGAACCATCCATCGGTCGTCATCTGGTCCCTGGGCAACGAGAGCGGCGACGGGCCCAACGTCGCGGCCGTCTACAGGTGGACCAAACAGCGCGACCCTTCGCGCCCCTTTCACTACGAAGGCAGCAGCCGCCTGGACGGCCCGAACTCTGATTTCTACTCCTGGATGTATCCGACGCCCGAGCGGTCGCTCCAGTTGGCGAAGAAGCGTCCCGACATGCCTCTGCTGCTGGTCGAGTACACACACGCCATGGGCAACAGCAACGGCGCCCTCAAGGAATACTGGGACCTGCTCTACTCCGGCATCAACGCCGCCGGCGCCTTCGTCTGGGACTGGGTGGACCAGGGCCTCCGCCAGCCCGTTCCGGCCGAATACCAGACGCCCGGAGGCAAGAAGACCTTCCTGGCTTACGGCGGCTGGTGGGAGGACCGGATCGGCATGTTCAACGACAACAGTTTCTGCCAGAACGGTCTGGTGGGCGCCGACCGCGACCCGCATGGCGGCCTGTGGGCCATCAAGTACGTCTACCGGTACCTTCACGGCTCGGCGGTCGACCTGAAGGCCGGCCGCATCAAGGTCAAGAGTTGGTTCGACTTTCTGAATCCCAGGGACCTGGCCGAGGGCCGCTGGGAAGTGAAGGCCGAGGGGCGCACGATCGCCTCCGGAACCTTGCCCGTGCTCGATATCGAGCCCAAGCAAGAGCGGGAGTTCACCGTCCCATTGCCCGCCGTGAGTCCCGAGCCGGGCGTCGAATACTGGCTGAACCTCAGCTTCGTGCTGAGAAGCGACACCTCCTGGGCGAAGAAGGGTCACGAGATCTCCTGGGAGCAGTTCAAGCTGCCCTGGGAGGCGGCCAGGCCACGCTTGAGAACCGCGCAGATGCCGCCGCTCGTCATATCCAACGAGGGCAACCGCGCCAGGCTTTCCGGGCCCGATTTCGCGGTTACGTTCGACACGAACTTCGGTCTTCTGAGCGATTACACGTACAAGGGGCAGCGCCTGCTGGAGCGTGGGCCGGTTCCGGACTTCTGGCGGGCCATGACCGAGAACGACATCGGCGGATGGCGGTCTGTTCAGCGCTATCTCCAGAAGAATCCATCCTTGGGCTTTCCGGCCTGGCGGTCGGCCGGTCAGGGTTGGAGCGTGAAGGGAGTGGATGTCGAGAGAATCGATGAACGCACAGGGAAGGTGACGGTGCGGGCCGACCTGCCTTCGGTAGGAGCGGCGTACACGCTTGCTTACACCGTTTACGGCAGCGGCGATGTCATCGTCGAAGCCTCCTATCAGCCGGGCGCCGCCAGGCCGCCCATGATGCCGCGCTTTGGAACCGAACTGGTGGTTGCGGCCGGTTTCGACAACATCGCCTGGTATGGCCGGGGGCCCGTGCCGACCTACATCGACCGGGACTTCGAACGGGTCGGCGTTTTCCGGTCCACCGTAGCGGAGCAGTGGAACGAGTTTGCCAAGCCGCAGGAGAACAGCAACAAGGTCGATGTCCGCTGGGTGGCGCTCACCAACAGGAAGGGCGTCGGCCTGGTGGCGATCGGCGCGCCGGCGCTCAGCGTGAGCGCCTACCACTACCCCAAGGACGAGATCGAAGCGGCCGACTATTCCTTCCGGCTGACGCGCCGTCCGCAGGTCTACCTCAACCTCGACCTTAAGCAGATGGGCGTGGGCGGCGTCGATAGCTGGAGCGAGAGGGCCCTTCCCTTGCCGCCCTACCGGATCCCGGGCGACCAGCCCCATTCCTACCGGTACCGGCTTGCGCCTGTCTCGGGCGACTTTGCTTCCTTGACCAGGGAGGCGTTCTGATCGAATGAACCTGCTGATCCCCAACCTCGGCTCCACTTCTCTCAAGTACCAGGTGCTGGAGATGCCCTCCGAGCGCGTCATCTCCAAGGGTCGCCTCGAACGTGTCCAGGACTACCGCGATGCGGTGGCCGAAATCCGAGTCGGCGACGTGCCCATCGACGCCGTGGGCTTCAAGGCCGTCCATGCCGGCCCGCGCTACCGCGGCACCTTCCTGATCGACGACGGCGTGATCGCGGCGATGGAGGAGTTCCTTCCGGCCGCTCCGGCGCACAACACGATCTACCTCGCCGCCATCCGCGCTTTCCGCGAGGCCATGCCCGGCATTCCCCTGGTGGCGGCCTTTGAGACCGAGTTCCACGCCACCATGCCCGAGTACGTGGCCCGCTACGGGGTCCCTCCCGAATGGCGCGAAAAGCACGGCATACGGCGCTACGGCTTTCATGGGGCCTCTCATCGCTACATCGGCGAACGCGCGGCAGAGCTGCTGGCGAAGCCCGGGGACGCGCTCCGGCTGGTGAGCTGCCACCTGGGCGGGAGTTCGTCGATGTGCGCGATCGACCGGGGCAGAAGCGTGGACACCACCATGGGCTTTTCGCCTCAGTCCGGGCTGGAGAACGCCACGCGTTCCGGAGACCTGGACGTGTTCGCCGTGCTCTACATGATGGACAAGCGCGGATGGGCGGTGAACGAGGTGCGCGAACAACTGGCCAAAGGGGGCGGGCTGGCGGGCCTCTCCGGTGTCGCCGGCGGCGACGTCAGGGACGTGGAGCAGGCAGCAGCGGCGGGGAGCGAGGACGCGGCGCTGGCGCTCCACGTTTTCGCCTACGAGGTGCGCAAGACCATCGGCGCCTATGCGGCTGCTATGGGGGGCGTGGACGCGGTGGCGTTCACCGGGGGGATCGGCGAGAACTCGCCGCGGCTCCGCGCGGCCTGCTGCGCGGGCCTGGAGTTCCTCGGCATCCGGCTGGACCGGGAGCGCAACGAACAAGGGAAAGGGGACCGGCTTATCTCGCCGGGCACCTCGCCCGTTGCCGTGCTGGCGCTTGCCACCAATGAAGAGCTGATCGTTGCCCGCCGGGCGTACGCGGTGCTGGTGCACTGAGGACCCAGTCGAAAGCCCGTCGCAGGGGGCCCGGCGGCGGAGTCCGTCACCCTGAAGGGACGCCCAACTTGGCGCACAGCGCCCGAAAGCGGCTGTCTCGGCGCAGGGGATCGAATACGGCGTCGACACCGAGGAACACAGCATCCGGCTCCCTCCCCGCCACGCTCCGTTCCAGCAACTGGAGCGCGCGGTCCTGGCGGCCCAGCCCCGTCTCTACCATGGCCAGGTAGATGCACGGAGCCTTCGGATTCCGCTCCAACTCCGTGAGCACCGACTGCGCCTCCCGGAGGCGGCCCGCGCGAGCGTAGGCGTTACCCAAACGCCCAAGGATAGAGGGATCCCGAGATTGAAGACCGGCGCTCTCCTCGAGCTCCCGGATCGCGTCGGGATAGCGTCGGCGGGCGGCATCCACGGTTCCCAATAAAAACAAAGCCGCGGGGGATCCGGGCACCAGTGACAGGGAAGCCCGCGCGTGGGCCGCCGCTTCGTCGAACCGCCGGGCCACGTAGAGAATCGCGCCCAGGTCGTTACTCGCCGCATACGCCAGGGGGTCGAGTTCGACTGCCCGGCGGGAGTGCGCCAGGGCTTCCCCAAAGCGCCTGCGCGTCACCAGGGCCAGGGCGTAAGCTTGATGCGCCCCCGCGTAGCTGGGATTGATCTCCAGCACACGCTTCCAACCCCGCTCTGCGGCCACCCAGTCCCAGTCGCGGAACCAGGCCAGACGGGCAAGGGCGAAATGCGCATCGGCGAGGTTCGGGTCCAGCCGCAGGGCTCGGGCGGCCGAGTCCCTGGCCTCGCGCGTCAGGCGGTCCGCCTCGCCGGATTCGTGGAAGGCGTTCAGGCTGAGCTGGCGCGCCAGTTCGCCCCATGCCCGGGCGTAGCCGGGGTCCAAAGCAACGGCACGCCGGTAGAGGTCCACCGCTCGCTGGCGGCTCGGCGAGCCACCCCTGGCAGCCAGAAAGCGAGCCTGGGCGAGCAGATCCCGCACTTCGGGAGCCGGTGAATGGGCGGGCGCCGGAGGCAGGGCGCCGGCCTTCAACGCCGCAGCCACTCCAGCCGCGATGGCTCTTTCGGCAACGCCCAATCCCTCCGCGTCGGCCTCCTGGGTGCCGGCCCAGATCGGAACACCGGTCTCGCCGCGGACCAGTCGCGCCGAGATCTGAGTTTGGTTCCCGACTTGCTTGACACTTCCCTCCAGCAAGACCTGTGCCCCTAACTGCCGGCGGATCTCGGCGAGGCCGGTACTCTGCGATCGGAAGCGGAAGGCGGAAGTCCGGCTGACGACGCGCAGGCGCGGTGTTTCGGCGAGCAGTTGCAGGATGTCGTCGGCAATGGAGTCGCCGCGGCCGGGGTTGTCGCCGGCGGAGCCGAATTCGGCAAAGGGCAACACGGCAAGTAGGGGAGGCTCCCTGTGTCGGAGCCACAGAACCGCGAGGGACGCGAGCACAACGAGCAGGATTGCAGCCAGGGCGGACACTCGAAACCAGGGTCTGCCCCCGGTTGCAGGGGCCTCCGGCGCCGCTCTTCGGGAGAACTGAGGGACGTAGCCCCCAACGGGCAGTTCGATGATCACCTCGTCTGCACGCCCCTCGTCCAGGTAGTACGTCCTTAGGCGCTGCCGGAGGCGACGGGCCTCCACGCGGACCACGTTATCCGCGCTGGGGTCGAAATCGGGGCCGCGGCCGAAAACCTCAACACCCAGAGTGAGTTCTTTCAACACCTCGACTCTCTGCTCCAGGGCGCTCTCTACGGCGTACCGGAGGAAGCGGCGATGTTGTTCGGAGCGCGAAAAGGCTTTCGATGCAACTACTTGAGAGAGTGCGGCCCGGATCTCCCCGGATGTCAGAGTGCCTCCAGACTCAACCGTGCCACGAGCCATTCCTTGAAAGCATATCGACTGGGAGATGCTCATGCAAGAGCCGACGGCATACGTGGCCTGATAATCTGCCACGGTAACCAAGCCGGATGCTCCTTCCGCAGCCGGATGGGCCCTCCTAGACTAGTCGGTTCCGGGTAAGGCTTTCCCCTGCGGGAGGGCTGTCTCGACGGAGGAAACGGTAGACGGAGGTTCGGCGTGCACAAGTCACGGGTATGCCGCACAGCAGCGATGCTGCTGCTGGCAGTGGCGTTCACAGGAATCATGCAGGCGGGAGTCATCGGGCAGTGGGAAGAAAGCTGGGTTGACGTGAACGGCGTGCCGACCACCTGGAACGACTTGACGTTCTTCTCGAAGGTGTATGCGCTGATGGTCGCGGCTGGTAACACGGTGGCGCCGGACGGACCGGCCACCGCCTCGGCGGTGGCCGGTTTCGACTCATTCGTGGTCGGCGGTCCGGGCCGCGCGCCCACGGCCGAGGAGATCAGCGCAATCTCGTCCTTCGTCACCAGCGGCGGGCTGCTGATCTTGTTCGAGGACCAGAACCCCGACACCCATGTCTACGCCAACACGCTGCTGAGCGGGATCGGCTCGACCATTCAGGTCTCAGGCAGCACCATGGACCAGAACATGTACCTGATCGATGCGTCTTTTGCCACGGCCGGGCTCGACGGCAGGTTCGTGGGCGGGACTCCGGGAAGACGGATCTCCGGTGGAACAACCCTGACGACGGGTGGGGCCGGATGGACCGACTCGCAGATTGCCGCCGCTGAAGCGTACCTCCACTTCGAGCAGATCGGGCTGGGTTACGTCTTCGTGTTCGGCGACAGGATGGATAGTAACGTCTTCGAGTTCTCGCCGGGAAGCGTTCGCAACCTGCTATTCACCAACCTCGGCTCTTACGAAAAGCCGGAAGGAGGTTCGGATCCCTCGGAGGTTCCGGAGCCGTCGTCGCTGGCGCTGGCCGGCGCAGGATTGGCGGTTGCGGCGTTGCTGGGATGGCGGCGCAGGGTCAATCTGAGGCTGTCTTCTTCGCCTCGGGCAGCGGCTCCAGGAGCCGCTCCTTGCGGTAGATGAGCGTCGAAGTGTTATAGCTGGCCACCTCGAAGCCGTGGCCGTGCGTGATCGCGTCGGTGGGGCAGGCCTCCACGCAATAACCGCAGAAGATGCACCGGTTGTAATCGATGTTGTAGACCTTGGCGTAGCGCTCCCCGCCGCTGATCCGCACAGTGTCGGTGTTCTCAGCCGCCTCGATGTAGATGCAGTTGGAAGGGCAGGCCACGGCGCACAGGAAGCAGGCCACGCACTTCTCCATGCCGTTCTCGTCGCGGCGGAGAACATGGACGCCGCGGTAGCGCTCCTGGAGCTTGGGAGGCTCGTCGGGGTAGTCCTCCGTGATGGTGGGCGACAGCAACTCCTTCAGTGTGGTCGCCATCCCCTTGGCGATCGCGGAGGCCGACTTCAAGACCTCTGTTGCCATCCCTTGCTGCCTCAAACCCGCGCGCACTCCAGACGGCACACGCCAGCGGGCCCCTCGTCTTCAGTCTAGCAATTTCAGCAACTGGCGCGCCGCCACCAGGACGGGGTCCACGGCGGGCGTGAACGGAGGCGTGTAGGCGAGGTCGAGTTGCTCGAACTCCTCGACCCGCATGCGGCAGGTCAGAGCCTGGGCTATGACGTTGATGCGTCCCGGAACGCCGGCCTCGCCGATAACCGTGCCGCCCACGAGCCGGCGGGAGCCGCGGTCGGCGGTCAATTCGACTGTGGTGGGGCGTCCCTTGAAGTGCTTCGGGTGGTCCATGGCTGTGATCCTGGCCGAGACCGGCTCGAAACCTTCCCTCTTGGCCTCCACCGCCGAGAGCCCCGTCATCGCCACGCCCAACTTGCAGACCTTGACGATGGAGGTGCCCACGATCCCCCCGAACCGCTCCCTCCCCCCGGCCGCGCACGCCCCCGCCACGCGGCCCATGCGGTTGGCGGTTGTCCCCAGCGGGATGTAGGCCGGACGGCCCGTAACCAGGTGAACGGCCTCGGCACAATCTCCGGCGGCGAAGATCCCCGAGATATTGGTCTCCATGCGTTGATCCACGGCGATGGCGCCGGTTGCCCCCAGCCGCACGCCTGCCTCGGCGGCCAGTTCGACGTTAGGACGCAATCCGGCTGCCGCCACAATTAGGTCGCAGGGAACGTCGTTGACCCGGCCGTCGGCGACGTTCACGACCGGCGTCTCCAGGCGCAGCTCGATGCCCGATCGCGCGAGTTCCTGCCGCACATCCCTGGTGAGATCGGCATCGGGGCGTCCGAGAACGTCCGCCGAGGCCTCCAGCACCGTTACCTCCAGGCCGCGCGCCCGAAGCACATCGGCGGCTTCGAGGCCGACGTAACCTGCGCCGATCACCACCGCGCACCGCGGCCTGCCTGTCTCGATCAGGGCGCGAAGGCGGCGGGCATCCTCGAGCGTGTGCAGGTGGAACGCGCTTGCCGGCGGCCTTGACCCGAGCACGGCACGGTCCGGGCGGGCCCCGGTGGCGATCACCAGCCGGTCGTACGCCAGGCGTTCGCCGCCGGTGAGGATCAACTCGCGGCGGGCGTGGCGTATCTGCTGCACGGATACGCCCGTCCGCACCTCGATCCCGCGCTCGCGGCGGAGCTGATCGGCGGTGTGCACGATCAGGTCCGCTTCGGAAGGCACTCTCCCCTCGACGAAGTACGGCAAGGCGCACGTCACGTACGAGATCGTCTCTCCCTTCTCGAGAACCACGACCTCCAGGCTCGGGTCGACTCTGCGCGCGCGCGATGCGGCGCTCAAACCGGCGCCCTGCCCCCCGATGACGGCCAATCGCATGAAGAGACTATCCTAGCGAATCGACCTAATCCTCGATATCGCTTCGCTGCTGCTCGATGAAGCTGAGGATGTCGAAGCGCCTGATCTGGCGGCTGGGGAAGAAGCTGTTTACCGCCTGTTGCTCGTCGTCGAAGATCTCAAACACAGTGGAGAGCTTGGTGAGCACCAGCAGTTCCAGGTGCCTCCGGTTGAGATGCAGCAATACCAGCCGGCCCTTGGACTTGCGCAGCGCCGTAAAGCACATCACCATCGCGCCCAAGCCCGTGCTGTCGATGTTCTCCACTTCGCTCAGGTTCAGGATCACATTCCTGGATCCCTCTCCCATGTGTGTGCGCAGGGAGTCGCGAAGCGCAGTGGCCGCCTGCCCTGCGGTCAGAGGTCCCTTCAGGTCCAGGATAAGGATGCCTTCTTTCTCACGACGGCTGATTTCCAGACTCATTTCGCTGCCTCTCCATTCCGCGCCACTGCCGCCGACGCCGGGACGGAAGTCAGGGGTAAGGTCACCACAAACCTGGTGCCTTTGCCCTGAGTGCTGGTCACGTCCACTCTGCCGCCGTGCGCCTTGGCAATCCAAGCTACGAAGCTCAGTCCCAGGCCGATCCCGCGGCTGCTGCTGGAGTCGGTGCTGGGAACGCGATAAAAGCGATCGAAGATGTGAGGCAGGTGCTCGTTTGGGATGCCGCGGCCGGTGTCCTCCACGGAAACCTCGACCCGGTGGGGGTTCGCCCAGACGTTGACGCGGACCTCTCCACCGGCTGGCGTGTACTTGATCGCGTTGGAAAGCAGGTTTGTCAGGAGACGCTCGAACTGAATGCGGTCGACCTCCGCGACACATTCCTGGGGCAGATCCGCCCTCAGTACAAGCCCCGCCTCTTCGGCAGCGAGGTGAAATTGCTCCAGGGTGTTGCGAATCAGCAGGCAGAGGTCCAGGGGCGACTTCTTGAGCACCAGTTGTCCCGATTCCGCCTGGGATAGCTGAAGCATCGCCTTGATGAAGTCGGACAGGCGCTCGGCCTCGTCCAGCGCCGTCAGGATGGCGTCGCGCAGTTGCTCCTCCCCGCGGGCGGTCATCAGGGCTACCTCCAACTGGCCGCGAACCGCCGTGATCGGCGTCCGCAGCTCGTGAGAAACGTCGGCCGTGAACTGCCGCATCTGCTGGAACGAGTTCTCCAGCCGTTCAATCATGCGGTTGAAAGTGTCGATCAGACGGTCGAGCTCGTCGCCGGCCTCTCTGAGCGGAATGCGCAAGCTGAGATTCGAGCCGGTGATGGACTCCGATGCCCGCACAACCTCCTGCAGGGGTTGGAGAGCGTGCCTGGTCAGAAACCAGCCCAGCATTCCCCCGAACAGCACCAGGACGGGAAGGCCGGCGAAGTATCGCCACGTGAATTGCCGGACGTTCGCATCGGTGAGGGCCATGTTTCGCCCCATCGCGACGAAGTAACGCCGCCCGTCGGGTTTGATCATCCTCCCCAGACGGATCATGTAGCTCGTCCCCCACGGGTCGCGGCTGACTTTCCAGGTGGGCTCCTCGGAATGGAGGACTCGCTGGATCTCGTCCGGCGGTTCCACTCCGATGACACGGTAGGCGGCCGAAACCTGGATCAGGTTGCCCTCCTGGTCGGCCAATAGGAGAAGGCGCTGAAGCCGCTCGACGATGAAGGAATCCTGGGGACTGTCGGGGTTGTAGTCCCACATCAAACCCGCCCCGCTCTGCTTTAGGAAACGGCCCAGGGTCGACCAGTCTTCTTCCACCAGTTCCCTGATCTGCGACTCCTGGATGCCGATCAGGGTGCTGCGGAAATACAACCCGACTACGGTGAGCAGGAAGGCGAAGAAGACCAGATACCCCGCCGTGAGACGAAAACCCAGCCTGCGGGTGAACTTGGTCTTCAGGCCCGATTCGGCCATTACGGACTACCTGCTTGCGGGGGTTACGGAGCCGGCCTCCTGCGCAGGCCCGATCATGTATCCGATCCCCCGCACCGTGCGGATGAGCTTCTCGGGCCAATCGTCGTCGATCTTGCTGCGCAGATGACGAATGTAGACGTCCACGATGTTGGTGAGGCCGGTGTAGTCGGTCTCCCACACGTGCTCGACGATCATGGTGCGGCTCAGCGGCCGGCCCTTGTTGCGCATAAGGTATTCGAGGATGCCGAATTCTTTGGGGGCCAGTTCGATGCCCACGCTGCCGCGGCTGACCTTTCGCCGTACGCAGTCCATGGACAGGTCGCCCACCTGCAAACGGTCCGGCAGCGCCTGCCCGCGCCGCAGCAGAGCCCGGATTCGGGCCAGCAACTCCACGAAGGCAAACGGCTTCACCAGGTAATCGTCCGCGCCGATGTCCAAGCCCTTCACGCGGTCGTCCAGGGACCCCCGGGCGCTCAGTATGAGCACCGGCTGCGTAACCTTCCGGTTGCGGATTTTCTCCAGGACAACAAGCCCGTCCATGTCGGGCAGCATGAGGTCCAGAATCACCAGATCGTAGACAGCATCCGCGATCCGGTCTAGGGCTTGCTGGCCGTTCTCCGCTAAGTCGACGGAATACCCGCTGCCTTCCAGCCCACGTGCAATGAAATCGGCGATGCGCTTTTCATCCTCGATCAACAATATCCGCATGTCAATTCAGACATTATCACAGTCGGGCGTGAGCGGCGATACCGGCGAGCTGGACTAGTCGCCCGGGACCCGGTGCGGCTCCGCCACCGGGTATCCCAAGCCGAGCCGCGTCAGGCTCAGGCGGACGTTCTTCCAGTTCGTCTTCAGGACCGACAGGCCCAGCATGAGGAGAACCACCCCAAGCGAAGCAAGCGCCGTCTGGGCCGGGGCGAGACTCTCTTTCCAGAAATACAGCCACCGGCCGTAGACCAGTTCGGTGTGCACCCAGTAGACCAGTAATGATGTCGTCCCAAACTGGCGCACCCAGCTCCAGCCGGCGTTGGCGCCGTGTTGGGTCCACACATAGGCCGCCGTCAGCGTTAGGACAACGACACCCAGCTTGATGAGGATCAGCCAAGGGCTGTTGAGCCAGAAATCCGACTTGGGGTAAAGGGAATACGGTATGCCGGAGCAGTACCTTGCGCCAAGAATCAACAGCAAGCCCAGCAGGGCTGCCCACTGCATGAGGCGGTCGAGTTGCTCCCGGCGCGTCAGCCGCAGTATGCTGCCCGCGCTGATGCCAAAGGCGACAAACGCTGCCCAGGGGAAGAAGCCGAAGGCCAGCGAATCGGGCACAATGTAAGCCCGCAGGGCCGAAGGAACCCAGCTCAGATCGAGCATAGAAACCAGGGGTGCTCCAAAGGCCACCAGCAGCCCGGCCACGGCGCCTGCGCGCACCCGGGCCGCCGTCGTGAGCACCGCCAGCCCGGAGAACGCCAGGACCGCAAATCCCATGGCGTTGAGAATGTCGACCCGGAACAGATCCTGCCAGCGGGTGTTGGGCAGCCCGACGACGAAGAGCTGAAGCCGGAACAACACGGCGATGCCTAGCAGGTATCTGGAGCGGCCGAGTGCGGCCAGCACCCGCCCGCGGAGAGGCAGCGCCTGGCGTTCCCGGCTTTCCATTAGGAACGCCAGGGTAACGCCGAGCAGGAACAGGAAGAACGCCGGCGGCATGCCGCCGATGAACTGGGTGAGCACGAACGCGGAGCCGTTGCGATGGTCCGGGTGCGTGAAGGAGTGGAAAACGTGGCCGTTCAACATGATGACGGCGGCAAGGCCGCGCGTCCAGTCGATGAAGGCGAAACGCGATGAGGACGATTTGACGGGTGCCATCAATCAAGAAACGCCAGAAGTAGAGTGTATTTTATTATACCTTACTTCTGCGGGTACTCGGTCTTAACGCCTTTGGGAAGCGTCATCCGAAAGGCGGCGTCAGGCGCACCGGTGTTGATCTGGACTTCCCCGTACGTGATCAACGTATAGTCGCCCGAGGGCATGTGAAACTTCTGCTGCACGGGATACCCGCCTGCCGTAATCCAAAGTTCGGCAAGTTTCAGGTGCTCCAGCGCGGACGCAGCCTTTGGAACAAGCTCCAAGCGGGTCGTCCCGGTTCCGGCAATCTGCTCTTCTCCGGTGACCTTCATGGTGTAATTCCTGCTGAGCTCGGTGCCGGAGCTTCCAAAACCGAGCAACAGGAACTGGTCCACCAGCGAGCGCTGTTTGCCGAGGTTGTACACCTGGACCGTTTGAATCTTCGGATGGTAGATCTGAGCGGTGGCCTTCTCGAAGACGATGGTCCGCGCATCCGGTTCGCCGAATTCGATCTTCATCCGCACGTCCCTCGGGCCGGCGCGCTTCATGCGGACGGTGCCGCTCTCCTGTGTGGTGTCCTTGATCACGGCGGTGAAATCGGTTCGGGTCAGCTTCGCCGACATGTCCTTGAACGATGCGGCCGTCTTGTCCATCGCGGCCAGGACCTGGTCGAGCGAAGCGGCGTGGGCGGAGAGCGCGAGCAGAGACGCACCCAGGAGACACATCCGCAGTGGAGCCTGGTTGTTCAAGGTTGAACCTGGACCATGTAGCCGGAAATCTCGGATTCGGGATCGAGAATGGGCTGCACCCTAACCACCGTGAAACCCCTTCCGAACTTGCCCTGCACCAAATCGGTTGCCCTGGCAAGGCGCTGAGACTCGGGCACTTCGGCCAGAAGCTCGGGGGCCAGCCAGACGTCGCTTCCGGCGTGACCTTCGATCATCACGATGCTGGCGGCTCGGGGCTGATCCCGAAACCACGCCTTCGGGGTCAGGAAGATAAAGGCCAGGATGAGGGCCACCATGACGTCATACTGCCAACTGCCGCGCTGGTAGTCCCACATGATGAAGCGGCGAAGTCCGCTCCAGAAACCGCCTTCCATATCTACCGCCAGTGTATCACGCGGGCTGCGGTGCGACCGCCGACCCGCTCAATCTCCACCAGGTCGCTGAACACGCCATACGCCGTCTGGTCAACGCCGGGGGAAATGGAAACCGTCCCTATCGTCCCCATCAGGTCGGTGTGAAACAGGATCAGGTTCGACGTTCCGTGGACCGAGGCCAGGATGTCACTCTCGTCGACCACCTCGGCCCGGACACGCAGGCGCACGCCGCCGTCCGGCGCGCTCCGGGCGCGGCTTACCAGGCAGACGGTCTTGCGTTTGGAGGCCAGTTCCGCCAGCTTCTCCGGCGTCAGCCGGCCGATGCCGCGCGTGTCCACCTGCTGCGGCGTGGTGCGGGCGTCCATGAGGACATTGGCCAGCGCGGCGGTCTTGGCGGCCGAGTCCCATCCGTCGATGTCATAGGCGGCATCGGCCTCCGTGATGCCTAGCCTCCGCGCCGCCTCAATCCCCTCCTGCATGCTCTGGCCCCGCCGCATCGCATCGATGACGACCTTGGTCGTCGAGTTCAACACACCGGTGAATCCCAGAATCCGCACCCCCGGCAGCGCCGACCGGATCATGTTGTAGACAGGCGCGCCGTCCATGCAGGTGGACTCGAAGCGGAACAGCACCCCGGCACGCTCCGCCTCGTCGCGCAACGCGGCGTAGGCGTGCGCGATGGGTCCCTTGTTCGCCGTCACCACGTGCATCCCGCGCCGGAACGCCGCGCGGATGTGCGAGATGGCGGGCTCGCCCGACACCGGATCGAGCGTTGTCAGCTCCGCCAGCACCTCCGCTCCCGCCTGATCCAGGAACTCGTCAACCGAAACCGCCGCCGGCCCGAGCGCCGGGTCGGCAGGCAAGCCGTCCCGGCCGTAGGCCGTGCCGTGTCGCGTGTGGATACCGGTGATCAGAAAAGGGTACGACGCGCGCTGGTTATCGAGCAGCCGGGCCAGCGCGCGTCCCACGTTGCCGAACCCAAGGAGGGCGACCTTCAAAATTCCATCTTCTCGATCAAGGAGTTGAGTTCCGATTCTAGCGCAGCCCGATTCTTCCGCAGGCCCGCCTGCCGGTCGCGTGCCGCGGCGAGTTGGGTTTCCTGCGCGGCCAGTTGCCTGGCGTACTGCTGCACCTGCTCCTGCTGGCCCGCGACCCGGTTCAGGCTGTCGATGTTCTGGCGCAGCCGGCTCTGGTCGTTCGCCATGTCGCTGATCTCCCGCTCGGTGCGGGTGAGGCTCGCGTCGGTCTCGGCGATGAGGCGCTTCTGCTGGGCGATTTTCTCGAGTTGCGCGCGGGCGGTCTCGCTCAGGGCCTTGTTCTGCACATAGCTCGCCAGCACGTCCGGCGTGAGATTGGCGATGGCGTAGGTGCTGTCGAACACGCGCTCCTCGGTGACCGGGAACTTCTCAATGGCTCCCGCGGCCAGCTTGATCTCGAACCGCCAGGCGGTGGCCGTGGTCTCGGCGGGTTTCAGGTTGACCAACTGGTAGCCCGGCCGCGCCGGGTGCTCCAGGATCAGGACCTTCGGTTTCTGGTCCACGTTCCGAATGGTGTAGGTCCGTGTCTCCTGGGCTGCCTGGCGGGTGGTGAGAATGCCTCTGCGGAAATGGATCTCGCGAACCGTGTTGCTGGTGGACTCGAACTGCGTGGTGACCCGTGTGCCGAGATCGACCGCATAGCTGACCAGGCGCCGGTCGGAAGCCTTGAGCGTCTCCATCAAGGCCTCCCCGGCGTAAGCCGAGGTTTCGTAGACGGTGACCGGTCCCCCGTCCAGGGCCTTGCCTGTGTCGTTGGTGAGCTCAACGGCGTTCATGGGATTCTGCGACGCCGGGTCGGAGTAGATCAGCAGCTTGCGCGCCGTAACCTTCTGCTGGAGAAACGGGAGCATCGCCGACTCGCCTCGCCGGACCGTGACCGGCGTCGAGAAACTGTACTCGAACAGCTCTCCCAGTTCACGGGCCTCGGTCGAGGGCGCGACGGAACTGGCGGCCTCCCGGGGCAGCCCCGCCGAGGGAGCAGCCGTCTCCGCCGCGAGAGCGGGGCGCGGAGCCGCCATGGCACGGTCCTTCCTGAAGAACTTGGCTTCTTCGTTGGTATCCGCCAGCCCGCCGACCGCGCCCTGGTGAACCACCGGTGCCTGTGCGCGCTCCTCGGGGAGCTGCGCCTCGGGGCGGGGAAGATACCGTGGCTCGTACAGGCGGCTGACAAAAGAGATCGGACGCCCCGATACCACCGAGAGCTTCACGCCGGACCAGTCTTCGCCGGTGATGTTATCGACGATGGCCCAGCCTTCCAGAGTTGCCGCGCCGCTGGGGCCAAAGATCAGCCGGTACGTCGATTTCCACACCGGCATAGGGATGACGTAGCTGGCGACGATCTGGCGTTGCCTGGATTCCGTGGAGTCTATGAAGACGCTGCGGTCTTCACGGGAACGCGCGCCGCTGAGGATGGTCAGGTACTCCTTGAGCCTCTCCTGGATCTGGTTGTCGCGAAAGCGCAGGCTGGTGGCCGAGGAGAGATCCACCGTTCGCAGGTCTCCCGAATCGACCAGCAGCGTCAGCCATTCCCGCTCGGGCTGCTGGCCGGCGGCCGCAGTCTGGCGCGCGCTCACCACGGCGCCGGTGATGGTCTCGGGTCCCACGCGGACGTCCACGCGCGCGCCCTTGAGCGTGTCCAGGAAAGCACTCAGCGGCTGGCGCTCGCCCAGCCGGAAGGGAAAGTCCTCGAGCCGCCGGGCGAGCGGCTGGCTGGAATCGTAGCGCACGCCGGTGATCCTGCCCCCTCCGGGGTCCTGTATGGTCAGCGACTTGAGCACGTCGTCCATTTCCGAGGGCTTGAAGTCCAGGCGTGCAGTCTCGCCCGGAGCCAACTCGCCGCCGCGCTCGAAATAACCGATGCCGTGTTTGTAGAGGATGACCTGCCGCACCGGCAGTTCGGCTGCCGCCGCGGTTGCCAGCAAAGCCAGGGGAACGATTGTAGCCAGTTTCATGGCGCCTCTCAGTCTCTATGTTGGACCAAAGTGAACTTCCAATCCACAAATGTCTTCTGGCGACAAGTCCTTTCAGAATTAATTCGCGCTTCACTTGACACGCCCCAGAGCACGCGTCAGACTTTGAAAAGCAGAAGAATCAGGGCTTTGGGCGAATCGAAGCTGCCCGCGGAGGCAAATTGAGACACCGAATCGTGCTGTTGGCAATCGCCGCTTTGGGATCGGCAATGGCGCAGAGCGTCGACTACCAGGGACCCACGATAATGAGCCGCGGTCTGGGAAGTAGGCTCCAGGGAGGCGGCGATCTGATCAGAATCCGGCCGTATCTCTCCTTGATGGGCAGATATGACTCGGGGCTGACGTCAGTCTCGGTGGACTCCCAGGGGCGGATAGGTCAGGAGGACCTTTACGGAGGCGAGGCGCAGTTTGGTGCGTTGGGGTACCATCGTTGGCGTCGCAGTCTGCTGGGAATCGACTACCGGGGAAACGTGCGACACTACACCCGGAATTCCTACTACGATGGATCCGACCATAGCCTGTCGTTGGGATTCACTCACCAACCCACGCGCCGTCTGGCCTTCACCTTGCGGGAGGCGGCGGGCACATATTCGAGAAGTTACGGAGAGTACGGCTCCTATACGTATTTTGACCCTTCTTTCGCGGACGTGCCCGCCAACGACATGTTTGACGGGAGAACCAACTATGCTTCGACGATGGGCGATCTGACCTTCATGAAGAGCCAGCGGCTTTCCTTCAACATCGGTGGTTCGGGCCTCGTGGTCCGGCGCCGTTCCAGGTCGCTCATTGGGGTCACGGGATGGAACACCCGGGGCGATGTGCAGTACAGACTCGGCAGGACGACTGCGGTTGGCGGCGACTACGGATTCAGGCACTTCGAATTCACGAACGCCTTCGGGGCATCGGACATACACACGGCCGCCGTGAACCTGGCCTTCCGTCTCGGCCGTTCGTGGGACCTGCGCCTTCGCGGGGGTGGAGCCCGCGTGGAGACCCTGGGATTGCAGCGCGTGGCGGTGGACCCTATTGTGGCGGCCATCATTGGCCGCTCGACGGGAATCGAAGTCCTGTACCGCACGAACTATGTGCCAGCCGGCAGTGCGGAGCTCGCCCGCACCTTCCGCAAGTCCAGCCTGTCTTTCAGCTACGGCTCGGGCGTGTCTCCGGGAAACGGTATCTATCTGACGAGCCGGAGTCAAGATGCCGCGGCTTCTTATAGTTACACGGCGGCTCGCAGGTGGAACTTCGGGGTGTCCGCCAACTACGGCAGTTATTCGAGCCTATCGCAGACCATCGGAAAGTACGAGAGCTACGGCGGCGGCGGGGGGATTACTTGCCAGATTAACACCTGGATGCACGTTGTGACGCGCTACGACGCGCGCCGCTGGGAGGCCAGGCAGACGATGCACCAGCGTGTCTGGCATTCTGCATCTCTCGGCATTGCGTTCAGTCCCGGGGAAGTGCCTTTGTCGCTTTGGTGAGATTGAGAACTCGCTATCCGTGAACAAAGGCACTGTCCTCTTGATCGACGATGAGCCGGCTCTGCGGGAACTGCTGACAGGATACCTGACCCGCCTCGGGTACGACGTCGAGGCCTGTGCCTCGGGAGCGGAGGCCTTCGCCCGCTTCGAGCAACATCCGTCCGGCTACCCCCTGGTGATCACCGATGCACAGTTGCCGGGGCTGAGGGGAGAAGACTTGGTGCCTAGAATGGCGGAGTTGAGGAGGGACCTTCGCGTTGTGGTCATGAGCGGGGTCCCGGTCGCACCGCTCCTGTTGCCCCCCGGCTTTCTCGGCAGGGTGCAGTTCCTTCAGAAACCGTTCCGCCCGGTGGAACTGGCGCAGGCCATCGAAAGCTTGCTGGGAGCCTGACGCCGCGCCGAACCCGGTGCTGCCGGCCCGTTGCAGCCGGTCTTCTCATCCGGCTCCTTCTTCCGGGATCTCTTTCAAGGGGATCTCCAGTATGAAGGTCGCACCCAATCCGGGCCCGTCGCTCTCTCCCCACAGCGACCCTCGCATCTGGCTTGCATAGAGTGAACAGGAGTGCAGTCCGAAACCGTGGCCATCGCGCTTGGTAGTGTAACCGTGCGCGAACACGCGCGCTAGTTGGTCCGGGTGCAGCCCGACACCCGTGTCTTTCACCTCGAAACGCACCCGGTTGCCCCCGTGGCGGTAAATGCGCAGCCGGATCCGCCTCTCGCCGCCGGCCTTCTCCCTGACCGCATCCTCCGCGTTGCGCAGCAGATTCAAGAGGATCTGCAGGATCTGGTGCTTGTCCACGCTGACCTCGGGAATGGTTCCCACCTCAACTTCGAAGCGGATGCCGTTACGCTCAAGCCCGGGCGCTAAGATCTGGGAAACCTGCTCTGCCAGGGCGGCCAGGGATGTGTTTTCCTTCACTCCCGAGACTCTGGCGAGACCCTGTTGAGCGGAAACGATCTGCTTGATGTGCCCCACGTGATCACGGACCAGATTCAGTTCCCGGATGGCGACCTGCCTCTCCTGCTCCAGGAGTTGTCCCAGCTTGGCAAGGTAAGAAATCACCCGCACGCCCCTCTGGTCACGGCTGAGGAATTCGGAGAGGTCGTGATGGTGGCCCTCCAGCAGGCTCACCACACTGGACAGCCTGTTCAGGCTCAGATCGCGAATCCTGTCGGCGGCGAGCGTAGCGGAAACGTTGACACTGTTCAGTACGTTGCCCACATTGTGCAAAACGGACGTCGCAACCTCGGCCATGCCCGCCTCGCGCGTGAGTCTGATGAGCGCGTCCTGGGCCTGTTTGTGTGCTGTGATATCCACGTGGGTTCCTGTCACGCGGAGAGGGGAGCCGTCGGCTGCCCGGGCCACTACCTTGCCACGGGCCCGGATCCACCGCCAGCCGCCGTCTTTGGCCCGCATGCGGTACTCGGTCTGGTACCTTTCCGTTTGACCCTCCAGGTGAGCGCGCAACTTCGTTTTGACGGCTTCCAGATCGTCTGGATGCACCAACTTCTCCCAGACCTCCACCGACTCTCCGATTTCTTCCCGGGAGTAGCCCAGCATCCGTGGCCAGTACTCGTCGTAGTACGTCCGGTTCTCGGCCACGTGCCAGTCCCATAGAGCCTCCTCGGCCCCCTCCAGCGCCAGATCGAGGCGTTCGAGGTTTTCGGTGAGAAGCCGCTGCGCCTCCTCGAGTTCACGGGTCCGGCTGATCACCCGCTCTTCCAGTAAGGCCTTGGCTTCCTTCAATTGCGCCGTGGATTCGGATAACTGGCGATCACGATGCTGGATCTCCTGGAGCATGTCGTTGAACGCGTTCATTACTGCGCCCACTTCGTCGCTTGCGCCGACCGGCACGCGGACTGCATAGTCGCGATGAAGCCAGACGTGCCGGGCCGCGGTTTTCAGTTGCAGCAAGGGCTCGGAGATCACGGCCTGCATCCGGCGCGAGACTGCGTAGGCCACCGCCAGCGAAAGCAACACAATGAGCAGAGTAATCGACGAGTAGTCCCTCACCCGGACGTAAAGCGGCGAGAGGTCGGATTCAATGCCGATGTATCCCACGACGTCGTGATCCAGCCGGATTGTCCTGAACGCCGTCAATCCCAGCCAGTTTTTCCGGACATCCGCCAGGCTGTCGGGCTGACGCTCGTTGACACGGCGGTCGCTTCGCCGGTATCCGGCTACAAAATCCCGGCGGCTGTCGAACACGTACGCGCCGACGATCGACCGTTCGCTCCCGAGGGCGGCCAGGCTCTCCTCCACGTCCGCGCGATTCTCGAACGCCAGAGCGGCGGCGATGTTGCTGCCGAGTATGTCTCCGATCGAGGCGGCGCGGCTCACCAGTTGACCGCGAAACCAGACAACTTCGTAGATGATCAGACCCGTCACGGTGAGCCCCACTGCGATGACGCCGGTGATCAGTGCCAGCATCGTGAGTTGCCCGCGGAGGGACCTGCGGCCGAATGCCAGAGCGGGCTTAGAGGGCACTGTCTGAACCCCTCCTCAAGTTGCGGGACAACTGGAGAAGTCTCGCGCTCACATCCAGCCTGGCCCGCCGGATGGCATCCAGCCCGGCATCGAACAGCACTCTTCGATCTTCCACGACAAGTTCGAACATACCGCCCAGTGAGAGAAAACCGGGACCGTTCCCTATGGTCAGCACCGGCGCGGCCTGCACCGCGCTCAACGCCTCCCGGGCAATTGGATACTGCGACGAGTCGACGATCAAAACCCGGCACTGAGCGGGATCGGGGTTTGGGGTGAACCGGAACGAGATCGGCCTGTTCCCGGCCGTCTTGCCGGTCACGGTCGCCCGCACCGCGGCGGCGAAGTCGCTGTTGCCCAGGGCGCAGACCGTGAGGCGGGAATCGCCCTGCTCGCCGGGGACGCTTGCCCAGTTGACCAGCCGGATGAAGTTGAGCACAAAGGCCGCCTTGAGCTTGAACTCGTCTTCCGGCGGGGTAGCCGATGTGCCGCCGATCAGGGTGGTACGACCGGCGACGGCCAGTGTTACGAGGGTGAGCGCCGCGCGAAACACGCGGCGGCGCCTGGGCGCCGTGACGCCCGTGCCCGGGACCGGGCGAGCCGGAACGGCTGGAACAGCGTCACTCATGTCGCCAGGCCAGCCGCGCGTACACCGAACGGCCCGGGCCCGGCATCAGGCGGGTGGCGTGCTCCGGACTCATTGGGTCCGCGTAGGCTGTGTTCCATAGGTTTCGAATCCCGAATTGCAGCTCCAGAAGCGGGTGGAGACGCGTGGCCGTCACTGTCACGTCCGCCAGAGTCACCGCCGGCACCCGGTCGCCGTACGCACTGAGGCGGGAACCTAAGTAGCGCACGGCGCCCGCCAGCAGGAGACGGTCGTTGATCAGCCGCAGTGAGGCCCGGGCTTGGCCGAGACGCACCGGCGAGTTCTCCAGCCTCTGGCCGGCGTGGGCACCGCGCGTACGCTGCATGGAGAAACTCGCCGCCGTCTCGAGCCAGTCTTTCGGACGGCCGTTGACCTCCAATTCCACGCCTGTCGCGGTCGCCTTCGAGACGTTCCGGTACTGCAATTTGTCCTCGGTCACCGGCACTCCCACAATCAGGCCGCCCAGGCGATAGTGAAACGCGGATGTGATCAGCTTGATCCTCCGACGCAGCTTCTGCTCCCGCGCGATCTCGAGCGTCGTGATCTTCTCCGCCGCCAGCGAGGCATTTGGCTGCCAATACCGTTCGTATGTGGAAGGATTGCGGAAGGCGCGGCCGTACATGAACTTGTAGGCGCGGTCCCGGTCTTGGTACACGAGAGCGGCGCGCGGCGAGACAAACGGCCTGTCGTTCGTGCTGTGATCGAGACGGCCGCCCAGATAGGCAGTCCACGTCCTGGACAGTTTGAGTTCCTGCTGCGCGTAGACGCCGTAGCCTGCGCGCGGGTGGTTTAGCAGGAATACCTCGTGCCGCTCACGACTGCCGCCCGAGTTGAACAGGTCGGCATTGTACTGGAGATTGCGCAGGTCGCCCCTGACTTCGCCCCCGGCGGTGAGCGTCCCCAGGCGGGTTGTCTCGCGATGATAGACAAGTTGGCTCCCAACCCAGTCGCCCGCCGCCCCGTCCAGGTTGCGGTAGCCCGACCCGTGATCGTAGACGCCGTCGTACCGGAATTGGTCGTAATACGTCCGCCAGCGCAAGGCGCTGTTCTCTCCTACAGGCCGGTTCCAGGCAGCCTCCACGAAGTTGCGCGACTCCACATCGGTCGTGCCGGTGTTGCCGAACATAGCGCCATACCATCCTGTGGGGACAATGGCCTTGTACCGGCCGAAGAGTGCCGAGACGCTCCAACGCCCCCAACTCAAGTCGGCAAACAGATGGTACGCCGATTCGTTGCCCACGTGGCCGGTGCGGCTCGGGGACAGGCCGGCTTCGACCAGATCTGGAAAGTCGACGACGCGGCCGGCGGAATGCGTCAGCGAGGTGGACACCAGCCCCTTGACCCGCCCGCCGGCGTCGAAGGCATAGGATGTGGCCAGTTTCGCCTCTCCGAGACTACCCGCCTCCGCGCGCACCTGTGCCCGCGCCGTGTTCGCCGGCGACCTTGTGATGATGTTGACCGTGGCGAACAGCCCGTTGCTTCCATACAACGCCGAGGAGGGGCCACGCACGATCTCGATCTGTTCGACCAGCTCCATGTCCAGCGGAAAATCATTACCGAAGTAGTACATGGCGCTGTACACGTTGTCGGTCATGTGGTGGCCGTTGATCAGGACCAGAAAACGAGTGTTGTAGTCTCCCAACAGGGAAAATCCCCTCGCTCCCACCGAACGCATGGGCCCATCGGATGTGACGTAAAAGCTGCGGACTCCCGCGAGTGCCTCGGCAAGCGTCCGGTAACCGTAACGGCGGATGTCTTCGGCGGTGATAACCGTGACGCTCGCCGGCGCGTCCTGGAGAGACTGCTTTTTCAGTGTGGCTGTTTGCACGCGCAAGTCCATCAACTGCTCGATGTCCAGGGAGTCAAGCGCGCTTCGGTCGCCGTCTCTTGTCTCCGCATGTGCCAGAACCGCGATGGCACACAGCGCCAGGCAGTATTTCACGCCGTTACACCTCAGAGTGCCCTATCGGCGGGAAGCCGGTCTGTCCGCAGATGCGGCACCCCGATCGTCGGCTGGAAAATCAAGTGAAGGCGTGTCGAGGGACTAGAGCGCCAGGCTTCGCAGTCGCTCGGCGAAGTCTTCACCGGATTCGGTCCAGAGGCGCCGCTTATCCACCGGCAGCGCCTGGTCCAGTTCCTGTGCCAGGCGCAGGATGCTGCGGATGTTGGACTTGACTTTAGCCGAACTCTCCGGCACGCCGGGCCTGGGAAGATAGTGGGAATCCAGGCCCAGCTCGATGCGAAGCTGATCGCCCAGCTCGTTCTCGAACTCGGGGCCGTAGCACCCTACGGTTACCGGAGCCGGCATCAGCCGCCAGCCGCTGTCCCGCTGCCAGAGGTCCCAGTAACCGCCCGCCAGGTAGCAGCAATCCGGCCCCTCGAATTCCGAAGCCGCTTGGATGGCTGCGTCCGGCGGCGTGGGGCGGTCGTAGAATGTCTCCAGCAATGGCGGCTCGGCGTATTGGAGCGCATAGATGCGAAGCGTGGTCACGCCCGGCGAGGAAGCCGAAAATGGAAACAGAAGCAGGGCTCGCTCCAGGGTGCGCAACATGCTTCTCCCGTTGAAGCCGCGCAGCCAAAAGGACAGATAGAGCAGGTCGGCCACCGGGCTCCGCCGCTACCTACCGCTTCTCCGTCACTGTGACGGGTTGGCTCAGCCGGAAGTCGATGCGGGTCTCCACCGGCAGGACAGCCGGCTTGCCGCGTGTCGCCGCAACGGTGCCGGCTCCGGCTGCGCCTCCGATGGCGGCTCCGATGGCGGCGCCCTTGCCGCCTCCGGCGATGGCTCCAATCGCGGCTCCGATCCCGGCGCCCGCGCCCACCTTGGTGGCGTCCTCGCGCTTGGTTGTCTCGCCCTCCTTCTGGAAGAGGTCTGTCCGGATTTCCAAGCGCTGCCCGTCGGATGTCAGCAGGCGCACCAGGCGGATGGAGAGCCTGGCGACGCCGCGTACCCGGCCCGCCTGCTCCGACTCTTCCACAACCCCCTCCACGCGTGCTCCTCGCTCAGCGATAGCCAGGCCATCCACGACCAGGGGGCGGTCCAGGGTTGCCGTGAACGTGTCGCCGGCCTTCACTTTGTCCGTGGAGATCGACTCCGCAAGCCGCGCAGACAAGAGCGTCCCGGCTTGAATGGTGACTGTCCTAGGCTGGGGCGGCGGGGGCGGAGGCGGAGCCTCTGTGCGCGTGGGGCGCGGTTCAGGCTCGGCCGCAGGGACCGGCGCCGGGACGGCTGCTTCGGGAACCGGCGAAGGCGCCGCTATCTCCGAGGAGGGCTCCGGCTTGGCCGCCGGGGAAGGCGTAACCGCTGCCTGCGTCCGCTTGCCCGATGAAACCGGTGAGGGCTTCGGGGCCGAGGCAGGCGGCGGCGAAAGTGGCTGGGCTGACGGCGGCGGCTCGCTCGGCGCAACCGCGGCCGGCGACGGCTCCTGGCCGACTGGGGTAGCCGCCACCTGCTGCTGTTGCTGCCCCCGGTAAACCATGAAAAGCAGGACCCCGACAGCGACCAGGGCCACGAGGATCCCGACTTGAACCAGTTTCATGCCGCGCCTCCTACCTCACCCATTATGCGACGCGCGCTGTCCAGATGCCGTTGCAGGCTAGAATGTATTCAGAAACATGGGCTTTCCCACCTCGCTGAAAATTGGAGGCGTCGAAATTGCGCCCGCCACGGTGCTGGCCCCCATGGCCGGGGTCACCGACACCGTGTTCCGCAGGTTCATCCGCGGCCTGGGCGGGTGCGGCCTGATCATGACCGAGTTCACCAGCTCGCACGGCGTGGTCGGATCTAGCCGTGCCCGCAAGCCGGGGCGGACTTTGGACTACCTGGCCTTCGATTCGGACGAGCACCCTATCTCCGCCCAGCTATTCGGCTCCGACCCCGCGGTCATGGCGGAAGCGGCCCGCGTCTGCCAGGACCTCGGCTTCGATATCGTCGACGTGAACCTGGGCTGCCCGGTGAAGAAGGTGGTCCGTTGCAACGGCGGATCCGGACTTCTCCGGGACCTTCCATTGGTGGAGCGCATCTTCCGGGAAGTGCGGCGGGTGTTGTCTGTTCCCCTTACCGTGAAGTTTCGCTCCGGATGGAGCGACCGGGAGATCGTGGCGCCGAAGCTGGCGCGATTGGCGGAAGACTGCGGACTCGATGCCGTTGCCCTCCACCCTCGCACCCGCGAGCAAGGCTACGCTGGCAGGGCCGATTGGAGCCTGATCGGCGAGGTCAAGGCAGCCGTGAGGATCCCCGTGATCGGCAACGGCGACATCGTCAAGCCGGAGGACGCCGTAAGAATGGTCGAGGAGACCGGCTGCGACGCGGTCATGGTCGGCCGGGCGGCGGCGTCGGATCCGTGGATCTTTCGACAGCTCGCCGAGTATCTGGCGACCGGAAGCTACGACGTGCCTACCCCGCGGGATCGCTACCGGATCATGCGTTCTTACTACTCGATGCTGGCCGATCGCGCCGAGCCGGACACGGCCGGCAAGATGAAGCAGTTCGCCACCTACTTCAGTCACGGAGTCCCGGGCGGAGCGCGGCTTCGCCTGGCGATCCATCGGGCGCAGGGCCCGGAGGAGATCGTGGAGCGGGTGGACCGCTTCTTTGAGGCCGAGCTTCTCGGTTGCCGGATGTAGTCTTCTATGAAACACGTCCAATTGATCACAGATGGAGCCTGCCTGGGCAACCCCGGGCCGGGGGGGTGGGCGGCCATCTTGCGCTACAAGTCCAGCAAGAGGGAGCTGTTCGGTTCCGAGCCCGAGACCACAAACAACCGCATGGAGCTTACCGCCGCCGTGCGCGGCCTGGCCGCTCTCCGGGAACCTTGTCACGTGGAGGTGATCACGGACTCGGAGTATCTGAAGAATGGCGTGACGCTCTGGATTCACAACTGGAAGCGCAACGGCTGGAGGAACGCCGCCAAACAGCCCGTGAAGAACCAGGACCTCTGGCGCCAGCTCGACGAGGCCGCCTCGCGGCACACCACGCGGTGGACCTGGACCAAGGGACATTCCAGCCACGAGGACAACAACCGCGCCGACGAGCTCGCCGCCCGCGCCGCGCGGGAGCAGTCGGCAAGCCGCTCCTCCAGAGCATAGAATGATTCTCATGGATTGGCGTCTGAGACTCGGCTGGCTCCTCATGGCGGTATCCTCCGCGGCGATGCCGCAAGGCTTCTCTTTCGGTGTCAAGGGTGGAGTACCGGTCACGGACGCTCTGAAAGTTATTGACCGCTCCAGGTACTTGTCCGATCGCGCCCCGTATGTCCTGGGGCCGGCCGTCGAACTGAGGCTTTTCGGTGGATTGTCCGCGGAGGCGGATCTCTTCTACCGGAGGGTGCAGTACTCTTCTTCGTCTGGGGGAGGCGAAGCCGCTTCGACCCGCACCACGGGGCAGATTTGGGAGATCCCCGTGCTGGCCAAGTACCGGGCGCCGGGGGATTTGGCACGGCCCTTCCTTGCGGCGGGACTCTCCTATCGCCGCATGGCGCGTTTTCGGCAGCGCATATTCACCGGCGGCTCCTCGCCGGTCGAGGTATCCGCCGAGCCGACGGAGCTGACCGGCCGCTCCACTGCCGGGGCTACGGTCGGCGGCGGCTTGGAGCTGTCCTTGCCCCTGATCCGCGTCTCGGGCGAACTGCGCTACACTCGCTGGGGCTCCTCCAGTATTCGCTCCGCTCTCGGGGGGCTAGCGACCCAGTTGAATCAAGCCGATTTTATTCTGGGAGTCTTGTTCTAGAGAAGCTGCATGACCTTCTGGCAGAGAAGACGCGGGCGCAGGACGCAGGAGCCGGAGAGAGCCATGCGCCCGCGCGTCGCCATTTTCGGAGGCACCTTCGACCCGGTCCACAACGCGCACCTGACCGTGGCGAAGGAGGCGGTCGTGCAGTTCGGCCTGTCCTCGGTCTTGTTTGTTGTGGCGGCAAGGCCTCCCCATAAGGTGGGCGCCGTGCACGCTTCCTACCCGGACCGTATGCGCATGGTCGAATTGGCTTGCCAGTATGCGCCCGGCTTCGTTCCGTCCCGTCTGGAGGAGTACGACGAGGTGAGCTACTCGCTTCGGACGATCCAAAGGGTGAAAGCCACGGCGGGTCCGGATGCCGTGGTGTACTTTCTGATCGGCGCGGATGCCTTCGCGGAGATTCAGACGTGGTACCGCTGGAGCGACGTCGTCCGCGAGGTCGGTTTCATCGTGGTCACACGCCCCGGCCATCACTACCAGGCACCGCCCGGCTCGACGGTCTTCCGCCTGGACACGCTCGCCATGCCGGTATCTTCATCAGAGATCAGGGCGAAACTCGCGGCCGGGCAGGAAGCCGAAGAGTTGCCCCCGGCGGTCATGCAGTACATCCGCGCCAATCGCCTGTATGGCTTTCCGTCACGGCGAAGTCACGATCCCGTCATGGATCTGTAACTGCTATTGCGCTATCTTCATGGTGGACGTGCAGGGATGAAGAAGATCCTTCTGATTGAAGACGATGCCGACCTGTTCGCGTTGCTGAAGTATAACCTGGAACGGGAAGGTTACGCGCTGATCGGATTGCAGACCGGTAAAGGGGCGCTCGATCTGTGCCGGCGGGAGAAACCGGATCTGGTCATCCTCGACATCATGCTGCCGGATTCCGACGGACTTGAGATCTGCCGGGCCATCCGGGCTCACTCCGAACTTGCCCGTGTCCCCGTGATCTTCCTCACCGCCAAGGGCTCTGAGACCGACCGCATCGTTGGGTTGGAACTGGGCGCCGACGACTACATTGTCAAGCCGTTCTTTATCCGGGAGCTGGTCGCGAGAATCAAGGTCCATTTGCGGGACCGCACCACCGGGCCTAAAGTGTTGAAAGCAGGCCCCTTGGAGCTGAACAGCACCAACTACAAGGTGCGGCTCTCCGGCCGCGAGATTCCCCTCACCGCGACCGAGTTCAAGCTGCTCGAGTTCTTTATGACGCGTCCGGGGGTGGTCTTCACCCGCGACCAACTGCTGGACTCTGTCTGGGGCCACGGCCGCGCCGTCACCTCCCGCACCGTGGACGTATACATCCTTCGTCTGCGCCAGAAGATTGAAGAAGACCCCGCCAAACCTGTTTTCATCCATTCCGCGCGCGGCTTCGGATACAGCTTTTCACCATCCGTTCATCAGCCTGTAACAGAATCGTAACGGAGCCTCGGGACAATGAGGGTGTGAGAACACTCTCTGCTACCGTAATCCTTTTAGGCGCCGCTTTCGCTTGTTCGGCCCAGCTCCTGATCAACGGCGCGGGGGCGACCTTCCCCTATCCGATCTACGCCAAGTGGTTCGACGAATACCACAAACTCAATCCCAAGGCCCAGATCAACTACCAGTCGATCGGCTCGGGAGGCGGTATCCGTCAGTTGCAGGCGGGCACCGTCGATTTCGGAGCTTCTGACAGCCCCATGACCGATGAACAGCTCGCCGCTGGCGGCAAGGTCCTGCACTTTCCGACCGTGCTCGGCGCCGTCGTGCCCGCGTACAACGTCCCGGGGGCTGGCAGGGAAGTGAACTTCACGCCCGAGGCCCTGGCCGGTATCTTCCTTGGCAAGATCACCCGCTGGAACGACCCGGAGCTGGCTGGCGTCAATCCCGGGGCCAAGTTGCCTGCCGCCGCCATCGTCGTGATTCATCGCTCCGACGGCAGCGGCACCACATTCGTTTGGACCGACTATCTCTCCAAGGCGAGCGCCGCCTGGAAGAGCAGCGTCGGCGTGGGGACGGCCGTCAAGTGGCCGGTGGGCTTGGGGGCCAAGGGAAACGAGGGAGTGGCCGGACTCATCGGGCAGACTCCGAACTCGATCGGTTATGTGGAGCTGGTCTACGCGATTCAGAACAAGATGGCTTATGGGAAGGTCCGCAACGCCGCGGGCGTCTTCGTTAAGGCGGATCTGAAGAGCGTGACGGCCGCGGCAGCCTCGGCCGAGATGCCCGAAGACTTCCGTGTCTCCATCACCAACCCTCCGGGGAAAGACGCCTATCCGATCGCCAGCTTCACGTGGCTTCTTGTGCCGGCCAGGATCCAGAGCCCCGAGAAGCGCGCCGTCATCACTGCTTTTCTGCGCTGGATGCTTGCTGACGGCCAGAAGCTGGCGGCGCCGCTGGGCTACGCCCCCCTTCCGCAGCCCGTCATCACCAGGGAACTGAAAGCGATCAGTCAGGTCCAGTAACCGTGGCGGCCTCTTTCACCAGCCTTTTGCGCCGGTTGAGGAACCCGGACCGGGTGGCGCACCTTGTGACGCTGGTTTTCGCGTCCAGCGTGCTGCTGATCACGGTGCTGCTGGTCATGGAGCTGTTTGATGCCTCCTTCCTCTCCCGCCAGAAGCTCGGGTGGCGATTCCTGATCTCGCGGAGCTGGGATCCGGTGATGGAAGACTTCGGCGCGCTCCCCTTCATCTATGGGACCGTGGTGACTTCTTTCTTGGCCCTCCTGTTGGCGGTGCCCGTGGGAGTGGGGGCGGCGATCTTCCTTTCCGAGCTCGCCCCGCCGAGGGTCTCCGACGCGCTGACGTTCGTTGTGGAACTGCTCGCGGCCGTGCCCAGCGTAATTTACGGATTGCTCGCCGTGTTTGTTCTGGTGCCGCCGCTGCGCGACCACGTGCAGCCTTTTCTTCAGCAGCGCTTCGGAAGTCTGCCCTTCTTCCAGGGCTCGATGTACGGTGTTGGTCTCCTCGCGGCGAGCTTGATCCTTGGAGTCATGATCCTGCCCTTCATCGTGTCCATCTCGCGCGAGTCTCTGCTGGCCGTGCCGGCCGAGCAGAGGGAGGCGGCGCTGGCGGTCGGGGCCACGCGCTGGGAGGCTGCCTGGCAGGTGGTGGTTCCGTTCGCGCGCCTTGGCATCGTCGGCTCGATCTTCCTGGCTCTGGCTCGCGCGCTTGGGGAGACCATGGCCGTGACCATGGTTATCGGGAACTCGCCGGTGGTCAGCGCTTCGCTGTTCAGCCCCGGCTACTCGATCGCGGCGGTCATTGCGAACGAGTTCACCGAGGCCACCAGCGCCATGCACGTAAGCGCGCTGATCGAGCTTGGCCTGGTACTGTTCGCCCTGACCATCCTGCTCAATGCCGTGGCGCGGCTGCTGCTGGTGGCGACCACGCGCAAGGGGGAGGCGCGCGCATGATCTCGCGGCATCTGTGGCGCAAGGCCGTCAACGCGGGGATGTTTCTGATGGCGGGGTTGTGCGCGCTGGTTACGGTGTCGGTGCTGTTCTTCATCCTGGGTTTCCTGGTGTACAACGGAGCCCGTGCCGTAGACTGGGACTTCTTCACCAAGTTGCCGCGGCCGGTCGGAGAGGCCGGCGGCGGCATGGCGAACGCCATCGTGGGGAGCGTGCGGCTGCTTCTTCTGGCCACCCTGATGGGCGCTCCCGTGGGCTTCGTGACCGGAGTGTACCTGGCGGAATTCGGCGGCAGCCGGTTCCCCTTCGTGATTCGTTACGTGGCCGACCTGCTGAACGGCGTGCCTTCCATCGTCATCGGCATCTTCGCCTACGCCATGGTGGTGGTTCCCATGCAGCGCTTCTCGACGCTGGCCGGGGCGTTCGCCCTGAGCCTGATGATCATCCCGATCACCGTCCGCAGCACGGAGCAGTTCCTGAGGGCCGTTCCTCAGCCGCTGCGCGAGGGCGCGCTTGCCCTCGGCGCCGCCAAGTGGCGGGCGGTGGTGAGCGTAATCATCCCGGCGGCCATCCGCGGCGTTCTGACTGGAACGATCCTGGGAGTCGCGCGGGTGGCGGGCGAGACCGCGCCGCTCCTGTTTACCAGTTTCAGCAACCGCTTCTGGAGCAGTGCCTGGGATCAGCCCACGGCCTCGCTTCCGGTCATGATCTTCACCTACGCCATCTCGCCTTACGAAGACTGGCACCGGCAGGCGTGGGCTGCCGGGCTGGTTCTGCTGGTGATGATGCTGGGCGCGAATGTGACGGCGCGCATGGTGCTGTCCCGAAAGGGTGCAAGGTGACGACGGCGGTGCTCGAACGCGTCGAAGCCTGCACCTTGGCGCCGAAGATGCGGGTCTCGAACCTTGACTTCTTCTATGGCGCCGGCCAAGCGCTTTTCGACGTGAGCCTGGAGATCCCGAAGAACAAGGTCACGGCTCTGATCGGACCTTCCGGCTGCGGGAAGTCGACCTTCCTGCGCACTCTCAACCGGATGTACGAGACCGTCCGGCACGCGAGGGCTCAGGGCTGCGTGCTGCTGGACGGAGAGGACATCCTCCAGATGGATGTGGTGCGGCTGCGGCGGAGGGTGGGCATGGTTTTTCAGAAATCCAACCCGTTCCCCAAGTCGATCTTCGACAACGTCGCCTACGGTCCCAGGATCAATCAGCGGATGAGCCGGGCTGAGCTCAAGGAGACGGTCGAACGCAGCCTGCGCCGGGCGGCCCTTTGGGAAGAGGTCAAGGATAAGCTGCATGAATCGGCCTACGCGCTTTCGGGAGGCCAGCAGCAGAGGCTTTGCATCGCCCGAGCCCTGGCGGTCGATCCCGAGGTGCTGCTGCTCGACGAGCCCTGTTCGGCGCTCGACCCCATCGCCACCTCCAGAATCGAGGACCTGCTGTTCACCTTGAAGGACAACTGCACCATCGTCATCGTCACGCACAACATGCAGCAGGCGGCCCGGGTGGCCGAGTACACCGGGTTCTTTCTCTTGGGGAGACTGATCGAGTTTGACGTGACCAACGTGATCTTTACCAAGCCCGGCCGCAAGGAGACAGAAGACTACATCACCGGCCGGTTCGGGTAGACTGGACTCAGCCGGCAAGAGGATCGTTTGCGCCACTTTCAGGAAGAACTCGAAGAGCTGCAACGCAACCTGCTGGAAATGGCCGGTTTGGTGGAGCACGCCGTCCATGAGAGCGTGCAGGCGCTGACCCTGCGCGACCAGGAGCGGGCGCAGCGGGTGCTGGTCAACGAGGCCAGGATCAACCAGAAGGAGATTTACATCGACGAGATGGCCACCCGCCTGCTCGCCCGGCACCAGCCCATGGCCCGCGACCTCCGTTTTCTCACCGTCGCCATCAAGATCAATAACGACCTGGAGCGCGTGGGCGATCTCGCCGTGAACATCGTGGAGAGGGCGCTTTCCCTGATCTCCAAGCCGCCGGTGAAGCCTCTGATCGACATGCCCAGGCTGGCCCAGCTTACCGAGTCCATGGTGCACAACGCCCTGGACGCCTTCGTCAAGCGCGACAGCGATCTGGCTACCAGCGTGCTGGTTTCCGACGATGCGGTCGACGACCTGCGCGACTCCATCTGCCGTGAGCTGGTCAGTTTCATGGAGCAAGACCCGTCCACGATTGCCCGCTCTCTGGATCTCATCCTGGTTTCACGCAACCTGGAGCGCATCGCGGATCATGCCACCAACATCGCCGAGGACGTCCTTTTTCTGACCAAGGGCGTCGATGTCCGGCACCACTCGGAGGCCAGGGGCTAGCATGACGGCTCGCAGCCCGATCTTCCGGAAGCTCCTGCTTACGGCCCTGTTGCTGATCCTGTCGATGATCGGGGTGCTTGACTTTCTGCTTGCCCGCTACATGGCCCAGCGCGAGACGCGCAACACCGAGCGCCGCCTGGCGGCCGTGGCGCGCACCATGGCGGGCGAGATCGGTTCCTCCAATGTGCCGGAACTGGCGGGCTGGGTGCGGAGCGCGGCCATCTGGTCGCGGTGCCGGATCACGATCATCGACCCGGCCGGCACCGTGCTGGCCGATTCCGAGAGCGAGCCCGCGGCGATGGAGAATCACGCGCATCGGCCGGAGGTGGCCGCCGCCCTCAAAGGCAGGGAAGGGACATCGGTGCGGCACAGCGCTACGATTGACCGGGACCTTCTCTATCTGGCCGTGCCCCTGGTCTGGCAGGGCAGGACCGGACACGCCCTGAGGCTGGCGGTGCCCTTAGAGCAGGTCGACGAGGCCATCTCCGAAGTGCGGTTGCGGCTGCTGCAAGTCTCGCTTCCGACGGCGCTGCTGGCTTTGGGAGTTGCCTGGTTCGCCTCGCGGGCGCTCAGCCGGCGCATACGCCAGGCACAGGCGTTTGCCGAGGGGTTGGTGAGTTCGCGGTTCCCCGCGGCTCTGCCGCCCGGGCCCGACGACGAACTGGGCGCGCTGGCTCGCTCGTTGAACGCCATGGCCAGCCAGCTCCGGGACACTATGGAGCGGCTCAGGCTGGAGTCGGCGCGTCGCGAGGCCATCCTGGCCGGCATGGTGGAAGGCGTGCTCGCGGTGGACCACGAGCTGTGCATCACCTTCTGCAACCGGGCCTTTGCGCGAGCCGTTGGCGCGCCGTATCCCGTGCAGGAGCGCCTGCCGGTTCTTGAACTGGTGCGCGACCCGGTCTTCCTGGATCTGCTGACCCGGGTTCTGGTAACAGGGGAAGCACAGAAAGGGCGCCTGCAACTCGCCGCGGCGGACGGCCGCTCCTTCGAAGTGCAGGCAGCCCCGCTCGACCTGCGATCCGGCCGCGGCGCTCTCGCCATCCTCCACGATGTAAGCGACCTGGAGCGGCTTGAGCGGGTCCGCCGGGATTTTGTCGCCAACGTGTCCCACGAGCTCCGTACCCCCCTAGCGGCCATTCAGGGTTACACCGAGACTCTATTGGACGGCGCCCTCGAAGATCGGGAGCACAATCGCAAGTTCCTTGAAGTCATCAAGGCTCACGCGGCGCGCCTGAACCAGATCTCATCCGATTTGCTGTCTCTGAGCGAGCTGGAGTCGGAGGGGAGCCAGCCGGCCGCCGAGGTCGTTCCCCTTCAGCAGGCTGTGGATTCGGCGCTGCGTATGGTCGAGGCCGAGGCGGCAATGAGAGGTGTAACCATACACCGTGGGGAGGAGACCAGCTTGCGCGTGGCCGTGCACCGCCTCAGGCTGGAGCAGGTCCTGGTGAACCTGCTCGACAACGCCATCAAGTTCAACCGTCCGGGTGGAGAAGTCTGGATCGAATCTGAAAAGACCGGCGACGGATGGCTTAGAATTTCCATAGCCGACAACGGCATCGGAATCCCATCCGAGGACCTCCCACGCGTCTTTGAGCGGTTCTACCGTGTGGACAAAGCCCGTTCCCGGGCGGTTGGGGGGACGGGCCTGGGGCTCTCGATCGTCAAACACGCCGTCGAGCGCATGGGCGGCAAGATCGCCGTTGAGAGTGAATTGGGGAGGGGCTCGAAGTTCACGGTCTTCCTGCCCGCAAACTGAGTCAGCAAGAAGGTGTGGATTGAAGAGAACGCTACTGATGTGCCTCCTGGCCGCAAACAGAATGTGGGCGGCGGATGAACTGGAAGTGTTGCGGCGCGAGCTCGCCGAGCAGCGCGCGCTGATTGCGCAGTTGCAGAGCAAGCTGGAGCAGCAGGCCGCTCTGCTGGACCGTATCAGCCAGCCCCCACCCGCGGCGAAGGCACAGAACCGCGAGCGTCAGCGAGCGGAAGCCGACTTCGCGAATGGCTTCCAGTTCAGCGGCGACTTCCGGTTCCGGATGGACGCCCAGCTCCGCTCGGGCAACGCTGTCGCGCCGCCGCTCCAGAATGTTCGCGGCCGCTACCGGCTTCGGCTGAACCTGGATAAGGAGCTGGACCCCCGCGTGCGCTTCCACATGCAGCTCTCCACCGGACCTCTCAACAATCCGATCACCAACGATCAGGACATGGCCGGCATCGCCGCCAAGCATCCGTTCTCCGTTTCGGAAGCCTACATGGACTACCGGCCGGACCCCCGGGTAACCCTGCGTGGGGGACGCATGGAGGAGATCTTTGCCGACAACATGCGCTTCTTGTGGGACGATGACCTGCGCCTGAACGGTTTCCACCAGACCGTGCGTCTTCCTCTTGCTTCCAAGCCGCTGGGTTTCACCTCCTTCGAGCTCCGGGCGGGAGAGTACCTGCTGGCCAACCCGGCCGTCTACGTGCTGCCGGCATCTTCGCCTTACGTCGCGGCCGGCTACCAGCCTGGGCAGAAGGTCCGCAGCTCCAATCTGTTCCACCCCGGCGTCGTGCTTCGCGGCAGCCTGGGCAGCCAGTGGAGCCAGCAGATCACCGCCGGGGCCGAGCTCTACCGCAACCCGAACCAGATTCAGCTCGCCTCCACCGCGAATGGGTTCCCCGTGCTGGTCAGCAACTCGCTCGGCCTGGCCCTGTCTGGTCCGCCCGGCGGAACGGGGAACGCCACGACGACCCCTGGCGGGGCGATGTACACCGCGCCCGACTTCAACATCTCCCACCTTGGATACCGGATCGAGCGCAAAGCGGTCCGGCTCGCCGGCAGGAATCTGCCTGCGTGGCTCGATCTCCAGGCATCCAGAAACCACGGCGCCAACAGCCTGCGGGATGCCTTCATGGTCTCCGCGAACCTTGGCTCGGTGCGGCAGCGGGGGAACATGCGCTGGCTTTACCAGTTCGCGATCAAGGATGCCAACTCCATGATTTCCCAGTTCACCGACGATGACCTGGGAACGGGTAGCGGAGTGAACATCGCGGTACACGCCCTGCGCTTTGACCTGGGCCTCTCCCGATTCCTGCAATGGCAGAATCTGGTGTTCCTGCAACACCAGCGGAGGGGCACCAACCCCTCCGAACAGCTCTTCGTGCCCCTGGCCCGAGGCGCAAACCAGACCGTCCGCTACCTGGGGCAACTGGCTTTTACCTTCTGACTCCGAGTTCGGGCCAAATGGAACATCTTCGGGACTTTTGTTTTGGTACCGTTACCATTCAAATAGAACCCCAGGTACTATTCTCCAGCTCGATCATCCGCTGCTAGCCTCTAGCTGTGTACTCGGCGTGAGTCAAGAAAGAATTGGAGGGTAGAAGGATGTTGACATCAGCCGTCAGCGTGACCAACGGCAAGGCAACCACAAACACGGGGTCTTTGGACCAGTTGATGGGAGTCCTCTCTGAACAGCATAGCGAGCCCTCTGCTGGAGAGGTTTCTCCGCCGTCCGCGAAGCTGGCGGAACCGTCCATACTCCGCAGTGCGCCGGTGCCGGACGAGGATCAACGCGCGGGGCAATCGCCGGCATCGAATGAATTCGCCATGGAGCAAGGCGTCGCGCGCATCTCCCAGGCCTTGCAGGATCTGTTCCGTTTCGCCCGTGAGCCGGGGGAGCGGGAGAAGGCCGAGCGCGAGCAACGTGAGGCTCTCTCCACCGTGGTGGCTCAAACGGTGGAGGAGGTCTGCGCACTCAGGCGCGAGCTCGCCGACGTGCGCTCGAAAACCGAATCCGAGCCACCCGCCCTAAAAGAGCTTCGCGCTGCCTTCGATGCCCTCGAGGGCCGGTGCAAGGAGGACGCGGCCGAGCAGCGGACCACGAGGAGCCAGATACTGGAACTGCTCGATTTTCGGACTGACGGCCTGGAACAACTACGCCGCCTCAGGGGTGAGATGTCGGCTCTGGGTACACGCGTGCCGGGTCTTCACCAGGTGGTCGACCGGATCGACACGAGCCTGAAGTCGTTGTCCCAGACAGTCGTCGCCCTGAGCAGCCGGCACGAGAGCCTCCTCGAGTCCCAGGCGGCGCTCGAACAGCGGCTGGCCGAGCAGCAGTCGGCGCTCGGGAAGATTCAGGCGGACAGCCTGCGCACAGGACGCCTGCTGGACCGGTTCTTCACTTCGCTGCAGATGCTGGATGCGAGGGTGGATGGCCGCCACAGTGTCGACAAGGAGATCAAGCTGGTCAAGGTGGGGCAGGAAGCTTCCTCCATCGCGGGCCGCGTGGTGGATGCCTCAAACAACGGGCTGGGACTGACGCTGCCCGCGGCGGTGCCGCCCGGAACCCAGGTTCACCTGGAGATTGACACGGTTGCGCTGGTTGGCCAGGTGGCCCATTGCCGGCAGAACGGCGAATCTTATTCGGTCGGCCTGAGCTCGGTGCGGCCTCTCGAAGCCCGACCCGGCGGAGAAGCGTAAGGGCGCCGGCGCACCGCTGCGCACAGCCTCCGATCTACCCCGCTTAGCGCGGAAGGCTTTGGGACAGCCGCTTTATGGTCCGCGCATTCCCGCAGGCAGACCCTTACAATGGTGGAAGTCCCGCTGATTTCCATGAACGCACTCCCCGAGCGCCAGCGCGAACTTCTCGCCGCACTCCAGGAGCGGATCCTGGTCCTCGACGGAGCCATGGGCACCATGCTCCAGCAGGCGCACCTGACTGCCGCCGATTTCGGCGCTCCTTCCCTGGAGGGCTGCAACGAGAACCTGAGCCGGACCCGGCCCGACGTCGTGCTGGGAATCCATCGAGCCTATTTCGAAGCCGGCGCGGACATCGTGGAAACCAACACCTTCGGCTGCACCCGCATCGTGCTTGCGGAATATGGACTTGCCGGCGACGCCGCCGAGCTCAACCGCCAGGCCGCGCGGCTTGCCCGTCAGGCAGCCGGTGAGGCCGCCCGGCCCGGCCGCCCCCGCTGGGTCGCGGGGTCCATGGGACCTACAACCAAGGCCATCAGCGTCACCGGCGGTGTCACCTTCGCCGAGCTGCGTGAAGCCTACCGCGAGCAGGCCGCGGCGTTGATTGAAGGCGGCGTGGACCTGCTGCTCGTCGAGACCTGCCAGGACACCCGCAACATCAAGGCCGCGCTGCTCGCCATCGGCGATGCCGGGCGCGAGGCCGGATTCAAAATCCCCGTAATCGTTTCGGGCACCATCGAACCGATGGGAGCCATGCTCGGCGGCCAGACCGCCGACGCCCTGTGGGTTTCAGTCGCCCACGCGGACCTTCTGGCAATCGGCCTGAACTGCGCCACCGGCCCGGAGTTCATGACCGATCACATCCGCACTCTCCACGAGATGGCGTGGACCAGGATTTCCTGCTACCCCAACGCCGGCCTGCCCAACGAGGAAGGCGGGTACGGGGAGACGCCCGAGAGCCTGGCCGCCCAGTTGGACCGCTTCGTCCGCAACGGTTGGCTGAACCTGGTCGGAGGTTGCTGCGGAACCACGCCCGCTCACATTCGCGCCATCGCCCGGATGGTGGAGGGCAGGGCGCCCCGAACCGTTCCCGGCCGCAGCCGCCGGACGTTTCTCTCGGGCATAGAGACGGTGGAGGCGGAGGAGAGCAACCGTCCGCTGATCGTCGGCGAGCGGACCAACGTCATCGGCTCCCGCTTGTTCAAGCAGATGATCGCCGACGGGAAGTGGGAGGAGGCGAGCGAGATCGCCCGCCGGCAGGTGCGGGGCGGGGCGCACATCGTCGATGTCTGCCTCCAATCGAGTGAGCGGGAGGAAATCAAGGACATCCCGCCGTTCTACGAGCGCCTGATCCGCAAGATCAAGGCGCCCATCATGATCGACTCGACCGACCCGGCCGCCGTCGAGCTTGCGCTCACCTATTGCCAGGGCAAGAGCGTGATCAACTCCGTCAACCTCGAGGACGGCGAGGAGAAGTTCCAGCGCGTCTGCCCCCTCGCGCGCGCTTACGGAGCCGCGCTGGTGGTCGGCGTGATCGATGAGGACCCCGTCCAGGCCCAGGCCTTCACCCGCGAGCGCAAGCTGGCTGTCGCGCAGAGGTCCTACCGGCTGCTCACGGAGAAGTACGGCATCCCGCCGGAGGATATCATCCTGGACGCCCTGGTTTTCCCTTGCGCCACGGGCGACGAGAACTACATCGGCGGGGCGAAGGAGACCGTCGAGGCGATCCGCCTCTTCAAGCAGCAGATCCCCCACGCCAAGACTTTGCTCGGAGTTTCCAACGTCTCGTTCGGGCTCCCCGCCGCCGCCCGCGAGGTGGTCAACTCGGTCTTCCTGTATCACGCCACCAAGGCCGGGCTGGACTTCGCCATCGTCAACGCGGAGAAGATCGAGCGGTTCGCGACCATCCCCGCGGAAGAGCGGCGGCTGGCCGAGCAGCTTCTGTTCAACACGCCGCCGCCGGACGGTCCCGACGAGCTACGCCTCGCTCCCGAAGACTGGCGCGAGCAGAGCCGCGAGCAGCGCATCGCCATCAACCAGTACCACATTGCGGCCATCGCCGAGCGATTCAGGCAGCGTGCCGCCGCCCGGCCGTCCAGACAGACCCTGCCGCTGGATCAGAGGCTGGCCAACTACATCATTGAAGGCTCGCGCGACGGGTTGATCGAGGACCTCGACGAGAAACGCAAACAAGGCGCCTCGCCGCTGGAGATCATCAACGGCCCGCTCATGGCCGGGATGGCCGAGGTGGGACGCCTGTTCAACAACAACGAGCTCATCGTGGCCGAGGTTCTTCAATCGGCCGAGGCCATGAAGGCCGCCGTCGCTCACCTGGAGCAGTTCATGGAGAAGAGCGAGACGGCCGCGCGCGGCAAAGTGATCCTGGCGACCGTCAAGGGCGATGTCCACGACATCGGCAAGAACCTGGTCGACATCATCCTGTCGAACAACGGCTACCAGGTGGTCAACCTCGGCATCAAGGTTCCGCCGGAGGAGATCATCCGAGCCGTTCACGAGTCCGCGCCCGATGCGGTCGGGCTTTCCGGCCTTCTGGTCAAGAGCGCCGAACAGATGGTGGTGACCGCGCGCGACCTGAAGGACGCCGGCATCCGCCTGCCGCTGTTGGTCGGCGGAGCGGCGCTCTCCGACAAGTTCACGCGGCTGAAGATCGCCCCCGCCTACCAGGAGGCCGTCTGCTATGCCAAGGACGCCATGACCGGCCTCAGGCTCATGAACCAGATCATGGATCCCGCCTCGCGCGCCGAGGTGCTCCAGGCCCACATGCCCGCCGCGCCGCCGCCCGAGGAAACGGTTCCAGCGACGCGCCGGGCCAGCGGCGAGAAGCGGTCCTCCAGGGTCAGGACGGGTATTCCTGTCCCGGTCGTGCCCTACCTGGACCGCAAGGTTCGCGACGTGCCTCAGCTCGCCGAGGTGTGGGCCTACATCAACCCTCAACTGCTCTACGGCAAGCACCTGGGGTTTCGCGGCAATTTCGAGAAGCGTCTGGCCGAACGCGACGAAAAGGCCCTGGAGCTGTTCCACCGGGTCGAGGAGGTCAAACGCTGGGCGTCCGGGTTCATGAAGGTGCGCTGCGTGTGGCGGTTCTTCGAGGCCGAGCGGGAAGGGAATTCCATCCACCTGTTTGCGCCTGAGAAGGTCCATACGTTCCACTTCGGGCGGCAGGCGCGTGAGGACGGTCTCTCGCTCAGCGACTACGTCCTCGACCCCGACGGTGGGCGGCGTGACCAGCTCGCCCTCTTCGTCGTCACGGCCGGCGAAGCCGTTCGGGAGCAGGCGGAATCCGCCAAGGCGGCCGGCGAGTTCTTTCGCAGTCACGCGCTCCAGGCGCTGGCTCTGGAGACCGCCGAGGCCGCGGCCGAGTGGCTGCACCGCCGGCTCCGCGAGGACTGGGGATTCCCCGACCCACCCTCCATGACCATGCACGACCGGTTCACCGCCCGATACCGCGGCAAGCGGTACAGTTTCGGCTACGCGGCCTGTCCTAATCTGGAAGATCAGGTTGGAATATGGAAGCTGCTGAATCCGGAGGAGATCGGTGTTAAGTTGACCGAGGGCTTCATGATGGACCCCGAGGCCAGTGTAAGCGCCCTGGTCTTCCACCACCCCGACTGCGTCTACTTCACAGCCGCTGATCAGGCGGGTTAGCAAGGTTTGGCGAACGCCGCCGCCTGCCGCTTCTGCATTTCCTCCGGCGTCAGGTCCTCCTTGTGCGTGGCGATCGCCCAGGTGAAACCGAACGGGTCGGCCACGTGGCCGTACCTGTCTCCCCAGAACTGGTCTTCGAGGGGCATTTTTGCCTTGCATCCGGCGGCCAAGGCTTGTGCGAAAGCCTTGTCCGCATCCGGCACGTAGAGATGCAGCACCAGCGGCCAATGGCCCTCGGCGTAAACCGGCCCGCCGAATTCGGGGAAGTGATCGCCGAACATGAGCTGGGAGTCTCCGATCTGAACCTGCACATGCATGAGCTTGCCTCCAGGCCCCGGCATCCGAACGTGCTCCACGGCGTTGAAGGCACGTTTGAGAAAGTCGACATACGCCGCCGCGTCCTTGACGATGATGTGCGGCGTGATCGAGTGAAATCCCTTCGGAACGGGCTGAGTCTTGTTTGCGGTCATACAGGCAGGAGATGCTGCGCCAGTCGCTTCCGCCGCAAACTGCGCCGTAAATTCAATTAACCTATGGGGAGTGAAGACGCTCGGAGCAGTCCTGATCTTGCTCACCTATGTAACCCCTGCGGCGGCCCAGCAGTGGGAGATCGGCGGAGGAGCAGGCTACGGCGTTTACCGCAGCGTCAGTGTTTACGCTCCCGCGGGCAAGGCGGCCGCGGGCGTCCGCAACCGCTTCGTGGCTACGGCCGTCTTCGGCGAGGACCTCTACCGGCACGTATCGGGCGAGTTCCGATACACGTATCAGGACGGCGACCCCTACCTGGAAGCCGGTGGGTCCAAAGCCAATGTGCAGGGTCAATCCCACGCCTTTCACTACGACCTTCTTGTGCATGCCCGCGCCCGCGGGGAAAGGGTGAGACCGTACGTGGCCGCGGGCATTGGCGCGAAGCTCTATCGGGTCACAGGTCCTGAGAATCCCAATCAGGCGCTAGGCGCGATTGCCCGTCTGACGGAACAGGACGAGATGAAGGCGTTGGTGACGGCGGGCGGAGGCGTCAAGCTGCGATTGGGCCGCCGGGCCGCGCTGCGCCTCGATTTCCGGGACTACATCACACCATTTCCGAAAAACATCATCCGGCCCGCGCCCCTCGGGACGGCGCGCGGCATTTTCCAGCAGTTCACGGCGATGGCCGGCGTGAGCATGTTACTTTAGTTGCGAGTATGGAAATCCGGGCAGGCAGGTTTCGCCGGTACGCCTGGCTGGTTCTGGGCTATACGGTGCTGGTGGTGCTATGGGGCGCGTTCGTCCGCGCCACGGGATCGGGAGCCGGATGCGGAGGGCATTGGCCGCTGTGCAACGGAGAGATCGCCCCCCGCTCCCCGTCGGCCCAGACCGTCATCGAATACACCCATCGCATTAGCAGCGGGCTCCTGCTGCTGATGACGGGCGGGCTCCTGGTCTGGGCCTACCGGCTATTCCCCCGCGGCCACCGCGCCCGGCGCTTTTCCGCCCTCGCTGCGGTGTTCCTCGGGATGGAAGCCCTGCTAGGCGCCGGCCTGGTTCTGCTGGACTACGTGGCTCACAACGCTTCCACGGGACGTGCGGTTTACCTGTCAGCGCACCTGACCAACACCCTGATCCTGCTGGCCATGGTCGCGCTGGCGGCCTGGTCGGCTCGCGAAACGGCCCCGGCCGCTACCCGACGCCGCGTCCCCTCATACTTGAAGGCCGCGTTGCCGGTGGCGCTGCTGGTCGCGATCACCGGAGCTCTGGCGGCCCTTGGCGACACGCTCTTCCCGGCAACGGACCTGGCCTCCGGCATCCGGCAGGAACTTGCTCCGGCGGCCCATCCACTCCTGAGGCTTCGCCTGCTGCACCCCGTGGCGGCTCTGGCGGGCGGCATCTACCTGGCGCTTGCGGCGGCTCTGAGCCTCAAGGTGAGGCCGGTCTCCGCCGCCCGGTCGTCCGCTGTAGCGGTGGTTTCCCTGGTCTTCCTCCAATTGGCTGCCGGAGTGGTCAACATGGTCCTGCTGGCGCCCGTTTGGATGCAGTTGGTCCACTTGCTTCTTTCGGTTCTTCTTTGGATCTGCCTGGTGATTCTGACAGCGGAGATGAGCGTCGAGCGTCTCAGCCTCAGAGAGCAACTGGCGGGGTAGCGATGAAGCCGGGCCTATTCGTCGGGGAACATCTTCCTCGCCAGGTCCTCCTCGGGAGGACGCGGCCGCTGCCCGGCGTAGTAGCCGTATCCTGCCGCCAGGATCGCCAGCGCCAGCAACAGCACCGTCAGCCTCTCCAGGCCGCCCCAGGCAGTGCCCATGGCCGTCACGGCTACCCGCAGGCCCCACCGCATCACCTGTGTGTTGGTCGCCCGGCCGTCTCTGCGAGAGCTCAGGCTGCGGCCAAGGAAGTAGGAGAAGAAGATGCACAGCCCCCCCATCAGCACACGGAGCAGCAGGTACGCACCGGTCATTCCAATTCCTGTGTTCCGGGTTAGGGGAGACGAAACCGCCGCCGCTTTCCGGCTACGCCACTCCAGCCACTCTGGCCTGGAACTCGGCCTCCGACATCGGCTTGCGCTCCTCCAGAAGGAGTCGGCGCAGGCTTCTGAGGTCGTTCAGGATCCGGCGGCTCTTGGTGACGTGGCAGGAGAGCTTGTTCAGGTTCAAGGCTACAAGCTGAAGCGCCTGCGCCCGGCGCTCACCGCCAGGGCCCGTCGAAAGCCGGATTTCCGCTCCGACGTCGCGTCTTGTCTCCTCGATCGCCTCTAGCAACAGGTCGATGTAGTCCTGTGCGCTTTCGATCGTGTCAAAGGGTGTCACTGGCTATTGCTCACGGGAGAAGTCAACAACGGCTCCAGCCATTATACAGCCTATACCCCATCGATTATCCTACCCTCGATAGGGTATACGGCTAGCATGAACTCCGTTCAATGTGGGACACTGTGAACCCCGTTCCCACCACCACCAGACACCCGATCACGTTGTACCAGAGGAAGGCAATGTCGGTGAAGAAGTAGCAGGCGAAGATCACTGCCTCCCCCGCCAGCACGCCGTAGAACGCACCTCTTCCGCCCACCCGGCGAAAGAAGAACGCCAGCACGAACACACCCAGCATCCCACCGTAAAAGAAAGATCCTAAAAGGTTAACTGCCTCAACTAACGATCCCAGGCGTTTGGCGTAGTGGGCCGTCGCCACGGCGTAGCATCCCCAGAACACGGTCGCTACCCGCGAGACGGTCAGGTAGTGATGATCGTTGGCCGTTGCCCGGAAGTGGCGCCGGTAAATGTCCACCATGCTGACGGTCGCCAGCGAATTCATCTCGGCGGAGATCGAGGCCATGGTTGCGCCGAAAATTACCGCCAGAACAAGCCCCACCACACCGACAGGCAGGTGCTGGGTTACAAATGTAAGAAAAATATAGTTGGTATCGTTGACGGCCGACGGCCCGCCGGCCTTGGCCGCCAGCGCCGCTCCTTCGCGCCGCGCGGCGTCCAGTTCCCTTTGCGCATTTCTGAACCCGTCCAGACCCTCCGCCAGGAGGGCCTGGTCGCCGCCCCGGCGCGCCTCGATGAGCCGGCTGGCAGCGGTCCTGCGATCCTGGAAGGCCGCATCATACCGGGCAGCAACGGCTCCGTACTCGGCCCGCACCGCAGGCGACTGTATGCGCTCCAGTTCGGTCTTCTGGAACAGCAGCGGCGGTTTCTCGTACACATAGAACACGAAGACCATGGCCCCGATGAACAGGATGAAGAACTGCATCGGAACCTTTGCGACGGCGTTGAACAGCAGGCTCAGACGGCTTTGGGCCACGCTCCTGCCGGTCAGGTAGCGCTGCACCTGGCTTTGGTCGCAGCCGAAATAAGCGAGCGCCAGGAACATGCCTCCGATCAGGCCGCTCCATAGGTTGTACCGGTCGCGCCAGTCCACGTTCAGCGTGACGGCGTTGAGCCTGCCGGCGGCCCCCGCCAGTCTGACCGCATCGGGAAATGAAACGTCGCCCGGCAACAGCATCACCGCGGCCACCAGGGCGGCCACCAGCCCCAGCGTCATGACCAGCATCTGCTGGACGTCGGTCCAGGCCACCGCCTTCGCGCCGCCCCAGGTCGTGTAAAGCAGGGCCACCGCTCCCATGACCAGCGTGGTGATGTGGTCCGGCCAGCCCAGAATCACGCTCAACACCACGGCGGGCGCATAGAGTGTGATGCCAAGAGCCAGCCCACGCTGGATCAGGAAGATGATGCTGACCAGGGCCCGTGTTTTGGCGTCAAAACGCTTTTCCAAGTACTCGTAGGCGGTGTAGACCTTGGCTTTGTGAAAGATGGGAACGGCGGTCAGAGAAAGCACGACCATGGCCAGCGGCAGCCCGAAATAGAACTGCACGAAGCGCATGCCGTCCACGTAAGACTGGCCGGTGGTGGAGATGAAAGTGACCGCGCTCGCCTGGGTGGCCATGATCGAGAGCGCCACGGCGTGCCAGGGCAGGGTCCGGCCCGCCAGCAGATACTTGTGGACGTTGTTGCTTCCGCGCGAGCGCCACAGGCCGTAGAGGACCATGAAGGCCAGCGCGCCGCACATCACCAGCCAGTCGGCCAGTCTCAAGGGGTGAACTCCCTGGTGAACCAGAAGAACAGCAGGATCAAGAACGCCAGCCAGCCCAACACCGCCAGGTAAACCCGGCGCCAGGATCCAAGAAAGGGAGGCGCTTCCTCTCGCTCTTCGGTCATGGCGCCGTCTTGGCTGCGCTCAGGAGATTGGCGAAGATGCGAAACGCTCCCGGAACGCCGGCCGGCAACTGCCGGAACATGGCGAAGGCCGTGAAGACGTAAGCCCCCTTCCCGTACCGGGTGTAGAGCGTGATTCCCGGCTGAGGGGCCTCGCTCGGGTCGTGCGACTCAAAGGGAGTCTCGTACCGCTTGTCCCACTCGGCCGCGAAATACAGACCCCGCTCCTGCACCCACCCCCGGAAATCGTCCTCTCCAATCCGGTTCGGGCTGGCGACCAGCGGATGCTTCGGGTCGAGTATGGCCACGGGGGCATCCTCCAGCGTCACCCGCGAGCCGCCCAGCCGGATCGGGTAAGGAGAAAACCTCCCCACCGGCGTGCGCTGATCCGGTGTGATGTACTGCACCACCAGCGTGCCGCCCTTTTCAACGTAATCCATCAGGCGCTGCTGGTTGGCGGCAAGGTCCGCCCGCACGTTGAACGCTCGGACGCCCGTCACGATCGCGTCGAAGCGCGCCAGGTCCCCGCGCGCCAGGTCGCCGGCTCCGAGCAGCGTCACTTCGCATCCGAGCTGTTCCAGCGCATGCGGCACCTCGTCTCCCGCGCCCATCACATAGCCGATCCTCCGGGCCAGCGTGCGCACGTCGGCGCGAACCAGGCGGGCGGCCGATGCGGGGAATATCGTCTGCGGGGGGATGCCTTCGTAACCGAAAACCCGGACGCCCGATGAGATTTCGCGCCCGTCCACGCGCGCCACCGCGCGAATCTCCACAGTGGCGGAGTCCGTGGGGGGAGTCACCTGGAAGGCGACGACCGTCTCCTCGTCTTCGGCGTCGAGCTTGAACGGCGCCGAGGCGGGCTGGACGCGCCACCCCTGCGGAGCTTCCAGCCTGACTTCTCCGGACTGGCCGCTGGAATTCGCGCTCAGGAGCACCTCAACAGGCTTCGCCTTCGCATCCGGGAACATCACCACCGGATCGGAAATGCTCACGGCCACGGGCGGCGCCACCACCAGCGGTCTGGTGGTCTCGCCCGCGACGCGATCCACGTACCGCCGGACCACCGGGCGCGTGAACTCGATCTCCTGGCTCCCGGCCTGAATCCGGAACTTCGCCCGCAGCACCGGCGGGGTTTCCGCCTCGCCCACCATCTGCTGGTCCTCGACGACGTAGGTGAAGCCGTTGCCCTGCTTCCTCAGCCAGTACGGCTGGGAATAAGGCTCGTCCTTCGGGATCGTGACCTTGAGCGACCGGCGGTCGGGGCGGTTGTATTCGAGCGCGGCAGGCGCGAATTCTTCCGCGGGCGCGCCGTTCAAGCCCTCCAGCCTGACGGCCTTGATGGCGAGAGGGAAGCGGGAGCGGTTGGTCGCCTCGAAGTTCACCTGAAGCGTCTCGCCGGGCGTCACCATGTAGCGCTCCGTCGAGGCGTCCAGGTACAGTCCGGCGCACAGGGCGATCGCCTCGTCGAGCTCTTGAAGTTTCAGCGACGCCCACGGATCCTTGAGGGCCGCGATGAGCGGCCGCGCCTTGAGCAGCAGTGGAATGGTCTTATCGGGTTGTTCGGGGTCAAAGGCGCGCGCGGCCTCGCCGAGGATCTTCCCCACCTCGGCGCCGCCGCTGAGACGATTCCAGCTCGTGTCGATCCCCGAGAAGACGTCGCCCGTGGCGGGCTCGCCGCTCACCAGGGTCATGGAGCTGACCGCCGCGCCCCGCCGCTCGGGCGCTCCCACGCCCTGGGTCTTGTGCATGCTGCGGCTCATGCCCGCGATCTCTCCGTAAGAGAAGCCCAGCAGGGGGTTGTACTCGCCGGTGTCGATCTGGATCCCGCCCGCGGCCGCGGCCCCGCCGCGCCCCGCTCCGAAGCCCGCCGAAACGATCCGTTTGGCCTGCCACGGCTCCACCCACTTCAACTGCTCCGGAAAGCGGGTCTTGTCGGCTGCCGCCGTGAACGCCTCCCGGGCCAGAATCGCCGAGGCCTGATGATGCCCGTGCCCGCCGCTTACGCCGATCACCATGACATCCGGACGGAAGCGGCGCACGATCCACACCACGTCCGCCAGGATCGTTTCATGCCCCCACTTGTCGAACGTCTCCTCGGCGGTCTTGGAGAATCCGAAATCGACGGCGCGCGTAAAATACTGCTCGGCGCCGTCAATCCGGCGCGCGGCCAGCAGTTCCTGCGTTCGCAGCATGCCGAGCAGCGCGCCTTGCTCCGAACCGATCAGGTTCTGGCCTCCGTCGCCGCGTGTTAGCGACAGGTACGCTGCGCGCGCCTTCCGGCCCCGCGCCACGTACGCCAGCAAGGCTGCGTTTTCGTCGTCCGGGTGGGCGCCGAAGAGCATCAGGCTCCCCAGCACGTTCAGCCGCTCCAGGGCCAGCTTGGTCTGTGCGGCTCCCGCCAGGTTCCTCTGTCCGGAGGCCGGAACGTGGAACAGGCACAAGACCAGCGCGCAACCGGCCCAGCGGCGCGCCAGGCGGATTGTGGAGCGCATCACTTAGCCGTGAAAGGTACGGAGGCGACGACGTTCTCAAACTCGACCTGGAGCAGGCCCGAGTTGGCGCCCGTGCTCGAGAGAGTGATCTTGCACGTTTCCACCGGAGCCGACGGCTTGCTCATGTCCATCGGGACCCGGCCCAGGTCCTGCGCCTGGTCGTAGCTAAGGCCCCACTGGCCGGTCTGCTTGTTGACGATGAGCTGCCACGGCGTGGCGTTCACCAGCGCGAACAGCGTGTAATCGCCTTTGGGAACGGTGAGACCCTTGATCACCAGGTCCGCTTCCGTATGCAGCGCGGTGGCGGAATTGGCGCCCAGGCGCCACACGGGATAGGTCCTGTCCTTGCTGATAACCCCGCCCTCGCCGAACATCTGGCGGCCCCTGACCGAGGGCGCCGAGTACTTGATGCTGATCGCCTTGCCTGCGATGGTTACGGACGTCTCGGCAGGCGGGCTGAGGGGCGGTCCCCCCCTTCTTGGAGGCTGCGCCTGAACAGCGCCAGCCATCAGCATCGCCGCCACGGCATAAGCCAGCATTGACTTGTTCATCGGTTCTCCTCTTTGGTAGTCGACTTGTCCCCGTTTCCTACAGTGTACGCGGGAACGAGACGTAATTGCACCAGGCTTCCAGCGGCCAGTCCGGCAAGCCTCGCCGCCGAGCCCTGGTTCACCGCAATCTCCAGCAAGCCCGAACTGCCGCCGATCACGAAAAGTTCGCCCCGCCGCCCCTCCGAGTAACTTGATACGTGCTTGGTGATGCGCCGGCGGCCGGCGCGCATTTCAAATTCGCCGGTTCTCAGGCCCTCATGCCTGGCGGACGGAAAATTCGTGATGAGGTTGCCGAAGCGGTCCACTTTGAGAACGCAGCCCTCCCAGCCGCTGCTGCCCGATGCGGCCGGCTCGGCGAACTCCCCGCGCACGCAATCGGAGATCAGCCGTCCGAACCTGGAGGGCGCAACGCCGCGGGCCAGGTGCCCCGCCACCGGAGCAAAGATGTCCCTGCCGTGGAACGTGCGGCTGACCGGTTGCCGGAAGTACCGCTCCGCTGTGATTGCCCGGACCTTGTGCTTCTCCCGGGCCAGGATTATCGACAGAACGCCGTTGTCGGGGGCCACGAAGTACTGCCCGGCCGCTTCCACCAGCAGGGTCCGGCGGGCGGAGCCAACCCCCGGGTCCACAACCGCCACGTGGACGGTCCCCCGGGGGAAGCAGGCGTATGCCTGCCACAGCACGAACGCCGCCTCGGCGACCGAATACGGCGCGATCAGGTGGCTGATATCCACGATCCGCGCGCGCGGCTCGATGCTGAGGATCGCGCCCTTCATGGCCCCCACGAAGTGGTCCGCGAGGCCGAAATCGGTGGTCAATGTCACGATCGGCTGGCGCATGGTTGCTACAATGAATACAACAATCCAGCGCGGCGCTTCCAGTCCGTGTCTCCATGCCCGGGAATCTGACAGCAGTGGCGATGAGCGGCGGTGTGGACAGTTCCACCGTGGCGGGCCTACTGCGCCGGCGGGGCCAGGACGTCATCGGCCTCACCATGCAGCTCTGGAACCAGAAGCGGCTCCCGGAGCTGGCGGCCGATGGAACCTCGTCCCGGCGCTGCTGCATGATGGACGACGTCTACGACGCCCGCTACGTCGCCCAGAAACTGGGAATCCCGTACTACGTCGTCAACCTGGAGACGCACTTCGAGCGGCTCGTCGTCCGTCCCTTCGTCCAGGAGTACCTGGCGGGGAGGACTCCCATCCCGTGCACTCTCTGCAACAATCTGATCAAGTTCGACCAGTTCCTTGAGCTGGCCTCGGCCTTTGGAGCGGAGAAGATCGCCACCGGGCACTACGCGCGCATCGGGCGCGACCCCGCCACCGGGCGCCACCTGCTTCTGCGCGGGGTGGACCCGGCCAAGGACCAGTCGTATTTCCTGTTCGGCCTCACCCAGGCGCAGCTCGCGCGGACCAGCTTCCCTCTGGGCGAGTACACCAAGGACGAAGTCCGGCGCATGGCCGCGGAGCTTGGGCTGCCGGTCGCCGCCAAGAGCGAGAGCCAGGAGATCTGCTTCGTTCCAGACAGCGGCTACGACGCCTTCATCGACGCCTACTTCCGGGAGCAGGGAACCGCACCGCCGGCGGGCCGCGGCGAGATCGTGACCACGGACGGGCGCGTGCTCGGCGAGCATGCAGGGGTACACCGCTTCACCGTGGGCCAGCGAAAGGGCCTGGGCGTGGCAATGGGCGTACCCCTTTACGTGATCGCCACACAGCCCGATCGGCGGCGAGTGATCGTGGGGCGCAGCGAGGAGCTTCTGCGCCGATCCCTCACCGCCAGTCAAGTCAACTGGTTTCCGTGGGACAACTTGACCGCCCCTGTCCGGGCGCACGTGAAGATAAGGAACAAGCACGAAGCGGCCTCCGCTACTGTCTCGCCGGCGGGGGACCGATCGCGGGTCGAGGTGCTCTTCGACCAGCCGCAGCGCGCGGTGACGCCGGGTCAGGCCGCCGTCTTTTACGATGGCGATCTCGTCCTCGGCGGCGGCTGGATAGAATAGTCGCTTGCGACATCGATCCCGCTTGCGCAACCGGCTGGAGTACTGGGCGGCCCTGTTCGTGCTCTTCACGCTGGAGTACGGTCCCAGATCCCTGTCCGACTGGCTCGCCCGGCGCTATGTGGCGCTGTTAGACCTCGCGATCCCGCGTCTGAGGCGTACGGCTCGCCGGAATCTGGAGATGGCGCTTCCAGGACTGACCGCTCGCGAGCGCGGCCGGATCGCGGACGGGGTGTTTCAATCGATTGCACGCCTGCTGGTCAGCTTCGCGCGCCTTCCGCGAATCGGTCGTGACAACGTCGGCCGGTGGATTCGCTACGAGGGATACGAGCATTTCGAGGCGGCCATCCGCCGGGGACGCGGGGTCCTGATCGCCACCGGGCACCTCGGCAACTGGGAACTGAGCGCGTTTGCGCATGCCCTGTTGACCGGTCCCATGCACGTGGTCGTGCGCCCCCTCGACAATCCTTTGCTGGATGCTCTGGTGGCCCGCCGCCGGGCCCTCTCCGGAAACCGGCTCATGGAGAAGAAGGACTTCGCCAGGGGGATGCTGGCGGCGCTCGCAGCCAACCAAGCCGTCGGCATCCTGATTGACCAGAACACGAGCCCCGAGTACGGAGTGTTCGTCGACTTCTTCGGTATCCCCGCTTGCTCCAACGGAGGACTTGCCCGCATCGCAGCTCACACCGGAGCCGCAGTCATTCTGGGTTGCGCCTTGTGGTCGGAGCGGGAACAGCGCTATGTCCTGCGCTTCTACCCTCCGGTGGAGATCGCCGGCGATGTTCAAGCTGACACCCAGCGCGTGCAAAAGGGGCTGGAGGAAATCATCCGGGAGCATCCCGACCAGTGGCTGTGGATCCACCGCCGCTGGAAGACCCGGCCCCCGGGCTCGGCGCCGCTCTACTAGCCGCCGCTGGGATAGCAGCCCAGCACGCGCAGGAAATCGGCCAGCTCGGCCAGGTGTCCCAGTGCATTGCGCGACCGCTCGTCCTCGACGTGCCCCATGAAGTCCAGGTAGAACAGGTACTCCCAAGGCTTGCCGCGCAAAGGGCGTGATTCGATCTTGGCCAGGTTCAGATCGCGCAGCGCGAACGCGCTCAGAGCGCGGAACAGGGAGCCGGGGATGTTCCGGGTCGTAAACACCAGCGATGTCTTCCAGCCCTTGGGAGCGGGCGGCGTGCGTCTTGCCTTCCAGTCCGCGCGGCGCAGGAGAAAGAACCGGGTGAAGTTCTGCCGGTCGTCCTCAATGGACTTCCTCAGTACCTTCGCCCCGTAAATCTCCGCCGCCAGCGACGAGGCGATCCCGGCGGCATCGGTGAGCCCTTCCTCCATGATCATTTTCACGCTCCCTGCAGTGTCGTAAAAGGGGACCTTCTCGATCCGGGGATTCTCCGTGAAGAAATCCAGGCACTGATTCAGCGCGACCGGATGCGAAAAGGCCCTGCGGACCTGGCTCAGCCGCACACCTGGCGGCGCGATCAGGTTGTGCACGATCCGCACGCTGGTCTCGGCCACGATGCGGAAGTCGAAATGGAGCAGGTGGTCGTAGTTTTCATGGACCGAGCCCGCCAGGGTGTTTTCGATAGGGATGACCGCCGCGCTGGCCGCACCGCTTTCCAGACTCTGAAACACCTCTTCGAAACGCTGGCGCGGCAGCACCCTCACTTGGTCGCCGAGCAGGCGGCGAGCGGCCTCCTGGCTGAATGCGCCCTTCTCGCCCTGGAAGGCCGCGATTTCACAAGTCCTCTTCGGCATGACGTCTTCTCTGTCCCTCCCAGCGCCGAGCCTGTTGGCATGGTGTTCCCAGTAGGTCTAGAACCCTGTCGACGCTCTGATCCACTATTTCCAGAACAGCCTTCGGACGATGGTAAAAACTCGGCACCGGAGGAGCGATAATGGCTCCCATCTCGGCCAGCGCCGCCATGTTCCGCAGGTGGCCCAGATGCAGCGGCGACTCCCGGACCATGAGGACAAGCTTGCGCCGCTCCTTGAGCATCACGTCGGCGGCGCGTGTCATCAGGTTGCCGGTGATGCCCGTGGCGATCGCCGACATGGTGTGTATGCTGCACGGCGCGATCACCATGGCGTCGGTCAGAAAAGAGCCGCTGGCGATCGAAGCCCCTACATCTTCAATAGGATGCCAATGATGAGCCAGGGCTTTCAAATCGGCGGCCCGCTTGCCCGTTTCGAGGTACAACGTTTTCTCTCCCAGCCGGCTGAGGATCAGGTGAATCTCGACTGCCGGCTGCTCACGCAGTCTCTCCAGTAACCGTAACCCGTAGATGGAACCGCTGGCGCCCGAGATGCCGACAATGACTCGCACGTGGCCAATTACCTCAATTCGGACCCGATTGTTCCGAACTCAGAACAGAAATCGAAAAAACGCCTTGTCGTCTGCGCGCGCACCCGGTATAATTGCCCTGCGTCCCTCACAGCGAATTGTGGCGAGCCGGCGACTGCGGGTTCCCGCGCTGGTAACGTTTGTGCCGTCTCAGGATCATACCATGGAGGAGCCAGGGCAAAGGCTAAGGCAGGTCCGCGAGCGCCTCAACTTGCGCTACCGGGACGTGGAGGACGCCAGTCTGCGCATCGCCGAGCGCCTCCAAAACCCCGAGTTCGGTATCGCGCTCAGTCGCCTCGCAGACATCGAGAACAAAGGCACGCTCCCGACTCTCTACCGGCTGTACTCCCTGTGCGCCATCTACAGGCTGGATCTGTTCGAGGTTCTGAGATGGTACGGCATCGATTTCACCGGGCTCCCGGCGGATGCCTTGAGCGTCGGGGTGGAGCGCACCCACCTGATCGGCTTCCGTCCCGTGGACCATGCTCAGATCGAGCTGCCATTCGGCCTTGATCCCGGGGTTGAACTCGGTCGCACCACCTACCTCAGCCGTATGATCCAGCGCTGGGGGAAGCTCCCGCTGGCTCTGCTGAACGGCCTGGATCTGAAGCGCCACCGTTACGGCTTTATCGGGATGGACGACTGGTTCATGTTTCCCTTACTGCACCCGGGCTCCCTCGTTCTGGTGGACGAGAGCCGGACCAGGATCGCCACGGGGGGGTGGGCCAGTGAGTTCGAGCGCCCCATCTACTTCGTTGAACACCGGAGCGGCTACGCCTGCGCGTGGTGCCACATAACGGAGAACCGTCTCGTTCTTCAACCCCACCCGGCATCGCAATGCGTCCCCGAAGTGCACAACTACCCCAACGACGTGGACATCGTCGGGCAGGTTGTGGGCGTTGCTATGCGTCTGGATCCCGGCCGGAGACGTCGTACTCGGCCTTGAGTATCTCCAGGAGCGCCTCCAGGTCGGCAAGGTAGAGCCTCTGTTCGGGGTCGCGGGCGGAGGCGGGCACCAGACTCCTGTAAGGGGCGAGGCGGATCCATGTGCTCACGATCGTGTGTCTATCAACCTGAAAAGAAGAGAGATACAGATCCAGATCTTCCTTCTGCTGCTCCATGCTGGAAGCCAGCCAGTCGGCAAACGTCTCCTCGTGGCTCTCCCTCAACGCGGTATCGGTCTCGCTCTCCCCGAACATCTGGGCAAGGCCGTGGTGCTCGTAACGTCCCGTGTTCTGATCCCTGAGGGAGGACAGGTAGACCAGGCGGCCGAAGGTCGAGGGGATCTGGTTCAGCGTGTGCCGCCACATCTCCGCAGCCTTGCCGCGCTCGAGATTGCCCCTCTTTCGCTGTATCTCCATCACGACGGGAGCCGTAAGGCTCGATTATACCGCTAGTTGGCGGCGGATGGTCCACTTTGTTGCACAGCGGCTCGCGACGACGGGCGGCTGTTCCGATATTGGAACATTTTCGCCCGGTAGTACCTTGAAGCGAAAGAGTATAGTACTCTCGTTGAGGAAATACCATTCCATCTTTGTACGGTGGGGAGAGCAGGCAGTATGTTGAGAAAATTGGTGGTTGCCTTGTTCCTAGTGCTCCAGTTTGCAGTCGCGGCCAATGTGACGACAAATTACAATCCTTGGCCGGAATGCTTCCCCTGCGACAGCGCACAGTAAGGTCGCCCGCAAACCCGACGTGAAGCTTGCCACTCCACAGGTGGCAAGCTATCATTGTGTCTGAACCTGTTTGCTTTCAGCGCCAGAAGGGACGGCCTGAGCGCTAGATGCAAGGATTGCAGCATTCCCTTTGGGTGATCGGTGTCCTCCTGCAGGCAGCGCTGGTTGCGAAACTGCTGCTAACCCGCCTTCACAAGCCCTACGCTTCGTTCTTGGTATACCTCTGTGCCGGTGTGGTCCAGGCCGGGCTTCTCATGCTGGTGCCGGCGAGGACCAACCGCTACGCGTGGGTCTTCCTGGTCAGTCAGCCGGTGATCTGGCTCCTTTCCGTCCTCGTTGTCTTGGAACTGTACTCCATGGCCCTCAGGAAACACCCCGGCATTGCCACCCTTAGCAGGTGGGTGCTGTCGGCATCCATGGTCCTGGCTGCGGGGATTGCCTCTCTTAGCCTCTCCGCCGATCTGAGCCGTCCAGCCGGGGCGTACCGGACCCTGGTCTACTTCAGCGTCATTGAGAGGGGCATCGTCTCCAGTCTGGTGCTTTTCCTACTGATGATTACCGTCTTCCTGGTGCTGTTCCCGATTTCCATCCGCCGCAATACCGTGCTCCACGCAACCGTCTTGTCCATTCACTTCCTTTCGGTGGCCCTGGGTCTGTTCCTGCGCAACGTTGCCGGGTACCAGATTACTGCTGCTATTAACACTTCGCTGATCTGTGTGGACTGCGTATGCTTCGTTCTCTGGCTCGCCTGGCTTAACCGCGCTGGCGAGGAGGGACTCGTGGTGGTGCGCAGCAGGTGGCAGCCCGAGGACGAAGAGAGGCTGCTCCGGCATCTTGATGCTCTCAGCGATTCCCTGCGGCGCACTGGCGACAGGTAGGCAAAGCCGTCCTGGTGTTCCAGGGTCCCATATGTACTAAAAGTACTATTGTCTTCAATTCCCGCCTTAGCTATTATTTTCGGTGAACACCCACACAAGGGTGGGGAACGATGCTCACAATGCTCTCAATTGCGGCCATAACCGGTGGAGTGGTGGCCCTCGTGCTCGCTCTCTTGTTCCAGAGGTTGGTTTCCCCCAGCCGGTGTGAACTGGTGAGCTCGGATTGGCTGAGTCGATTTTCCGTTGCGAGATACCGGCCCATGGAGCGCCTCTTCTCCGAAGAAGACTACCGTTATCTGGCCCGGCAGAAGGGATATCGATCGGATATCGCCCGACGGCTGCGCCGCGAGAGGATCAAAGTCTTCCGCGGATACCTGAGTTGGATCAGTGCGGACTTCAGGAGGCTGGAGGCCGCCGCCAGCTTCTGGATGGCGCATGCCCCCCAGGACAGGCCGGACATGGCCAGGGCCCTGCTGAAGCGGAGGCTCTCGTTCACGGCTGCGATGCTCGGAGCCAGGTGGCGCCTCCTGCTCTACGGGTTTGGCCTCAGCAATGCCGACGTCCACCGCCTGATCGGCTCGCTCGATGAGATGCGCGTCGAGTTGAGACGGATGGTGTTGGTCCGGCAGGCAACTCTGGCCTGATCACGCGCCTGCTCCCTGTCAGGCGGTAAGCTGCTTGAGGATTCTCTTGGCGTCGGCCAAGTGGGGAAATTCCTTCTCCGCGCGCCGAAACTCCTCCGGATGTACGCTGCGCCGGGCTCCCCGGTGCTGGACGGGAAAGCGCAGGTGCAGCATCTCGTGGTACAGAACGTACTCCGCCGCAAGACGCGGGACCTCGCGGGAATCGAGTAGCCGGCTGATGATAATGGCATTGTGCGAAGGATCGTAGTGGCCCAGCATGGTGCGCGAGGGCCGCTGGCTCCAACTCAATGAGGGCCGCGCAAGCAGCCCGTGGAAATAGCTCCGGTTCAGCTCTTCGAAGATTTCCTCCAAATCGTATGCCTCTCCTTTGGGTTCACCGAGCTGCTTCCGGCCGCGGATCTGGCGTACGAGGTGAACGCTGCGCCGCACGTCCCGGCGGTTCATGTAGAGCCGGTAGCGGTGACTGTAAATGCGGGGCGCTGGACGCCGGAAGAGCTTCGAAAGCAGAATGTAGGCCAGGGCCTCGGAGACCGGGGCCGGCGCGCCTTCCAGCAGATCAGAGATCCTCACCCGCAGAAGGTTGCCCTCCAGGCGCGCCAGGCTGCTGGCGTCCGCGAAGCGGCAGTATTCTATGCGGATTTCCGGCAAGGGAGTCCGCGGCTTCAGCGCGCGGAACACGCGTGCATACATCTCGGCGGGGGTTTCAAACAGCAGGGCGCTCTCGACTTGCACTCCCCCCATATGTAACATAGCTAGAGTGAACTCATCTTCTCATTTATCCAATGCCCGCGCCACGCTGCGCGGAGCAAGAATCACCGCGCTCGGCTGCTACACCCCTCCCAGGTTGCTGACCAATCCCGAACTGGAGCGGATGGTCGACACGACCAACGAGTGGATCCTCGCCCGCACCGGCATTCATCAGCGCCACATCGCCGATCCGGGAGTCGCCACCTCCGACCTTGCAGTCGAAGCCGCCCACGCCGCCCTGGCTGGGCGCGGCATTGAGCCTTCGGACCTGGACGCCATCATCGTGTGCACCGTCACCCCGGACATGTTCTTCCCTTCCACGGCCTGCCTCGTGCAGGACCGGCTGGGCGCAAAGGGCTGCTGGGGATTCGACCTGATCGCTGCCTGCTCGGGATTCCTCTATGGGTTGACGACCGGCGCTCACCTGGTCTCCGCCGGGACTCACAGGCGGGTCCTGGTGATCGGCGCAGACACCATGTCCCGCATCATCGACTACCAGGACCGGGCCACCTGCGTGCTCTTCGGAGACGGCGCCGGCGCCATGCTCCTTGAGCCGGGGGAAGGCGACGGAGCGGGCCTCATCGACTTCCTGAACGAGATCGACGGCAGCGGAGCACCCTACCTGAACATGCCGGCCGGAGGTAGCCGCATGCCGGCCTCCGCCGAGACCGTGGAGAAACGGCTTCATTTCGTCCACCAGGATGGGCAGCAGGTTTTCAAGTTCGCAGTGCGGAAGATGTATGAGGTGTGCAGGGAGCTTCTGACCCGGAACAACCTCGCGGCTTCGGACGTCCGGGTATTCATCCCCCATCAGGCGAACCTCCGTATCATCACCGCCACAGCCGACCGGCTGGGCATCGCGAGGGAGGACGTCATCATCAACATCGGCGAGTACGGCAACACGACTTCGGGAACGATCCCGCTGGCCACGCGCGACGCCCTCAACTCGGGCAAGCTCCGCAAAGGGGACATCGTTCTGTTTGCGGCGGTGGGTGCGGGATACACGGCCGGCGCGAGCCTCTGGCGCTGGGCGTACTGATGGAGGATTTCGGCCGGACAGTAGTGATGAAATGCTGCTCGTCATAGGGACCCGATGAAGGCAAAATTGGTGGTCGTTGTGTTGCTAGGCGCGTCGGCCGCGTCCGCTCAGACGCCGGGTCCTTCTGATCTGGTGTCAATCTCCGTGGTCCATGCTGCCACGCGCGTGCGGCCCCAGACGCCGGAGACGGGACTGGCGCCCGGATCGCTTTGCGAGGTCGACGTTTCTCGCCTCTACGCGCCGCGCGGCAGCCTCCTTCCGGACGATCCGGTTACGCTGCGGTTTCGCGCGCCTGGCGCAGGCGAGGCCCGCGAAATGACAGTTCTCGCCGCGCGGACTTCGTTTCCCGGTATTTCATCGGGGTTCACCGCGCTGGTGCCCCCAGACACTCCGCTTGGACAAGCTGTAGTAATTGCCGTTGCTGCCAGCGGCGTCCTTTACTCCACCAGCGTCTGGATCACCGGCTCGAACTTCGGCGTCTTTACCGACGCCTATGGGGGCAATGGCGCGGCCCTCGCACAAGTCTGGCGCGGTGATCCCCTCAAGGTTGGCTTGACGACACCCGTGCAGGCGGGGGAGTGGATCACGCTGTGGGGGACGGGATTGGGGTCGGCGCGCGCCTCCGCGGTAACGGTGGAGGTTGCCGGTATCGGCGTGGCGCCCGACTATGCCGGCCCGGCGCCGGGGCTCGCCGGCGTGGACCAGATCAACTTCCGGTTCCCCGCGGGTGTGCCCGACGACTGCTACATCCCCGTCGCCGTCAACGTTGGCGGCCGGATCGGAAACACGCCAACGATTGCGGCGGCAGGTATGCCGGGTCCGTGCCGTCATCGGCTGGGACTTTCACCCGAGGCTCTCTCGACACTCGACCAGGGCGGCAGCGTCCCGTTGAGCCAGAACTCGTTCGTGAGCGGCCTGTCTCCGGATGAGTGGGGCCGTTACCGGCGCGACGAGGCTGTCACCCTGCTCTTCCTTGAGCTCTATGCTCCAGGTGTCCAGGCGATCACCGGCGCGCTCTCCGCCCAGACCACCGGATGCCGGATCAGCCAGAACGCAATCGCGGCGGGTATCCTGAGTCCGCGCGCCTTCGACGCCGGCTTGCCGATGGTTGTTGGTTCCACAGGCGTGCGCCTGCCTATGGAGGGAGGCCACGGGTTCTATTCGAGGACGTTTTCGGCAATGACTTACGTGCCGGCTGCGATCCCGGCCTCGTTCTTCGTTACCGGCGATTGGTGGGTGAATGTGCCGGGGGGCAAAGATATCGCCGCGTTCCAGGCCGGCCTGCGAATTCCGCCCATGCTGCGTTGGACGAATCGGGCCTCTGTTTCCACAGTCTCTCGGGAGAAGGACCTGACCCTGACCTGGGACAGTGCCGGTTACACCGATCGGGAATGGGTGCAAGCCGGCGTTTATGCGGGCTCCGCCGCGGCGTTCTGCCAGGCGCCTGCGACGGCAGGCTCGATCACGATTCCGGCAGCGCTCATTTCGCAGTTGCCTGGCGGCGGGTCCGCTGCTGCCAGGGTGCAACTGACGTTGTCGCCGGCACGCGACGAGCCGGCGCTGTACACGGTCCCGCTGGTGGGCGGCGGGACGTTCCCTGGAGTCTTCAGCCTCGGCTACTCGGACACGGAACCCGCTGAACTCCGGTAACCCCCGAGACCGCGCCGCCCGCGACCGTGAGGGAGCGGTCAACGAACGCCATCCGGCGGCTAGCGTAGATGATCTCATGTTCGAGGCTCGCAAGCCGCAACGGGGAAATCAATGAAATACCTCCTCCTTGCCCTCGCCTGGACGGCGTACTGCACGCTACACAGCGCAATGATCTCGGAGACGGCGACCGGCTTCCTGAAGCGCAGGCTGGGCGACTCCTTCCGGTTCTACCGGCTATTCTTCAACTCAATCGCGATGCTCACGCTGATCCCGGTTCTGTGGTACGCGCACTCCCTTAGGCAAGATGCGATCTTCCGCTGGGAAGGCGCATGGCTGGTCCCCCAATACCTGCTCCTGGCCTGCGGCATCCTGCTCGTGGTCGCTGGCGGAAGGCACTACAGTCTCGGACAGTTCTTCGGGATCAGCCAGTTGCGGGGAGCATCCTCCGGGGGGATTGGGGCGGGGGGTGGAATCGATTCGAGTGGGATCCTCGGTCTGGTCCGGCATCCCTGGTACACCGCGGTTGTGCTGCTGTTGTGGGCGGGCGACCTGGACATGGCGTCGTTGGTCGGCAACAGCGTGCTCACCGTCTACATTGTGGTTGGAACGCTCCTTGAGGAGCGCAAGCTGGTCCGCGAGTTTGGTGACGCTTACCGCAGTTACCAGGAGCGGGTGTCCATGTTCGTCCCCCTGAAATGGATTCGGTCCCGGATCGCTGCCTCCGCTCCCCGCAATCCTCGCGAGCCACGTACTCGACCCCGTTCGAGATGATTCGACGCTCTTGACAGTTTTTCCGCGGGCGACGCGGCTACCGGCGTGGGCTGCCAGCCACCTCGTCCCGCGCTTCGGCGAACATCCTGGCCGCCAGCTCCAGATCCTCGCGCGTATGAGAGGCCGAAACCTGAACCCGGATGCGCGCCTTGTCCTTGGGAACCACCGGATAGGAGAAGGCCACGACGTACACGCCTTTGTCGAGCAGCCTGCTCGCCAGGCGCACCGCCTCGGAGGCGTCGCCGATCATCACCGGCACGATCGGGTGCTCGCCCGGAAGAACCCGGAAGCCGAGCGCGGTCATGCGCTCGCGAAACAACGCGGCGTTCTCCCACAGCCGCCGCCGCAGATCGTCCGACCCCGAGAGCAACTCCAGCACCTTGAGGCACGCCGCCGCAATCGAAGGGGGCAGGGAATTGGAGAACAGGTAGGGCCGGCTGCGCTGTCGCAAGAGGGCCGCAATCTCCCTCCTCGTAGCCGTGTAACCGCCGCACGCGCCGCCGAGCGCCTTGCCGAGCGTGCCCGTGAGGATGTCCACTCTCCCCATCACGCCGCAATGCTCGGGAGTCCCGCGGCCGCTCGTGCCGACGAATCCGACGGCGTGCGAATCGTCGACCATCACCATGGCGCCGTATCTCTCGGCAAGATCGCAGATTTCTTGGAGCCTGGCCAGGTAGCCGTCCATGGAGAAGACGCCGTCGGTGGCGATCAGCTTGTGCCGGGCGCCGGCCGCCTCCTTGAGCATCGCCTCCAGGTCCTCCATGTCGGAATTCCGGTACCGGAACCGCTGCGCCCTGCAAAGGCGGATGCCGTCGATGATGCTGGCATGGTTCAGCTCGTCGGAGATCACCGCGTCGTTCTCGTCGAGCAGCGTCTCGAACAGCCCGCCGTTGGCGTCGAAGCAGGAGTTGTAGAGGACCGTGTCCTCCATGCCCAGGAACTCGCTCAGGCGCCGCTCCAGCTCCTTGTGAACCGCCTGCGTCCCGCAGATGAAGCGCACGGAGGCCATGCCGAACCCCCACTTCGACAAAGCTTCCTGCGCGGCGCGGATGACGTCGGGGTGATTGGCCAGGCCCAGGTAGTTGTTCGCGCACAGGTTAAGGACTTCGCCGCGCGGCACCCCCACCCGCGCCTGTTGCGGCGTCTGGAGCACGCGCTCCTCCTTGAACAGGCCCGCGCGTGCGATCTCATCCAGCCTCCCAACCAGCGACTCCCGCACCCCGCCGTACATTCCTCCGCCCTCCTACACGCGCCAGTCCAGGATCACCTTGCCGGACTCGCCGGATCGCATGGCCTCGAGCCCCTTCTCGTACTCGTGCCAGGCGAGGCGGTGCGTGATCACCGGCGTGATGTCCAGGCCCGATTCCAGCATCACCGTCATCATGTACCAGCTCTCGTACATCTCCCGGCCGTAGATGCCCTTGATCGTCATCATGTTGAAGATCACGCGGCTCCAGTCGATCGCCATTTCGCCTTTAGGGATGCCCAGCATTGCAATACGCCCGCCGTGCGCCATGTTCGCGAGCATCTCCCGGAAGGCCGCCGGGTGACCCGACATCTCCAGCCCGACGTCGAAGCCCTCCGCCATCCCGAGTTTCTTCTGCACCTCGCCGAGAGGCTGCTCGCGCGTGTCCACCGCCAGCGTCACATCCAACTTACGCGCCAGCTCCAGACGATAGGGATTGACGTCAGTGATGACCACGTGGCGCGCGCCCGCGTGACGCACCACCGCCGCCGCCATGATGCCGATCGGGCCCGCGCCGGTAATCAGCACGTCCTCGCCGAGCACCTTGAAGGTCAGCGCGGTGTGTACGGCGTTGCCGAAGGGGTCGAAGATCGCGGCGATCTCCAGGGGAACCGTGGGCTTGTGCCGCCAGATGTTGCTCATGGGCAGTACCACATACTCGGCATACGCGCCCGGACGCTGCACTCCCAAACCCTTCGAGTTGGCGCAGAGGTGACGCCTGCCCGCCAGGCAATTGCGGCACCGCCCGCAGACCACGTGGCCTTCGCCTCCCACGATCTCGCCGGGACGGAAGCCCGTCACGTTGGAGCCGACTTCGACCACTTCGCCCACGAACTCGTGCCCCACCACCATGGGCACCGGAATATTGGCCGCCGCCCACTCGTCCCATTCGTAGATGTGCAGGTCCGTGCCGCAGATGCCCGTCAACAGGACCTTGATCAGGACGTCGTTGATTCCGGGCTCGGGCCGTGGGACATCTTCCAGCCACAGGCCCCGCTCAGCCCTGCTCTTGACCAGCGCGCGCAAGCGTCACCTCCCCCGGGCGGCTTCTCAGAGCAACCCTATCGCTGGCTTCTCCCGCTGCCCGTGGGGGACAGGTCCTCTGGGGCCGGAGGGATGTCGCGCTTGAGCGCCCAGTGGGCCGAGCGCCACATGATCTCCTGGAATTGCCGGGTTCCGTAAGGGCCGGTGGTGTGCCCCGCCAGGAGCGCCACCACGCGGCCTTCGCCTTCCTGCCGGCACCAGGCGCCGATCGCGTCTCTTGCGGGAGCATCCTGCCTGGTCCGGTACAGCGGCACGTGCTGGCCCGGCTTCATCACGGCGTCGAAAACCTCGTCGATTCCCACGCTGAATTCAGGAATCCCTTTGGTAATCGGATGGTCCTGGTTCAGGCCGTACATGTTCGCCGTAACCACCGGCCCATGCATGACGGGCTTGTCCACGCCCAGCACGTCCAGGTAGAGCCGGCTCTTGGGGTTCCAGATGGCGCAGTGCATGGCGATCAAGCCCATTCCGCGCCGGACGTTCTTCGCGATCAGCTCTTCGTGCTGGGGCGACATGAAGTCTTCCGGCGCCGGGCGCTTCTCGACGATCTTGTCCGGCGACCAGCCGAGCGAGATGTTGACCGACTGGGTATCGGTGGCATAGCGGCCCATGACGTAGAGGTCGGCGCCGGCCATGACCTCCGGCGTGATGAAGCTGGGCTCCTGGGCGAACATCAGCCGCCAGCCCGTTGTGCCGAGCACCTTACGCCAGGCAGTCTCCTGCATGGCGGGGTTATGGTAGTAGTCGCCGATTAGGAACAGAACGCGCGTGGGGCGCGGACTCTGCTGTGAACGGGCAGCGGGCGACAGCCCTCCCGCAGCGAATGCGGCGATGCCGGTGCCCAGCAGGGCGCGGCGCGATGGTTTTCCATTGGTGTCCATGGGCGTGGCCTTTTGAGAGGCTATCGGAAAGCGCCACAATCGTCAAGGCGCTGGGAGCCGGGCATGTAACTGTTCCTTCCAAACGGTGGCTCTGTGAGCAGTTCTTACATAGGCGTAATCCGGGGACTATCTGTGTATGTGCCTTTTTTTCAGTTGATTGCGAGTAGTTGGAGTTCTGGCAGCTAAGTTGCGTCCGTAGAAGGCGAGGAGATGAACCAATGAGTGAACCGGCACCGAAAGCGCCTGAGGGAAAGAGAACTGGCATTCTGGTCCCGATCCTGTTCGGGATCGTCCTGGCTTTGGCTGTGGCCAATGCCGTCACCTTCGTATGGTTGGACGGCCTGAAGCACGACGTCGCGGTGATGAAGGATACCCTGCTGAACGAGGTTGCCAAAGTCCGAGAGGCATCCAGTCTGAGCACGGCATCCAGCCGCAACCACCTGAACGATCTGCGGGAGCAACTGGAGCAAGCCCGCCAACAGGCGGCAGTGGCTGCCGGACAGGCGCGAAAAGACGCCTTGAAGCACGCCGACCAGCTCGCCAGGCAGATTCAGGAGGACCAGGCGAGGCAGCAGGCGCAGGTGGCCAGCCAACTGACGGAGGTCAAGGATGCGGCCGCCACCGCCAACACCAAGATCTCGGACGTGTCCACCGATGTCAGTAACGTAAGGACGGAAGTGGCCTCCACTAAGTCCGAGCTGGAAAGGACGATCTCCGAGCTCAAGAGCGTCCGGGGCGACCTGGGAGTGCAGAGCGGCCTGATCGCGACCAACGCCAAGGAACTGGCCGCCCTGCGCGCCCTGGGCGACAGGAACTACAGCGAATTCCGCCTGATGAAGTCCAAGCAGTTCCAGAAAGTCGGCGGCGTCATGATCCAACTCAGCAAGGCCGACCCCAAGAAGAACAAGTACACCATCCAGCTCATCGCCGACGACAAGAAGGTTGAGAAGAAGGACAAGAATACCAACGAGCCGGTGCAGTTCTACATGGCAGGTGCGCGGCAGCCCTACGAGATCGTCGTAAACGAGGTCAACAAGGACCAGATCTCCGGATACCTGTCGAGCCCGAAGGTGGTCCAGGCGCGGAACTAGGTTTCCACTCCCGCGAGTCGCAGTAGCACCTCAGTCGAGTGGAAGGCCGGAGACGAATAGCCTCTCCGGCCTTTTCACTTCCACCCTCACTCTCTCCCCCAGCGCCAGATTGCCTTCCACGCTGACGATGTAAGGAGAGCGCATGGCGTCAAAGATGCGCGGTGCGGTCTTGGAATCCATCACGCTCTGCTTCTCCCTGAGTTCGAAGCAGGCTCCGCCGGTTTGCCGCGCCAGCCGTTCGAACATGGGCTTCTCCCTGCCGAGGACGAACACAGGATAAATGGAGACGCCGTTACGCCGGGCCAGCTTCACGATCTCCCGCTCGCTCATGCGGCTGGGCCCCTCCACTCCGGCTGTCAGCAGGATCAGAGCGCGCCGGTAGGTGCTGGCCTGAAAGCCGCCGTCGATGGCGGCGTACACCGCGTCGAGCACGCGCGGCGTGTTGCCGTACTTCACCGAGCCGACGGCGCGGCGGAGAAGATCCTGGCTGGCGGTGAAGTCCTGGATCAGGTCCGCGGCCGAGTGAAAGGCGACGATCGCCATCTGCTCCTTCGGCTGGAGCTGCCCGATCAGACTCTCCGCCACGGGCTGTACGACCGCTCCCAGGAGGCTCGTGTCGAGCAGCAGCATCACGTCGATCAGGCCCGCGCCCGATTCGGCCGATTCCACGCGGCGCGGCTGGCCGCTGTCGGAGACCGTGAAATCCTCCGCACGGAGACCCCGGACCGGTGTCCCGGTTCTCTGCTCGACGACCGTGACCAGCAGCCGGGTGGCGGCCTGGAGAGGAACCAGCCACAAGCAGGCAGCGATCACCAACGTCCGAATCATGACCCCGTCCGCCCTAAGTTTCCGTCTTCTCGACGAGCCTGTCAACCCGCAAGGCGTAGATCGCCGTCTTGCCATGGACGTCGCTCATGAAGAAGACCGGGTACGAACCT
>JBHGAV010000129.1:0-4387 GCA_041946685.1 Bryobacteraceae bacterium | reverse complement strand
GTGGCGCCGTATTTTCTGTGGCAGGGGTTGCGCCCCATGCCCGAGTACCGGCACCGGTCGATGCGCGACTTCCACGCCGGCTGGGAGCGCGACGAATTCCTTGCGACCCGGTCCGCGGCGGGACTGGCGCGCAACGCCGCGGTAAAGCTGCGCGACTTCTGGCTGTTCTTCCTCGGACCCGCGCTGACCCTCCCTCTGGCGGCTCTTCCCTGGGTGTTGCGGGACCGCCGCCTGCGCCTACCGCTGCTCTGCGGCGCGGTGTTCCTGGCGGGACTGGCCGTGAACGCCTGGTTTTACCCGCACTACGCGGCCCCCGCGGTCTCGTTGCTGTACCTCCTGCTCGTGGCGTGCCTTCGCAGGCTGCGGCTGTGGCGCCGGGGGGGCGCGCGTGTGGGACTGCTGCTGGCGCGGTCCGTCCCCGCGGTGTGCGTGGCGATGATCGGAGTACGGCTGGCGGCGCAGCCGCTGCCGTTCTTCAACCCGCCGGAGTACCCGATGACTCTCTACCACACGCGGCCGGGCAACACGGCGAGAGCGAAGGTGCTGGAAGAGTTGTCGAGGCTCCCGGGGAAGCACCTGGTTTTCGTCCGTTACAGCTCGGACCACTACGCGCTGGTGGAGTGGGTGTATAACGAGGCGGACATCGACGGGGCAAAGGTCGTCTGGGCGCACGACATGGGCGCGGCGGACAACGCGGAACTCGTGCGCTACTTCAAGGATCGCCAGGCGTGGGTGGTGGAGGCGGATGGGACGGAGTCTGTGAGGGAACCATATTCTATACTTCCAGGTCGCAAGGAATGATCGAACAATCTGCGGCCTCCAAGCAGAGGTCACGCCGATATCTGCCCGTTGTCATCCTCATGCTCCTGGCGGGGGTGATAGCGGTCGCGCGCCTGCACACGTACCACGAGCCCATGGAGCGGGATCTGGCGACGTATCTCCTCATCGGCCGCGAGATGCTCAACGGCCGCGAGTTGTATTCGGACTTGTGGAACCACAAGCCACCGGCTATTCACGCGACCTATGCGGCGGCGGTGGCGATCGCGGGCCCCGGCCCCGGGCGCAGTCTATCTGCTGAACATCACGGCGGGCATCATCACGCTTCTTGGCGTGTATGCGACTGGCTGCGCGGTGGGCGGGGGGCCACGCGCGGGGCTGTGGGCGGCCGCGCTCTGGACGGTTGTGTCGGGCGACCCGCGCTTGCAGGCAAATCAACCCGACACGGAAGTGTTCATGAACGCATGTCTGGCGTGGTCGTTCGCGTCGTTCCTGCGGCCTTGGGAACGGAGGCGGCAGATGGGCCGCGCAGTCTGGATTGAGGTTCTTATCGCGCTGAGCAGCTTGTACGAGCAGGCAAGTGTCGCAGGCCCTGCGTTACTGACGGTGGTCTGGGTTGCGATGCCGGGCAAAGGGAGGCCCCGAAAGCTGAAGCATGCGGCGGCGATGGCAGGCGCCCGGTTCCCGGCACCGCCTTCTACTTCGTACCACTGGCTGCATTGACGGTGGCCGGACTGATGCTCGACTGCGCACGAAGTCGCTGGCGGTTCTGGGCGCTGGATCTGGCGTTCGCGGGAGGAACATATATCGCCGTGACACTGCCGAATCAGTGGTTCCCCCGCTACTACCGACTCTGGCTGCCGCCGCTCGCAGTGGGCGGGGGCTGGAGTGTGGTGTCGATTCACCGTACCGTACCCCATCCGTTGCGGGCGCTCGCGCATGTCTGCGCGGCCATCATCATATGTCTGCTGGTAGGGAAGATGGCTCCCTATTACGTCTACTCCACCCCGAATGGTCTCCTCTCAAGTATGGAAACATCTTCGACGAAACCGTGGAAGTGGCCGCCAGGACCTGCCCGCTGCTGGACGCCGGCGAAACATCGTACGAGTGTGGCGCTGAGCCCCAGTTCTATCTGCTATGCGGCCGCCGGCCGCCTTCGGGTGTCTTCCTTGCATACCCTCTGGCGGAGGGGCCGTTGGCGGGAACGCCGTTGGCCCGTGTAGTCGACGACCTCGCGCGAGCGAAGCCCGACCTGCTCATCGTCGGGATGGAACTGTTGGCGAGGACTCCCCCAGATCATTCGGTACTGAAGTGGTGCTACGCCAGGTACCGCGCCTTTCCGTCCGCTATCGACAGCGGCCATTTTCGGTTCTAACGCCCGCAGGGGAGGCGCGCTCGAAGAGCGACGCTGCTCATGGCTGGGTGACAACGACCTTAGGCCTGGACCACGCCGCTCACCTGCTCTCCACAGGTGCGGTCCTTTCGTGGCTTTGCTTGTCAAGTTCTGCAAGTCCAATGGATCCGAATCGCTCTCCTTGGTGAACGCTGAGCCGTGCGGGGGCTTGGCTGCAACAGCTTGACGTTCACTCCGGGTCGCCTAATCACCATCGGCCTTCCTTCTTCCCGGACGGAGCGAATGCGGACAGAGCTACCCTACTTCGTGCTCGGTCCTGCCGTCGTCTTGTTCCACCTCCTGCGGTCTACCACTCCCCACTCTGCGACGGCGCCGTGCGAGACCAGCGACCGTCAGCGTTCGCACGGAACAACCAGACTCCCGATTCCCGGTCCACGACCGACAGGCCGCCATGCCTCATAAGCCAATCGGTCATCCCCTCGCGTGGGCTCTGTGTGCACAAAACATAGAACTCGGGGGTCCGCCTGAAGAAGTCCTCCGCCTCGAAGACCGCCAGATCCGGGCGCAAGCGCTTCCAGTTCCTCGCAACAAGTTGAGGCTCGGGGTCCGGGCTCTGAAGCCCACCGGGCATCCCAGAGTAAACGAGACGGGCTCGGATAGAATGGGGAGCAGATTCTGTGAGAACAAAGAAATCGCTGGCCTCGGCCGCCAGCACGGGAAGGGCTTCCGGCGCGCGGAGCAGGACCGCCAGTCTCGGGTCCTGCCCGGCGGGCAGGGAGAAAACACAGAAGAGCACAACAGTAACCACAAGGACGCACCCGCTCACGGAATTCCACTGTGGCAACCGCGCCATCCCCACACCAGCCAACAGACTGACACCAAGTGGCGCAGCTATGAAATAGCGCATGTTCAGCGAACCCGTGATGACACTCGCGAACAGGAAGGTGATCACCGGCAGCATAAGACAGCCAACAGCAAGGATATACACATTGTCCGCGGCAGGATCTCTTTGAGTATCCCTTGTCCTCCGCACACCACCCGTAGAGCGGAGTAAGCCCAGCAGACAGGGAGGAAGAAAGACAAGAACACCTAGAAGTAGAAGCGAGATAGGGGCTGGCAGAACCAAGTCGAGATACTTTTGGGCAAAGGCCGTGAAGCTCGGTTTAGCGTAGAAGCCTGGAGCGTTGATGCTCGAGTGAGTGTTGCGGTAAATGGGTTCGATTAGTGGCAGCCATGCCAACACAGAACATCCTCCCGCGGCAAGGGCACCCCACACCTCCCAACGGAGACGACGGTTCCGCCACGCCCAAATGGCCTCCACCAAGCCGAATGAGACAGCCATGAGCACGGAGTAGAAATGTACGAAGACAGCGACGGCCAGCGGAATCGCGATCAGCATCGCCCGCCAACGGGGCCGCTCGCCGGCGGAGGATCTGTGCCAGGTCACAGCGGCTAGCCCAAAGCAAGCTGCCATAATTGAGTACGGTCGGGCGACGGTCGCAAATCCCGCCGCTCCTGTCAACAGAAGAAGTGCGGAGGCGGACACGGCGACCGGCCCGCCTGTATCGGGGCGTAGAATCCAGAATGAGGATAGGAAGAAGACATAGAATGCCGCGATCGAGGCACAACGCATCGGGAGGTGACCAGAGCCGAACACGTTCGCGACCCCTTTCAGGAGGATGTAGAACCCTGGTGGCAGAGAGTCGGCTCCGGCACTCAGGGCGTCCCAGAGGCGAGCGGCCGGTATGAGCCTTACTATCCAGACCGCAAATGTCTCGTCTGCGTCAAGTGCCCTGCTCCAGGCAGCCGGTACCATCGTGCCAAAATAGACCAGCGTGACGAACAAGAGCAGCAGAACGGCAACTCCACGCTCGTGGGCCTCAACAGTCGCCTTGGCCTTCGTCGGTCTTGTGGACTCATTCGGGTCTGTCATCAGATGGATTCTAGCGCGGCTGCCGCCTCCACCCCAACGGACCTCCACTGAAGGTCGGTGCCAGCCCGGCTAAAAGCCGCTGGGGAATGGCCACCAGCCACTTGCTGCCCTGCAGAGCGCGATCATGGTCCGTGTCGAATCGGTTCACCGCCCGGCCGACCTTTACGTCGCCCTCCGACAGTCCTCGCCGACGCAAGTTCGGGTGCGGGGCCGATGATGGCCGAAACCACGGAACGAAAGAGCGATACGGCGTCGCCGTTCATCGGTAAGCGTCAGACCAACGCATCTTGACAAGCGTGGCGTTGAGGCTACCGATTGCGTGC
>JBHGAV010000128.1:0-4646 GCA_041946685.1 Bryobacteraceae bacterium | reverse complement strand
GCAAATCCCGGCCCCGTCGCCATTCCTATTCGCCACACGTCTTGTCGTCAGTATTATGCGTGCTTCCACCTCAATGGCAAGCGGGGGTGGAGGGTTCTCGCCGTTCAAGCTGAACTCCGCTGCGGCGAGCTGGAGCAACCGTTGCCGGCTGGCCTTTGGCCTGTTTCGAACTCCAGGCTAGCTCAAAGGCTGGCTGGAGAGGGCCTGCATGTATTGGGCGCGTTCAAAGGCGCTTGGGTTAGCGCAGTTTTGCTGGCTCATGCTGCCTTTGAGCTGCTCCACAGACTCGTACTCGTGCTCCTGCATCCAGGTAGTCATCTCGCGAAGGATGACCTCCAAGCGAGCCAGGTCGTGCCGCATGAGGACGGAGCACAGCATGGTCACGTCGGCGCCGGCCATGAGGCATTTGAGGGCGTCGGTTCCCCGGTGGATTCCGCTCGTCGCGGCGAGGCTGAGGCTGACGCGGTCGTGCAGAATGGCAATCCAGCGCAAAGGCAACCTCATCGCCATGGGGGTGCTGTAGAGAATGTTCGGCGTCACCTCCAGGCTTTCCAGTTCGATGTCCGGCTGATAGAAACGATTGAAGAGCACTAAACCATCCGCTCCCGCCTCCTGGAATCGCTTGGCCATGTTGGCAAAGTTGCTGAAGAAGGGACTCAGCTTGACGGCGACGGGGATAGTGACCTCGGATTTGACGGCTTTGAGAATGTCCAGATAGGTCTTCTCCACTTCGGCGCCCGGCAGGTCGAGATCGGTGGGGATGTGGTAAATGTTCAGTTCGAGGGCGTCGGCGCCGGCCTGCTGGATCTGTTTGGCGAAGTCGGTCCACCCGCTCAAGGTGGAGCCGTTCAAGCTGGCGATGACAGGCATCTTGACGGCGGCCTTGGCTTTCTGGATGTGATTGAGATATTCCTCCGGGCCGATCTTGAACTCTTCAGGTTCCGGGAAATAGGTGAGGGCTTCCGGGTAGCTCTCGGTGCCATGGGTGAGATGCCAATGGAGTTCGTAACGCTCGTATCGGATCTGCTCCTCAAACAAGGAGTAAAGCACCACGGCCGCGGCGCCGAAGTCTTCCATGCGTTTAATGTTGTCGATCTCTTCGGACAGCGGAGAAGCCGAGGGCACCAGAGGGTTGCGCAGCTTCATCCCAAGATAAGTGGTAGACAGGTCCATACGAGTGGAGACAGAGGTTATACCGGCATGTGATGGGGAAGCCGCCTCTCACGGCCATTGGGCTGAGAGGCGGGCTTCACCCGAGACTCTAAGGCTTGGCAGCAAAGGACAAACATCCGATTTAATCGCCGTTGCTCTTGGCCGCACCCGGGTTTGTCACGGGCATGGCCGCGGCTTTCGGTTTCGCGTTGCGTGAGGCCAGATACTGGTAGAAATGCCAGCGCGCGTCCGCATCCTGCTGGGCCTGCTGGAAGAATTTGCGCGCTTCTTCGGGCTTGCTCTTGGTGAGCATCTTGAAGCGGTTCTCGGAGAGCAGATAATCCTGGAGCTTGACCTTGGCGGCCTGCGAATCGAGCTGTAACGGCGGTTCGCCGTTCATGGCCCGGCGCGGGTCGTAGCGGTAGAGCAGCCATTGGCCGGATTCCACCGCCAGCTTTTGCTGCCGCGCCCCCACGCCGCGATCCAAGGCGATGCCGTGGGCGATACAGTGGCTGTAGGCAATGATCAGCGACGGTCCGGGGTAGGATTCCGCTTCGACAAACGCGCGCAGGGTCTGTTCGTCCTTGGCCCCCATGGCCACGGAGGCCACGTAGATATGGCCGTAGGTCATGGCGATGAGCCCCAAGTCCTTCTTCCCGGTCGGTTTACCGGCGGCGGCGAACTTCGCCACCGCGCCGCGCGGAGTGGACTTGGACATCTGACCGCCGGTGTTCGAGTACACCTCCGTGTCCAGCACCAGGACATTGACGTCGCGTCCGACGGCCAGGACATGGTCCAAACCGCCGTAGCCGATGTCATACGCCCAGCCATCGCCACCGACGATCCAGACGCTCTTCTTCACAAGCCAGTCGGCCAGGCCCGCGAGAGTTCTGGCTTCGAGGGAATCAAGGCCTTGCAGTTTCTGCTTCAAGGCAGCGACGCGCTGGCGTTGCTCATAGATGCCGGCTTCGTCCTTCTGGTCGGCTTTGAGGATGGCCTCCACCAGGTCGTCACCGAGGGGGCCCGCGAGTTTCTTGAGCAGTTCACCGGCGTATTCTTTCTGTTTGTCGATGGAGATGCGGAAGCCCAGTCCGAACTCGGCGTTGTCTTCGAAGAGAGAGTTGCTCCAGGTTGGCCCCCGGCCTTCGGCATCCTGGGCGTACGGCGTGGTGGGAAGGTTGCCGCCGTAAATGGACGAGCAACCGGTGGCATTCGAAATGAGCAGCCGGTCGCCGAACAACTGTGAGAGCATCTTCACATAAGGCGTCTCGCCGCAACCGGCGCAGGCGCCGGAGAATTCGAAGAGCGGGCGCATCAACTGCTGTTGGCGCAGGGTCGTCACTTTAAGCTTCCGTCGGTCCACTTCGGGCAAGCGGAGGAAGAAATCCCAGTTCTCCCGTTCCTGGAACCGGAGCGGCGGTTGGGGACGCATATTGATGGCCTTGAGCTTGGCTTCGGCTTTGTTCCTGGCCGGGCATACATCCACGCAGAGGGCACACCCCGTGCAGTCTTCCGGGGCGACTTGGAGGGTGAACTTCAGGCCCTTGAATTCCGGGACGCGCGCGTCGGTGGACTTGAAATGGGCGGGGGCGCCGTTCAAAGCCGAGGCGTCGTAGACTTTGGCGCGGATGGTGGCGTGTGGGCAAATCGCCACACATTTCAGGCATTGGATGCAGATCGCCTCGTCCCACACTGGGATCTCGAGGGCGAGATTGCGCTTTTCGTACTGGGCCGTGGCGGTGGGGAATGTGCCGTCACAAGGGAAGGCGCTGACGGGCAGATCATCGCCGAAACCGGCCACGATCTTGCCGAGCACTTCTTTAACGAAGCGTGGAGCGGTGGGGGTGACAGGGGGGAGCAGGTCCCCGGAGCCATTGACCTGGCCGGGCAGAGGCACTTCGTGCAGGTGTTCGAGGGTATTGTCCACGGCTTTGAGGTTCATCATGACGATGTCTTCACCCTTCTTGCCGTAGGTTTTCTTGATCGAGTTCTTGATGGCGGCGATGGCCTCTTCGCGGGGCAGCACACCCGCGAGGGCGAAGAAACAAACCTGCATGATGGTGTTGATGCGCCCGCCCATGCCGCTTTCGCGCGCGACCTTGGTGGCGTCGATGATGTAAAACCTGGCTTTCTTGGCGAGCAAGGACTCCTGGACGGGTCTGGGCAGCATCTTCCAGATCTCCTCTTTGGAGAAGGGGGTGTTGAGCAGGAAAATGCCGCCCGGAACCAGGCTCTTGACCATGTCGTAGCGTTCCAGGAAGACCGGCTGGTGGCAGGCGACAAAGTTGGCTTGGGTCACCAGGTAAGTCGAACGGATCGGCTCCGGTCCAAAGCGCAGGTGCGAGACGGTCATCGACCCCGACTTCTTGGAATCGTAAACGAAGTAACCTTGCGCATAGTTTTCGGTGCCTTCCCCGATGATCTTGATGGAGTTCTTGTTCGCGCCCACCGTGCCGTCCGCCCCCAGCCCGTAGAACAACGCCCGGATGACTTTGCTGGATTCCGTGGAAAACTCCGGGTCTACCGGCAGGCTGGTATTGCAGACGTCGTCGATGATTCCCACCGTGAAATGGTTCTTCGGCGCCGGGGCCGTCAGGTTGTCCAACACGGCCTTGACCATGGCCGGCGTGAACTCCTTCGAGGATAACCCGTAGCGGCCGCCCACGACCTTCGGCAGCGTCTTGAGCCGGCCCCAGCCTTGGGATAGCCCCTCGCAGAGCGCGGTGACACAGTCCTGCAAGAGCGGCTCGCCTGTGGCCCCCGGCTCCTTCGTGCGGTCGAGGACGGCGATGGACTTGACGGTAGGGGGCAGCGCTTCCATGAAGCGTTTGGTGTCGAAGGGCCGATACAGGCGGACCTTCAATACCCCCACTTTCTCGCCCTTGGCGACAAGGTAATCGACGGTTTCATGCGCCGTCTCGCAGCCGGAGCCCATGAGCACCACAACGCGCTCGGCTGCCGGTGACCCGACGTAATCAAACAGGTGATAAGCCCGCCCGACTTGCTTGTTGAACTCGTCCATCACCTGCTGGGTAATGTCGGCGCAGGCGTTATAGAAGGGGTTGACTGTTTCGCGGCCCTGGAAGAAGGCGTCCGGATTCTGGGCGGTTCCTCGGAGCACGGGACGGTCCGGGCTCATGGCGCGGGCGCGGAACTCCGCAATCCAGCGATCATCGATCAGGGCGCGCAGATCGTCATCGCTCAACATCTCGATCTTCTGCACCTCGTGGGAGGTGCGGAACCCGTCAAAGAAATGGAGGAAGGGAATGCGCGAGCGCAACGAGGCCGCTTGTGCCACCAGGGAGAAGTCGGCCGCCTCCTGCACCGAAGCGGAGCCCAGCAAGGCGAAGCCGGTCGCCCGCACCGCCATCACGTCGCTGTGGTCGCCGAAGATCGAGAGGGCGTGCGTGGCCAGGGTGCGAGCCGTCACGTGGAAGACGGTGGGCGTCAGTTCCCCGGCGATCTTGTACATGTTGGGGATCATCAGCAGCAGG
>JBHGAV010000127.1:0-4811 GCA_041946685.1 Bryobacteraceae bacterium | reverse complement strand
CGCTGGAGCTGGAGGTAGTCGATGATCTCGCGGAGCGGCACCCGGTCCTTGACCTCCTGAAACGTGATCCGATGGGGGATGGCCGACGGCGTACCGTACATCATGGTGTGAATCGTAAGAGACGTTCCCATGGCGACAAGGGCACGAAGGTGCGAAGGAAACTGGTGAGACCGGGTGCGTGAACGGCAGGGAGGAATCGGATCGGGTGGGCACTGTGGGCGGCGACCGAATCGGCGCGGCCCGGGCCACAGACCGGAGTCAATACGATCGGTGATGCCAACAACAGGCGACGAGATGATGTCTCTGGTCGGCGAAGTGTGACATTGAAGGTCGCACCACGTTGCGCCTATACTCCCCGCCGGGGAGGTGAAACATGGATATCGAGAACCTTCCGTTCTGTATCGCGCTTCGGAAGTCGATCTACACGTGGGCCCGCAGGCAGGCACGGGCCGAATCACAGCGCACCGGGCAGAGGGTGGGTACCGGACGATTCGTTAAGGAGCTCGCCGACCAACTACACATCACCCGACGACAACTGTTTCGGTACATGGAGGGAGCTACCGTGCCACCAGAGCGGGCCCTCGTGACGATCGCCCGCGTCACAGGGTCCGCGTTGCCCATCGAGTACATTTGCTACCGGCTCGGCATCGAAACTATTCGACCCATTCCGCCTGGGTCCGTGACACGTCGAGATCTACTGCTGCCTGGCCGATCAGGGCGAACTGGTCAACAGATTCTGGAAGGCCTTTCTGGTCACGGAGGGTCGGGCCCTCTCGTACAATCAATATGCCGACCTCATGACGTTGTTCGTCGACACGCTGGATGCAGTAATGGCCACCCGGGGCGTCCTGGAGGCCCTCAGGCCCCCGGAGCTGGTCGCCGATTCCTCAACGGATAGGAGCGTCCCCGCCCTGACCCCCTAGTCTTCCGCGAGCCTCTCTGCCGACAGGGGTAGCTGTGGTCCACCCGAAGAAGCGAGCCCAGCGAACTCTCCACGAACTCCTTGAGCAGACCGAGAACTGGGACCCGGCCGTCTTTGTGCGATACCAGCGATCCACCTGGGCTCCAGACACGATCACAGAGGACGACGCAGTACAAGCAGACATCGAGTTCGCCGAGATCCTGAAGACGATTCTCCTCTTCTTTACTGAGAGCACACACGCCCAGGAGCAGTGGGAATTCCCGGGCTGGCACCCGGACACCTTCGGCTGCACGTTGTATGCAGAGGCCAAGAAGCAGGGCCACACTTATAGGTTCGGCATTGACGAGCACGGCTTCTTCATCGAGACGACGCTCCATTCGCCCTTGACCATCAAGTTCATGTCAATGGAGTTCTGGCGGCGCCTGATCGAGCTGGATGCTCTCGGCAAGTTGACGCTGGCCGACCTGCAGACCCCGACGATCCCGCCAGAGAACAAAGCCTATCGACATCTCCTGACGCAAGGTAAGGCCGTCCTCTATCAGCTGATCCGAAACCTTGTCCTGATCGAGGCGGAAGGCCCGGATCCAGAGGATAGCAGGGTCAGCATTGATTTCGCGACGCTGAGGGTTGCCTGGCGAGACAAGGACACCTCGTGGGAGGATCTCCTGCAAAAGGGTGCACTCGCGTTTCAGCATCTCTACCAGATGAACTACCTCCTCTACCGGCACCGGTATCTGTCGGAGCACGCCCTGCTGGCGCGCATTCGCCGACACCGCAACCCGCCAGCAGAATGACTCTCAAAGAATCGTAACCCTCCCCTTGAAAGGCCGCTGGCCGGCCCGAACGAAGTTCGTCACGGTCTCCCGATCGACGGCCGCGCCCTGGGCGATGGATCGCGCGCCTCTCGTGCGGCAGGTAGCGCTGTAGCACCTCGTGTATAGCGCTCTGCGGCCTCGACCACGGCCTTCCATTCGCCCCGGGTGAGGAGGAGACCGAGACGCCCGGCGTCGTGCTCGGGAAGGATGTGGGTTGAAGAGAGGCCTCCGGCGAGGGCGAGGACGACGGCTTCGAATGTGCATTGGAGATCGGCCAGCCACTCGGCAGTGGAGGCATTCATTCGGTGGATGGGCCACGGACTGGCCTTGGCCACCGGGGAAGCGCGTGTCTTCGGCATCAAGGGGTCTCCCGCAGCGAGGAGGGATGGCGGCGCCACAACGTCGTCGCGTCGGACCTCTCTGTCTTGCTCCGAACACTCCCTCGCTGGCACTGAAATGGTAACGAGTGGTCTCCCCTCGCCATGGGCAGGAGATTCCCACCGAAAAGCGACCGACCGGCCCACGCTCGTGACGGCTACTTCCTCGGCTACTTCTTGCGATCGCGGTCGCCACTTGAAGTCGGAAAAGCGCCTCATCGGCGTCGCTTAAACAGCGGTGTGGTCCGTTGTCTTGGATGTCGGCCCAGAATTGCCGAAGGTGATTCCACTCGCCGTCATCGAGCCAGCCCGTGTTCCTGAGATGCTGCAGCGCAGCAGAAGCGTCCTTGAACTGCCGTCCCGTTTGCTGGTGGCAGAGGGTAAGAAAGATGTCCTCGAGAAACGGCCGGACCTGGCCGTTGGCTGCTTCCGAGTTGTTCCTGACGAAGTTTTCGACCGCTTGCTGGTAGTGAGTCAGCGCTACGTTGAGGCCGAGATTGCAGAGGCTTGCCTCAAGAAGTGAAATCTCCTGTTCGAGGGTCACTGCTCCCGGGACCGCTGGAAGAAGCCTCTGGCCGTCGAACGCGTAGCCGTCTAGTTCTAGAGCTCGCCTAAGCGCGACGGCATCGTTGTTCCTCTCGAACTCCCACTCCGAGTACGACTTCAACCGCTGTTCGGCAAGTTCGAGGAGCAGTTTGAGCGCGTCGTGAGGCTCGAAGTCTGTCTCGATTGCTCGGACCAGCGACATACAGCGCTCGCGTCTATTCCTACCCTCCGCCCGACCCTCGAGACCGACTTCGATGGCGAGTAGACTAATCTCCGAATTGTCTTGGGACGCAACTGCACGGATCAATGCGGCCTTCGTCTTGCCTGAGATAGCCATGCTTTCTTAGGTCGCCTCCGAACGGGTTGTGCTTCGCAGCGACCGCTGCTCCGGGAACCGGTTCGGATTTGCCGCCCAGACCGCACTATTTCTTGGGGGGAGGTGGTGGGGGCGGGACCTTGGGCGGCCCCTGTCTTTCCTCTCTGTTCATCACACAGATGTTTGTCATCTGTCCTTTTCCGGGCCAGGCTTCGGCTTGAGCGGCTGTGGCGGCCTCTTCTGCGGGCCCTGTCCGCCGACCTTGATCTTCGGCATGATGTCCTCCTGGCGTGAGCGAATACATGGTGGTTGTGTTCCAGCCTATTTCCCGCCGGCGCTTTCGGATGTTGCCGACATAGGAATACACTTCGATTTTCTGCAGCTCCGGCGGAATGACGAAATCGAAGTGGCACTCCTCAGTCTCGCCAGGCTCCACCTCTTGGCGCACCTTCTGCCAATCGCATTTGCGCTCGACGATCAACGGCCAAGATATCTCTGACTCCTGGTCTGAAACGGGATCCCGGTCCTTGGCTATGGCATCTGCCACTTCGGGCGGCGTTGGCAACAATTGCTGAATCCTCACGAGCATCGACTTCAACCGGATGACGGCCTCGCCGACGTTCGTAATGCGGACCACGACATGGACGATGAACGCGCCGCCCCCTGTCGCCCAGTGCGCAATCCTGTGCTCTACATTGGCCCGCGGGAATTTTTGCCGGCGACGCACAAATAACATGTACGCCCACACCGCAGCCACGCCGAGGGCTATAACATTCGCCGTCGCAGAAGCGGGGGTAGCGAGGTCTTCCCAGGATTTCAGCCAGCCGGGACTGGCGGGGACGCCGCTTGATGCGGATTGCGTCTGTGCGGCCCCCTGCATGCTGGTGCCGGGCTGTCCGGTTTGTACTTGAGGCTGCATAGTCTACTTAGCCCTCGTCGACGGACCGATCGGCCTTCCTCAGAAGCCCAGAAAGTCGCAGGAAGAAAACCTGCCTCTGGGAGAGAGCGCACTCGGACTGTTGGGAGGGGGAAATCAGGAAACGGTCCGCAGGCCGGAGTCTGTCATACGGAAGATATTGTAAGAAGAAAGTATCGAAAGCTGCATGAGGTGTCAATCTGGCCTGGCTCTCTTGTCCGGCTAGAGGTGTCTTGAGGATCCCCTGCCTGATCTCCATTCCACGGGGGCGCTCGAGCTGGACGTCTACTCCTTGCGTCGAGCGCGGTTTCCAGCGTGCCTGCACCGCGGCGCCTCTGCCCCCTTATCCGCCAGCGTTCGTTACACGCTCTCGTGCATTAGACCGCCGATCGGTTCTTGTCGCGTCTACGAACCACATGGGGCGGCTTGGCTGGCGGGGCAGCGCGCGGTTTCGGCATCAACCGGTCTCCCAAGGGGAAGAGGGACGGCGTAGCTCAGCCGTCGCCGTGTTTGAGTATCGGACGGTCAGGTCGGCACCCGCGAAGTGCCGTCTCCATTCGGCTGGCTCTATCCGCTGCCGGTATGGTCATGCGCGGCTCTCCCCCGAGTACACGAGCGGAAGCTGGAGGAGCGCCCCCGCCGGGCGCGACGTCGGGCGCGGATATGGCGTCGGTCCAGGCGTGAGCCGAGGCGCCATGGGAGTGACCGTCTCGGCCGGCCGCACCGGCGGCGGGTCGTCGGGCGGGGACGCGGCGGCCGCCTCCGGGAGCGCCGTCGTTTCAGAGCTGCCGCTCTCCCGTGCTCGCACTGCGCGCACCTCGGTGATGAGGTCCTGGAGCTTGCCCCACCCGTTACGGACCGCCTCCCGGGTCAGGCAGTAGATGCCGATGTCCGCCGAGGTCGCCACGGTCGTGAGCCC
>JBHGAV010000126.1:0-4899 GCA_041946685.1 Bryobacteraceae bacterium | reverse complement strand
TAATTAACTACCCAGTCCCACCGACAACTACCTGGGTGGGACCTTCCCCCCAGCCGTGATCTGCGCCGTTGAGCATTCTGAGAAATGCAAGTTAGAAGGCCTGTCCGATACTGAAGAAGAACTTGCCTGCTGCCTCGCCGGTTTTGCGATCCAGTTTAATGCCATAGTCCGCTCGCAGCAGGAAGTAGGGAGTCCGGATGCGTACACCGAAACCCCCGACTTTGCGAATAGCGGCCAGACTGAAGTCGCTGACCTTAGGGTAGATGTTGCCAAGATCGAGGAAGCCTACTCCTTCGAGGAGGCTGAACAGTGGAAAGCGTGCCTCATTGTTCAACAATAGAAGCGCATTACCCCCGGCGGGGTCGCCCAGAAAGTCGACCGGGCCCAGAGTGTTCTGCTCAAAGCCTCGCATCGTCGTGCCGCCCCCCGCTCGAAATCGTTCGCTGAAGATCAGGTCCTGACCGCCCAACCCTTTCGCCAGTCCGACGCGAACCGCGCCCGCGTAGATCCACCGCGACCGCTTGGCCCCATTGCCGAAAGGCGTCTCGACTGGCTTTGCCAAGGGGATGTACTTGAAGTACTGGCCAAAGTATCGGACAAACCGGATGTCCGACCAAAGGGAGGACGGCGCGAATTCGAAGGCTTGCGAGAGGAACGAGCCGCGGGTTGCGTCAAGCGCGTCATCCCTCGTCTCCCGGGTCACGGTAGCGGTCAGCGGGGCAATATTGTAGGGCAGCAGCTGAAAAGGGGAGTCGGGATCCTTGTCGAAAGTGTGAGTTCGCTCGAGCCGGTAGCCGTAGGAGGCGATAAACCGGTTCCCGAACCGGGCCTCCTGCTGCAGCGACACGCCGGTGCGGTCCGTGATGAAGGTCTCCTCGATCTCGCGCCGGCGGTAGCCGATGATGTTGCTCTGAACGGGAAAACGCTTCAGAAACGGCTGGCTGAAGTAGCCGCGCAGTTCTCTGATGTCAGCGTCCCAGCGGGTCCTCACGCCCACATAGCGGGCGGACCCGAGAGAATTGCGATTCGAGAAGTCGGCGATGGCGCCCGGTCCCCGTTCCGTGTCATAGAAGGCGCCATAGCGGAACTCAAAGGGTCGCACTTCCCTCAACTTCACCTGTAAGGTCACCGGTTTCTGGTGGGCCGCCAAAGCCGGCGAAACAGTCTCTTCCGGCTGGGACTGAATCTGGACCAGTGAATAGGCTCCGGTGTCGTAGAGGCTTCGTCGTGAATGGTTGGTCTTCTCCAAGTCCAGGACGTCTCCCGGGCGGAGAGCGAGTTGGTTCTGCACGAGGTTCCGGCTTGTCGCCCGGTTACCCTCGATTTTCACCGCCTGGACAATCTCCTGCTTGTTCTCGACGATCTGAAATTCCGCCTGGACGCCGCCCGGATCCTCCCCGCGCGTTGCCGTATACTGAACGACGACATCGTTGTAGCCGCGAACCCAGTACAATTCTTCCAGCCGGTTGAGGGCATCTTCGAGGACTGCGGGACGGAATGGCGCTTCCCGAGTCAGCGGAAGGGCTGCTCTGAGTTCGTTCTCAGTGAAGGCCTGGTTCCCGCGAAAGCGTATGCCGGCGATCTTGAATCTCGGACCCTCCTCGACCGGCACGATCGCCTGGCCCGTGCCGGCCTCCCCATCAAGTTGCAGGCGGACGTCGCCGATCCTCACATCGAGGTAACCCTCCTGGCGATAATACCGGGCCAGGAAGTTCAGCACCCGGGAGGGCTCCAGGTAGATTTCGTCTATCAGACCCTCGGCCCGGAGAGCTTCTTTCAACTGCTCCGGAGGAAGCCCCGTCGCGCCGTCCAAAACGAGGGTGACATCGCGAAAGCGGGTGCCCGCGTCTATGACGAAGATCACTCGCTTGGCGCTGGCTGTAGGATTCCTGATCTCGTACCCCACCCGGGCCTGGAGATAATTCCGCCGGACCAGGTAAGCTCGAATCTCGCGAACCGCATCCTGGGCGCGCTCCGTATCGAACAGACCTTCCTGCCAGAGAGTCCGAACCTGCTTCCTGACGCTGCCGGGCAACTCCCTGCCTTCGAAGATGAAGTCCACCTGGGGGCCGGCATCGATGTCTACAGTGACGGCCACCGCGGAGCCTTCTATCCGGCGGTCTGCACGGACTCTCGCCTCGGGGTGGCCCCGTCTGTCATAGAATCTCACCAAACGGTCGATGCCGCGCTGCAGCTTGAAGAAATCGTAGGTGTCGCCCGCATTCAGATCCAGCCGGTCCGCAAGGGCGGCCGCCGGAAACACGGGATTGCCTCTGTAGTCCACGCTGGCGATCTTCTCTTGCTCCCTGCGTTCATCCCGGGGAGCACGGCTGTCCGGTTCGCCCCCGAACTGCATGTCGTGGCGAAAATCGAATCGGTACGTGTTGTCGCTCTGCCTGGTTCCCTCGGCCTGGAAGCGGCGTGTGATGTCGTGTCTGACGATGTAGATCTGGTCTCCGCCGTTGACCAGGTTCATGGAGTAAATCAACTGTAGCCGGTTCGTGACGTCCTGGCCGAGCGTCAGCCGGGCTCCGGGATTCGCCTCAGCGTTGATGAAGCTGGGGTCGATTCTCACCTGCGACAATCCCAAGGTCTGCTGAGCGCCGCGCGATACGATGCCGGCCACCCGCCCGGCCAGCAGAGACCCGACCTGTTCTCTTGCCGCCGCCAGTCCCGCTCCCTCCAGGTCTTCCAGTGGCCGGCCGGTAAGTAAGACCGACACGATGTTGGGCTCGGAGAGCGGAGGATCCGACGTGAACGTGGCAGAGAACTCTTCCGGCGGGCCGCTGAGCTGCAACGTGATTTCGTACGGCCGGACCTCAGTCCGGGCCAGAATATCCAGGTTCGGCTCGATTCTCGTTTGGCTATTGAAGGAGACGACGCCGCGATCGATCAGGTAAGTTCTCTCGCTGAAGAACAACTTCCCGCCTTCATCGAGTGAGAGCCTGCCCGTCAACCCGGGCCGATAGTAGCCGCCAACCAAGTTGAGGTCGGCATTCAACGTGAGCTTGGCCAGGTTGTTGTCGACCAGCACAGGCCCCGCGGTGTTCAGGGCGAGGTCAAAGCGAACGCGGTTCAGGAACGGATTGCGCTCTTCGAGCAACAATGTCCCGCCACCGGATCGGAAGTAGCTGAACGTCTCTCCCCCCATCTCCAGGGGCTTGCGATAAGAGCTCTCCAGGATTTGGACCGCTCCGCCGACCACAACAAACTCATCCTGCGAGCGGAGTTTGAGGTTCGCCTGGAGCCGCGACCTCAAACCGTGGGGAAACTCCAGGTAGGCTCCATCCGCGGCGATATCGACATTCCAGATTCCGGCCTGAGCACCGCGATAGCCGACCGATCCCGAACCCTTCAGGGAGCCACCGTTTAACGTGCCGGTAAGCTGCCGGATCTGGAGGCTCTCCGGGTTGAACTCCAGCCGGATGTCCAGACTCTCGGCGCCCACCTGGGGCGTGCGCAGGCTCGCCTGCCCATCCTTCATTTCGAAGAATCCGGAAACCTGCGGAGCGGACGTCTTTCCCCCGAGGGCAAGTTCGAACACACTGGCGCCACGCACCTTAAAGCCCTCGGTCAGGAGTGTCAGAACACTGGCATCCAGCCTGCCGGTTGCACGGACGTCGATCGGCTGATCCCCGGCCAGCGCAGCCGATCCCGTGAGCGCAATGTCGGTCGCCGGGCCCGTAAGATGCAACTGATCTACGCGGACCGCACCCTGCTCCACCGAGAGCGCTGAGACGCCGCTCTGCCCGAGTTCGAAATCGGCCATCTTGAACAGCAACTGCTGAAAAGTTGCCTTGGCCCGCAGGGCTTGAGGGTCGACCGGCTTCGGCGTATGGCCTTCAACCCTGAGGCTGACCGTTCCATCCATCGACTCGGGGACTGCCCGGAAGGACTTCAGCCCGAGGTTTTTCAAGCTGAGCGAAAAGGTCGCCGGACCCGCATCCGCAGGTAATTTCACCGGCAGGGCCGCGCCGAGCGATCCCAGGGGAACCGTCGCCTCGGCCTCAAGGCTTCCTGCCCCCAAGTTCGCTGCCAGGCGGTCCACGTATACGGCGCCATCCTCATACCGCACCGCCATGAAAGCGTCGGACAGAGGGGCGCGGAGCTGCGATTGCGCCAGGACTCCGTTCTCCAGGAGCAGCTTGCCGGACGGGTCCAACTTCCGCAGGCTTCCCCGGACAGCGGCATCCAGGAGCACCGTGCCCTTTCCGGAAACACCACTGGCCGCGGGCAACCAGGTAACGATTTCGGCTATGTCAAAGCTGCCGCGAACCAAGAGGGGGTTGGCGGTATCTGTCTCCTCGAGCGGCAGCCTGCCCTGTAGGCTCAGATGGGAATGCGCCGTATCCAGCCTTGCGGAGACAACCTCCAATGAGCGGTCGCCGTAGCGGATCTCTAGCGGTCCCTGGTTGCGCACTTCCACACCAAGGGCCTTGACAAGCACATGGTGAGCCTCCAGCGTGGCCGTCGCTTCGGCAAACTCCGCCAGATTCCCGTATCCCTTGACCGAAAAAGTCGCAGCCCCTGTGAGATCGCTTACCCCAAAGCGTGACAAGTCGGTTGCGTCCGCTTTCAGATCGAAAGCGGTGGGGTAGGGGGACTGAGTGGTTAGCCGAGCCCCGGCGGTCAACCCGAACCGGGGCGCCGCTACCTTGATATCCGCTTGCCTGTCGCCGAGTTGCCCAGCGAGACTCAGCGTTCCCATTTCCATGCCGCGTACTTTAAGATCCGAAAACCTGATATGCGCAGCCACGACCGGGTTGTCCAGGTCCCCTTCTCCGGCCGCGGAAAAGTCCAGCCGGCCCTGGACCGGCATTTCTTCCGGCAGGATGAGCCTGGAAAAAGAAAGGCCTGCGTCGGCCTTCAGTCGGTAGTGCCGGCTGTCAAGGTCGAGTG
>JBHGAV010000125.1:0-5020 GCA_041946685.1 Bryobacteraceae bacterium | reverse complement strand
CCCGCGTCGCCGTCGCCCCCCGCCGACTGAGCCCGCCCCAAAACGTACACCCCGCCCCGCCGGACGCCGCTAATCGTACACTTCCATAAGTCCCATCAATGACTTAGGCGTGGCATTCCGCGTGCCTTACATCCAGCGAACGAATCGCGGAGTCTCTGGCGGGAGAGGAGGGCGGTACCGTGCTGCGGATGGAAAAGATGCTGTTCTACGTCAACGGGCATGTCAACGTCGAGGCGAACCTTGATCGAGCCGCCGCGATGGCGCGCAACAGCGCGGCCACTCTCACGCTGGTGGACGTGATCGACAAGCTCCCGCGCGAAATGTTGAGACTGCGTCCCGCCATCGGCGTGGACTCTCTGGCGCAAGTCGCGGCGGAAGAAGCCTTCGGAGCCTTGGAGAACCTTGCCCGGCGTGCCAGGGATCTTGGGGCTGTGACGCAGACGAGGGTCCTGATGGGCTTCCCTCCCGCCGCCCTGATCCGGGAGGTGGAGGAGGGCGGGTACGGTCTCCTGATGGTGAACGTTCCGCGGAGGGCGAGCGTGCGGGAGAGAGTGCTTGGTGGAACTACGCAGAAACTGATCCGAACGTGCCCTTGTCCGGTCCTGGTGATGCGGCCCGGGGACGAGGAGCGGAGTGGGGGGGTGCTGGCCGCCGTGGCGCCCGAACTCGGCGACGAGGCGAAGTACGCCACCAGCGCGGCGGTTCTGGACGCAGCCGCCGCGCTGGCCCGCGCCCAGCACTGCGAGCTGCGCATATTGCACTGCTGGAGCCTGTTGGGCGAGAGCGTCCTCATGAGAACCGCCGGGCTTCATCGAGGGCAGATGGCGGGTCTGCTGCTGGGTGCGCAGCGATCGGCCCGGACGGCGATGGAAGAGGTCATTCGTCGAGTGGACCTGAAGGGCATCCGCTACTCGGTTCACTTCCGCAAGGGCGATCCGCTGAAGCTCATTCCGGAGTACGTGGACGGCAGACGGATCCGCATCCTGGTGATCGGCGCTCCCAAGCGGGCAAGCCTGGCCAGTCTGTTGGCCGGGAGCCTGGCCGAGGAACTCTTCTGGAGCGTGGATTGCCAGGTGGCGACGATCAGAGACAAGTGCATCCCGGCGCCGGTTGTGCGGCGGGCGGCGTAATTGAGACGGAATACGAAAGGAGACTGACATGACGCTTTTCAACACACTGGAGAACCACAGGAACGAGACTTCGACGCGCAGGGAGCGCTTCGCTGTTCTCCTGGCAAGCATCGGAGGTGCGGTCCTGGTTGTCACCGGCGTCACAATCATGATGGTCTACTTATAGGCCGCCGGCAGGAGCAGCCATCCGATGCATTCCAACCAGAGGCGGGGACCGGGCCGAATTTCCCGCAGCCACGGCTTCCGGTCCCCGCGCTTCTCCCCGATTTATGTCCTAACCTGAATCCCCTCCCGCGGCGGGCTGTAAGATGATTGAGATAGTGGGGCGCACGAATGAACCGGCCCGTGCGGGCCGTGGATGAACCTGGAAGCCGCCGTCCTGTGCGGTTTCGTAGTAGCCGGGTTTGCGCCTGTCCTCCACCGTGCTGCCAGGGGCTTCTCGGGGTGGCTGCTCGCGCTCTTCCCCGCCGGCCTGGCATTCTACTTTGCGGGCCTCGCCCCGGCCGTGTGGCGCGGCGAGCATGTACGAAGCTTGCAGGCGTGGGCCCCGTCCTTTGGGTTGAACCTTGCGTTCCATCTGGACGGGCTGAGCCTGCTATTCTCCCTTCTGATCACGGGAACCGGCGCGGTGGTGCTGGTCTACGCCGGCGGCTACCTGGCGGGACATCCGCGGCTGGGGAGGTTCTACGCCACTCTGATCTTCTTCATGGCGTCGATGCTCGGTTTGGTGCTTGCGGAGAATCTCATCCTGCTGTTCATCTTCTGGGAGCTCACCAGCATCAGTTCCTACCTGCTGATCGGATTTGACAGCGAACGCGAGAAGGCAAGAAAGAGCGCCTTGCAGGCCTTGCTGGTCACGGGCGGCGGCGGCCTCGCGCTGCTCGCCGGCATTGTGCTGTTGGGACAGGCTGGCGGATCGTTCGAGCTGTCGGAGTTGCTCGGACGGGCCGACCTCGTCCGAGGCCACTCCCTCTACGTCCCGTTCACTCTCCTCATCCTGCTCGGCGCGTTCACAAAGTCGGCGCAAGTCCCGTTTCACTTCTGGCTCCCGGCGGCGATGGAAGCGCCCGCTCCGGTGAGCGCTTACCTGCACGCCGCAACTATGGTGAAGGCCGGCGTCTACCTTCTGGCGCGGCTGTCGCCGGCCATGGGGGGCACCGACTTGTGGGCGGTGACAGTGACCGCCGTCGGCGCCATCACCATGCTTACCGGCGCCGTCATGGCGATCTACAAGAACGACCTGAAGCAACTGCTCGCCTACTCGACCGTCAGCGTGCTGGGAATCCTTACCTTCCTGGTCGGCCTGGGAACGGGTTACGCGGCCGAGGCGATGGCAACCTTCCTGGTGGCCCATTGCTTGTACAAGGGCGCGTTGTTCCTGGTCGCCGGCACGGTGGATCACGAAACGGGTACGAGGGATATAGAGAAGCTCGGCGGGCTTTGGCGGTCCATGCCATTCACCGCCGCCGCCGGAACGCTTGCTTCTCTGTCCATGGCCGGCCTCCCCCCGCTGTTTGGATTCGTCAGCAAGGAGATGCTCTACGAAGCCGGCTTGCGGGCGCCGTTGCACGCGGTGGTGCTGACCAAGATCCTGGTGATGACGGCGATTCTGCTTTTCGCGGTGGCCGGCGCCGCCGGATTCCGCCCGTACTACGGCGGCCCATCTTCGACTCCAAAGCGTCCGCACGAGGGCCCGCCCAGCCTGTGGTTGGGACCGCTGGTACTGGCGAGTGGAGGCCTGCTGTTGGGCCTTGCGCCGGCCCAGATGGAGAACGCCGTACGCTACGTTGTGCTCGCGGTCGCTCCAGGCCAGCCGGCCAAGATAGACCTGAGTTTGTTCCACGGCCTGAACACCGCGCTGTTGCTGAGCGTTGCCTCGGTGCTGGGCGGGCTCGTGGTCTTTCGCGCCCGTCCCCGGTTGATCCGGTTCGGCGCAGGTTTCGGCCTGGGCCGCTTTGGGCCTGCCCGCGGATATGAGGAGGCGCTTTCAGGATTGAACCGGTTGGCAACCGCCCAGACACGTCTGCTTCAAAGCGGGTACCTGCGCTATTACCTGTTGACAATCGTGGGAGCAGCGGTGGCCCTTACCGGCTTTGCTCTGATCCGCAGCAAGGCCGTCCCCCGGCCGTCGGTCTTCTCCGACGTCCACTGGCACGAGGCGGCGCTGGTGGCGGTCATCCTGGTGTCGGTACTGGTGGCCGTCCGCACGGCCTCCCGCCTGACGGCGGTGGCGGCGCTGGGCGTGGTGGGAGTGGCGATCGCGGTTCTGTTCGGGCTGTTTGGAGCGCCGGACCTGGCGATGACCCAGATTGTGGTGGAAACCCTCACCGTGATCCTTCTGGTTCTGGTGCTCTACCATCTCCCCGACTTCTCGAGGTTGACGCCCCGCGGGGGGCGGCGGCGCGACGCCATCGTGGCGGTCGCCGGCGGGGTGCTTATGGCCGGCCTGGTTCTGGCCGCGGCGGCGGTGCCGCACTCGCCGGGCGTGGCTTCCTACTACCTCGAAAACAGCTATCCTCTGGCACACGGCCGCAACGTCGTCAACGTGATCCTCACCGACTTCCGGGCTCTGGACACCTTGGGCGAGATCACCGTCGTTGCGGTGGCGGGGCTGGGGTTGTTCGCGTTGCTGCGCCTGCGGCCGCCGGGAGACAAGCCGTGAGCTCGATGATCCTGTTCAACACGGCGAGACTGCTCAGCCCGCTCCTGCTGGTGTGCTCGGTGCTGGTGCTGCTTCGGGGGCACAATGCGCCGGGAGGAGGGTTCGTCGGAGGCTTGCTGGCGGCCGCGGCCTTCTCGCTTCAGGCGATCGTCAAGGGCACGGCGGCGGCCCGCAGGACGCTGCGGGTCCGGCCGCACGCCTTGCTCGGCGCGGGCCTGCTGGCGTCGCTGGGGAGCGGGGTCCCGGCTCTCCTTGCCGGCCGGCCGTTCCTCTCCGGAAGCTGGGCGAGGCTCACGATGCCCTTCGGGGGCGAAATCGAGGTCGGCACTGTGTTGCTGTTCGACGTCGGCGTCTACCTGGTGGTTCTCGGATCGGTGTTGCTGATGGTGTTCACGCTCTCGGAGGAATGACATGACGGCTCTTTTGGCGATCGTGATCGGAGCTTTGTACGCGGGCGCGATTTACATGATGACGCGCCGCAGCCTGGTTAAGCTGATCATCGGCCTGGCTTTGCTGAGTCATGCGGCAAACCTCCTGATCTTCACCGTCGCCGGACTCAGGAGGGGCGCGGCGCCGCTGGTCCCGCCCGGCGGAGCCCTGTCGCCGGCCGACACGGCCGATCCGCTGCCGCAAGCTCTCATTCTGACCGCGATCGTGATCAGCTTTTCCGTCCTGGCGTTCGCCCTGGCGCTGCTGCATCGGACTTTCAAGATCTCGGCCGCTGAGGACATCGATCAGCTAAGGTCCACCGAACAATGAAGCTGACCTTGACGCTGCCCCTGCTGATCCCCCTGGCCACCGCGGCCCTGTGCCTGGTGACGTGGAGACACAGGTCCGCTCAGAGGTGGCTGGGTGTGGCCGGAGCCTTCGCTCTGCTTGCCACCGGCGCCGCGCTCCTGCGCGAGGTCTGGCGAAACGGGATTGTCGCCGTCCAGGCCGGGGGGTGGCCCGCGCCGTTCGGGATCACGCTGGTAGCCGATCTGTTCTCCGCGCTGATGGTGCTCATCACCGGGGTGATGGCATCGGCGGTGGCGGTCTATTCGACCGCAAACGTCGACGGTGGAAGGGAGTCCTTCGGATACTACCCTCTGTTTCACGTGCTTGTGCTGGGGGTATGCGGCAGTTTTCTCACCGGCGACATCTTCAACCTGTACGTCTGGTTCGAGGTGATGTTGATCGCCTCGTTCGTGCTGATCGCTCTCGGCGGCGAGCGCGGCCAGATTGAAGG
>JBHGAV010000124.1:0-5021 GCA_041946685.1 Bryobacteraceae bacterium | reverse complement strand
CTGCCCAAGTGCCAGCCGGACGCTACGGCCAGTTGGTCTGTTCGGCTTTCAGACGGTCGTGTTCGGCCTGCTCCCGGCGCATGTCTTCCAGTCGCCCGACTGCGCGGTAGGCACCGACCAGGTAGAGCCTGATGTCGGGACTTTCGGGGTCCAGGCGCTTGGCGGCCAGAAAAGCCTCCAGCGCGCCCTGGTAGTCGCCCTGCTCCCGCAGAACCCGGCCCAGCGCCAAATTGGTCCCCACCGAATCCGGGCTCATTCGAACGGCTTCGCGTGCGAGTTTCAGTGCCTCATCCAGGCGTCCCTCGAGCACGTAGCGCAGGGCCAGTTGGACCCTGGCGGGTACGTTCTCGGGATTTACCCGCAACTCCTCGGCGAACTCCCGCGTAGACTGGTCCGGTTCGTGCGCTCCCAGGTAGGTGCCATAGAAGTAATGGACGTTGGGGTACTTGGGGTATTTAGCGAGCAGCGCTTCAAAATCCGCTTTGGCTTCCTCGGGAGGCTTGGTCAACAGGTCCCACAGCGCCTTCCCGGCCATGGACACCACTTCACGGTCGGAGGCGGGCACCTTCTCGGGCAGCAGGGGAATGCGTAGGGAAGCCAGGCCGCAGGCGAATAGCATCTGAGGGTCGTAGTCCTTGACGTTATGGGCGACCCCCACCATCATGGCCTGCGCCATCTCGAAAGCCCCCTGCTGGATGAGCAGCAGCGCCAGATGATAATTGGCGACGTCCAGCAGATGGCCGCCTTTGCCGGGCGGCACCAGCATGTGTGCACGCTTGAGGTGTTCGAATGACGCGTCGTACTGCCTGGTTTCGAACTCGCACAAGCCCAGGAGAGCGAACCCCGGGGCGGCCTTGTCGTCCAGCTTCACCATCCGGGCCAGCGCGTCGCGGCACTCGGAGTAGCGGTTTGCCTCGTAGTGAATAATGCCGAGCGCCCACCAGCCCTCGGGCCAGTTGGCGCGCAGCTTGAGCGCCCTCTGATAAAGTGCGATTGCTTTCAGTGGTTGGTTTGCCTCGTATGCCTGGCGGGCCTCGGTTGAGAGCCGTTCGAATGATTCGGTGGAGGCCTGGCCGGCCATCGCGGCCACCCAGGCCAACCCCAGAATCAGGCACTTCATTTGAGGGTCCGTCCTATGGCCTGGTTATTCGCCTGGGTTTCGGCGTCCATGCGATCGGCTATTTCGCGCTCGCGGCGCGCATCCTCCCTGCGGCCAACCCGCCCGTACATGGTGGCAAGGCTGCGGTGCGCCTCCGTGTAATACGGCGCGTCATGGATCAGCTTCTCGAGCACCTCCACCGCACGCTCGTAATTGCCTTCTTCCGAACGCAGTATGGCGACCTGATAACGGATGCGTATTTCTTCGGGACGTATGCGGAGCCCGCGCTCGAGAAGGGTCTTGGCCTCGTCGATCCTGCCTTGCTGCCGGACCAGGGTACCCAGGAACAGCAGCGCCTCGAATGCGTTGGGATCCAGCGCGAGCGCGTTGCGGAAAGCGGCCTCGGCCCCGTCCAGGTCCGAGGACATGAACAGAATCCGCCCGCGCAGCGCGTAAGCTTCGGGCATCTTTGGGTTTAGTTGGATGGCGCGGTCCACCTCCTCCAGCGCACCCTTCTTATCGTTGGGCTTGAGGCGGGTAGACGCCATGAGCATGTGGGCTTCGGCTATATCGCCTTTGCTCAGGATTCGCTGGATCATCTCCGCGCCGCGCTTCTCGTCGCCTTCGTGCAGAAGCGCCGTGCCGAGCAGATATAGCCCGGCCAGATCGTCCGGCGAGGTCGCCACCAGCGGATCGAGAACGGCGATGACGCGCTTATCCTCGCCCTGCCGGATGTAGCACTCAGCGACAAGCAGCGTAGCGGCCCTGTGTTGAGGATTGCCGGCCGGCAGCGCCCCGCGCACGGTCTCGAATTCCTTGACGGCGTTGTCCAAATCGGCGCTCTTGTAATAAGCCAGCGCCAGATTGAAGCGGATCACCTGGTTATCCCGCTGCGCGTCCAGCGCCAGACGATACTGCTTTATGGCTTCCGCCAGCCGTCCCTCATGGACCAGGGCCGCGCCGAGATTGGAGCGCACCGCAAAGGCTTCCGGGTGCGCCTTCAGGAAATCTTCATACGCGGCGATGGCCTCGGCGTACTTGCCAGCCTGGTGCAGTTGCACGGCCCGGCTGAGCGTGTCCTGGGCAAAGATCAGCCCCGCCGTCACCAGACCGGCTGCAATCCAGCGCCACACCACCGTAGTCCTCCTCCCGGAGCCGGAACCGGTCTCCCCGGCGTTAGTTCACCTTGAAATCGATTTTCTGTTCGGCCGTTTCGGCGCCCTGCGCCACGCCGACCTTGATTTCGTAGTTTCCGGGAGCGAACCTGTCAGCCGGCAGGTTGGCGATATACGGAATTCGTCCACTCTTCTCCGGAGCGGGCAGGGGCGCCTCGGCGGCTCCCAGGAACTGGCCTTCCTTGTAGAAAGACATTGTCAGCTTGGGCGCCGTCTGGATGGCCGGATCGACATACACGGAGAAATAGAACGGCAGCACGTTGCCCGGGCCGCCCTTCAGAGTGTCTGCGAGTGTGGGAACCACCTTGCCACCGGGGAAATAGAATGCGTCGAGGATCTCGTTGTCTTTGAGTGCGTCGGCGCGACGGACCACGACGATGTCGCTGAGGGAGAGCTTGCCGGAAGCCGCGGGCACTTTGAGTGCGGACCGCTTAACGCCGATTTTGCCCGCCTTGCGATCCATCACCGCGGTCTCCAGTGAGTAGTCGCCTGGAGCCAATTCTGCCCGGAACGTCTGAACCAGATTCCCGGCCTTGTACGCCTCCACCTTGTCCGCGTCCACCTGGACATTGAACTCCTTGCTGAACTTCTGGACGATCTCCCCGCCCGAGTCGCGCACAATCGCGAGCAGGGTCGCGTTGACAATGGCCGTCTTGCTATCCGGCTGGGGTTCAAAAGTGAGGCCGCTCAAAGGCGCTTCTACCACCACCATGTACTCCAAATTCGGCCCGCGGTCGTTGAACCGCTCCGCCGCAGCATCAAAGTTGACGTCCGCCGGCGCAGTGGCCACGCTCAACGCGTTCAGAAGCGGCATCTCGAAAGATGAAAGGTGCTGGCCGCCGGCGAGCGTCGGAACCGCGAAATAGCCGTTCCGCGTGTGAACGACGACGTCAGGCCGGTCCACGGTGACGATGATCTTGCGGAACCGCCCATCGTAAGTATCGATCTGCGGGCTGTACGTTGCTTCGTAGTAGGTGCGGACCTCGTCCATTGCCGTCTTTAGCGGGGCCTTGTAGTCGTTCGTTTCGACGATCGCCGCGCCGCCCGTGCTGTTGGCAAGGTCGCGCAGCCAGCCCACTGGGTTATCGCGAATGCTATTGGCGGCATCCTCGGCCGCCCGCACCTGCCAGGTCTCGACTTTGCCGGCACGCATGCCCTGCTGCGACTGCGCGTTCGCGGCCGCACTTGCCAGTGCCGCCCGTCCGCCGGCACCCTGACCGCCAGTGACGAGTCCGCCCTCGTTGACGGACATCGTAAGGCCCTTGGTGTCCACGGTGTAGAAGCTGATGTTGCCCCGGTTGGCCGCGCTCTTCAGGTTCTCGTACTGCTCTTTGACTTCCTCGGAAATGCGGAACCAGGGGTTGAAGTACAGCACCACTTTGCGGCCCGGCAGCGTGGACTCTTCCTGCACGAGAGCCTGAAGCGCCGAAAGAGTCGAGCGGATGTTGTACTCGCGATCGGCGGCTTCAGCGGCCCGCAGCATTTCGTACTGCATCTTGGCCATCTGGTAGCTGACGAAATCGCCTACAGCGGCGGCGCTTGGTCCGCCCGCCTGGCCGCCCTGCAGTTGCGGCTCCGGCTTGGAGATCACCTGTGCGAGCGCTTCCTTGACGGCCGTCGACTGGTTCGAGTACTGGGTGAAGGACCACATGGCGGAGCGCTCGATGCTCTTCATGAGCTCGTCATGATCGGCCGTGAAGGGCTGGATGCACTGCAGCCTCTGGTCGATCGTGAACAGAGAGTAATACAGGTTCTGCTCCGGCGCACTGCTCAGGATGTCTTTCACCGCCTGCCGGAAGAAGCGCTTCCCGTCGTTGTCAAGGCCTTCGAATACCAGGGTGACGAGCCGGATTTCGCGCAGCGGATCCAGTGGCATGGACTTTGCCGCCGACACGGCCTCACCGCTCTCGAGCGGCTTCGCCACCTTGCCCTCGATCATCCGGAACGACTTCAGCTTCTGGCTGGCGCCTTCTTCGGAAATATGAATTTCCTCGGGGCGGATATCGCGGACTGTTTTGCCCTTCTTATCCCGGAACACCATGTCCAGCACCACTTCCTGTGTGGTGGCACGGATAGTGGGGGAAGTCTGAGCGGCGGCGGGCTGCTGCTGGTCCTGTGCCGCAACAGCGCTTACCGAAAGGAAAAAACCCGCGGCCAAAACGAACAAGCACTTCATGGTTCGGATCTCCTTGCCGAAATCAATGAAGGATCGGTGTGGGTAAGGCACCGAAGCAACGTCTAGTCTAATACAGGTCTCCCAACATGGGGGTAATCGACGGCCCGCCTGGCCGGCTCACCACGGCCGCACGAAGGAATACCGCCCCGGCGCACTACTTGGCCTCGTCGATGACCTCGATGGCTCTGACTTCGGCGTAGTTTGTCTTCGGTAAGAACGACAGCAGGAGCTTGCCCTGCCCGTTCGGGTGCAGTCCGGTGAAGGTGCGAATCACCGGACGAAAAGCGCCCGGTGCCGCCTTGAAAATGTCAAAGTCCTGAAGCAGCACGACGCCGTTACAAGTCACGTCGAATACCCGGCACCCCTCGCCCCTGCATAGCGTGCCGGGAAGCAGCGGGCTGAAGAACGACTCGGCAAAATGGAGCCTGACCGTGTAGCTTCCGGGTGCGACGGGGATGGCGTAGCTGAAATTGCCGAAATGCTCGTGCGAATAAAGGGCCGGGAGCCGTGCCGGGGTGGAATCGGCGTACGCGGTAGTCCGCCCGTTGATGAAGTAGCTGTCGGCAGCCCA
>JBHGAV010000123.1:0-5066 GCA_041946685.1 Bryobacteraceae bacterium | reverse complement strand
CCTGCCGGCTGCAGCGTGACAATCGCCCTGCGGCAGGCGGTGAGCGCGGGTCGGCCGTTGTCGGTGACCTCCAGAATCAGGTGAACCGTGCGCGGTTCTGTCACAGCCGGAGCAATGAATTCAACGGTGTCGCTGGTCTCTCCTCTCAGAGCGATGCTGCCTTCGAAGGTGCCTGCTTCCCGGTAGACGAACCATCGTCGCGAGAGTGCATCCCCGTCGGGATCGCGCGAAGCGCCGGCGCGAAGGCGGACGCGTCCGCCCGCCCGTGCGGTGACAGCGGGCGTGTCCAGAGCGGCAATGGGCGCATGGTTCGCCGCCTTCCGGCGGGGTGTGATGCACCAGTCCATGCGGGCCGCGAAGTCGTTCTGAAAGGCATTCCGCCAGCGCCATACCGTAGCCCTCGCATCCGTAGTTCCCCCTACGGTATCCAGAGCGTCGTTGTACAACTTCGGGCGGATCTGGCGAAAGCGCCCGCCCCAGCCGCCCCATTCGGGATGATCGGGGTCATTGAATCCGAGAGGCAGGAAATAGAACCAGGACGGCGTATCGCCTTCCTTGAGAACTCCGTGCGGGTTTGGAGCCGTCCAGGTCTTCATCGGATACAGCGCCCCCAGAGGACCATGGCCGATGCTGATGTTGGCCTCGACCCACGCCTTCGAAGTCACCGATTCGTCGCCTCCCAGATACATCCCCCGGTAGGCCGAAAGCCGTGTGTCGCGTCCCTTGCCCGGCCGGCCTGATACATCGTCCGGATCGGCCGCTGAAAGAACGTAGAAGAGGTCGGGAAAGTTGGCTACGATCCACGGTCCGGAATCGTCCTGATGTCCGACTGCGTAGACTCGCAGCCGGGACACGAATCGCCTGCGCTCCGGTTCGGAACGTTCGTTCCTTACGCGCCAGAGAGCCTGAGCCAGTTCGGTCGGACCTCCCCAGATCGCGATGTTGACCGGGCGCGGATCTTCGCGATCGGCCAGAGCGACGATCCAGTTCGAGCCCTCGCTGTCCTTCCCCTCGCCGATAGCCTTCACGCCGCGCTCCGGGTTGCCGGACCTGATCGCCGCGAGCAGCCGCTCGACGGCAGGATAGCCGGCGGCGTGGCGCTGCAGGTTGCCGCGAACGTTGCCATAGGCCTCGACAATCCGGCGGATCAGGTCCGGGCGGACCGTGTTCACCTTCAGCTCGCCCGGGGTGCCGGATGCCGATGCGATCAAGCCTTCGATATCGAACTCATTCGCATAGGTCATGAGGCGAATCATGGACTGCTGGTCGTCGGGATCGCCTCCAATGTCGGTGAGTACAACGAGACGCGGCTTCTCCTTTCCAAAGGCCGCGCCAATGAGCACGAGCAGCACTGCCAATACACGGCTCGTCATGGGTATCGCCTTGATTCTCTCATGGCCGGAGCGGAGCACGGCCGCTCCTTGCCGTCACGGCCCGGCAGCGCGTTGCGGCGCGATGCCGGTCCGATACCCGCGCGGTCTCCGGCGTGATACAGTGCGGCAATGACCCGTAGAACGGTACTTGCCTGTGCGGCTGCGGCCGGCCTGGAGGGGGGAGGGTTGGCTCAGGGGGGCCGGGCGCCGGTGGTGAACGCCGCCGAGCACGCCTGGGTGACCAATGATCCCCGCTTCCCGATCGACCGCCAACTGGCCACCTGCCCCACCAACCTGCCGAAATACGACTACTCGGCGGAGTTCCTGCTGTCCGAGATGCGCACCTACAAAGTGGACCAGGTGGTGATCTCCCACGTCTGCTATTACGGGCGCAACAACTCGTACACCAGTCACTGCATCAAAACCTACCCGGGCAAATTTGCGGGCATCGGGCTGCTGGTGGGGTACCGCCTGTATCCGCCTTCGGATAAAGAGAACCCTTCGCGCCTGGAGCGGCTGATCCGGGAAGACGGCCTGATCGGTCTGCGGCTCAGCCCCATCTACGACCGTGACGTGGTTTGGCTGAACGATCCGGTGTGCTATCCGCTGTGGAAGAAGGCCGAGCAACTGGGCGCCGTGTTCAACATCTTCCTGGCGCCCCACCAGGTGCGCCAGGTGGCCGACATGGCCGAGCGTTTCCCGGGCGTGAACGTGGTGATCGACCATATCGCCATGATCGACATCAACGCTCCGGACAGCGACGGCTTCGGCCCGCTGCTGGACATGGCGCGGCTGCCCAACGTGTATGTGAGAACCTCGCTGCACAACCCGTCCAGGACCAAGGAGCCGCCCTACCGGGACGTATGGCCGTTCCTGCGCCGGCTGTACGACCGCTACGGGCCGCGGCGGCTGATCTGGGCCAATTTCTTCGAGTACCTGATCATGAAGGAAACCATCCCCTTCTTCCGCCCCGAAGACAAAGAGTGGATCCTGGGCCGGACGGCCCACCGGGTCTACAAGCTGCCTTAAAAGCCGTCAGGCGGCGGCGCGTGCCAGGGGCAGAGGCTGCACTTTGGCCAAACCCAGGCGGACCAGTACGCGCACCACGGGCCATGCCGGATCCACCTCGCGGCCGCGCAGCGCGAACAGGGCCGAGGTGGGGTGCTCGTGGTGGTTGTTGTGCAATCCCTCGCCGGCCGTGATCCAGGCCACCCATTGCAGGTTGGTCGCTCCATTGTCGAAATTGCGGTAGCCGATCATGTGGCAGACGCTGTTGATCGTGGCGTTGAGCAGCACGTAGAGCACGGCGTGAGCCAGCCAGGCTACCGGGCCCCAGATCAGGCCGAACAGCAGCATGAAGACGCCCAGCCCCACCAGGCCGGCCCACTCCATGAAAGGAAGCCCGTCCAGGAGGTCGTTCTTCCAGTCCGGAGTGTACTTGCGGACAACCTCAAGGTTCGCGGCTTCCTTCTTGTAGAAGTAGTAATTGCCGAAGAGGACGGTCCAGAGTCCGTAAATACGGGGGCTGTGCGGGTCGCCTTCCTGGTCGGAGAAATGGTGGTGTTTGCGATGCACGGCGGCCCATTGCCGCGGCACAATGCCCGTGAAGACGCTGAGATGCAGGTGCATCAGCAGTCCGACGGCAGGGTGCAGTTCCAATGCCCGGTGGGTCTTGGTCCGGTGCAGGTAAATGGTGGTGCAGAACACGGAGATCTGCAGGATCAACAGGGTCGTGACGATCATCCAGAAAATGCTCATTCCCTCTTAAGTGCCCCAGTACTTGAAGTCTTGTCTTTTGAGAAGTGGCGATCGGATGAAAGGACGCGGCAGCTCCCTCAAAAGCCTAGTCCGATGATAACAGATGGCACGCGCCGGATGACAGGAAAATGCACCCCGGCGCTTTGGCGGCGTGCCGGGTTCGCCTGCATGGCTGCAAGTGGTGAAAGGCGCTTCCGGAGGGCGGCCGGACGCCAAGTGCTACAATTGACCGTTTCATGGGCAAACGGGTCTCATTGTTCGTCACCTGCATCATCGACCAGTTGTTCCCCCAGGTGGGGATGGCCATGGCGGAAGTGCTGGAGCGGGTGGGCTGGCGGGTGGATTTCCCCGAGGCACAGACCTGCTGCGGGCAGCCCGCCTTCAATAGCGGATATCCTGCCGAGGCGCGCGGAGTAGCCCGTCATTTCCTGGATGTTTTCCGCGGCGCTGAGTACGTCGTGATCCCCTCGGGCTCCTGCACCTCCATGATCAGCCGCCACTATGAGGAACTGTTCGCAAAGGAACCGGCTTACCTGGAAGCGACCCGCGCCCTGATCCCGCGCATCTGGGAGTTCTCCAGGTTTCTGCTGGAAGTGGCGGGGGTGGAGGACGTGGGGGCGCGCCTGGATTCCGTGGCGACATTTCACGACAGCTGCCACGGGCTGCGTGAGCTGAAGATCAAGGAAGGGCCGCGCCTGTTGCTGAGCCGCGTGCGCGGGCTGGAGTTGCGGGAGATGGACCCGCCCGAGGAGTGCTGCGGTTTCGGCGGCACCTTTGCCGTGAAATTCGGGGAGCTGTCGGCGGCCATGGCGAAGACCAAGGTGGAGGCCATCCTGCGAACCGGAGCGGACACGGTGGTGGGCATCGATTCCAGCTGCCTGATGCAGATCAAGGGCGTGCTTTCCCGTGCGGGCCTTCCGGTCCGCACGCTGCATCTGGCCGAGGTGCTGGCCAGCCGGTAGGAGGCGCCATGTCAGTCGAGTTCGACCGCAAGATCCACAAGACCCTGGCCGACGCCAACCTGCTGCTGGCCTCCTACGTTGCCACGGGACGGCTGCTCTCGCAGCGGCGCGAGGCGGTGTCGCCGCGCGCATTGCCCGAATACGAGGAGCTGCGGGATCAGGCCAGCCGGCTCAAGAAACACACCATCGAGAACCTGGATTACTATCTCGAGCAGCTGGAGCGCAACGTCGCGGCGCGCGGCGGCAAGGTGATCTTTGCCAAAGACGGGGCCGAAGTGGCCGACTTCATGGTGCGGCTGGCAAACGAGAAGGGCGTGCGCCGCATCGTCAAGTCGAAATCGATGGCCACCGAGGAGATCGACTTCAACGAGCGCTTGAACGAGCGCGGGCTGGAGACGGTGGAGACGGACCTGGGGGAGTTCCTGGTCCAGCTGGCCCACCAGCGCCCGTACCACATCGTGGGTCCGTCGATGCACATGACGCGCTACGACGTCGCGGACCTGTTCACCAGGAACCTGGGCGTCGAGCATGAGACGGTGCCGGAAAAACAGACCATGATCGCCCGCCGGGTGCTGCGGGAGAAGTTCCTCAAGGCGGACATCGGGGTGAGCGGGGCGAATTTCCTGGTTGCCGATTCCGGCGCCGTGGTGCTGGTGACCAACGAGGGCAACGCCCGGCTCACCACCGCGCTGCCCCGGATCCATGTGGCCATTGCGGGCATCGAGAAGCTGGTGCCCCGGGCCCAGGACCTGGCGGTTTTCCTCAAACTGCTGGCGCGCAGCTCGACGGGCCAGGAACTGACGGTGTACACATCCTTCCTGGCCGGACCGCGCAGGGAAGGCGAGCTGGACGGGCCGGAGGAATTCTACCTGGTGCTGCTCGATAACGGCCGCAGCACTGTGCTGGAGGACCGGGACAAGCGCCAGACGCTCTACTGCATCCGCTGCGGCGCCTGTTTGAACTACTGCCCGGT
>JBHGAV010000122.1:0-5128 GCA_041946685.1 Bryobacteraceae bacterium | reverse complement strand
GCCAGGCCGAATTCCCCCCTGTTCACAAAATCGACAATCTTGCTGCGCAGTGTTGTGTCCGGATCGATGAGCCTGGTTAGGGAGCCGTTCAAGAAGCTCTGGCGCAGGCTCGCCAAAGGCCATGCCCCGGTCTCCTTCAAGGCGGGCGGCCAGTTGCGGTCAAGGTAGCCGGCCCCCACCGACTCATTTAGAAGAGCCTCCGACTTCAGGGCGGACACGACCCTGCCGCAAAGCGTTTCTCCGCTGCTGGAATGTCCGGCGCCAAGGTCGATCACCTTCAAGCCGCTTGCCTCCTGGCTGTCAGTGATCACGGCGAACCGGTAGCCTGCCCACACCTCATCCTTCGCAGCCTCCTCGGCGGCCGCCACCTTCGACTGGATCTCCGCGCGATCGGCCCGATCGAACTCGCCCCCGAGCGTCCCTTCGGCGATCTCCCGTGCCACGCGCCTCCATGCTAGCCAGAGTTCCACCTTTTCCCGAAGGTCGCGCCCGGGCTTCTTGATGCACCACACCAAAGCGCCAGGGTAGAGCCGCGGCGACTTGCCCCGCTGTCTGGTCCATTCGGCAATTTGATCCCGTAATGAACCCGAAGGATTCCACTCCGCGTCGGGGTCCAGGATCACCAGGGTCAGTCTTGGGGTGTCCTGAATCTCGGAGCCATCGCTCGGGAAAGGAACAAGAGGCAGACTGGCGCCCCGCCGAAACTCTTCCTCCACGACTTTGCGGAGAGCCGGCTTGATCTCGGTCTCCTCATCGAGCGATGCTCGGCGGTCACTGACCACCTTCTTCATCGTGGGTTGATGGGTGATCTTGAACCCGTCCGAGCCGATCTTCCGGATGAAGTAGGACTTGTCTTCCAGAGCAAACGCGGCGTTATCAATCGACGTGGTGTCCAAGGCCGGCTCGCCGAGAGCAAATCGCAGCTCGGGCAGGTGCGCCACCTTGTCCGCCTGCCCGCCCGAGGACTCAAACAGGATCGCCGTGCCGACACGGCGATGGATATCCCGCAGCGGCCCTTTGGTGTCGGCGTCGAGCGCCTTGGCGTGGGAATGCTCGCCGGCAATGTCCGCCTCGATCGCGGCCACGAGACGCGATTCTCCGAGTTGCCCGAGCACGACGCTCCGGAAGTTCGGCTCAAACAGCGGAGCGGAACCAAGCGTGAGCAGCGGCTCCGTGCGGGCCTTTCGAAAGCTCTCCCGTGAAGCGATTGATACCCACTGCGCCAGCATCGCCAGGGTGCCGCGCGTCTGCTGATATTGCGCGAGCGCCTGCCACTTCCGCTGGAATACGGATAGTGTCGCCGGATGAAACGGGTAGCAGGACTCAAAACGGCTGCGGAGAAACTCACGAGCTTTGGCTTCCGTCGCTGCGCTGTCCACCGCCGTCCATTCCGGAGGCAACTGAGCTCTTCGCTCAAAGCACCAATCGGCGAATGCGGTGGCCGTGCTTTTCCGGGCTCGGTCACTGCCCAGGTCCTCGAAAAGCCGCCGCCGGACGACCTCTCCGATTTCCGTTTCGTCATTCGCGATCAGGTCCTTCGCGACGCGGCGCACGACCTTGGCGATCTTATCTTGCCACTGGAGATCCCACTCGGTCATCTCGACCTGGCTGCGCGGCAGGCTGATGACCGCGGCTCCGTGAGTGGTGCCCGTCGTCGCCACCGTCAGATTCTGAATGAACGAGTGAAACTGGTCGGCCATCGCCCGGTGGCGGTTCAGAAAGTTCAGTACCTCGTCGAACAGCAGCAGCACAGGCGCCCCGGCGGCCTGAAAGACGCGCGTGATCGCGTCGGTGCCGGGAGGTATCGTCCGCGCGGACGGGCCTAACACCTGCACTCCCTTGTCACCGGCAAGCTGGCGTGCCACGTCGATCCAGGGAGTCTCCCTGCCTTCCTGCGGATCCCAGGCGTTTCCAACAAACACGGCCACACGAGCTTCCGGCACTGCGGAAAGTCCGGCGGTCCGCATTAAATCAAGCACCCCGTTGAAACAGGCGGCCTTCTCGCCGTTCGAAGCCAGGTGGTAAAGCGTAGTCAGCGTGTGTGTCTTGCCGCCGCCAAATTGAGTGATGAGCGTGAGGACCGGTGCGGTGTTATCGGTGCGGCCGGAAAGCCGGCGGAGCACCATCCCCGCATGCTCGCGAAGCGCGCGCGTGAACACCGTTCGCGAGAAAAATTGGGCCGGATCGCGGTAATCCTCGGGAGCCGTCCCGGCGACTACTTGCTCGAGCGCGATCGCGAACTCATCCGGGTTGAAAGACCGCCCTTCTCGAACTTCCTGGCGCGGCGTGGCAACTTTGTACCAGGGATCCATCAAATTCTCCTCTTCGCTGTGGCTTCGCCTTTCCGGCTTCAGTCGGTCTCGATCCTCTCCAGGACGTTCTGGATGTATTCCTGCGGCAAGTGCCAGTGATTGGCGCCCTTGAGAATCTGTGACTTATAATTTTCATTCGGGAGTGACGGGTTTTCTTCGGGTATCGCGAAGTAGACCGCCGCGCTGAGAAGTTTAGATTCCTCTCCGTCGATCAGGACGTGGCGTTCGTCGCGCCGGTAGGCGTTCTTGACTCTTCTGGGTGAGTATCCCTCCGCAGCATCGAGCCCGCCGATATCTCGGTCATCAACTTCGTAAACAACGCCCCAAACATCGCAACCTTGATCCGCGACAGCATCGGCCACGCCGCAGCTACGCTTCTTGGACCTCCGCGAAAATGCCAGTTTGTAGCCAGGCAACTTGGCCACGCCGACAAATCTTGCAGACGGGCAGCGCTCTCTCATCTGATCCCAATCCATGTTCGATCCGTAAGCGAAATAAAGCATCCGATTTCACCTCGGCATGGCCAGCAGCATCCCATCGAGCAGACGCTTTTCTTCGCTACCCCTCGGATACAGGGCCGAGAGCGCGTTGGCCAGGCGGAGGAAGTACGGCCCTCGTTCCTGCTCCGCCTTCAGCAAGGCCCGAAGGGCGTTGGTCCGCCCGCCGGCTTGGAGCAGCATGGCCGTGTGAACGCGATCGAGCGTCGTGGCTTCCGGCTGGGCTGCCGGGGCATCTTCGGAGAGATCCATTCCGGTCCGCCGCCTCTTGGCCTTCGTCCTCGCCACCGGCTGATCCTCCTGGTCGGCAAACAACGTGAGCTGCCGCGTCACGGCGAGCGGGTCCTTCTCCAGCAGATCGGCGACGGCCTCCGATCCGTCCTTACCGAACAGTTGCCTGGATCTCTCGCTCACCGCCAGCAGACGCACAACGCCCTTCCTGGTCTCGATGATGCGGTTTTCCCATTTGGGCAAGTTGATGCCCAGAGGCTGAGCGAACCGCCGGACCACATCGAAGACCAAAGTGTAGCCCTTGCCGGCTCTGGATGCCGCGTCCTCCTCCTCTTCCTCTTCCGCCGCTTCGTCTCCTTCGGCCTCTTGGCTTGCGGGGAACTCGCCATTTGTGCTCTGGAGGGTCCACAAGAACAGCGCGGTAAGCCGGGCGTCTTCTTCGACCGCGCCGGCCGCCCCGTTCCGGGCGCGAGCTTCCGCTGTGCCGAGCACCTGCTCGAGCGCCGTGCGGCCGACCACTTCCCAGACCTTCTCGAGGTACTCGGCGAGTTTGACCTCGCGCCCGTCGGCGGTTTCAACACGGCTGTAGCGGCTGAAGATTTCCAGCGCCGGGCCGATGCAGGCAAAGACCAGGTCGGCCCCGCGGACGCCTTCCGATTCGAGCCGCTCCATCCAGTCGCCGACGCGCTTGGGCAGTTCTCGAAGCACCTCGGCCCAGTCACCGACGGGGGCATCCTCGGGGCGGGGACGGCAGACAAGGTGGACGCTCGTGGCAAGTGCGGCGGACTCTTGGGAGCGAAGTCGTCCCGGCCGTTCCGTGGCGATCGGCCAGGAGCCAGTAATGGTCCACCCACCGCGGATCATGCCGGACAGGAGTGCCTCCCAACCCTCTGTTGTTTTGTGCGCGAAAACCACCGACCCCACGCCGTCTTCGCAGAGCACGCGGCGGCCTTCTGCGAAGGTCAAAGCCATCTGTTCCTCGAACCACCTGCGGTCCTTGGGGTGCCCATTGTCCTTCTTTGTTTCGTCTAGAACTGCTTCGCGCCGCTTTGGGGTTAGTGGGTTTGCCGGATCAAAGGGGTCACAAAGCAACGGATGCTCAGGCAGCGCACGCTTCAGCCAGACGAAGAAGAAATCGGAAAGATCCGCATAGGGCACCGCGTCGTAATACGGAGGGTCGGTGAACCAAATTGTAGCCGCATCGCTGGAGAGAGGGTGCTCGGCGGCGTCCGCGGCCTGCACTTGTCCCACGGGAGACCCGGCCCAATTCTCCAGAACCTCTGCAACCCACTGAACCGCCGCAGCATAGTTCGAGCCAACTTCCCCTGTGGCAACGATCTCCACAAAGTCCCACATCATCGGCAAGGCCTGTCGTCCAAAAGTTCCGGCCACTGCTTCAACACTCGTACGCCAGCGCACAAGGGAGGAACTCTGTTCGGCACACCTCCCAAACGCTAGTGAGAGCTCTTCTGCCCCGCCTCGGCGTAGCAAGGTCATTAGCCCCACCTTCTGCCGCGCCGTGAACAGGTCGCCCCACTGGAGCATGCCGTAGCGCTGAACGCGAAACCCTAATGTGCCTACTGGCGGCAGCGGTTCGTCCGGCACCGGGCACAGCCCCTTCCTGCCGCCGCGCTCCCAATCGTCGAGGATCTGCTTCAGCCGCCGCTGCGCTTTCCACACCGCGTGGTAGTCGGCCTCGGTCGGTAGACGGTAGTGCCGGCCCTGCTCGCCCGGCTTCAGCGTCACTACGGCCAGCAGGCGCGCGCCGCCGGTGCGCCGGCCCTTTTCGTCGAAGATGGCGTCAGCGCCGCCGCGCTGGGCGGCGAGTTGCGCCCGCACGCGCTCGGGCGGCAGCACAATGTTGCATGCGGGACAAGCCGCTTTCGCCCGCGTCACCGTTCCCGGCGGGACTTCCTTTTCGGACTTCGGCTCGAAGACCTCGAATTGAATCTCCGGCGGCGCGCCCTTGTGGCGTACCACAGCGTACCGCAGCGCCCGCTTGCGATTCGACTTCTTGCACAGCCAGAAGGACCGCACCAACGGGATTTCAGCGCCGCAGTTGGGCGACTCGCACCGTACCGTCCGCGC
>JBHGAV010000121.1:0-5194 GCA_041946685.1 Bryobacteraceae bacterium | reverse complement strand
GCTTGAGCGCGATCTGCTGCCGCATCTTGTAGAGGCTCTCTTCCTCCTGCCGGAGCATGCTTTCGAGCTCCGGGTTGCTGGCCTGCTTGACCTTCTTGCGAAACTCAGACTGTCTCACCGATGTCAACCTGCTCCTTCTTAGTCACGAATCGGGTCTGGATCGGCAGCTTGTGCGCCGCCAGCCTCATGGCTTCCTTGGCGACGCTCTCGTCCACGCCGGCCATCTCGAAGAGCATTCGGCCCGGCTTGACCACCGCGACCCAACCTTCCGGGTTGCCCTTGCCCTTGCCCATGCGGGTCTCAGCGGGCTTCTTGGTGATCGGCTTGTCCGGAAAGATCCGAATCCACACCTGACCGCCTCTGCGGATGTGCCTGGTGATTGCGACTCTTGCCGACTCGATCTGATTCGCCGTGATCCAGGCCGCTTCGAGCGCCTGAAGACCAAACTCGCCAAAATCGACCTTTGTACCCGCCGTGGCTTTGCCGGCGCGGGAGCCGCGCTGCTGCTTTCTGTATTTCGTTCTTCTCGGCATCAGCATAGCTGTCAGCTCCTCCTTCCGCCGCCACCGCGACCGCCACTCGCGCCGCCACGGCCGCCGCGACCAGGACCACCAGGCCCGCCGCGACCAACGCCGCCGCGATCGCCGCGATCGGCGCGGTATCCGCGATCACCTTCGTCGCGGCCCTCGCCTCTCGGCCTTCTGGGCCTCCTGGCCGCGAATATTTCTTCCTCGGTCGGTTCCTGCGGCTTTGCGCCGGGCAGAATGTCGCCCTTGTAGATCCACACCTTCACGCCAATATTGCCGTAGGTGGTCTTGGCCTCGGTGAAGCCATAGTCGATGTCTGCCCTCAGCGTGTGCAGCGGAACCTTGCCGCTCTTGTCCCCATCAACGCGCGCCATCTCCGAACCGCCGAGCCTGCCGGCCACGCGGACGCGGATTCCCTTGGCGCCCATTCGCATGGACCGCAACACGGCCTGCTTCGCAGCGCGCTTGTAGGAGATCCTCTTCTCGATCTGCTGCGCGATGGACTCCGCGACAAGCTGCGCGTCAAGCTCAGGGTTCCTGATCTCCTGAACGTTGACGTGCACGCTCTTGCCCTTCGTAAGCTTCTCGAGATCGGCCCGAAGGTCATCAACACCGCGCCCGCCACGGCCGATGATAATGCCCGGCTTCGCGGTGTGAATAGTGACCTTCGCGCGGTTAGCCGCGCGCTCGATCTCGACCTTGGAAATACCGGCCTGATAGAGGCCCTTCTTCACGTGAGCCCGAATCTTCGCATCCTCCAGGAGCAGTTCGGAGAAGTCCTTATCGGACGCGTACCACTTGCTGTCCGGCTCCCTGATGACACCGATACGGAACCCTATCGGATGGATTTTCTGTCCCAACTACTCGCCTCCTTTGGCCTCGGTCTGGCCTTCAGGTTGCACCGCGCCTTCGGCAGGCGTAGTGCCGAGATTCACTTCCTCCGGCTCGCCCGGCGCAGTCGTCGGCGCCTGCTCGGCCGGCTTCCGGGCTCTGCCAGCCGGTGCCGGCGTAGCTCCGCCTCTTCTGGCGGGCCTCGCGGTCCGGGCCACGCCCTTCTTGCCCTTCTTCTCCGGCCTGGGCACCGTCTCTTCGACGGCGATCGTGATGTGGCTCATGCGCTTGACTATCCGATAGCCGCGCCCCATCGGGGCGTGCCGCAGCCGCTTCATCACGTTCGGGCCGCCGTCCACCATGGCCTGGCTGACCTTCAGGTTCTCGCCGTCCATGTGGAAGTTGTTCTCCGCGTTGGCGGCGGCGGACTTGACAACCTTCTCGATCAGCCTCGCCGCGTAGTTCGGCGTGAACTGAAGGATGGCCAGCGCCTCCTTGACATACTTGCCACGGATCGCATCAATGACAAGCCGGGCCTTCCGCGGAGATGTGCGCACAAAACGCGCTTTTGCGTAAACAAGCATTCAATCGCCCTCCTACTTCAGCGAGGTCGAACGCTCGGTATGATGGCCGTGCCCGCGGAAGGTCCTCGTGGGAGCGAACTCCCCGAGCTTGTGACCCACCATGTTCTCCGTGATGAACACGGGGATGTGCTTCCGGCCGTCATGAACGGCGATGGTATGGCCGATCATCAGCGGGTAAATGGTGGACCGCCGCGACCAGCTCTGGATGATCCGTTTGTCGCCCCTTGCGTTCATCTCTTCGATCTTCGCCAGGAGTTTGGCTTCCGCATATGGCCCCTTCTTAAGTGAACGCGCCACTAGCTATCCCTCCTATTTGCTACCGCGCCTGCGCACGATGAGTTTGTCGGACTGCTTCTTATGTCGGGTCTTGGTCCCGTGCGCGGGCTTGCCCCACTTCGAGACAGGCGTCTTCCGCCCGACCGGCGATTTGCCCTCGCCACCGCCATGCGCGTGGTCTCTCGGATTCATAACAACGCCACGAACCGTGGGCCTGATGCCCTTCCAGCGCGACCGTCCGGCCTTGCCTATGGCGATGTTCTCGTGATCCACATTTCCTAGTTGGCCGATAGTGGCCTTGCACACCGCCAGCACGTTGCGCATCTCCCCCGACGGCAGGCGAAGCTGGACATACTTACCTTCCTTCGCCATGATCTGGGTGCCGCTGCCCGCGCTGCGCACGATCTGGCCGCCCTTTCCGGGGCTGAGTTCCACGTTGTGAACGATCGTGCCGAGCGGAATGCTCGCGAGCGGCAGGCAGTTGCCCGGCCGAATGTCCGCGCCCTCGTCGGCGATGACGCTGTCACCCACCTTCAGGCCCACGGGCCAAAGGATGTAGCGCCTGTCGCCGTCGGCATACTTGATGAGGGCGATGCGCGCGGAGCGGTTGGGATCATACTCCACCGCCTCGCACTTGCCCGGCACACCAGTCTTGTCCCGCTTGAAGTCGATCACGCGATACTGCTTCTTATGACCGCCGCCCTGGTGACGCGTGGTAATGCGACCCTTGTTGTTACGCCCACCGCTCCGCTTGAGCGGCTGCAGCAGCGACTTCTCGGGCGAGTCTTTGGTGATCTCCTCGAACGCGGAGACCGTATGGTAACGCCGTGTCGGCGTCGTCGGCTTGAACTGCTTTATGGCCATCGTATCCCTCTCTAGGGAATTAGGAATTGAGAATTGGGAATTGAGGGGGGCCGCTCTGCGCCAGCCCTACCTTCATAATTCATGGTTCACAATCCCTAACCCATGATTCTCCCGGACTAGGCGCCCTCGAAGATCTGGATTCGCTGCCCCGCCTTCAGGGTCACGTAGGCCTTCTTCCAGTCGCCTGTCTTGCCTTCGAACCGGCCCATCCGCTTGGTCTTCCCCTTCACGCGCAGCGTGTTGACCTTGGTAACGCTCACGGAGAAGATGGTCTCCACGGCCCGGGCAATCTCTATTTTGTTGGCCTTGATGTCCACTTCGAAGGCGTACTTTCCGAACGGGGCGATCCCCATACCCTTCTCAGTGATCAGCGGCCTCTTGACTATCGAATAAGGATCCTTGCTCATGATCCAAAGACCTCCTGGAGCTTATCGACGGCCGCGCGCGTCATAACGATCTTCTCAGCATTCAGCACGTCGCGAACGCTCACAGCGGGAGAGACCCTCAGCTCCACACCCGGTATGTTCCGGGAGGACTTCTTGACCTCTTCGGTCATGCTGTCCAGCAGCACTACGGTCTTGCCGTAGGCCTCCACGCTGTCCAGGAACGCAGCCATCTGCTTCGTGCTGATCTTGTCCAGCTTGATCTCTTCGACCACCACCACGGCTCCGTCGGCGATCCGCGCGGACAACGCGGACCTGAGCGCCCCCCGGCGCATCTTAACGGGCATGGATTGCCTGTAGGACCTGGGGTGCGGACCGAAGACCACGCCGCCGTGCGCGTAGTGCGGAGCGCGTATCGAGCCCTGCCTCGCGCGGCCCGTGCCCTTCTGGCGATACGGTTTGCGGCCGCCGCCTCTTACCTCACCGCGTGTCTTTGTCGCCGCGGTACCCTGGCGAGCGTTGGCCTCCTCGGCCACCACTGCCTGGTGCATAAGCGGCACGTTCGGCTTTACCTCGAATACCTCGGGCTTCAGGTCCATCTCGCCGATGGGCTCGCCTGCCATATTGCGCAAACTGACTTTAGGCATGCCGCTATCCTCCTACCAACTGCCTGGCTATCAGCACCAGACCGCCGTTGGCTCCGGGCACCGCACCCTTGATGAGGATCAGGTTCCTCTCCGGGTCAACGCGATGGACCATCAGCCCACGCTGAGTGACGGTGTCTCCGCCCATCCGGCCCGGGCGCTTCACGCCCTTGAACGTCCTTGCGGCGTCCGTGGCGCCGCCCGACTGCGGCTTACGGTGGATCATCGACCCGTGGGTCATGTCCGCGCCGTGGAAGTGCCAGCGCTTCACCGCTCCGGCGAAGCCCTTGCCCTTCGAGACGCCGGTGACCTTCACAAAATCGCCGATCCCAAAGACATCAGCGCGGATCACCTGACCCGGCTGAATGCCCTCGATGCCGTCCACGGGTAGTTCGCGCAGATATCTCTTGGGCTGGACGCCGTTCTTGGCAAAATGACCCTTCAGCGGCTTGTTGACCCGCTTCTCCTTGACGTCGCCGAATGCAACCTGGACTCCCTCGTAGCCGTCCTTCTCGACCGTCTTGACCTGCGTAACCACGCATGGTCCGGCCTCGATCACGGTCACGGGGACAAGCCGACCGGCTTCGTCAAAGACCTGGGTCATGCCCAGCTTCTTTCCCACAATTCCGTTGACCATTATCTGATCCTCTACAGCTTGATCTCGATATCCACCCCGCTGGGCAGATCGAGACGCATCAGGGCGTCGATCGTCTTGGGGCCCGGGTTAAGGATATCTATCAGGCGCTTGTGCGTCCTGATCTCGAAGTGCTCCATCGATTCCTTGTCGATGGTGGTGCCGCGGTTCACGCAGTAGATGTCCTTCTCCGTAGGAAGGAGCACCGGGCCCGAGATACGGGCGCCCGTCCGCCGCACGGTCTCGACGATCCTCTCGGCGCTCTGGTCGAGCACTCGGTGATCGAACGCTCGCAGCCTGATCCTTACCTTGTCCTTACGCATACTGGTTCACCCGATTCAGAAGGGAAGCTATCAGCACTCAGCCGTCAGCTATCAGCTGACGGCTGACAGCTTCCCTGCTAGTCTATCACTTCCGAAACAACACCTGCTCCGACGGTGTGGCCACCCTC
>JBHGAV010000120.1:0-5312 GCA_041946685.1 Bryobacteraceae bacterium | reverse complement strand
AAGATCGACATGCTGTGCCTGGACATGTGGTTCGGTCCAAAGATATGGCCCAGAATCCGGGAGACCATCCTGCACCTCAGGAAGCTGCAACCCGACGTGATGCTCCGCGCCCGCGGCATCGGGAACTACGGCGATTACTACACCCCGGAAGGGTTTGTGCCGGGCAGGCGACAGAACACGGACACGCCGTGGTTTGTGATCTACCCTCTGGGAACCTCCTTCTCGTACGACCCGGTTGCCGCAAATCACAAGGGCGCCGCCTGGATCGTGCGCAACCTCGTCGATTCCGTGGCTAAGGGCGGAAACTTCATGGTGGGAATCGGCCCTGACGGGGACGGCAGGTTCCATCCAACGGCCATAGCCCAACTCAAGGAGGCTGGGGAGTGGCTCAAGGTTAACGGCGCCGGGATCTATTCCACGCGCGCCCGCGAGGGCGATCTGTGGTCGGAGGGCGCGGATTTGCGTTTCAGCCGGACCAAAGACGGGAAGGCCGTTTTCGCGTTTGCTTTGAAGTGGCCCGGCGAGAGACTGGTGCTGCGCACCGTCCGGCCGGCCCGGGACTCGGTAATCCGGATGCTGGGGACTTCCGAGCCTCTGAAATGGACGCTCACCGGCGACGGCGTGGAAGTGCGGATCCCGCCGGGCATGCAGGACGAATCCCGGCGTCCGTGCCGCTTCGCCTGGGGCTTCCAGATTCGCCCGGAGGGCGCCTGATGGGGACGCGTTGCGCCGGACGGATGGGGGAACTGCGGCCGTGGCTATAGAACCCAGCGCGGGCATCGTTGACCAGGGAATGCGCGCGGCGGTCTCCAGGCGCCGGTGGCTCATGATCGGCCTGGCCTTTCTGGCCACGGTCATCAACTACCTCGACCGGCAGACCCTCTCCGTAGCAGCGCCCGTGATTACGGCCGAGTTCCACATGACCAATGTGGATTACTCGCGCGTCGTCTTTGCGTTCATGCTGGCGTACACGGTCATGAACGGCATTTCGGGCCCGATGGTGGACCGGCTTGGCACGAAGCTCGGCTACGCCGTCTGCATCGCGTGGTGGAGCGTTGCCGCCATGCTGCATTCCCTTGCCCGGGGGGCCTTCAGCCTCGGCGTCTTCCGCTTTCTCCTGGGCATGGGAGAGGCCGGGAATTGGCCCGCGGCCGTCAAGGTGGTCGCCGAGTGGTTTCCTGCGAAGGAGCGCGCCCTGGCGTCGGGGATCTTCAACAGCGGGTCCGCGATCGGCGCGCTCATCGCCCCGCCGCTGGTAGCGTGGCTGGTTTTGCGGTCCGGGTGGCGGAACGCTTTCCTTCTGATCGGCGGAGCCGGGCTCATATGGCTGACGGCCTGGATGTTGGTCTACCGGACTCCGCGGAGCGTGATCAAGGAGGCCGCCGAACGGCCGGTCCCGGCGCTGAAGTTGCTGAGGGACCGGTGGGTCTTGATGTTCACGGTATCCAAGGTATTCAGCGACCCGGTGTGGTACTTCTACATTTTCTGGTTTCCGCAATACCTGACGAGCGCCCGGGGATTCGACCTCGTTTCCATCGGCAAGTTCGCCTGGATTCCGTTCCTTACGGCAGACGCGGGCAATCTGATCGGAGGCGCGCTGGCCGCCGTCCTGCTGAATCGCGGAGTCCCTGTCGTCCGGGCGCGCAAGCTTGCGGTGTTTTTCTTCGCGGCGCTGATGACGTCGGCCATTCCTGCAGTCCTCGTTTCAAACGCGTACATCTCGATTGCTCTGATTTCGACCGCGACGCTGGGATATACGGGGGCTCTCGCCAACATGCTGGCGATGCCGGCAGACCGGTTTCCCAGAAACACCGTGGGGTCGGTTTGGGGGCTGGCGAGCATGGGAGCGGGTTTTGGGGGAATGGTTTTCAGCCTTGCGACCGGCTGGGTCGTGGACCATTACTCCTACGTGCCCGCATTCATCGGATTCGGTATTCTGCCGTTGATCGCGGCGGGTATTGTATGGTTTCTGCCGGAGCTCCGCGAAGAGCAGGCCAGGGACTTATGGAGTCGCACGTAGTAAAATATCATCGCTTCGAGCGACAGCGTGTCGATCATGATATGGGAACCCGGGCTCGAGTGCGGCGGCATTCTGTGGCGCTGGAGTAGCTCCGCCTCCACGTCATCCGCACGCCGGGCAGGGGCGGCAGTCTGAAAGTGAGATGAGGAACTATGGAACAGCGTCGCAGCGTTGAGCGGCGATCATCAGTGACCGAAACCTTATCGGAGCAGGCGTACCAACTGATTCGCGAGAAGATCCTCCGCGGCCAGTACCCGCTGGGCGCCGCCTTGTCGAGGCGCCGGCTGGCGACGGAGCTGCGCATGAGTTTCCTGCCCATCTCCGAGGCTTTGCAGCACCTCGAGATTGACGGGTTGGTGGAGAGCAAGCCCCGCGTGGGGACCCGGGTTCGAGTCCCGACGTCGCAGGACATCCGCGAGAGATATACGTTGCGCGAGGCTCTGGAGACCCAGGCCGCCAGGCTGTTCGCCGAGAACGCCGACAGCCGGGGCAGGGAAGAGATCCGGAAGATGGGACGCCAGTTAGACGAGCTCTACGCTCTGAGTAACCGCGCCGACGACGAGTTGTTGTATTCGATCCGTTCCTACCATATGAAACTCCACCTGCGCATCGCGGAAATTGCAGGTAATACGCTGCTGCACGATGCCATCGAACGCGAGCAAGTGCTGGTCTTCAACTGGTTGTTCGACAGCGCCGCCCAGCGGCGCAGTCTCCCTCCAAACTTTCACTACGATCTGGCGGCCACTCTGTCGCAAGGCACGGTGGACGAAGCCGACGCGGCGATGCGCGCCCACGTGCGATACGGCATGGAGCAGGTGCAGGCCGCCATCCGCCCGCGTGACGAAAACAAGGGGTGGCGGTTGCCCAAGAAGATCTTGGACTTCAGCGCCGTCGAGCATTAGGCTGACGGACCGGGAAACGTACCTGTCCGGGTAGGGAGGCGATCTTGGAACATCGTGGCTTGTCCCGAAGGCAAGTGCTTGGACTGGCCGGCACGGCCGCGGCTGTTGGCGGCGCCACGGAGCCCGCGGGTGAACCGGCCGAGTATCCGCTCTATAGGGCTCGCGGCGCCCATCGTGAGTTGGGGCGGCAGCACGGGCAACAGGCAGCCGTCCAGATCAAGGCGCATGCGGCGTCGATCCGCGCCGGCCGGAAACTTACCCAGGAGCAACTGCGGCGACGGACGGCTCCGTTCCAGGCGCTCTTCGAACGCCATTGCCCGCACCTGCTTGAGGAAATGCGCGGCCTGGCCGAAGGAGCGGGAGTCGCATTCGAAGACGCGCTGGCCTGTAACATTCGCGGCGAACTGGGCAGCGCGCCTCAAGAGGGCTGCACGGCGTATGCGATCGGACGCCGCGGCGCCGCCAAGCGCGAAGTCATCGCCGGCCAGAACAGCGACATGGGGGCCGACAGCATTCCCTTGGCCTACGTTCTCCACCTGCAACCCCAAGGGAAGCCGGAAGTGCTCATCTGGACGTTCGGCGGCATGCTCGGCTACCACGGCATGAACAGCGCCGGCGTGGCGCACTTTTCAAACGCCTTGAGCGGCGGCCCGCGCAGCCAGTTCGGTATGCCGGAGTACGTTTACGAGCGCATGATGCTCGAGTGCCGCAGCCTGGAGCAAGTAACGGCCATGCTCGGGAAGCTGCCGCTGGCCTCCAACGAGAACTTTATTGTCTGCGACGGTAAAAGCAACATCGCCGATATCGAGGCCACAACGGCGGGTCTCGAGATCCTGCGGGATCAGGGAGCCGGCTATCTTGTCCACACCAACCACTTTCTATGCCGGCGGTACGCGACCGCGGAGAACCTCAAGCGAAGCCTGGCGGATTCGTTCCCAAGGCTGGAGCGCATTGATTCGCTGATCAAGTCGCGATTCGGTGCGATCGAAGTGGAAGATATCAAACGCTTTCTCAGCGATCACTCGGGTTACCCGGCCGGCATCTGCCGGCACGGCGGTGGAATGCAGACCGTGGCTTCCATGATTTGTGAACCGGCAGCCCGCCGGATGCATTTGGCGGCCGGAAATCCATGCCGCGCCCGGTACGTGACTTATTCCATGTGAGTCCCGGAGACTTCCCGGGGGCTATTCCGAGCGGCAGGAGAGACGGAGCAAAGCGCCGCTTGCCCTATTCCCATCTCGCATCCGGCGCCCCGGAAGCCGCCAGGGGTCGGTAGTAACGCATCGGGACGCGGCCGAAGCTGTCCTGCGTCTGCGCGGGCACACCGCGTGGGAGCCCATGGCGTCTCCGTCGCGCAATGGGTGCCCGCTGCATAGCCTAGGACATCAGCGTGACGCCGTGACCGTTCCAAACAACGGTCTTGCCGCCATTGCGAATCGAGAGGCCGCCCATCAGGGTGGGAATCGTGGAGACGGCGCCTATCTCGATGTCGCACACCGGACGCTGCCTGGTCCGTAGGCACGAAAGGAAGTTCATGATGTGCCTGCCGGAGTCGGACTCGAACGATGCCTGGTAGTTCGGCGGTTCATCATGCAGCGCCACCTTCTTCTCCTCGAACGGCGGCTTGCCGCCTGTGCTGCGCCAGTTGCCCGTCACCGGCCGCACGCTGTAGCCGTACCGGTTGACGAACAGCACGCCTTCGTCGCCCCACAGATAAGTGCCGAGGACGTCCGACCGCGAGCTGTAGTTGGCGACGAAATTCGGATATTGCCAGGAGACGTCGGTGGTGTCCGGCGCGCGGTCGTCCTGCGGCCGGTTGAACCACCCATAGACGGCGGCAGCGGTGCGCGAGGGTTCGGTGACGCCGAGGTACCAGTGCGCGATGTCGAGGAGATGCACGCCCCAGTCGGCGAGCGGCCCGCCGCCATATTCCCAATAGCTGCGCCAGTTACGCTGGCGCTGGGGACTGTACGGCCGCCGCGGCGCGGGCCCCTGGAACATCTCCCAATCGAGGCCGGGAGGGGGAGCGGAAGCCTCGGCCGTCTGTTGGACGCCGGCTGAGCCGGCGCGCCCCGCCGCTCCCCGGCCGCCTCGGGGCGCGCTGCCTCCGGGGTTTATCAACACCACGTGACGCACCTTGCCGAGAATACCGCTCTGGACCTCTTTGTAGGCCTCCATGAAGGGGGCGCTGCTGCGCTGCATCAAGCCGACCTGCACCACGCGGTTGTACTTCCGGGCGGCGGCTACAGCTTTGAGGGCCATATCGATATCGTTCGATACCGGCTTCTCGAGATAGATGTCCTTGCCCGCCTGGCAGGCGTCGATAACCATGGGGCAGTGCCAGTGGTCCGGCGTGGCGATCACCACCACGTCGATGTCCTTGCGGTCCA
>JBHGAV010000012.1:0-77923 GCA_041946685.1 Bryobacteraceae bacterium | reverse complement strand
TCGGTGATGGTGCCGACCGTGGAGCGGGGGCTGCGGCTGGTGGTCTTCTGCTCGATGGAGATGGCGGGCGAAAGGCCGTCGATGGAGTCCACGTCGGGGCGCTCCATCTGGTCGAGGAACTGGCGCGCGTAGGGGGAGAGTGTCTCGACGTAGCGGCGCTGGCCCTCGGCGTAAATGGTGTCGAAGGCCAGGCTGGACTTGCCGGAGCCGCTCAGACCGGTGACGACGGTGAAGGTGTTGCGGGGGATTTCGACGCTGATGTTCTTGAGGTTGTGAACGCGCGCCCCATGGACGCTGATGCGGTCCAGCATGGTGAGGTCCGGCGAGCCCAGGCCAATCTCTCATTGTCCCCCGAGGCGGGGGGCACGGACAACCGCAGAGGGCGCTCAGCGAGCCACCGCAGCGCGCGGCGCACCCCAGAAGATGAACGTGCCGAACTTGGTGGAGGTGACCACATCGATGGCGCCGTCGCCATTCAGGTCCACCGCTAGCACGTCGGAACCGGTTCCCGATTGGTTGTGGATCAGCTCCGGCACGAACTCCGCGCCGCCAGGCGCCTTCGGGTTCCGCACCGTACGGTACCAGTAGAGCACCGGCGGGCCATAGGGGTCGGGATCGGCGTAGACGTCCAGGTGTGCCCAGTAGCGCTTGCCCACGATGAAGTCCGTGATACCGTCTCCATCGATGTCCGCAAAGGCGGTGCCGTGCGGCTCCGAGAAGGTCACGTCACCCGCGTTCTTGGTGGTGAGGTCGCCCATGATCAAGTGCTCGACGAAGGAAATCTTGCCGGCTGCGTCGCGCTTCTGCTCGAACCACGCCAGGCCATAGGTATGCGCTTCCAGGCTGGTCACCACGTCATTCAGCCCGTCGCCGTTGGCATCGTAGATCCCGATCACGCTGCCGCCGGTCCACCGTGCGAATGCCTCCGGATGGTACGGCCAGGTCCCCGCCTGGCTTCCGGCCGGCGGCTGTTCCCACCACCCGTACGCCGTGACGATATCCGGACGCCCGTCGCCGTTGATGTCTCCGACCCCGACGCCGTGGCCTGACCCATAGCCCCTCTCAGAAACGGAATGAATGATCCACGGCCCGGTCGGATTGGCGGGATCGGGCTTCGCGTATCGCACGAACTGATCGCCATCGTAAACCAGCTCAGGTTTCCCATCCCCGTCGATGTCAGCCAGAACCGTGTTTTCCTTCTGAATCGTTTTCACTACGGTGAACCGGTCCCAGCGGCGCTGCTCCCCTTTTGGGTTTACGTAGAGCACTGCGCCCACGTCAGTCACGTGACTGGTGGTCAGCACATCGGGCCATCCGTCGCCGGTGAAGTCGGCTGCGTGCTGAACCCAGCAATCCTGCGCATATTCGGTTGATGCGTCGTAAGTATGGGCAAGGTAGATCTCGCGATAGTTCGTGTAGTCGGGGCCGAAGTAGATGTAGGGCCCGGCAACCACGTCCAGGAAGCCGTCCCGGTTGAAGTCAGCCGCAGCGGCCGAAAACGAGTAGAAGAGACCATTGATTCGCTGCATCCGGAAGCGGCTGGAGACCTGCTCCCGGGGGGTCACTCTGGCCGCGGCGTCCCGGTAAGCCAGGTCGCGGAACCGCACTTCGCCGGAGCCGCCGACGTACAGCGCGAAGGGCCCATAGCGCCCGGCGTCATCGCCGGCATAACCCTGAGTTCCCCCGCCGCTTCCGTTCAAAGAGGATCTGATGATATTCGCATCGAGGATGATCTCAGCCCGGTTCCACTCGCCCGGGCGCAGGCCCCCCACGGGCCGCGTGAAAGGAAGTTTGACGCCGGAAGGCGCACGCGGCGGCCCGCCGCGACCCGGACCGCCTCCGCCGGGCGCCACCGGAGGCGTTTGCAGCCCGTACGGGCCACCCGGTCGAGGAACGATGCGTAACTGCCCCACCGGGGGATAGGGGGGGTAGGGCAGCGGCTCACGCTTGAGTTCCCGCCCCTGCGCATCCAGCGTCAAGCGGTAAGATGCCACGTCGCCCTCGTCCAGCGAGAGGTAGATTCCCTTCATCCCCTCCGGGGCCTTCTCGACGCGGAACAGCACCCCGGTCTTGCAGCCGCCGGCACACCGGAAGGAGGTGTAGAAGAGAACGTCCTGGTAAGCACGGTCCAGCACGAGCCAGCCGCCGCCGGCTTGCTGCGGCGTCCCGATGATTTCGCCGTTCTCGGCCCGCCAGTCGGCTTGCCCCAGCACGTGCCATCCGGTGAGGGTGGAGCCTTTGAAGGTTGACGCCGGCACGAAGGCCGGACCGGGGCTGAAGACCTGCGCCACGAGCGGCACGGCCAATGCTGCTATCAGAAATGAGACTTTGCGAGACATTTGCGCTCCCTTGGTCACAATATGAGTCAACCCGAGTCTTCGGCACGACACAAAGTGCGGCCCACCCATCACACTGCTGAAGGTGCCCACCAGGCTATCCCTCGGCATGGTTGCGTCCCCGCAGAGCCCGCTTCCGTTTCACCTGGCAGAGTCATTGTAACTCCGAATCCCCTACCGACTGTTGAAGGCGCAGTTATCGTTGACGCCGCGGCACCTTCAACATGCCCGATGCGAAGACTGCTTGGCTACCTGGCGAGACTAGCACCGATCGGTCAAGCCAAGAGCGATTGACAATGCCGGGCGAGAGTAGCAAGATCGGTGAGCGGGGGGCTAATCAGATGTGGGGCTGGCTGCAGCGGTTGCGGCGCACGGAGACGCCCGCAGCCGTGGTGTTGATTCGACTCATGGTTGGGCTGGTGTTTCTCTCCGAGGGCATCCAGAAGTTCTTCTTCCCCGGCCAGTTGGGCGTGGGCCGGTTTGTCAAGATCGGAATCCCCGGCCCGGAGGTTCTGGCGCCCATGGTGGGATGCTTTGAGATTGTGTGCGGCGCGCTCATAGTGCTAGGCCTCTGCACGCGCCTGGCGGCGATTCCGCTGGTGAGCATCATGCTGGTGGCGATTACCACGACCAAGGTTCCCATCCTGATCAAATCAGGATTCTGGGCTATGGCGCACGAGTCCAGAACGGACTTCTCGATGCTTCTCGGTTCGCTCTTCCTGCTCATCACCGGCGCGGGCGCCTGGAGCCTCGACGCACGCGCAGCCAGCGTCACCCGGCTGGCGAGATAGAGGGGCGCGAACGCCCGCAGAGGTGCAGAGGAGGTTCACCCTTTCCGAAGGGGCAGGCGGGGTGCCGGCAGAGAGTTCCGCGCAGGTGCCACAATAGAAGTAAGATCCGATCGAGAAGAACTGGCTCGATGGAGGGCAGGTCCACTGGGATACGGAGGGATGACCATGAATTCTGGAGCTTCCACACGTAGACGTTTTTTGAGGACAGCCGCGGCTGTTCCTGGTCCGATGATCGTAGCCGCCCATGTGCTGGGCAGGGGGGCGAGCGCGGCTCCGAGCGACCGCGTGACGGTCGGCTTCATAGGGGCGGGCGGAAGGGCGCTTTCCTGGCGCCAGCCCAAGCTGATGGTGGAAACGGCGGGCATGCCCAACGCCAGGATTATCGCCGTCGCCGAGGCCGACAAGCGGCGGCTTGACGAAGGCAAGGTGTTCGTCGACACAATTTACGGCAACGCGGACTGCGCGGCCTACTCCGACTTTCGCAAGATGCTCGACCGCAAGGACATCGATGCGGTCTTCGTCGCCACCCCGCACCACTGGCACGCCGTCATGACGATCATGGCCTGCCAGGCGGGCAAAGACGTCTACTGCGAGAAGCCGTTGTCACTGACGATTCGCGAGGCGGTGCGGATGGCAGAGGCCGCCGCGCAGCACTCGCGGATTGTGCAAGGGGGGACGCAGGCGCGGTCGAGCCCGACGGTGCGCTTCGCGATGGACCAGATCCGGAAGGGCAGGATCGGCGACGTGAAGACGGTACAGGTCGGCTGCTGGGGGCAGGCGCGCTTCATGGATGTCACCCCGGAGCCGGTCCCGGACTACCTGGATTGGGAGATGTACGTCGGCCCGGCAAAGATGTGTCCCTACTCGAGCAAGGTGCGATGGGGCGCGCGCAGAGAGTTCTCCGGGGGCACCATCACCGACTGGGGCCACCACTTCTTTGACGTGGCGCAGTGGGGCCTCGGCGTGGACGAGTCCGGCCCGGTGGAGGTCTTCCCGGCCGGCCGAGACCACGAGTTCGTGACCCTTCGCTACTCGAATGGAGCCCAGGTTCAGCTCCACGCCAAGGACGGCAAGGCGCTCTCCACCGGGACGACCTTCCTCGGCACCCAAGGCACGATCTATGCACATGCCTGGGAAGACTACGTGGAGTTCGAGCCCAAGGAGTTGGGCTTCGAGTACCTGAAGGAGAACGGGCTGAAGATCCCGGAGAATCTTCCCCCCAGCCAGAAGGTGCTGGCCGTACAGATCGACGGCACGGTGCCGCCGAAGGAACGGGACGACTTCTCGGACAACGGCACGGCGCTGCACATCGCCAATTTCCTCGACTGCGTCCGGACCCGCAGGAAACCGAACGCGGACGTCCAGCTCAGCCGGCGGTCGGTCACCCTGGCGCACCTTGTGAACATCGCGCTGTGGACCAACCGCCCGCTGAAGTGGGACCCGCAGAAGTTCCAGTTCCCGGGGGACGACGAGGCGAACAGCCACGTCCACATTGAACCGCGGGCCCCCTGGAAGCTGTAACGCTCCCAGCCGCGGAGGTGAGATCACGGGCGGCCGATGGTTCCTAAGAAGCGGAAATAGAGTTCCTGGATCAATCTTGACATTTCCCATCTACTTAGGGTACATTGAAGCATCTACCCTGGGATGCGAACCATTGTCACGCTTGGGCTGATGCTGGCCGCGCTCGGCGCCCGCGCCGCGGACCCAAGGACCGTCACGCTGCTCAACGTCTCTTACGACCCGACGCGGGAACTGTTCCGCGAGTACAACGCGGCGTTCGCCAGGTACTGGAAGGCGAAGACCGGCGTGGACGTGGTCATCAAGTCTTCGCACGGCGGCTCGGGGAAACAGGCCCGGGCGGTCATCGACGGGCTGCCGGCCGATGTGGTCACCCTGGCCCTGGCCTATGACATCGATGCCATCGCCGCACGGTCCGGCTTGCTACCGAAGACCTGGCAAAGCCGGCTTCCCGCCAGTAGCGCCCCCTACACATCCACCATCGTGTTTCTGGTCCGCAAGGGGAATTCCAAGAGGATCAAAGACTGGGATGACCTGGTGCGGCCGGGCATCTCGGTCATCACTCCCAACCCGAGAAGCTCGGGCGGAGCGCGCTGGAACTACCTGGCGGCATGGGGATACGCGCTCAAGCGCAGCGCAAACGACGAGAACGAAGCCAAAGCCTTTGTCACCCGCCTCTACAAGAACGTCCCCGTGCTGGACTCGGGTGCGCGAGGCTCAACCACCACCTTCGTTCAACGCGGGATCGGGGACGTACTGCTTGCCTGGGAGAACGAGGCGCACCTGGCGATCGAAGAATTGGGCAAGGACAAGCTCGAGCTGGTCGTCCCCTCGCTCAGCATCCTGGCCGAGCCCTCCGTCAGCGTTGTCGACAAAGTGGCGGCAAGGCGCGGCACGGCGGCCGTCGCCGCAGCTTACCTTTCGTACCTGTACAGTCCGGAGGGCCAGGAAATCGCCGCGATGAAGCACTACCGGCCGCGCCTGAAAGAGGTTGCCGACAAGTACCGCGGCCGCTTTCCCGACCTCACGTTCGTCACCATCCAGGACCTGGGCGGGTGGCAGCAGGCCCAGAAGAAACACTTCGATGAGGGCGGCATATTCGACCAGATCTACCGGCCGGGAAGGTGAGCATGAAGGCCCTCCGTTTCAAGCGGCACAGCATTCTGCCCGGATTCTGGCCCTCCTTCGGATTCTCGATTCTCTACCTCAGCCTGGTCGTTCTGGTCCCGTTGAGCACGATCTTTCTCAAGACGGCCACCTCCGATTGGCGGCACTTCTGGGACGCAATCGCTTCACCCGCCGTGGTCGCGTCCTATCGCCTGACCTTCGGCGCGTCGCTGGCGGCGGCGTTGGTGAACGCCGTATTCGGATTCCTGGTGGCGTGGGTGCTGGTACGCTACAGCTTCCCCGGGAAGCCGCTGGTCGACGCGCTGGTGGATCTGCCTTTCGCGCTGCCGACGGCTGTGGCCGGTATCGCGCTCACCGCGCTATACACGAGTGACGGGTGGATCGGCCGCTGGCTCGCTCCCTGGGGGGTGCAGGTGGCGTTCACGCGCCTGGGCGTGGTCGTGGCGCTGATCTTCATCGGCCTGCCATTCGTGGTCAGAAGCGTGCAGCCGGTGCTTCAGGACCTGGACCGGGAAATCGAGGAGGCCGCCGCCAGCCTCGGAGCAGGACGCCTGGCGACATTCCGGCGGGTGGTGTTCCCCCTGGTGCGCCCTGCGCTGCTCACCGGTTTCGCGATGGCGTTCGCGCGGGCGCTGGGCGAATACGGCTCGGTGATCTTCATCTCGGGCAACATGCCGATGAAGACCGAGATCACGCCGCTCATGATCGTCACCAGGCTGGAGCAGTACGACTACGCGGGCGCCACAGCCATCGCGCTGGTCATGCTGGTGGCTTCCTTCATCCTGCTGCTGGCGATCAATCTCCTTCAGTGGCGCAGCCGCCGGCACTCGGAGGCCGCATGACGGCGGCGGAGCGTTTCCCCCACGGCGAGCCGGTGGCGCTGCGCTGGGGCCTGATCCTGCTGGCGCTTCTGTTCCTGGTTCTGTTCGTCGTGCTGCCGCTCGCCGCCGTGTTCGGACAAGCTCTGGCAAAGGGCTGGGGCGCCTACTGGGATGCGATCCGGGAGCCGGATGCCCGGTCGGCGATTCAGCTTACGTTGATCGCGGCCGCCATCGTCGTGCCGCTGAACCTTGTCTTTGGCCTGGCCGCCGCCTGGGCGATCGCCAAGTTTCATTTCCCCGGCAAGAACGTCCTCATCACGCTGGTCGACCTGCCCTTTGCGGTCTCGCCGGTGGTGGCCGGCTTGATCTTCGTGCTGGTGTTCGGAGCACAGGGATGGCTGGGCACATGGCTGGACGCCCGCGACATCCGGATCATTTTCGCGGTGCCGGGCGTGGTCCTCGCCACGCTCTTTGTGACGTTTCCCTTCGTCGCGCGGGAGCTCATCCCTCTGATGCAGGCGCAAGGAAACGAGGAAGAAGAAGCGGCCCTGGTCCTGGGCGCAAGAGGCCGCCAGATGTTCTGGCGGGTTACCCTGCCGAACATCAAGTGGGGTGTCCTTTACGGGGTGGTTCTCTCGAGCGCCCGTGCGATGGGAGAGTTCGGAGCGGTGTCGGTCGTCTCCGGCCACATCCGCGGAGAAACCAATACCATGCCGCTTCACGTTGAGGTCCTCTATAACGAGTACAACTTCGCGGCGGCATTCGCGGTCGCGAGCCTTCTCGCCGTCTTCGCGCTGATCACGCTGGCGGTCAAACGGCTGCTGGAGTGGAAGATGCGCTCGGAATTCCTGGATCGGGCCGCGCCGGCCGGGTGGGAGGACTAGCGTGTCCATCGAGGTCCGCCACATCAGCAAGAGCTTCGGCCGGTTTGCCGCCTTGCGCGACGTGAGCCTCCAGGTCGCGCAGGGCGAACTGGTGGCGCTGCTAGGCCCATCCGGGTCCGGCAAGACCACCCTGCTGCGGATCATCGCCGGCCTGGAGGACCCCGACCCCGCGCCCGGCAGCGCGGTGCTGTTCGACGGGCAGGACGTCACCCTGCGGCGGGCAGGGGAGCGGCGGGTGGGATTCGTATTCCAGCACTACGCCTTGTTCCGGAACATGACCGTTTTCGAGAACGTCGCCTTCGGGCTGCGGGTACGCCCGCGCAGGCTGCGGCCTGCTGAGAAGCAGATCCGGGAGAGGGTAAGCGAACTGCTCGCGCTGATCCACCTGGAAAGCCTGGCGGACCGTTATCCCTCTCAGCTCTCCGGCGGGCAGCGCCAGCGGGTTGCGCTGGCGCGCGCCCTGGCGATAGAGCCGAAGGTGCTGCTGCTCGACGAGCCCTTTGGAGCGCTGGACGCCAAGGTCCGCCAGGGTCTGCGGCGCTGGTTGCGGCGCCTTCACGATGAAGTGCACGTCACGAGCCTCCTGGTGACGCACGACCAGGAAGAGGCCCTGGAGGTGGCCGACCGGATCGTGGTCATGAACCAGGCCCGAATTGAGCAGACCGGCACGCCCGGGGAGGTCTTTCACCATCCCGCCTCGGAATTCGTGATGGATTTCATGGGCAACGTGAACCTGTTCCGGGGCAGGATCGAGAGCGGAAAGGCGGTGTTCGGCCCACTTGTGCTCAACTCTCCGGAAGCCGAGGCCGACGGCCGCGCGGCGCGGCTGTTCGTCCGGCCGTACGAGCTGGACATCCACCGGCAGCACAACGGCCGGCCCGGTCTCAGGGCCCGCGTGACGCGCGTTCATTCGGCGGGGCCGCAGGTCAGGGTAGAACTGCTGGCCGAGACAGGCGAATCCATCGTGGTCGAGATGTCGCACGAGCGGCATCGCGAGAGCCGGGTCAGCCCCCATGACCAGGTGTACGTGAGCCTGCGAGACGCGCGTATCTTCACGGAAGACTACTCGATCTAGCGTCCCCCCGGCTACGCGGGTATGATGAGGCCGGAAGAGCTGGCGCCTGCGGCGCCTCCAGTCGCGCCGAATTCCTGCGAGAGGAAATCGAGGAACGCCCGCCCTCGGGGGCGGCCGTTGTTGCGGGTGAACTCCATGCGCTGAAGCATGACCAGGACGCCGAGCACGTCTGCGTCCCGGAGCGTCTCCATGCCGGTCTCCTCGCGGAGTTGCTTGCGAAGACCGTCCAACTCGGCGGCAAGTCTTTGCTGGACGCCCGCGGCGACCAGGTTTGCGGGACGGGTTTCGTACACCAGACCACTCTGCATGGTGCGGTAGGTGCGGGTCATGGCATCCAGCGCTTCCCGCACATCGGCATCGATGACGCCGGTTGAGGCGAGTGTGCTCTTCCAGAGGGCCCGGGAGACGAACGTGAACAGGGGCGCGTGCTCCTCAACGAAGCGTTCGGTGATCTCGACGTCCTTATTGGGCATCTGATCCGGATCGAGATCCGGCGGCCTCTCGTGCCTATGCGCCTCCTGGAGGTAAGAGCATTCCAGCGGACAATCCAGGCTCACTTCGCGGGCCGAACCGCAGCACTGCGCGCAGATGTCACCCCGGACCGCCGGACAGGACCGGCGCGGCCGCCGGACTTCGCAGATGGCGCACTTCATTTCAGGTCAGCCTCCATTCTCCAAGAGCCGCCGGTAGGTGCGGCGGAAGAATCCGTCGGTCATGCCCGCAATATAATCGCACACCAGCCGTTGCGGCGCCTCGCCGCGGGTTTCGCTCCGATGGGCGGGCGGCAACTCATCGGGATGATCCAGAAAGAACTGGAAAAGCTCGCCGACCAGCAGGGCAACGCGCCGGCGCCCTTCGAGCAACTCTGCGGAGCAATAAACCCGGCGCCGCAAGAAGTCCTTTAGCGCGGAGCTGATTCGGGCGGCCAGCGGCGTGAACGAGGCAACCCGGCGGGGGCACGCGCGCACCTCGCCCACGCTTCCCAAACCATGCTCGGCCGCGGCCGACCGCGTGCCATCGATCAACCCCGACACCAACAGATCGATCAGCCGCCGGAGAGTCTCGTGGAACAGCAGGCGTTCCGGCGCGGCAGGGTGCAGTCTCTCAACGCCCTGGGCGAGTTCGGCATACTCCGGGACCTCACGGGCGATGTCGTCCATGGTAAACATTCCCGCCGAGAAGGCGTCATCGAGGTCGGCCGTGTTGTAGGCAATCTCGTCGGCCAGATCGATCAACTGCGCTTCCAGTGGGGGGCGCAGTCCGGGCAGGTACTCGTCCAGAAGGGGAAATTCTCCGGGCGCGAAATCACGGGAGTGCTTGACGATGCCCTCGCGGACCTCGAAGCTCAAGTTCAATCCGGGAAAGCCGGCGTAGCGCAGCTCGAAAGACTCCACGATACGCAGAGCGTGCAGATTGTGATCGAAGCCGTCCCCGAAGCGGTTCATCTGCCGGTCCAAGGCTTCCTCTCCTGCGTGGGCGAAAGGAGGGTGGCCGATGTCGTGCGCCAGCGCGAGGGCCTCGGTGAGGTGCTCGTTCAACTCCAGTGCCGCGGCGACGGTGCGAGCAATCTGTGCGACCTCGATGGTATGCGTAAGCCGGTTGCGGAAGTGGTCGGACAGCGCGGGTGCGAACACCTGCGTCTTGTCCTCCAGGCGGCGGAAAGCCCGGGAATGGACAATCCGATCACGGTCTCTTTGAAACTCGTCCCGGTAGGAATGGGGCGCCTCGTCATAGCGCCTCCCGCGGCTCCGATCAGCGGGGAACCGCAGCGGAGCCAGACTCGGCCTCATGGGTGAAGGGGCTACCTCTTGGCGAACAATTCGCCGTAGGTGGCAATTGCGTTACGCCCCACGGCGCCCGGGGCTGACCGGAGCGGCTCCAGAAGCTTACGGGCCTCCTCCGGCTTGTTGGGAGCGATCATCCTCGCCAGCACCAGCGCTGCCTGCTCCTTGGAAACCAACACGGTGGGCCGATCCATCAACTCCCGAAGCAACTTCTCGGCCTCCGCCGTCTTGCCCTGCGAGGCGTACAACTCGGCCAGCGAGAACTTCGCCAGGGACGCATACTCCTGGCTGCGGGAGCCCGCGACTTCGGTGAAACCCTTGACGGCGTCATCCACCTTGCCCTGTTCCAGCGACATGCCGCTCAAGTACAAGCGTGCGGCCGCCGCCTCGTCCGAGCCGGAGTACTTGGCCGCAAGGTCAGTGAACGCCTTGGCGACCGCGCGAGACTTCTCTTCGGCCGAGGCGTAGCTCGGGATGCCCGGCGCAGGGCTGGAACCGATCGGTGCGTCCATGACGTTCAGAGCGCCGCGCAGGGCCTCCTGCCGCGCGATGTACTGCCGATGGTTGTAATAGAAGAGCCCGGCCGCCAGAACGATCACCGCCGCCGCGATGCCGCCGTATCGGACAAACTGCTTCCTATGCGCATCCAGGAACTCGACCGTGTGGCCGACTTCCTGGGCAAACTTATCCTTCTTGAGTTCCTTACGAGTAATTCTATCCACGAAATCCTCAGGGAGATTCTTGATCCTAGCACACCCGGAGACCGGGTTCGGGCGGCAGCGTCAGCGAATCGAGATCAGCTTCTTCCGCAGGGCCAGTTTAACCAGCCCCGGAACATCGTAGATGTTCAGCTTGCTCATAAGGTTGACCCGGTAGGTGCTGACCGTCTTCTGGCTCAGATCCAGCCGGTCCGCGATCTCCTTTCCGCGAAGACCCTGAATGAGCAGGGTGAAGACCTGGTATTCCCGGGCGCTGAGCTGGTCGTAGGACTCTTGCCGCAACGACGCGGCCGTGCTCCGGAAGATTTTGGCCGCTTCGAACTGGGGAGAGATGCAGATGCTGCCCGTCAGTATCTCCCGGAGCCCCTGGAGCAGGACCGCAATCGAATCGGACTTGAGCAGATAACCGCTGGCGCCGGCCCGCAGCACCTCCAGCACAGTCTTGTTATCCCGGCGCATCCCGAGCACCAGAAACTTGAGCTCCGGACCTGTCTGGTGCAGCTTCTGGATGACCGGCAGGGCGTGCAACTTGGGCAATTCGAGATCCAGGATCGAAACGTCTGGGCGGAGGGCGTTGATCATGCGGACGGCACAGCGGCCGTCCGCGCATTGGCCCACAACCCTGTATAGACGGGTGGCCTCGCACAAAGCCGCTGTTCCCTCACGGAACAGGGTTTGCTCGTCGGCCAGGACAATGGTCTTCTTCTTCACCGCCCGGCGGCACTCCTGGAAAGGGCCGCCCGAAAAGCCCTCGGTCAGGCGAAGCTGCGGACCGCGCTGGCCTCGCTGTCGTAAATGTCAAAGACAGTATACAGCTTCGTGATCTGGAGCAGATCCTGCACACGCTTGGTCAAACCGAGCAGCTTCAATACTCCGCCGTGGTTGGTAACGGTGGTAAAGCCCGAGACCAACTCGCCAATACCGGAGCTGTCGATGTAGGAAACCTCGCTCAGATTCAGAATGATCTTCTTGTGATCCTTCGCAACCAGACCCCGGATTGTCTCCCGAAGCGCGCTGGCGCCTTCACCCAAGGTGATCCGTCCAGCCACATCCACCACGCTTACGTCACCTACCTGGCGGGTTGTCACTTGTATACTCACTGCTCAATCCTCCTCACTCAATCGATTCCAGTCCAACTATGATGCGTGCGTCAGGTACTTGACCAGCTTCACTTCCGTCCCTGCCGGGCTGAGACGCCGGACACAGTACTCGTCCATGAAGGCCCTGATCAGCAAAATGCCGCGTCCCGACTGATGCAGCAGGTTCTCTTCGGCGAGCGGGTCGGGCAACGAGGAGAGGTCGAAGCCGTTCCCCTGGTCGCCCACCGTAACCGTGAAGCGGTCCGCCAGGCGGGAAACCTCCAGGTGCACCTTCTTATGGGAGCTGTAACGGTTGCCATGCACCACAGCGTTCACCACCGTCTCCCGGACAGCCATGCTGATCTTGTGCAACTCGTCTTCGGGGAAGCCGGCGGCCTTCGCCGCTTCCAGCACCAGCCGTTCGGCTTCATCCACGCTCTGGAGGTTCGACTCCAGCAGAGCGTCCACTTTCTTCAGTTCCTGGCCTAGGCCCTTCTCCATGCTCGTTCCACCGCTGGCTCTGGCGCGGCTCGAAGGCAGCAAAGTCGAATCGTTACAATAGAATAGTAACACCTGAAATGTCAAGAGAGGTGAAACGGCTTAAGGCGGCGACGGCCGAGACCAGACGGAGGTACCCGGCTCAGCCTGTTGTCGGGGTGGGGGCCGTCGTCGTGCGACGGGGCCGCGTGCTCATGGTCGAGCGCGGTCGGGCCCCGATGAAGGGATACTGGTCCTTGCCCGGCGGGGTTGTGAAACCGGGCGAACGGCTGCGGGACGGCATCCGCCGCGAGGTCAAGGAGGAGACCGGCATCGAGGTCCAGCCGCTCGGTGTGGGCGAGGTGTTTGAAAGGCTGTTGAGAGATGGCCGCGGCCGGGTGGAGTATCACTACGTGTTGATCGACTACTTGTGCCGGGCAGTGGGCGGCCGGTTGCGCGCAGCCGACGACGCCAACTCGGCGCGGTGGATCCCACTGGACGATCTCGGCCGCTACGCGGTCACCGCGGGCACCCTGGAGGTAGTTCGGAAGGTGGTACGAAGAGGGAGGCAAGGATTGCTGGGCACATGAAGACAACCAGCGCCAGTTTGTTGGAGTTCACCGAACTCAAGAGCCTCCTCGGGCGCTACATCTCGAGCCCATTGGGCCGGGCGGCGCTGGAGGAAGCCGAACCGAGCGTCGACCGATCCGCTCTGGAGCAGGTGCTGGCGGAAACTGGCGAAGCCATCGAGTACCTGCGTGCCGCATCCCGGCCGCAGACGCCGGCCCGGGGGGCGGCCGTCCGATTGCGCTTCGACTCGGTGCCCGATCCGAGCGAGGCCCTGGGCGTGCTGCGCATGGAAGGGGCCGTCCTGGAGGTGAAGCAGATTCTCGACCTGACGGAACTGCTCGACACGGCCACCGACCTGCGCCAGCTCCTGTCCTCCGTGTCCGGCCGATTCCCCCGCCTGGCGGCGCGCGCGGCTGCGATCGGGGAGTTTCGCTCTGTCGTGGCCGAATTGGCCGGGAAGATCCTGCCCGAGGGGATTCTCGCCGATCACGCCAGCCCGGAACTGGCACGCCTGCGGCGGGACATGGAGAGGCAGAAGCGGTTGATCCAGGAGTCCCTCGAACGGTTCCTTCGCCAGCACCGCGAAGAGGACCTGCTGCAGGAGGAGTTCGTGACGATCCGCAACGAGCGGTTCGTCGTGCCCGTGATCGCCGGCCGCCAGCGGCGAATCGAGGGAGTGATCCACGGATCGAGCGCCAGCGGGCATACCCTTTTCGTCGAACCGCTGGAGACCATCGAGCTGAACAACGAGCTGGTCAGCCTCGCCGAGGAGGAGATGCGCGAGGTCCACAGGATTCTGCGTGAGATGACGGCCCGCCTGCGGGAGTACCGGGAGTCGATTCAGGCGACGGCCGCGGCGCTGGCGGATCTGGAGTTCCTGTTCGCCAAGGCCGATTTCGCCGCCGATTTCGACTGCGTCATCCCGCGTTTCAGCGCCCCCGGCTCGCGGCGTTTCCTCTTTCGCGCGGCTCGCCATCCTCTGCTCCAGGATGTCCTGCGCCGCCAGAACAAGCGGGTGGTGCCGGTCTCCATGGTCCTGGACGACCAGTGCCGCACGCTGCTGATCAGCGGCCCCAACACCGGCGGCAAGACGGTCGCCATGAAGACGGCGGGGCTGTTGGCGCTGATGGCGCAGTCCGGCTTCCCGGTGCCCGCCGAGGAGGCCGAGATGCCGCTCTTCGGCAAGGTCCTGGCGGATATCGGCGACAACCAGTCGATTCAGGAGAGTCTGAGCACATTCTCGGCGCATATTGCACGGATCCGGGAGATGCTGGAGGAAGCCGATTCCGATTCACTGGTCCTGCTCGATGAGTTGGGGCGGGCCACCGATCCGGAGGAGGGCGGCGCGCTCGGCGTCGCCGTGCTGGAGCGCTTCCGCGCGGCGGGAGCGTTCACGCTCGCCTCGACCCACCTGGTCGCCCTGAAGGTTTATGGCGCCGCCACACCCGGCGTGGTCAACGGCAGCATGGGCTTCGATGAGGCGACGCTGGAGCCTACTTACGTCTTGCAGCTCGGGGCCCCGGGTAAGTCGGCGGGCCTTGAGATCGCCCGTCACCTCGGCATGCCGGCGGAGATCATCGAGGAGGCGCGCCGGCGGCTGAGCGACCACGAGAGGGACATCGCCCGGTTTCTTTCGGAACTGCACCGGCGCCTGGAGCAGGCTGCATTGCTCGAGCAGCAATTGCGCGAGCAGAAAGAATCCCTGGCCTCTACCGAGCAGGCGGTGGCCCGGGAGTGGGCCGAGAGGGAATCCGCCAAGCTCAAGGAGCTCGATCGCCGTTGCGCGCTGGTGCTGGAGAAGTTCGAAAGCCAGGCCAGGGAGACCATAGAGAGCATTGTCACGGGAGCAGAGCGAAAGAAGACCGCGGCGGCGGCCCTGCGGCAGGTGGGAAAGTTGAAACGGGAGCTGCGCGACGAGGTCGAAACCACGGTTCTGGCCACCGCGGACGAGTCACGGCAAGGTCAACTGGCGCAGCCCAAGATCGTCGAGGGGGCGCGGGTCAAGATCAAGGGAGTTCGCGAGCCGGCACGCGTGCGCCGGCGGTTGGCGGGGGATCTGGTGGAGGTGGAGGCCGGGTTCCTGAGACTCCAGGTCCCGACCGACGAGATTCTGGAAGTGCTCCCCTCCACGCCCGAGGCCGCGCGGCCCAAGGGCTTATCCTTCGACCGGGCTCCGCTGGCCAGCGGCGCGGTCCGGGAGTTGAACGTGATCGGCCAGCACATCGAAGAGGCGCGTGAGCAGGTGGAGAAGTTCCTGGACAACGCCACGCTGGCCGACGTGTCGCGCGTCCGCATCGTGCACGGCCACGGCATGGGGGTGCTCCGCCGGGCTATCGGCGAGCTGCTGGCCAAGCACCCGGACGTGGAGAAGTTTTACCCGGCCGAGCAGAACGAAGGGGGGGCCGGGGCGACTATTGTCGAGCTAAAGGGCTGAGAGAGCCTGGAGAACCTGGGCGGCGTGCCCCTTCGCCTTAACCTTCGGGAAGATCTGCCGGACGATTCCGTCCTTGCCGATAAGGAACGTGGTGCGCTCGATGCCCATGACCTTCCTGCCGTACATGCTCTTCTCTTTCCAGACGCCGTAGGCCGCGGCGGCTGTCCTGTCGACGTCGCACAGCAATGTGAAGGGCAGGCCGAACTTCGCCTTGAACTTCGACTGGGGTCCGGCGGCGTCGGGCGAGACGCCGACCACGACCGCATCGAGGCCCGCCAAAGACGGCGAAGCGTCGCGGAACTCACAGGCTTCCGTGGTGCAGCCCGGCGTGTTGGCTCTCGGGTAGAAGTACAGCACCACGTTCTTGCCTCTGAGATCCCAGAGCCGGAAAACGCCGCCCGTGTCGGTCTGAAGCCGGATGTCGGGCGCTACATACCCCTCTTTCAATCCCGCCGGCTTTGCCTTGGCCATACCTGTTTGGATTACTCTACCGTGACCGTGGCTCCTTTTTTCTTTTGGGCGCGCGACAGGTGCTCGATCCGCTCGTCGATCAGGGCCCGCACCGCCTTCAGAAACTCGATCCTGGCGCTGCGGAGGTGGCCGGCGGCCGCCTCCGAACGGCATTGCAGCAACTCGGTGAGCTTGGGCCCCATCCCCATGCAGAGGCAGTCGCATTGGGACCGGCCGGTCTCCTGGGCAGCTTCCTTTCTCCTCATGAGAGATCCTCCTTCATCTCCACCGTGAGCAGCTTGTGATCCAGCCTGGCACGCGACGGCGCCAGGCCGGCCATCGACGCCGGCAGCCCGATGTGGCGGCGCAGGCTGCCGATTTCCACCACCAACTCGTCCCCCTTCTTGAACAGCCCGATCTCCCCTTTGGTCGCAAACGGCAACTGCACCCGAATCTCGTACCGGCCGTCGAGCTTGACGAAGCTATAGGGCCGCTCGACGCGCGTGAGCGCCGCGGGGTCCTCACCGTCCGGATACAGCACCGCGGCGAGTCTCTCCAGCCTTCCGGCGCCCAGGACCTCGTCCTGGAAAAGCGGCACCTTCTTCACTGGAACCGGCGAGAAGTACTCGTCGATCTCACGCAGGATCTCGTCCTGAGAACGGCGCCACCGGGCGAAGAACGCATCCCGCACCCTGGCCGGCAGAACGCGGTTCACGATGACCGTATCCACCGTCAGCCCGTGCAGGGAGAAGTAGACGAAGGCCCTCTGCGTCTCTCGCAGGACCATCCTTTCCGGATTGGTCGCCAGGCGGACGCTGGTGATCTTCGGGTCCTCGAGCACTTCCTCGATGCCATCCAGCCTGCCGAACAGGTCTTTCACATTCGCAAAGTACCTGTCGGAGGGAAGCTCGACCGGAGACACCTTGTTGGCGATCGGGCGGACGGCCTTCAACAGGCTCCGCTGGTAGGGGAAGATGTGCTTCATATACCAATCCAGCGTGGTGGGCATGCTGACAAAACGCATCGACTCGGCGGTGGGCGCGCAGTCCAGCAGGATCACCTCGTATCGCCCCTCGCGGCGATACTGGTTCACGTGCATCATGGCGCTCAACTCCTCCATGCCCGGGAGGATCGCCAACTCTTCGGCCTCCACATCGCTGATGCCGGTGGTGCGCAGCACCGATACGACGTAGGAGGAGATCTCCTTCCAGTGGCGCCGGACCTCCTTCTGAATGTTGACCTCTTGGATGTCGAGGCGGTCGCGGATCCGGAGCGGGTCGGACGTGGCCCCGTGGAACAAGTCCGTCGCGAGGTCAAGAGAGTCGGCCAGGCTGTGGGCCGGGTCGACGCTCATCACCAGTGTGCGGTAACCGAGCTCTGCCAGCCGCACTCCCGTTGCAGCGGCCAAACTGGTCTTGCCCACCCCTCCCTTCCCTGTGAAGAGGAGTATCCGCACACCCTCATTCTAGACCCGGGCGGCGGCCGTGACAGGGTACACTGGACTCATGCAGCAGGACCTGAGGAACCTGACAATCGTACTCGGAGTGACGGTGGCGAGCGCCCTTGCCGTCATGGCTCAGCCGTCGAAGCAACCACAGGCGGGCGACGCCGCCAAGGGGAAGGCCGTCTTTGGCGCTCAGTGCCTGGTGTGCCACAACGCCGACAGCACCGCCAAGAAGCTGGGGCCGGGGCTCAAAGGACTCTTCAAGAGGGCGAAACTCGCGGACGGGAAGCCGCTGAATGAAGCGAGCGTCCGCGCCCTCATCGACGCCGGCACCAGCGGGATGCCGGAGTTCAAGGAGATGTTGAGCGCCGCCGACAAGAACAACCTGATCGCTTACCTCAAGACTCTGTAGGTCTGTTATCATGTAGTTATGCGAGTAGTCAAAGTCGTTGCGATATTTGTGTCTGCACTCCTATTTGTTCTGTCCGGGTGCGGGGATAGCCCCTCCCCTACGGCAGAGAAGAAGGCGGAAGCGGTCAAGCCGCCCGAGCCGGTCACCGGCCTCACCGGTCTGTATCGAATGTATGCCATGGCCCGGCAGTGGGCGCCGGATGCACAGTTGTTGCGCGCCCGCAGCATCCGGCTCTCTGAAGTGAAATCCGATGGAGGCAAGTCCGGCGCCTGGGAGGCTACTTTCGTATCCGAGAGCGGGAGAATGGCGCGGAGCTATACATTTTCGGTTGTGGAAGCCCAGGGCAATCTCCACGAGGGAGTCTTTGCGGGCCAGCAAGAGGGTTATTCCGGACCGACGGCCCAGGTGAGGCCGTTCCCGATCAACGTGGCACGGGTGGACAGCGAGAAGGCGTATGAGACGGCGATGAAGAAAGGCGAGGAATACGCCAAGAAGCATCCCGACGTGCCGATCAGCTTCCTGCTCGAGTTGGTCCCAGGGCAAACCAACCCGACCTGGCGGGTGATTTGGGGCGAATCGGTCGCCACCAGCGGCTATTCCGTCCTGGTTGACGCCGCCACGGGCGAAGTCGTGCAAATCCTGCGCTAACCTGCCGGTAGTCTACCGGGAAGGCTTTTTCCTCGAAGCACGTTCGGCGATCTGCGGCGCTGCCCTGACAACGGGGATCAGGCTGGTTTCCGCCCGCTGTTCGGAAGGCCGAAGGCGGGTGGCCATCTCGCGATTGAGCGTGCGGATGAACTCCTCGATCTGCTGCTGCATGGCGGACATCTTCTCGCGCATGTTCAGGATGATCTCGACTCCGGCCAAATTCACTCCCAGCTCACGGGTCAATTGCAGGATGACTTCCAACCGCTCCAGATCGCCGTCGGTGTAGAGCCGGGTATTGCCTTCGCTCCGGGAGGGTTTGAGCAACCCTTCCCTCTCATAGAGCCGCAACGTCTGCGGGTGGACCTCGTAGCGTTCAGCCACCGCCGAAATCATGTAGGCCGCCTTGGAACGTGTTCTGGGCATGGGCTAAACCTTTGACCAAATCTCACTGCGGGGATCCTCGGTATTGAGCTGAGCCAGCTCCCGCAACAACTCCTTGGTTCGCTCGTCCCGCACCCGGGGCGCCTGCACCAGCACTTCCACGATCTGGTCGCCACGCACACCGGTGCGCGAATTGAGCACACCCTTCTCGCGCAGGCGGAACTTCTGACCGGTCTGCGTGCCCATGGGGATCTTGAGCAGCGCCCGGCCGTCAATCGTCGGCACTTCGATCTTCGCTCCCAGCCCCGCCTCGGCGACTGTAATCGGCACCTGGACTGTGATGTTGTCGCCCTCGCGCCCGAAAAAGGAGTGAGGCTCGGCTCGGATGGTGATGTAAAGGTCGCCGGACGGCGCACCCTGAGTCCCGGCGTTCCCCTTTCCGGGAACCCTCAGCCGAGCTCCGGTTTGTACCCCTGGTGGGATGCGCACTTCGACGGTCTCGATCCGGGACACGCGTCCCTCCCCGTGACAGGCGGGGCAGATGTTCTTGAGCCGTCCCTCTCCGCCGCAGCGCGGACACGATAGGCTGAAACGCATGGCGCCCGCCGTCTGTGTGACCTGGCCGGTCCCGTTGCACTCCGGACAAACGGCGGAGTGCCCGCCCTGCCGGCCGGACCCTCCGCAGGCGCTACAGCCCTCAAAGTGCGTGATGCTCAGGGGAAGCTGGGCGCCGCGGATCGACTGCCAGAAGTCGATGTTGACGGCATACTCCAGGTCGGCGCCCTTCTCCCTCCGGGGCGGCTTCTCGGGGCCGCCGCCGCGGCCGAAGAACTGGCTGAAGATGTCCCCAAACCGTCCCGAGCCGGCGCCTGTCGCGCGGCCGCCGCCGGTGGCCTGCGAGAAGAAGTCCGAGAAGTCGAAGCCGCCAAAGCCCATCTCGGGGCCCTGGCGAGGGGCCTCACCCCCCGGGGGAAAGCCAGTGGCCGAGTAGAAGCCGTACTGGTCGTACATCTGCCTCTTCTTGGGATCGCTCAGAACATCGTAGGCTTCCTGCATGCTCTTGAAGCGTTCCTCCGCGGCCTTGTCCCCGGGATTCACGTCGGGATGGTACTTGCGCGCCAGGCGCCGGTAGGCCTTGCGAATCTCGTCGGCCTTGGCGCCGCGTGGAACCCCAAGGGTCTTGTAGTAGTCCGGGTTCGCCATCTTGAGCACTCGGCCGCGGCACATGGGAGAACGTCTCCCATGCGCCGCAGACTACCAGCTACTTCTTCTTGTCGTCGACATCCACAAACTCGGCGTCGACCACGTTGTCTTTCGGCGCCTCCGCCTTGGCCTCCTGCTGTGGGCCCGCTCCCGCCGAGCCCGGTTGCTGCGCGGTCGCCCGGTACATGGCCTCCGCCAGCTTGTGGCTGGCCTGGGTCAGCTTGTCGGCGGCGGCGTTGATGGTCTCCGCGCTCCCGGCGGCAATGGCGCTCTTGGTCTCGGCGACCGCGGCTTCGATGTCCTTGGCATCGCTCTCGCTAATCTTGTCCCGGTGCTCCTTCAACATCTTCTCGACGTTGTAGACCATCGAGTCGGCGCGGTTTCTGGCCTCGACCTCGTCCTTGCGCTTGCGGTCTTCCGCCTGGTGAGACTCGGCGTCCTTGGCCATCTTGTCGACCTCTTCCTTGCTCAAGCCGGAGGAGGAGGTGATGGTGATCTTCTGTTCGTTGCCGGTCGCGCGGTCCTTGGCGCTGACGTTGAGGATGCCGTTGGCATCGATGTCGAAGGTAACTTCGATCTGCGGGATTCCCCGCGGCGCCGGCGGAATGCCGACGAGTTGGAACACGCCGAGCAGGCGGTTATCCCCCGCCATGGCGCGCTCGCCCTGATAAACCTTGATCTCCACCGAGGTCTGGCTGTCGGAAGCGGTCGAGAAGACCTCGCTCTTCCGGGTGGGAATCGTGGTGTTGCGGTCGATCAGCTTGGTGAACACGCCGCCCAGGGTCTCGATGCCGAGCGAGAGCGGGGTGACGTCAAGCAGCACTACGTCCTTAACCTCTCCGCCCAGGACGCCGCCCTGCACCGCCGCGCCGACCGCCACGACTTCGTCCGGGTTTACTCCCTTGTGGGGTTCCCTGCCGAACAAGTCCCGCACGATCTGCTGTACTTTGGGAATGCGCGTGGAGCCGCCTACCAGCACCACCTCGTCGATCTGAGAAGGATTCAGTCCCGCGTCGGCGAGAGCCTGCTTGCAGGGACCGGCGCTGCGCATCAGGATGTCGTCCACCATCTGCTCGAAGCGCGCCCGCGTGAGTTTCAGGACGAGGTGTTTGGGCCCGCTGGCATCGGCGGTGATGAACGGCAGGTTGATCTCGGTTTCCAGCAGCGTGGATAGCTCGATCTTGGCTTTCTCCGCTGCCTCCTTGAGCCGCTGCAGGGCCATCTGGTCCTTGGCCAGGTCGATGCCGTTTTCTTTCTTGAACTCTCCCACGATCCAGTCGATGATCCGCTGGTCGATGTTGTCACCGCCCAGGTGGGTGTCGCCATTGGTGGACTTGACCTCGACCACGCCTTCGCCGACCTCGAGGATCGAGATGTCGAATGTCCCGCCGCCGAAGTCGTAGACAGCGATCGTCTCGTCCTTCTTCTTGTCCAGCCCGTAGGCCAGCGCCGCCGCCGTGGGCTCATTAATAATGCGCATCACCTCCAGGCCTGCGATCTTGCCGGCGTCCTTGGTCGCCTGCCGCTGGCTGTCGTTGAAATAGGCAGGCACGGTGATCACGGCCTTGGTCACCTTCTGGCCCAGGTAGGCCTCGGCGGCCTCCTTCAGCTTGTTCAGAATCATGGCCGAGATTTCGGGAGGGGAGTACTTCTTGCCGGAGATGTCGACGCGCACGTCGTCGCCCGGACCCGCCTGTACACGGTAGGGGACCATCTTCATCTCCTCGTTGACTTCGTTGATCCGCCTCCCCATGAACCGCTTGATCGAGTAGACCGTGTTCTCCGGATTGGTGACCGCCTGCCTCTTGGCGACCTGGCCGACCAGTCGTTCACCGCTGCGGGCGAACCCCACGACCGAGGGAGTGGTGCGAGCTCCCTCCTGGTTGGGGATGACGACCGGCTGTCCGCCTTCCATGACGGCGACAACCGAGTTGGTCGTTCCCAGGTCTATCCCGATGATCTTGCTCATACTTGCGACATCCTCCTTAGCACAATTCTATTATTAATCTTTAGTGTAGCATTGTCAAGTATGCTCACGCCTTAGGATGGCTCTTATCGTATACACTCATCAGGTCGGCCAGAGAGACCTTGGTGTACTGTTGGGTCGTCGAGAGCCGGGCGTGGCCCAGAAGTTCTTGGATCGAGCGGAGATCGGCCCCGTCGCTCAGAAGGTGCGTGGCGTAGGCATGGCGGAAACTGTGGGGGTGGATGGAGGAGTCGCCCGCCAGAAGCGTGGCGTAGAACTTCACCAGGTTTCTGACGGATCGGTCGGTGAGCCGGGCCCCCCAGCGGTTCAGGAAGACAGCCTGCTCACCGGGCTGAGGCCGGCGCTCGGCCAAGTAACGTTCGAGCGCGCCAGCGGCCTTGGAAGGGAATGGCACCTGGCGCTGCTTGCGCCCTTTGCCCTTGACCCGAAGCCAGCGTTCGGTGGTGTCGACATCCTCCAGGTTGAGACGGCAAAGCTCACTGACCCTGAGACCGCAGCCGTAGAGGAGCTCCAGAATGGCCGCGTCGCGTGTCACGTTGCGCCGCTCGGTCCGCGCCGGCGCCGCGTCGAGCAAATTGCAGGCCTGCTCCGCGGTCATCACCCGCGGAATTGTCTTGGGAGCCTTGGGCGTGCCGAGAAAACGCGCGGAGTTGAGCTCGAGGTCTCCCTGATGGACCAGAAACCCAAGGAAAGAGCGGAGAGCGGCAACCTTGCGTCGCGTTGAGACGGGGCTCAGCCCCCTGTGGTAGAGGTCGGCCAGCCAGGCGCGCAGCAACAGCAGGTCGACCTGGTCCGCGCGAGGAGCCGAGCCGCGCTGGGCGACGGCGAAGTCCAGGAATTGCCGCAGATCCGCGGCGTACGCCCGCACGGTGTGCTCGGAAACGTTCTCGCGGCGGCGTGAATCGAGAAACCGTTCCATCTGCTCCCGCAAGTCAGGCAAGGTGTTCCTCCAGAGCGCGGAGCGCACGACGGCAGAACTCGGCGTGACGCGCGTGTTTGTCGCGGCGCAGTCTCGCCGCAGTCTCGGGATCAAGCGGCGCCATCAAGTCGAAGGTCATATTGGCCGGCTGGTAGCCGCTTGGCGCCGCCGAGGAGATGTAGACGCAGAGGGAACCGAGGGCCGTGGCCCGCGGCAACGGCGTCGGACGCTCCCCTCTCGCTCTTGCCGCAGCGCCTCTCCCGGCGAGTAGTCCGGTCGCGATGGCCTCGATGTAGCCCTCGACACCCGAAATCTGCCCCGCAAAGAAGACCCCCGGCCTGTGCCTCATCTCCAGCGTGGCATCAAGCACCGCCGGGGCATTGATGTACGTGTTTCGGTGCGCCTGTCCGTAACGCAGGAACTCGGCCCTCTCCAGGCCCGGTATGAGACGAAACACGCGGTCTTGCTCGGGATAGGTCAGGGTCGTCTGGAAGCCCACCAGGTTGTAGCTCGAGGCGCGCAAGTCCTCCTGCCGGAGTTGTACCACGGCGTGCGGGCGGCGGCCCGTCGCCGGGTCGATGAGGCCGACGGGCTTCATGGGGCCGAACCGCAGCGTATCATGACCGCGGCGGGCCAACTCCTCGATGGGAAGGCAGGCCTCGAAGTAGGGCACATCGCCGGGGATGTGCGCCTGGTGGCGCCGCGCCTCAAGCAGCGCCTTCACGAAACGATCATACTGCTCGCGGTCAAGCGGGCAGTTCAGATAATCGGCGCTGTCGTCAAGAGAGCGGCCGTAGCGGGAAGCACGAAATGCGATCGAACAATCGATGGAATCGGCATCGACGATTGGACTGATGCTGTCGTAGAAGTAGAGCCGCTCCGAGCCGAGGAGCGTTGCCAGGTCCCCGGCCAGCGGCTCGCTGGTCAGCGGGCCCGTCGCCACCACCACGATTCCGTCTCGTGGCACTGCGGCGGCTTCTTCGCGCCGGACCTCGATCCTTGGACTGGATTGGATGCGTTCGGTAACGGCGCGGGAGAACAGCTCCCGGTCAACCGTAAGCGCATGCCCCGCCGGAACCCGCGTCTCGGCGGCCACATCGAGCAGCAGGCTGCCAAGCCGGCGAAGCTCCCGCTTCAGCAGCCAGGGCGCAGAGTATTCCCGCTCGCTCTTCAGGGAGTTGCTGCACACCAGTTCCGCCAGCGAGCCGGTCTTGTGGGCGGGCGTGGTGCGATTGGGCCTCATCTCGTGGACCACCACGCTCAGGCCAGCGGCGGCGGCCTGCCAGGCAGCCTCCGACCCGGCCAGGCCGCCTCCCAAAATGTGAATGACTTCCGATGCCACGCGGTTAGGACCGGGAGATCTTGCGGGCGCGAAGAAACGAATGAATGCCGAACGCCGCCATCATCGTAATAAAGATGCCGGACAGCACGATGCGGGACAGGCCCTGACCCGTTTCGCTATACTCCTGCCAGTGACGGATGGTACGAGGCACGGGGACCGCGGCCAGCGACAGAAAGACGAAGCCGATCACCTCGTTCCACAGGGCCCGGATCGGCTTAAGAATCTGTGGAAGAACGTGACGGACGAAATTCCCTACGATGTTGGCCATAGCCCCGCGACTTCTCATCCTAACAGATGGGGGGCCCGCAGCCGATGAGTACAGAGAGCGCGAGGCCGATCCGTTCCTCCCCCTCCCGCCGCGGGCGGGCGGACAGTGAGAAGAATGGTATCCTGAAGGAGGGCAAACCGTGGAAGAGCATCTAAAGGACATGATGCAGGAACTGGGGAACGCGATAAACGAGTCCCTCTCCGAGTCCGAGCGCATCTCGGGCGCCATCAGCGAGATCAAGCGCGCGGGCTACGAGGTCTTTCTGGTGCTGGAGGCCACCATAGGCTTCAATAAATGCGAAGCCGACGATTCCGACGTGGATCCTGAAGGCGAATCGGCTGCGGCGGCCCCCGGCATCGAGTTCCGGGCCGCCAAAATCAAGTGGACCTCGCAGGACCAGAAGTTTCTCAAGGCCCTCAAGATCGCCGTTGACGACGAAGCTCACGCTTGACCGGAAGGCCGCTGCCCTGTTCCCTTCCGGCCGCCGCTCTTCTCAACCTGTGAGCTGGTATTCCTTCAGCTTGCGATACAGCGTTGTCCGTCCGATCCCCAGCAACTGAGCCGCCAGCACTCTGTCCCCCTTGGTGTACTCCAATGCGCGGACGATCGCCTCGCGCTCCATGTCGGTCAGGGAGAACAGGGGCATTTGGACGTAATCGCCCGTGGCGGCCGCAGGAGCTGCCACGGCGGCCGCCGAGAGCCGCGCCGCCTTGCGGGCCTCCAAGTTGTTCTGCAGTGAACTCGGCAGATCCGCAGTGTGCAGAAGCGGCCCGGAATTGATCGCCACCATGCGCTGGATGCAATTCTCCAGTTCGCGCACGTTGCCTGGCCAGTCGTAGGCCAGCATGGCGTCCAGGCATTCGTGCGTGATCACGTGCCGGTTCCCGTATCGGGCCAGGAAGTGGTCCACCAGTCCTTTGATGTCTTCTTTCCTCTCCCTAAGCGGCGGCAGGCGCAAGGTCACGACGTTGAGCCGGTAGTAAAGGTCGCGGCGGAAGGCGCCCTTTTCCGCTTCCCTGGCCAGATCGCGGTTGGTGGCCGCGATCACCCGGAAGTCGGCCTTGCGCCGCTCGACTGAGCCCACCGGGCGGAACTCCTTCTCCTGGATCAGCCGCAGCAGCTTGGCTTGCAGGTCCGGGCTCAGCTCACCGATCTCGTCGAAGAAAGCGGTGCCGCCGTTGGCGATCTCCACCAGGCCGGTCTTCGCGCCCGCAGCGCCGGTGAAGGCCCCGCGGGCGTGGCCGAAGAGCTCACTCTCAATGAGGGGCCCCACCAGGGCGGAACAGTCAATGGGAACGAACGGTCCGCCGTTCGCCGCGGCGTGGACGGCACGCGCGACAACCTCCTTGCCCGTGCCGGTTTCGCCGAGGATGAGCACTGGCGTCTTCGACCGCCCAAGTTTCTGGATGAGTTGGAGGATCTGACGGATCCGGGGAGACTGTCCCACCAGGACGGGCGGGGAGTCCGCAGGATCAACGAGCACCGTTAGAGGGATTATAGACCATCCGCGGCCCGTTCATCCAGGCGCACCACAAAGGCCGAGCCGAATTCACGCCGCAGTTGACGCGCCAACTCGGACGCGGCTTCCGGCGAAGGCTCCGATCCGACCAGGACCCGCCATGGAGGAGAAGAGCTCTCCCTCCGGATGAGCCGGCACTCGGGATAGCTCTTGCGAAGCGAATCGGCCAGCCGCTCCGCATTGTCGCGGTTCTGAAAAGCGCCGACCTGCACCCCGTAGCGTTCCGCCGGAGCGAGTCCGGGCGGCGGCTCGATCACCACGAGGCGGACTCTCACAATGCCAGGACCTATCATCTCGATCTGGCGCGCCGCCGCGCGAGAGAGATCGATGATGCGGCCCTCCACGAACGGACCGCGGTCCGTGATACGGACCTGGACCTTACGGCCATTGGCCAGGTTCTCCACATCGACCCACGTGCCGAAGGGGAGGGTGCGATGGGCAGCGGTCAGTTTCTCCATGTCATAGACCTCGCCGTTTGCCGCGCGCCTGCCGTGGTACGGGTAGCCATACCAACTCGCGATGCCCTCCTCCGCCATTCCGGGCACGGGCGGAAGGGGCGCGCGAGCTGGCTTCTTCTTAGCGCACGCTGCCGACAACGCGACGACCGCAATGAGCAGGAAGATCCGCCGGCGATGAGCGCGAGAGAACCGCCGGCCGCGTCCCGGATCCATGCTTTCTATTAAAACAATTTTCCAGGACGGCGTTTTTTGAGCCCGGAAGCGATCCGGAGGCCGGAGACAAAAGCAAGGTCCCGTGCATTTTTCTCTTGACTTTCGTCGCGAACCACTTTATATATGAATCACGCTGCGATCTTTCACGAGGTCGCGCAACTTTAGATGTTCGGGAGAATCAATCGATGAAGAACGCAACCAAGAAAGCTGCAAAGCCCGCGAAGAAGAAGGCTGCTCCGAAGAAGAAGAAGTAGCAGCGGCGTCCCGAACAGGGACTGCAGCCCAATAGGGTTCAACCACAGGCCCCGATTCCTCGGGGCCTTTTTTATTGCTATTCCGCCTTCCGCTGAATCAGCGTCCGGAATGTTTCCCCCATCCCGAACAACAGGGTCTTGAGCTGCGCGCGGCGCCGGAGATCCTCGGCGGGCGAGGACGAGTTCAGCGCCAGCGCGAAGGCGTCAGGCTCCCCGGCGGCAATCAGCGTGCGCGAAAGGTTCTCCAGACGGCATGGCCGCAGGCCCCGGCGGGCGCCGTGCTCCGCAAGCGCGGTAAAGTTTACATGCGCGGTGATATCGCGGTCCCCGGGAGTCAGCAGTACATCCTCGGTCGCCACGTGCCGCCGGTAGCTCATCAAGGTGCCGCGGGGAAAGCGGATCAGTTCGGGCGCCGTGTAGCCGTAGTCGATGGAGACGACCCAACCGCGCTCCAGCCGCGCCGCGATCCGGTCGAGCCAGCCGAGTGCGTCCAGGTTGACCTCCACCCAGGAGCCGTCCTCCACTCCGGCGGCGTAGCGCGAGAGGTAGTCTGCAACTTCACCGCCGACGGGCGCTCCCTCCGACCACACGAAGCGATCGAGGCGCCAGTCCACGAGCATCTCTCGAAACTCCCTCCGGCGTCTCACGACCACGTGCACGGGGAGGGCGTCAAAGAACTCGTTGCTGAAGACAACGCCCGTGAACCGGGCGGGCCACCCTCCGGCGCCGATCTCCACAGGCGAGTACCGAAAGTCGGAAAAGGCTTCGGCCATCTCCGCCCTGCCGGCCCCCAATTCCACCACAATGAAATCCGCCGGCCGGCCGAGTTCCTCGTAGAGTTGCCGGATACGCTGGGCGACGAGAATGCCGAAGACAGGTTGGATTTGTTCAGCGGTAAAGTAGTCCCCGGCGCGGCCGAAGGGATCGCGTCCGCGTTGGTAGAAGCCGCACCCAGGCTGATAGAGGGCCACCTCCATGAATCTGTGAAATGGGACAGGGCCGTCTCGGGTGATCTGGTCCCTCAGGATCTCGCCGGCGTTGGTCATCTGCCTCAGCCGGCCGATGCCGGCGTCTGCCATACTAGCTTAGCGTGGCGGCCGAGATGCCCGGCACCGTCCGGGTTAAGTTGAGTAGCGAAGAGGCTGGGGGGGTCTCGATCACTCCCGTGGTCGTGCGCGAGATGCCGATCCGAGACCTCATCGAATTGATGCTGGACGTTGCGCGCAAGGACGGCCGGCGGATCCAGGAACTTTTGGCGCGAGGGACGCTGGTTAGTGGCGCCACGCGCTACCGCTGGGAGGGCTGGCACGCCGGTTTCGAAGCGATCCAGGCGATGCTGGCCTCGTTCCCCGATCCCGAGCCGGCAAGGCCGTTCACGCCCGATCTTTGCGTGCGTGTGGTGCTCCGCGGTCCGGGCGTGAGGCTGGGGGTTGCGCGCGAGGCGCTTTCGCGGCGGGGCCTGGTTCGCCGGAAGAGTTTCTGGGACGTCCTCGCCGAGGTTGCGCTGGGGGCCGGAGTGGAGTACGCCGGCTACTCGTACGGAGAGCATGCGGACCGCTTTCTCTTGAAGATACCCCCGAGCGACAGGGAATACCTGAGGGAGAACGCGGAACTGCTGCGATTCCCGAGACTCGAGGCCCAGATCCGGAGCGGAGCCTTTGTTGAGGCGGAGTTCCTCGTCCGGCGATCCGTCTAGAAGTTCCGACGGTCTGATATCATCTTGTCGGGGAGGGACTCCCATGTTGCAGGTACACTCACGGAAGCCACTCGCCGCCATTGAGCCCGCCTTGCTTCAGGCGGCGCAGAAGCGGGGACTGAACGTGCTCTCCGTGCTCCACGTGGGACAGTTGCTGCAACAGGCGGGAGCCAGTCCGGCGAGGGACGCGGTGATCTTCACCGTTTGTCACCCTGACCTTAGCGCGGCCCTTCTGGCCGCGGATCTGCGCTTCGCCAGCTTTGTTCCCTGCCGGATCGCGGCGCTCGAACAGGAGGGCTCGGTGACTCTCGAGGCGCTGGCGCCGGAGGAAATCTGCGCGCTGCTCGGCCGTGCGGACCTTGCCGGCTTGGCGGCTCCCCTGGAGACTTTCCTCCGGGAGATCCTGGAAGAGGCCGCCCGTCCCGCTTCCGCAGCGCAGACGAGGGGCGCGGCAAGGGAGGTCGGCCTGGGCGCGACGGAGGGCATGGTCAACGCGCGCGCCTCCATCCCGCAGCGAATCGATTGCAAGGGGACCAAGGTGGAGGAACTGGCCGGCACCGGCCAGCACGACGCGCAGGGCGGCTGACGGCGCGTCCTGACCGGATCACTGGTGGCGCGGCCTGACCTTCACCCGGATCGGCGTCCCGTCGAAACCGAATTGCTTTCTCAACCGGTTGACGATGAATCGCTCCGTGGAGAAGTGCAACTTGCCGCGGCGGTCGGTGAACAGGACGAACGTGGGCGGGCGCACGGAAGCTTGCGTCGCGTAGAGCACCTTCAACTCGGGCTCGAACCGGAGAGTTTCCACAAACCGGTTCAGCTCTCCGGTAGAGATTCTCTGCGAGGCGGCGGCGAAGACCTGGCTGATCAGCGGGAGCAACCGCTGCACGCCGGCACCGGTCTTGGCCGACAGGAAGACCACCGGGGCGTAATCCAGGAACTTGAGGGACTCGCGGAGCTTGCTTTCGAAGTTCTTCCGGCTCTTGTCCGGCGCGGCGTCCCACTTGTTGACGCACAGGATGAGTCCTCTGCCGTCCTCGTGCGCGTAGCCGGCGATGGTCGCGTCCAGGCCGAGGACGCCTTCGGTGGCATCCAGGATGAGGAGCACCACGTTGGCCATCCGAATGTGACGCCGCGCCATGACGACGCTGAGCTTCTCCGCCATCAGCTTCGTCTTCCCCTTGCGGCGAATTCCGGCCGTATCGACGAAAATATACTCCGCCCCATCGGCGACGATCTTCTGGTCGACCGCGTCCCGCGTCGTCCCCGCCACGGGCGAAACGATGGCGCGATCCTCCCCCACCAGTGCGTTCAGCAACGTTGACTTGCCCACATTCGGACGGCCAATGATGGCGACCTTCACCGGCCCCGGTTCACCAGCGCCTTGTTCGGCCACGGCGGCGGGGAAGGATGCCGTCACGTGGTCCAGAAGCTCTTCGATGCCCAGCCGGTGCTCGGAGGAGATGGGGAAAAGGCTGGCAAAACCGAGTTCGTGGAACTCGTGCGCCAGGGCCTCCCGGGAGGCGCTGTCGATCTTGTTGATGGCCAGGGAAACGGGGCGCCCAAGCCGGCGAACGAGCTGCGCAAGCTCGCGGTCCGCCGCGGTCATCTCCGTTCGGCCGTCGACCAGGAGAATCACGTGAGTGGCCCGCTCGAGCGCCACGCGAGCCTGCCGGAAGATCTCGCTGGGGATTAGCTCCGCTTCGTTGGGCAGGATGCCGCCCGTGTCGACCAATTCGAACCGGCGGCCCCGATGCGAGGCTTCACCGTGGATACGATCCCGGGTGATTCCCGGCTCGTCGCCCACGATCGAGCGCCGCTGGCCCAGGATGCAATTAAACAGAGTGGACTTGCCGACGTTGGGCCTGCCTACGATGGCCACCACGGGCAGGCTCGGGGACTGCTCCATGCGACTTCATCATAGCATCGGGAGGCTGCGCGTCAGATCCAGCCGCGAACGAAGTAGTAGCCGATCTTCAGGGACTCCTCGACGAGATCGAGGAATGCGGGCCAGCGGCCGCGCCAGGAACTCACCCGCTTACGCACATCGGGAAAAGGGAGAGTGGCGACTTCAAGCCCTGCCCGCCTAAAGGCGCGGGCTGCCCTGTACATGTGATAGTCGCTCGTCAGGAGCAGCTTGCGCCCTGGAGTGTCTCGCAGAAGCGCGGCGGTGTAGAGGGCGTTCTCCCGGGTAGTCGTGGATGCGTCTTCCAATCGGATGACCTGTTCCGGCACGCCCTGGGCCACGAGGAACTGCCGAAGGGCGAAGGCGGGGGAGGAATCGCCGGGCGGGCCCCCGCTCAGGACAACCTGCGAGTAACGCGCCTGACGGTAGCAGAGCGCCGCGTACACTCCACGCCAGTAGGAGGAGCCGCCCACCGAGCCGTAGTCAAGGGTAGACCCGCCAAGAACAATCAGGACGTCTCCGGGCGGGTCGTTCCATCGCCCTGAAAGCGCCGTGGCCCACCAGTAGTCAATCGGCGTCGCGGTGGCAAGGACGAAAAGCGCACCCACGCACGCCAGCAATCGTACGCAAGCTCGCCAGAGAATGGCGGCGTGCCTCTTCATGACGGGGAGCTTTTCGAGCACCCCTCATTATAGTGAGCTGCAAGAGGGGCTCACTTCGCCAGTCTGCTGTATTGGTCCGAGATGGGGTCCCAGTTGATCGCTTTGTGGAAGGCGGCCAGGTAATCGGCACGGCGATTCTGGTACTTGAGGTAGTAGGCGTGCTCCCAAACGTCAATCCCCAGCAAGGGTGTTTGTCCCGTGGAGATTGGAGTGTCCTGATTGGGAGTTGAGACGATCGCCAATTGCCTGTTCTGATCCAGCACGAGCCAGGCCCATCCGCTCCCGAACACGCTCGTGGCCGCCCGCGTGATCTGATCCTGGAACGAGCTGAAGCTGCCGAAGCGCTGATCGATGGCCTTGGCCAGTTCGCCCGTCGGCTGCTTGGGCCCGCCGGGCGACAGGATCTGCCAGTAGAGCGTGTGGTTGGCGTGCCCGCCGCCGTGGTTGCGGACCGCGGCACGGATCGACTCGGGGATCGCGTTCAGGTCTCTCAGAAGATCCTCAACCGGCCGCTTGGCCAGCTCCGGAAAGTTCGCCACCGCCTTGTTCAGATTGTCCACGTAGGCGGCGTGATGGCGATCATGGTGGATCTGCATCGTTTGGGCATCAATGTACGGCTCCAGCGCGTCGAAGGCGTAGCCGAGCGGGGGAAGAACGAAAGGTCCTCCAGGGGCGGCCGTCTGGGCCGAAAGCCGGGATGGCGCCAATTGCGCCGCGGCAATAGCGCCAAGGGCGCTTAGAACTTGTCGTCTGGTGGTCAGCACATTTGCTCCAGGGAAGATTCTGCTTCCAACTACAACTAGATGGATGTCCGGCCGCCGAAAAGGATGCTGGTTTTGCGGGCTTTGTGTTGGAGAGACGTGGGCGGCCGGTGCAATGAAGGAGCTTTGCCGGAGCTCCCCTTCTGTGAATGAGAGTCTCCAAGCTGTTTCCGATCATGAAGATCGATCGGGTTCTGGCGACCTCTCGTGTGCAAGCCGGCAACTTGACGGTGGGCCGGCAGAGGGTGCGCTTCTCGGAGGCTTGCCGCATCCTGTCGAAGCACCACGGGGACGTCCCGCTTCCATGGATCTACGGCTACGCAATCCACCGTGAGCGAAGCGGCGCTGCCTGAACTGCGACAATTCCGCCCAGAGGCTACAATAGAGTGGCTGGCGTCCCCATCCGGGAGGGATGGTGCGGACGTTGCCACGTGCGTGGTATTGCCTTGCCATGAAGCGCCCGCGACAGAGAGATTTCCAGGACGTGCCGATCCAGAAGGTGAGCGAGTACTGGGATGCCCGTCCGTGCAACATCCGGCATTCCAACGCGCCGTTGGGATCGCGGGAGTACTTCGACCAGGTCGAAGCCCGAAAGTACCGGGTGGAGCCGCACATTCCCGCCTTTGCGGAGTTTGGGCGCTGGCGGAACAGCAAGGTCCTGGAGATCGGCTGCGGCATCGGCACCGATACGATCAACTTCGCAAGGAACGGAGCGGAGGTGACTGCGGTCGAACTGTCAAGGAAGTCCCTGGAGATCGCAGCCCAGCGCGCGGCTGTTTACGGGCTAGGGGACAGGATTCGGTTTCTTTGCGCGGATGCCGAGCAACTCGGCGATTGCCTGCCGGCCGGCAGCTTTGACTTGGCGTACTCCTTCGGAGTGATCCACCATACGCCAAACCCCGGCCGCGTCCTGGAGCAGATCAGGAGACTGTTGAGACCGGGCGGGACCCTGAAACTGATGGTGTACAACAAGTGGTCGTGGAAGGTGTTTTGGATTCTGCTAGTGGAAGGCCGCGGCCGGTTTTGGCGCCTCTCCCAGCTCGTGGCTGCGCATTCCGAGGCGCAGACAGGCTGCCCGGTGACCTACGTGTATTCGCGCAAAGATGCCCGCCGGCTCGTGGAGAAGTATGGGTTCAGAGTGTTGGACGTCAGCGTGGACCACATCTTTCCCTATCGAGTACGAGACTATGTGGAATACCGCTACCGGGTCGTCTGGTATTTTCGATGGATTCCCCGGCGGGTATTTCGATGGCTGGAACACCGGATCGGTTGGCACTTGTGCCTGACAGCCACGATTCCTTGATGGGAGCACGGGCGTGAATGCACCGGAGACGGAGGAGAAGCAGCAGGACGCGTGGAGGGACGGACGGCCATACCTGTCCATCGTAGCCACGGCGCGTAACGACGGCCACGGAGGCAACATGCTCGGTCGCCTCCAGACCTTCGTCAACGCCTTGATCGCGCAGGTGGCTCGTTATGAAGTCCCGCTGGAACTGGTGCTGGTCGATTGGAACCCTCCGCCGGAGAAACCGAAGCTGGCTGAGGCGCTTCAGTGGCCAGCGGATTTTGGCCCCTGCACGGTGCGCTGCATCGAGGTGCCGCCTGAGCTGCACGCCCGCCAGAGGCATGCAGACGCCCTCTTGTTGTACCAGATGATCGCGAAGAACGCGGGCATCCGGCGTGCGCGAGGCAGTTTCATCTTGGCAACCAACATCGACGTCCTGTTCTCGAACGAGTTCTTCGAATGGTTGCGGGAGGGAGGGTTGCGGCCGGGTAAGATGTACCGGCTGGACAGGCACGACGTGGCCTCCGATGTGCCGGTTGAGGCCGCGGTGGAAGAACGCCTCGCATTCTGCCGAAGTCATCTGCTGCGGCTAAACGCCCGCGAGGGAACGTTCGCGGTAAGACCGGACGGACTGCGCGAGTTGGCCCCCGAAGACATCGCGTCTCCCGGGAGCGGGATCTTCTTCGGTCGCGGCTGGCACGAGCCCGAGCAGTTCTTCGGAAGGGTCTTCCGCTGGATAGCGAACGATGCAGAGATCATCCTGAAGCCGTCAAGCGACAGGGCGCAGGGCCTCACTCTGGAACTGGAACCAGGTCCGGGAACGCGCGGGCTCGGCTCCCGGCTGCTGCTGCTCGACGAGGCGGGCCAGACCCTGCAAGAGACCGAGGTGACCCGGCGGGCACCCGTCTACATCCGCTGCTCCATTTCGGCTGGAGAGACCCGGGTGTTGCGTCTTCGAACGGTTGACGGTGGCTTCCGGATTGCCGAGGATCTGCGCGTTCTTAATTTTCGTGTGTTCCGGTGCGCTTGGGGGGACTGTGCCTCGGTGACTCCCGAGCCGCCGGCTGCTAAACCCGAGAGGACCGTGCGAGGAGGACCAAGCCCGCTCGTCTCCAGCATTTGGAACTGGACCAGAAGAGCTTCGCGCTTCGCAGTCAGCTTGCTGGGGGCCACGCACCCTGTGAGGGTTGGTCTGCCCTTGTCTCCCCAACAGATCGAGAGGCTGGGGATCCAGTTCGACTCAAGTGGCGTCTCGTTTCTGATTGCGCCGCCGCGTCTCTGGTTCAGGCGGGCCCGCGCTGGGAGTCCGGGAGAGGTCGTGCCTTCACAGACTGCGGTACTGGACCGTGAACCCCCTGTGCACACGAACGCGTGTGGCGACTTCACGTTGCTCGCGAGGGAAGACTGGTTCGACTTGCGGGGTTACCCGGAGTTTGATCTGTTCTCAATCCACGTGGACTCCGTCTTTTGTCTCGCCGCCCATTCTGCGGGAATCCGGGAGGAGGTATTGGGGGACCCGATCCGCATGTATCACATCGAGCATGAGATCGGTTCAGGATGGACGCCCCACGGCCAAACGGCGATGTACGACAGGCTCAAGGCCAAGGGTGTGCCTTGGCTTGAACTCTCCCAAGTGCTAGCCTGGGCCGATCAGATGCGGATGTTGCGCTCGCCCATGATTTTCAACAGGGGCAATTGGGGCCTGGCGGATTTCGTACTGCCGGAGACCCAGATCCATCGACCGGCGCGCCGTGAGACAGCCGGTCTCGGGAGAGAAGCATGACCCGGGCCGCAACGCCTTTGTAGTCCACTACGCCGGGGACGGGCGCGGTGCGCTGCTCCGGGAGTCGTTTGACTTGCTGCGGCGGGAGTGGGGAGAGGTCCCCGGCGGCGAGTGGAACCGCGTCTGCTCGCGGGAATTGCTTTCGCTGCCCGCACAAGACCTGCTTGACCGGTGGTCCGTTTTCCACGCCGGCTCCACGTCGGGGGAGGCGCTCGCGGTCAGAGGCTGCTACCAGCTCTCCCGTACAGGAACATCCTCCACGGCAAGAGGGTTCTGGATGGCGGTTGCGGCTTTTGGTGATGCGTTTCGTTGATCAACGCGCCACTACCGGTCATCCGCCTCAGGGTGCAGGAACTGGTTAAGCATCCGATCATTGGAGGCCGGTGAATCAAGTTGGACTAGCCCAGAGTGCGATTTGATCCGTCGCGCGTAGGGAGTGCTGAGACGGAACCAAGTTTGGGGTAGAATGGCCTTGCAGCCAGATAGAGCTGCACTTCCGGGATGCGCATGAGGATCACGGTCATAGGGCTAGGGAAGCTTGGATCGGCAGTTGCAGCCGTTCTAGCCGACAAGGGCTTCACCGTCGTGGGAGTTGACACCAGTGAAGAGGCGGTGGCTGCGGTCAACGAAGGAAGAGCTCCGGTGGCTGAGCCCGGTTTGGAGGCGCTCATTCGTGGGAACCGCGTCCGGCTCTCGGCCACTACGGATTGCCAGGGCGCTGTCGCCGCTTCTGACGTCACTTTCGTTGTGGTCCCCACGCCGTCGGAGGCGAACGGCGAGTTCTCGCTCAGGCATGTGCTGCGCGCGGCTGAACAGATCGGTCTGGCTCTGCGTGGCAGCCACGGCTTCCATCTTGTCGTGGTGTCCAGTACGGTGCTTCCCGGCGCCATGCGCGAGCACATTCAGCCTCTGCTGGAGGCGACTTCGGGGAAGACTTGCGGGCTGGACTTCGGCTTGTGCTATAACCCCGATTTCATCGCGCTTGGCTCGGTGATCCGGGACCTGTGCAATCCCGACCTGGTCCTCATTGGCGAATCGGACCAGAGATCCGGACAGTTGCTGGAGGAGATCCAGCGACGTATCTGCGAGAACAGCCCGACGGTGGCGCGCATGGCCTTCGTCAACGCTGAGCTCGCGAAGATCTGCATCAACACTTACATCACCATGAAGATCTCCTATGCCAATATGCTGGCGGCTATCTGCGAAAGGCTGCCGGGCGCGGATGTCGACGTGGTGACCGCGGCGCTGGGAGCGGACTCGCGCATCGGGCCCAGGTGTCTGAAAGGCGGCATCGGTTATGGCGGACCTTGTTTTCCCCGCGACAACGTCGCCTTTTCGGCCATCGCCCGGCGGATCGGCGCAGAGGCCCCGTTGAGCGAAGTCACGGATCGCCTGAACCGTGGGTCGGCGTCCCGGCTGGGTGATCTGGTAGCTTCCCTGCTCCAGGAGGGGCAGACGGCCGGGATACTGGGCCTCGCCTACAAGCCCCTGACCAACGTGGTGGAAGAATCGCAAGGCGTCATGCTGGCTCAGTATTTGTGCCGCAGAAAGGCGCGGGTGGTCGTCTACGACCCGGAAGCCATGGGCTCGGCCAGGCGGGTGCTCGGCGGGGATGTGATCTTCGCCGCCTCCATGGAGGAGTGCGCGGCCCAATCCCACGTCCTGGTCATCACGACTCCGTGGGATCAGTTCCGCGGTCTCACTGCGGCTCATCTGCTCCAGTCCCGCCCGGGCGCCGTGGTGTTGGATTGCTGGCGGATTTTGCGCCCGGAAGCGGTGGAACCGGCGGCGCGTTACCTGTCGCTCGGCCTGGGGCCTGGGGAGCGAGCCGCTGCTTCGAGCCAGGGCGCACGCTCATTTGCATGTTCTTTCGCGGCAAGATCCGAACCGTGAAGGCGCCCGCCTTCGCCAGCAGTGAGCCGGCCGAGATCTGGCTGGACGTGGGCGCCCACCTGGGAGAGAAGACCCTCCCTGCCGCACGATCCAATCCAGCCTTGCGTGTCTACGCCTTTGAGCCAAACTTGCGCCTGGCCATGCGGTTAGTCGGTCTTGCCCCGAATTTCGTAGTACTGCCCATGGCGGTCGCGGAGCAGACCGGTACCGCCGATTTCCACCTGAACTCGTTTGAGGCCGCGAGCTCCCTGCTGCCGTTCGATCCCACGGGGCTGCAACGGTGGATCGGTGGGGACGTGCTTCGAGTGGTTGAGACGGTCCCGGTCCCGGTCATTCGGCTGGACACGTTCATGGAGCTGGCCGGCATCGGCCGGGTGGACTACCTCAAGATTGATGCGCAAGGCGGCGACCTGGAAGTGGTGCGCTCCGCAGGCGACAGAATCAGGTCGATTGGGCGGATCTCGCTCGAGGTGCAGATCACACCATTTCCTCTTTACGCCGGCGGCGCCAAGAAGGAGGATGTGCTGGAGTATCTTCTCCGATCGGGGTTCCGGCTGGAGGAGGTCGAGCAGCAGAGTCACGTCCAGGAGGAGAACCTGACGTTCTCTCGAGTCGTGCCATGAAATGGATGTCCGTGGCGCTTTCAGGACTGGGGCGAAGGCTCTTTCGCGAACATCCGCCTGCGCTCTCCGCAGAGCCGGATGCGTTCGACACGCCTGACGCCCTCGAACTCAATCGGGCGCGGTTAGAGCATCTGGAGGGTCTTGGGTTACCTCTCGAGGGCCGCTCTGTGCTGGATGTGGGATGCGGTGTCGGGCACTTGGCTCAGTTCTTCTTGAAGCGGAATTGTCAGGTCGTCTGTATCGACGGCCGCGAGGCCAACGTGCAGAGCCTGCGACGCCGGTACCCGGCGCTAGAGGCCCATGTTGCCGATGTGGAATCCGGTTTGAACTTCTCCAGCAAGTTCGACATCGTCTTCTGCTATGGGCTGTTGTATCACCTGGAGAATCCAGTACTCGGCATTCGGAACATGGCCCGGGTTTGCGGCAATCTGCTCCTGTTGGAGACGCTCGTCTGCGACTCGCGCTTGCCTGTCATCCACTGGGCCGAAGAGCCTCACTCCAGCAACCAGGCGTTGCGCGGTTTGGGGTGCAGGCCCAGCCCAAGTTTCGTCAAAATGGCGCTCACTCTGGCGGGTTTCCAGCATGTGTATACACCGGCGATTCCGCCACGGCACCCCGACTTCGAGGTGAGGTGGGAGGACTCATTGGCTTGGCAGCAGCAGGGGCACAACCTCCGCTGCATCTTCGTCGCCTCCAGAACGGAGCTCAACAACCCGAAGCTGGTTCCATTGACCGCACAGGAGGCCCACCCTCGTCCCTTCGAGCCCCTGGGGGTGGTGGAAGGAATGTCGGAGGAGGAGCTTCTCCAGGCAGCCCAGTCACTGGTGTACGTTCGGCCTCTGCTGCCATACCCAGGCTGGCGGTTCGACGCCGACTATGAGAGGCCGGACTTGTGTTTTCGACTCCGGAGACGGATCTGGGAAGTCTGCCGCCAGCGCCAATGGACTCTTCCCCTCGAGATTCCCTGGTATGAGGGCCTTCGCCTCTGCGTGTATTTGCCCAATGACCTCAGCAAGCAGGTGTTCGTCGGGGGCTGTTACGAGCCGAATGAGATGGCCTTCTTCAAGCGATTCCTGAAGCCGGGCATGACCGTCGTGGACGCAGGCGCCAACGAGGGACTCTATACTCTCCTCGGGTCCCGATGCGTGGGGCCGGGAGGGCAGGTGTGGTCCTTCGAGCCGAGTCCGCGGGAGTTCGAGCGTCTGCGTCGTAATGTGGAACTCAACGGTCTCTCCAACACCCGGTTATTCCAGGTCGCTCTCGCGGACAGGGCCGGTCAAGCGAACCTCCTGATCGCCGAGGCTGAACACGCCGGCCAGAGCACTCTTGGAGAGTTCGCCTACGAAGGGGTGGAGAGCCTGGGGATGGCGGGTGTCGCCGTCCGGCGATTGGACGACTTCGTTCAGCAGGAGGGTATTCAGCGGCTCGATCTGCTAAAGATGGACGTCGAGGGGGCAGAGGTGCGGCTCCTGAGCGGCGCTCGCGAAACCTTGCGCCGGCTGCGCCCGATCTTGCTGCTCGAGGTCTCGGCCCCTGCCCTGGGCCATCAAGGCAGTACGCCGGATTCCCTGTTCACGCTTCTCCGCGACGCCCGATACTCCGTCTGGAGTTTCGACTCAAAAACAGGGCTGCCCGCTCCTGACCATACCGGGACGGCCGTGGAGAGCATGGTTGGCGTACCGGTGGAGAGGAGCCTACAGATCACCGGCTCTTTCTAGTGGGGGAGTTTTCCCGCCTGACCTCACCTCACAACACAGTGAGGTCACGCGATATTCATAAGGCTATTCAAAAGGGCCGATCAGATGTCGCGACGCCGCCTGAAAAGCAGCCCAACACCCAGCAACCCAACGCCCAAGAGCAAGGCGGTCGCGGGTTCCGGAATTGCTGTACTGATATCTCCGAAGGCGAGCGTATCCATCACGAACCCATCACCGCCCAGGTCTGTGAAGACGATGCTGTGAACCTCACCAGTGGTGAAGGCGTGTGTCGCGGTCAGACTGGCCAAATCCCAGGTTTCGATCGGGTTTCCGAGAATGTCGTACGTGGCGACTCTCACGCTGTTGGTCAAGTACTCGGTGTCGTTCACAAAGAAGCTAATGGTTGAGCCGCTAACCCATCCAGGGACACCAGAGTCCGAGGGGGATACAAACGAGACGGTGAGAGTCCCGGCCGGACCCAGGATGGGAATGGTGTTCACGGTCAGGAAGGGATCAACGCCGCCAGTGCCGGGCAGGTACGCCGAGGAAGACACGTAGTCGGTCGACAGAGATGTGGAGAACAACACTCCCAGGACAGAGAACTGCGTCGTCACTATTTCGCCCTTGGGTGTCAACGAAGACACCTGAGCTGGCCCGTACCCCGGGGTAAGCCCCTCAAAGGTGATGACCGAGGCCATCGCAGGAATCGCCGCAACAACACCGAGCACCAACGCGAACCGCTTGAGCATCTGGACACCTCCACAGCAATGCGTTCGGCTTCTACCAGCTTAATCAATACTAGAGGCAATCCCACTCCCTGTCAAGGGGTTTGACGGTCCCCTAGTACTGGAACTGAGTCGTTGGGCAGAGCCACCCGGATCGCCTTCCCCTTCCCGGGCTGGGTGTGGGGCGGCTCCTAGGTTAAGGCCTTGACTCCATCCTCATGGCTTATGTATCAATAACATAGATGCATCGAAGCCGAGCCCAGCGCCTGGGCCGACCGTACGTGATCGCTTGCCGGGTTCCGCCTTCAGAATCCAGACTAAGAAAGGCGCCCAACCACGAGATCGCGCCGGGGCCGGCTCGCACCTCGACGCTCAATTCTAGCGTCCGCCGGCGTCCCCAAGATACGAGCCTCCCGCCGGGAGCAGCTCCACGAACTGGCCTACGGGGGTATCCCAGGTCCGGCCGGTAGGAAAGGCGCCGCGCAGGGCATCGTAGTAGGCCCCGGCTCCCGCGCCATCCAAGACGGTTGACATCAAGGCCGCGAATTCGGCCTTCTCCTGCACCCAGAGGGAACAAGCCACAACGCGTCGGCCTGAGGCGAAGGCATCGGCCACCCGCTCCTTTACCCACTCGGCGGCCGCCGTCGTGGACATGCCTGCGTGGTTGCTGAAAGGAGAGGCCACGTGAATACTCCCGCCGAGGTAGTCGTCGCGGTTGGCGCGGTGTGCCTCAATATACCACCACGTATTCCACACCTCGTAACCGTGGGATACCACGACGACTTCTCCCGGGGCGAAAATCCGCTCCAGTTGCTTGACGGTGGCAACAGCCCGGCTGTCCGCGCCCCTCCCAACAGCAAGAAGACTCACGTTCCACACCCCGATGGTCAGGGAAACCAGGATGACGCAGGCGGCCGCTACGCGGAATTCGCGCAGGCTGAGCCTGCCGCGGAGGTGGTTCATGATGATGATCAGACCCACAACCGAAACGAACATCGGTTGAATCTGCGACTGAGGATCCTGGGGCTGGGAGTAAAGATGCTCCAGTTCGCCAACGCCAAATACTACCAGGCAAAAGCCCGCAAGCAGCTTCAGGTTGCCGCTCGCGCGCCGGCTGAAGAGCGCTGCCGTGCATGTCCCAACCGTGATCAGCGCATAGAGCCAGGAGATCGCCGACCGCTCAAGCTGGGGGGATTGAAACAAGTCCTTGAAGTGGAATTGGCTGGCCCCAAGAAAGTAGTTCCCGATACCCACCAGTGCGTAGGCCAACTTCTCCAGCCGGAAACCTAGCCAGCCGCTGGGGGCCGCCGCCTTCGGGGGGTAGAGGAGTTTCCATAACGAGTAATCCAGGTAGGGGACCAGGAACGGCAGGCTTAGGGCGAAGATCCAGAGCATTCCCACAAACACCAGGGGAAAAGCTGCCAGAAACCAGGCCCGGTGCCGGCGCGAGACAACCAGGGCGATTTGAGCCGACACTAGGGCCGCCAGGGCCGGGATCATGAGCGTCCAGTGGAACAAGGTCGTGAGGACCAGGAAGACCGCGCACAACAGAAGTCGGCTTAGGCTGCGAGTGTGCACAAATCCAAAGAAGAACAGTACGGATAGTACGAAGAAGGCGTACGCCGGCGTGACGTCCTCCGAGTTGAGACCGTGCAGCAGGACAAAGCCCGCGGAGGCATGCGCCAGAGCCACGACAACAGCAGCCAGGACCGATCCGGTGAAGCGCAGCGCCAAGAGAAACACGGCCGAAGAGGCCAGCGCGGAGAAGAACGCGTTCAGCATCGCCATCTTGCGGTAGGTCACGATTTCGCCGTGTTCCCCGTAAGAGACGGCCCGGTCTGGAATGAGCCTGCACAGGTAGCCGTACGCCGGCATGTATAACAGGCCTCCGCTGTCGAACGGCTGGGCAGTGGCGTACTCCCACGCGCGCACTCCCGTGGCTTTCCACAGTCCGTTGGTCGTGGCGAGGTTCGTGTTGTCCAGGTACACGATCAGCGAGATGTGGATGACGGCCAGTGCAAGGAAGAGACCGGCCGTCAACAAGTATGTGGACACGCGCCGGAGAGAGGCATGCGGTGACGGCATACGAGCAGCCCTACCGCTCCCCCTCCAGGAAGACCGCCCGCGGCGGGCGGGGAAGCTGGTCGAAGCCAGCCGTGCTCTCCACAATGTAGAGCGGCCGGTTCTTAACCTCCTCGTGAATACGGCCGACGTAAAGCCCGACGATTCCAGTCATAATCAGGTTCACGCCACCCAGAAACGCGATGACCACAACGGTTGAGGCCCAGCCTGGGACCAGGTTCCGCTGACCAGTCGCCCACAGAACCACAGCGTAGAGCGCGTAGAGAATTGCCCCCAGAGATACCAGCGCCCCGATCCATATGGAGAGGCGCAGCGGAAGATCGGAGAAACCAATCAATGCGTCGAAAGCAAGCCGCAACATCCTGGCCAGCGGGTACTTGGTCGAGCCCGCCGCCCGGGCCTCACGGACGTAGGAGACGGCCGTCTGCCGCAACCCTACCCAACTGAACATGCCGCGCACAAACCGGTTGTGTTCCCGCATGCCGCGGAAGGCATCCAGGGCGCGGCGGTCCACCAGCCGGAAATCGCCGACATCCATGGCGATGGGCGTGGAGGTGGCGGCGTCCAGCAGCCTATAGAAAACGCGCGCCGTGATCCGCTTGAAAAACGATTCGCCACGGCGCTCGGCACGCAGGCCGTAGACCACGTCATACCCCTGCTTCCAGCGCTCCACCATCTCCAGCACGACTTCCGGCGGGTCCTGCAGATCAGCGTCGATTATGATCACCGCGTCCCCCGCAGCCAAGTCCGCGCCGGCCGTAATGGCGGTCTGATGGCCGAAGTTCCTCGACAGGCTCGCAACCTTGAGGCGCGGATCGCGGCGGTTCGCCTCGAGCAGCAGCGGGAGACTGCCGTCACGGCTGCCATCGTTCACCAAGATGACTTCGGACGGCCCGTCCAGTTTCCTCAAGAGCGCGCTGAGGCGCTCGATCAGGGCTGGGATCACCGCCTCCTCGTTGAAGATCGGGACGATGAAGCTGTACTTCGGCTTGTCCCCGCACCGGCCCTCGCCTGGCATCTAAAAGATTCTACCAGGACGCGGCGGAGAGCTACCCATCCCGGCCCGGGTTCGTGCAGAATAGGAGCATGACCCGGCCACTACTACTGGCGCTCGCCTTGAGCCTTGCAGCCCTGACGGCCTGCGGACCCACAAAAGAGACAGGAGCGATTCGACCCGTGAAGAAGCAAGCATTCGGAAACACCCCGGACGGTCAGGCGGTCGACCTTTACACCCTGACCAATAAGAACGGCATGGAAGCGACGATTATCACGTACGGCGGCATCGTCGTAACGCTGAAGACCCCCGACCGCAACGGCAAGCTGGACGACATCGTGCTGGGCTGCGACACCATCGACGGTTACCTGAAGGACACCGCCCACCTCGGCGCGCTCATCGGCCGTTACGGAAACCGGATCGGCAAGGCGAGCTTCACGCTTGACGGTGTGCTCTACAAGCTGCCCGCCAATGACGGCCCGAACACGCTGCACGGCGGTCCCAAGGGCTTTGACCGGGTCGCCTGGCAGGTGAAGGATGCTCAGCCGCAGCGGCTGGAACTGACCTATTTGGCAAAAGACGGCGAGGAGGGCTTCCCCGGCAACCTCACCGCAACGGCGGTCTACACGCTGACGGACGACAACGAATTGCGGGTGGACTACTCGGCTACCACCGACAAGCCGACCGTCGTGAATCTGACCCAGCATTCGTACTTCAACCTGTCCGGCGCCGGTGAACCGACCATCCTCGATCACGAGTTGACGCTGAACGCCGACAGGTTCACCCCCGTCGACAAGAACCTGATCCCGACCGGCGAGTTGCGCAGCGTCGAGGGCACGCCGTTCGACTTCCGCAAGCCGACCGTCATCGGCGCCCGGATCGACGAGGCTGACGAGCAACTCAAGTTCGGCCGGGGCTACGACCACAACTGGGTCCTGACCAGCGGAGGCGGCACGTTGTCACCGGCCGCGCGGCTCTATGCTCCCAAGACGGGCCGTGTGATGGAGGTGCTGACCACGGAGCCCGGCATCCAGTTCTATGCCGGCAACTTCTTGGATGGCACCATCCAGGCCAAGGGCGGCAAGAAGTATCCGCACCGCTCCGGCCTGTGCTTGGAAACCCAGCACTTCCCGGATTCGCCCAACAAGCTCCAGTTCCCCTCCACCACGCTGCGGCCGGGCGCTAAGTACCAGACCACCACGATCTTTCGTTTCTCGGCGGTGAAGTGACCCGCGGTTGACAGCATCCTCGTGGGCAAGTTCGTGGAGTTCGACGGTTTCGCGCACCAATATGACGAGCTGTTGCGGCACCCGGCGCGAGAGATGTTTGCCGGCTCTGCTGGGTTCTTCCACCGGCGCAAGTGGGAGGTGATCGAGCGGTTGCGGCTCGACGTGGCTGGCGCGGAATGGCTCGACGTGGGATGCGGGCGGGGCGAGTTGCTCCGTTGCGGCGCGGGGAAGGTGCGGCGGGCGACGGGTTGTGACCCCTCGGCGGAGATGCTGGCCGCGGCGGTGGGTCTCGACGTGCGGCGGCAGGACGATCCGGGGTGCCTGCCGTACGCGGACGCGAGCTTTGACCTCGTGACGGCGGCCTGCGTCTTCCACCACCTGGCGCCGCCGGAGCAGGCGACCCTGGCGCGGGAGATGCGGCGCGTCGCTCGCGCCGGTGGACTGATCGCGATATTCGAGCACAATCCCTTCAACCCGCTGACGCAGTGGATCGTCCGCACGACGCCGGTGGACCGCGGAGCACGCCTGCTCACAGCCTGGCGGGCGCGGCGGCTGCTGGCGGGCGCGGGCCTGCGCGCGGATCAGACGCTCTATTACTTGTACTTGCCGGAGCGGTTCTACCGGTGCGCGGCCGGTCTCGAGCGCGCGCTCAGGCGAATCCCGCTCGGCGGACAGTGGGCCGTCACCGCGCGGCGCGTCGAGTGACTACAGGGGCGCGCCACGGGTCAGGAGAGATTGCGTCTCAGACCGCCTCCATCGTGGACGGCGGTTTGGGAGCGATGTTGTAGGTCACGCTGACGACGCCCGCGACCTCCTTGGTGATTCTGGCTGCCAGCCGTTGCAGCTTCCGGGGCGGCAGCCACACGGGAGTGGCCGTCCGCGCATCCACGCTGTTCCAGCACCTGATTTCGATCTGCAAACCGTAATCGCGCTTCCCGTTCCGCATACCGGGGAAGCGATCTTCGTGCAGGATCGCCATGTACTGAAACGCCTTGATGTTCTTCAGCTCGCCTTCCAGGACGGCCGTGGCCTTCCTGACCAGAGCTATCCGCTCGGGGGTGGCTTCTCCCACAACCCTGGCGGCCAGCGCCGGGCCGGGAAACGGCATGCGCCGGTACAGCGAAACCGGCAGTCCGAGCGCCTTGGCCAGTTTCCGCACGCCGTCCTTGCGAAGCTGCAACACCGGCTCGATCACTTTGTAGCCGTACGCTTCCGCGGGATCGATGCCGAGCTGCTCAAGGACGTTGTGCTGCCGCTTGACGCCCGCGACGGTCTCCTCGACGTCGGTGAGAATGGTCCCCTGCAACAGGTGCTGAGCCCCGCTCTCGCGGACGAGTTGGCCGAACACCTTCTTGTAGAAGGTCTGGGTGATGGCTTCCCGCTTCTCCTCCGGATCTCGAAGTCCTCTCAGGGCACTGAAGAAGGCCTCCCGCGCATCCAGGATCTCGACGCGGATTCCAAGACGGCGGAACAATTGGGCGACCATGCGGGACTCGTCCTGCCGCATGAGGCCGTTTTCGATAAAGTACGTCTTCAGCTTCCTCCCCAGGGCCTTGTGGCCCAGCAGGGTGACAACCGAGGAGTCGACCCCTCCGGACAGGGCCGTGATGGCGGAGCCGTCTCCGACCGTGGCCGCGATCTCTTTCACTTTCTCCTGGATGAACGTCTTGGTGTTCAGCGTCTTGGCAGGTATCTCGACAATCGGCACCGCTCTCCTCCTGATTCAGGTGCAAGTATACATCCGGCCAAGCGTCGCTGGAAAAGCGGCCCGCCATCGAGGTATGCTGCCAGTTTCGGTCTCGATCAAGGGGAGGATCACGTGCCCGGGCTGTTCGGTCTCAGCATCCATCCTGGTTCCTACCAGGGCAATTTCTTGGAGGATCTGTTTCGAGGGACGTTCTACCACCAGCACCTCGGGGAAGCCTATTCTGGCCTTTCCACGATGGCCGGCGGCCAGTTCCGCATCCGCACGCACAGGGGACTTTTCCGGCCCACCTTCAGCCAGGACCTGGGAGGCATGGAAGGCTCAGAGGGCATCGGATACTGCGGCGCGGTCCGGGAGCCGTACTTCTCGGATTCGAGGCTGGGGAAGCTGTCCGCATGCTTCTCCGGGAACATCGGCAACCGGGCCGCGCTCATGGACCGTTTCAAGCGGTTCGGACACGTGTTCACCGTGGGCGACGACATCGAGATCATCACCAAGCTGGTGGCGCAGGGCAGCAGTGTCGTCGAGGGGATTCAGAAGCTGAGCGAAGAAGTGGAGGGGGCTTTTTCGCTGTTGATCCTGACGGAGGAGGGGGTGTATGCGGCGCGTTGCGCCACAGGTCACTGGCCGCTCGTGCTCGGCGAGAAAGAGGGCGCCGTCGCTGTGGCCTCCGAATCCGGAGGATTTGCCAACTTCGGATTCCGGCTGGCGCGGGACGTGGAGCCTGGGGAGATCGTGCTGCTGAAGAGCGGCCGGATCGAGACCAAGGGCAGGGTCCCCGTGAAACGGGTCCAGGCATGCAGCTTCTATTGGGTCTACACCGGCTTTCCCAACAACGTGTTCGAGGGCGTGCCAGGCTCCCTGGTCAGAAAGAGGCTGGGCGCCGCCCTGGCACGGCGGGACATAGACCGGGGTTTCATTCCGGACATCGTGATTCCCGTCCCCGACTCGGGCCGATTTCACGCCATCGGTTATCACCAGGAGTTCTGCCGGCAGGCCTCGGACGGACGAATCCAGAGGCTGCCGGTCTACGATGAGCTTCTGCTGAAGTACCCCTACGCGGGAAGGAGCTTCATTCCTCAGGACCAGAAGCAACGGGACCGCGAGGCCCACATCAAACTGCTGGCCGGCAGCGAGGACTGCCGGGGCAAGATTGTCGCCGTATGCGACGACTCCATCGTGCGAGGCACCCAGGCCCAGACGGACCTCGTGCCAAAACTGCGGCTCACGGGAGTGGCCGAGATCCACTTTCGCATCGCCAATCCGGAACTGCGATCGCACTGTCGCTGGGGCAAGACCACCCAGAAGGGAGAGGTGCTGGCCGGCAGGATTCCGGCGATCGAGGACCGGGCGAGATTCCTCGGAGTGGAGGGCTTGGAGTACAACACGATCGAGGATCTGGCGGAAGCCATCGGTCATCCACGCGAGAATCTCTGCGTGGATTGCGCACTGGATTGAGGCGGAAACCGGCTACTCGACGAACGCTTTCCGGAGCTGGCCGACCGCCCAGGCGAGGTCCTCGCGGGAGATGACGAGCGGCGGGGCCAGCCGGATGACGTAATCGTGCGTTTCCTTGCACAGCAGGCCGAGATCCTGCAACCGCTCGCAGTAGGACCGGGCGGGCACCACCAGTTCGATGCCGACCAGCAGACCCCGCCCGCGGATCTCCTTGATGTGGGGATGGCGGATCTTTCGCAGCTCGTACAGCAACCAACTGCCCAGTTCCGCCGACCGCTCCGCCAGCCTCTCTTCCTGGATCACCCGCAGGGCGGCCCGTGCGACGGCGCAGGCCAGGGGATTGCCGCCATACGTGCTGCCGTGCGTGCCGGGGCGAAAGACACCCAGGATCTCCTGGCTGGCCACGACCGCGGACACCGGGTAGACGCCGCCCGACAGGGCCTTCCCCAAGATGAAGACGTCGGGCTGGACCCCTTCGTGGTGGCAAGCGAAAAGGTCGCCCGTCCTCCCGAGTCCGGTCTGAATCTCGTCGGCGGCCATCAGGACGCGCTCACGCCGGCAGATTTCCGATACCTCCTGAAGGTACCCGTCCGGCGGGATGTGTATGCCGGCCTCGCACTGGATCGGCTCAAAGAGGAAGGCGCAGGTATTGGGGGTGATGGCTTGCTCCAGCGCCTGCGCGTCTCCGAACGGTACGCTCACGAACCCGGGGGTGAAAGGACCAAAGCCGTCCCGGTAGAGAGGCTCGGAGGAGAAGCCGCAGATGGTGGTGGTCCGCCCATGGAAGTTGTCCTCGCAGACGATGATCTCGGCCCGTTCATGGGGGATGTTCTTGTGCGCGTAGCCCCAGCGGCGCACGGCCTTGATGGCCGTCTCGACCGCCTCGGCCCCGGTGTTCATCGGCAGCACCATTTCCATGCCGCAGAGCTGGGCGAGCTCCTGAACGAACCTGGGCAGTTGATCATTGCGGAATGCCCGGCTGGTCAGCGTGGCACGCGCCGCCTGCTCCTGGAGCGCCTGGATGATCCGGGGATGGCAGTGCCCCTGGTTCAGTGCCGAGTAAGCGCTCAGGCAATCCAGGTAGCGCCGTCCGTCAACGCCGTAGGCCCACGCTCCAGAGGCGCGCTCGATGACCACGTCGAGCGGGCTGTAGTTGTGCGCTCCCCAGCGATCTTCTAGATGGATGAGTTCTTCCGCGAGGCCGCGGCCATTGTTCTCGGGCATGAGGCAGATCTCTTAGTGTCCCGCCCGCTGGCCTGCCGCCGTCTCCGAGATTTTTGCGGGCGCGGCCCCAAGATGGGCCGCGACCTTGGCCGCCTCCTCCACGGCCCGTGCCAGCACGGACCGTATCCTGCCATCCTCGAGCATGAGCAGGCCGGCGATGGTGCAGCCCGCCGGCGTGGTGACGTCGTCGCGCAACGCAGCCGGATGTCGGCCGGTTGACAACACCATCCTGGCCGCACCCAGGGCCGTCTGCGCCACCAGGGTGAGAGCCAACTGGCGGGGCAATCCCACGCGGACGCCGGCATCGGCCAGGGCTTCCATGATCAGGAACTGATAGCCGGGGCCGCTTCCGCTGAGAGCCGTAATGGCGTTGAAGTGAATCTCGTCTACGGGCAGGCACTTGCCGACGCCCTCGAAGACATGCCGGGCGCGCTCCAGATCGGTCTTAGAGGCGTACCTGCCGCGGCAGACCACGGTCATGCCCTCGCCCACAATGCAGGGCGTGTTGGGCATGGCCCGCACCACCGGGTTCTCCGTGCCGAGGAGAGCCTCGATCCGGTCCGTGGAGACTCCGGCCAGGATCGATATCAGCAGCGTTTCCCGCCGCAGGCCGGCGTTGCGAAGCGCGGCCAGCACGATGGGGGCGTCCCCCGGCTTCACGCACATCAGGATCAGGTCCGAGGTGGCGACGCGACTCTGGTAGTCGCTCTCGACGGGGATCTCGAGTTGCTGGCTGGCGCTCTCGCAAGTGGCGCCGTTCTTGTCTCCGGCCCAGAGTCTTTCGCGGCTGACGAGCCCGCTAGCCAGAAGGCCTCGAATCAGTGTCTGTCCCATGACACCGGCGCCGACGACCCCGAGCGTCATGCCATCGGCGATGACGGGAGCCTGACTGGAAGACGAGTGTTCCTGCTCTTTGGACATCGAATGACCTCACGGCGGACGGGCGAGCGCCCGGCCTCAATCCTTCGAAGATACCACAGCAGGGCGGGGAGTTCGCCCCGCTGGCGTTCACGCGGACGGGTCGAGCACGCAGATGTCCCGCAGGTTGCGGTAATCCTCGGCATAATCCAGGCCGTAGCCGACCACGAACTCGTCGGGGATCTCGAAACCGACATAACTCACTTTCACCGGGCGGACTCTTCTCTCCGGCTTGTCGAGCAGCGCGGCGATACGCAGCGTGCGGGGCTTGCGCTGCTCGAGCACGTGCATCAGGTAGCTGAGCGTGACGCCGCTGTCGACGATGTCTTCCACCACCAGCACGTCGGCCCCCTCGATCGAGGTGTCCAGATCCTTGGTCAGTTTGACCTCGCCTGAGCTGGTCTTGCCCTTGCCGTAGCTGGAGATGCCGATGAAGTCGATGCGGGCAGGCCGCGGCAATGCCCGTGCCAGGTCGGCCAGGAAGAAGCACGCGCCTTTCAGGATGGCAACGAGGTAGATGGGGCCCGGGGGGTAGTCGGCGTCGATCTGGGCGCCGAGCTGGCGGATCCGATCCTGAATCCGGGCCTCGCTTATCAACACGCGCATGATTGTAGTAGGATACCTCTCAGGAGCACACCACTGAAGCGCAAAGCGGACACCGACACCGAGCTATGGCTCTCCGCCGTCCGCGCCGCTGAGTCCAAGAAGGCCGTCGACATCCTGGTCCTCGACTTGCGCGAGGTGACTTCGTTCACGGACTACTTCGTGATCTGCTCGGGATCGAACTCCCGCCAGATCCAGGCCATCAGCGACGAGATCGGGCAGCAACTCAAGCAACAGGGGGTGCTGCCGAGGAGTGTGGAAGGCTACGACAACGCCGAGTGGATTCTGGCTGACTACGGCGACTTCATCGTCCACATCTTCTCGGAGCGCGCCCGCGCCTACTACGACCTGGAGCGCCTCTGGCGGCAGGCCAGGACCGTGGAGGTCGCTCCGGCCTAGTCCCCGCAGACTTTGGCCACCGTCGTCAGCCGTCCGCCGAGTTGCCGGATTTGGGCCAGAGCCCTTTCGGCGGCCTCCCGCTCCAGACCCACGATGGCGTCGGTGACAACTTCCACCTTCCTGCCCCTCTGAAGCAGGCCGAGCGCCGCCAGACGAACGCAGTGCTCGGTCACAACACCGTAGACAACGCAATGGTCTGCTCCCAGCCGCTCGAGCAGGCCGGGGAGGTCCGGATTGCTGAAGCAATCCAGAGCCTGCTTCTCGAGGATGATCTGATGCCGGTCCCCGGTCAGCGTCGCCGCGGGCTTGCGCTGGCCGATGGTCCCGGCGACGCAGTGCGCCGGCCACTGGGCAAACTCGGGATCATTCTCGGTGTGGGCGTCCATGGTCGAGACCACGGGGATGGAGTGCTCGGCAGCCCAGCGGCTGAGCCGGGCGACGGCGGGGATGATGCGCTCCGCGCCGGGAGCATAGAGCGCGCCCGCCGGGAGCATGAAATCGAGCTGCGTGTCCACGTCGAAGAACACGGTGCTCATCGGCCCTCCTCCATGCGCTTGCGCGCCGCCCCGGCCACTTCCAGCAAAGCCGGAGTGTACTCGACGCGATACGCCTCCGCTTCCTCCAGCCGCCGGAGGCCCTGTGGGAGTTGCTCCAGCGCTTTGGCGGCATGAGACCGCGCCTCGCCGGGAGACGGCAGCGGCTCAACCAGCCGTCCCCGGCTCAGCACGGGCCGAAGCAGCGGCGGCGTGCTAGCCGAGGGACGCTGTTCCCACGCGCAGGCGATCTCGTCGTGATCGGGGTAGCGGAACACCTGCTTGGCGCCCGGATAGGTCGCCTTGTCCTCGCTGAACTTGGCCGTATAGCGCCGGATGCCGTTCGATTCCAGCTCGACCAGCTTGTAGACGACCCCCAGGTTCGGGGCGTCGGACGAGGTCGCCAGTTCCGTCCCAACGCCAAAGGCGTCGATCGGAGCTTCGGCCTCCACCAGCTCCCGGATCCGGTATTCGTTCAGGTCGCCCGTCACCATGATCCGGGCCTCGTTGAGGCCCGCCGAGTCCAGAATGGTCCGCGCCCTCCTGGAGAGTTCCACCAAGTCTCCGCTGTCCAGCCGGACGCCCCACATGGGCTTGCCGAGGGCGGCGGCCGCGCGCACTCCCTCCAGGGTGTCGTAGGTGTCCACGACGTAGATCGTCGCCTGACCCAGCAGCCCCTGAAGGTGGCGGAATGCGGTCGCCTCGTCGGGAAAGGCGAGCACCCAGGAGTGGCCCGCCGTACCGTACACCGGAATTCCGAATTGAAAGCCTGCCAGGGTGTTGCTCGTGCCGGCGCAGCCGCCGATGTAGGCGGCACGCCCCGCCAGCACGCCCGCTTGCGGCGAGTGCGCCCTTCGGGTGCCGAATTCGACGACTGCGCGCGATCCGGCCGCACGCACGACCCGGGAGGCCTTGCTCGCCACCATGGATTGAAAGCCGATGCTGGCCAGCAGGTAGGTTTCAACCAGTTGGGCCTCGATCAGTGGCGCCCGAACGACCAGAATCGGTTCGCCGCCGAATACGGGCGTCCCTTCCGCCATCCCCGCGAGGTCGCCGCTGAAACGAAACCGGCGCAGCCTCTCGAAGAAGCTCTCCGGGCTCCTGGCAAACTGCGGAAGCGACCGCAGGTAGCGAATCTCCTCCTCGCCGAACCCCACCTGGGTGAGGTACTCGACGGCCTGCGCCAGCCCGGCCGCGATCACATAGTTCCGGCAAGGAGGAAGACGGCGGATTGTAAGCTCGAACGTCGCCTGGTGCTCTGCCACGCCGGCCTCGACGTAGCCGGCCGCCATGGTCAGCTCGTAGAGGTCCGTGAGCAGACCGCTGATCGAGCCCGCGAGGTTCACTTCTTCTTGTTGTCCTGTTTGGGTGGCTGGTACGATTTGATCTCGCCGAAGGCCTTCTGAATCTCCTCCAGCGCCTTGGGATCGAGCTCATAGACCGAGGGCTCGTTCTCGCGCCGGGCGAAACACCGCGCGCCCTGCCTGGAGATCAGGACCTTCTCGGTCCTCGCGCCGCCGCTCCAGGTTACGGCAGCTTCGAAAACGGCCTCGGCCGGCGCGCTATCCACGAACTTGATGGCCGACAGGTCCCGAAGCTTATCCATCAGCACGTTGACGGTGGCCGCGTCCATCTGGGTGGAGCCGGACATCCACTTGTCCGTCTGCTTCACATAGGTGGCCTTCCGGGCGCCGTCGCGGATTTCCACCTTCGTCGGATCGCTGAAACCGAAGTCGAAAACCTTCTTGTTTCGGAAATCGTCGAGGCCCTTCTCCAGGGCCTCGCCCAGATCGCTTGTGACCTTGTGAACTCCCTCCGCGGCGCTTCCCCGGGCGTAGTAGTTCTTGTCCTTGTCGCGCCGCACTTCGAGCACCTGCGTTCCGGAAGCGTCCGTGACGGTTGCCCGTCCGGCCAGCGAAGCCCCCGCAAACGCCGCAGCGGCCTTCTTGTCGTCCTCGTCGGTCGCCAATGAGTCCATCCTGGCGTCGGTCAACTTGCGGATGAGGTCCTCAACCTGGCCGCCGTCGGCCCGGAGCGGCCGCGGCCGGATGATCTGCCATTCGCTCTGCGCGTTCTTGCCGAACTCGACGGTTTGCCCCTTCGCGGTCAGCTCGACTCGCGACAGTTTCTCGGCATCGAAGGTCAGCAGGCGCTTGTCGCGCAGATCGCGGGGAGTCTTCTCAAGGCTGGTCTTGCTGTACGAAGCGATGGTGAAGATGCGTGGGTCGCCCTCCAGTTTCGCAAAGCTGCCTCCGCCCGCCGGCGTGTCGTCGCCCACGAGCAATCTGTGAGTCTTGCCATCCTTGCGGCCGATGAGGACTTCCAGGGCAGGCGACCCCAGGCCGAACTGGCCCAGGTCCGAGGCGGTCTCTTCCACCAGCCGCTCGGAGGCGAGCGAGGAGAGCGTGTTCACGATGCCGTCGGCGGCGTACTGGTCTACCGGCCATTTGGGGGCCGAGAGCATCTCCCACTTGCCGGAATCGGCCTTTTCCAGCACGACCGGCTCAGCCCCGGCTCTGCGGATCTCAAGCCGCTTGAACTGGTCCTGGGCAATGGTGAGGATCTGAGGCGGCGCGTCCGGGACGGGCTTTCCCTCCTGCGCCTTCTTGACCTTGTTGGACCAGTAGATGCCGCCGCCCAGCGCCGCCAGCACCACCAGCGCAATCAGCAGTCCGCGAATCCGCATGGCCTACCTCCTTCGCCACCAGACTCCCAGACCGGCCAAGATCACCAGCACAGGCAATCCCACCACGCTCGAGTAGAAGACCGTGGTCATCTGCTGGCGGGTGAGCGACAGCCGGCGGTCCTCGGGCTCCTTCGGCCGGATCGAGATCAGGTCCTCATCCGAGCTGAGCCAGTTCATCATGTTCAGGAACAGGTCGCGGTTGCCGTTGAACGGCAGGATGTAGTTGGCGGCCCAGGCTGAGGAGCCCACCACCACGAACCGGCCCTGCGTGCCTCCCTCACCGGGGCTGTAGGTCCCGGCGGCGGCGAGGGTCAAAGGCCCTTTCTTGTCCTTGGCCGGATTGATGCGGATCGCCGCCGAACTCAGGTTGCTGGTGGCAAAGCTGTTCTCGGAAGTTGCGAACAGCTTCTCCGCGCTGACCTTGCCAGTGCTCTTGACGTCGAGGCTGCGCGCCAGCGGCATGGCCGTCGCGATGGACTTCATCTCGCGGACGATGGGGTGCGTCTCGTAGGACGTCACAAGGGGAACCTCCGGACCCAGCCCGAAGATCTGGCCGATACCGCTGGTATCCAGCACCAGGTCCTTGGCCATCGTCACACCCCAGCCTTCGAGCATCTTGAGGAGGCCCGGATTCTCGCTGACGTCGTCCCTTCCGAGTTTCAGCGGCGGGTCCAGCATGATCAGAGCGCGCCCGCCTCCCTGGACGTAGGATTCGATCGCCTTCACCGAGGGTTCAACGTAGTCGAAGCGCGGGCCGCCCACAATCAGGATGGTGCACTCCTTCGGCACCTCGGGCTTCTGGAGGAGCGAAATCGTCTGCGTCTTGTAGTTGTTTCTCTCCAGCAGCTCCTTCAGGCTGGAGTAGCTGGTGCGCTCGGTCTCGTCCAGGCTGTGCTCGCCGCTGCCCGACACGGCGCAGGCCGTCCGCTGACCGCCTTTGAGCGCCCGGATGAGAGCGCCGGTGACCTCCTCCTCCGTCAGGCTCTTGGCTTCTTCCTTCTTGCCGTTGGCCTCGACGAAGATGGTTCCATAGGTCCGGACGCCGTTCGCCTTGGCGACCTGCGGCTTCTTGTCCGGGTCCACGTACGCCACCGTCAGCTTGGTCGAGAGGTTGTCGTAGCGGTCGAGCAGGTCGCGCGCCGAAGCAAATTGGCTGGTCCGGTCGTAGTAGCTGATCCTGGCGTCCTGCTTGAGGCCCTTGACCACCTTCGCGGTCTGATCGGAGAGGCTGAAGCGCTTGGTCGCCGTCGAGTCGTAGGAGTAGTTGTGACGATTGGCGAGCCAGTTGGCTGCCGTCAGAATCGCCAACACCACCACCAGGTAGGCGATCAGGTACGCCGTGTACTTCGTCTGTCTGGCTTTCACCCAGCCGAATTTCATAGGTTAGGCCCTCCACCGAAGAGATTCCATCGATCGCGCCGTCAGAAACAGCCCCAGGAAGATCACCGTGAGGTAGAAGACGACGTCCTTGGTGTCCAGAACGCCCTTGGAGAAGGGCTCGAAGTGAGTAACCACGGACAGGTACGTCATCACCTTGGCCCAGGCTGCCGTCTCGTAGGAGCTGACCCAGTCCAGAATCCACAACAGAAGGCAGGCCGCAAAGGTGGCTCCGCCAGCGATGATCTGGTTCTTGGTAGTCGTCGAGATGAAAGTTCCGACCGCCAGCAGCGCTCCCCCCTGGAGCAGCAATCCCAGGTAGCCGATGAGGATCGGCCGCCAATCGGGCTTGCCGTGCACGAACAAGAAGGTCAGGTTCAGCGCCGATATCCCCAGAATGCACGCCAGCAGGGTGACCGCCGCCAACCACTTTGCCAGGATGATCTCGATGTCGCGAACGGGCGATGTCAGCAGCAACTCGATGGTGCCGGAGCGCTTCTCCTCTGCGAACAGCCGCATGGTTACCATCGGGATCAGGAACAGCGCGATCACGCTCACGTTCATCAGCAGCGGGCGGATCACCCATTCGTTCATGTCCATCGGCATGCCGCGGCCCATCATCTGCGACTCCATGCTCCGGCTCACGAAGATCGCCGTGGCCGCGTAAAAGAAATACCCGAAGATCAGGGCGAAGGCGGCCATGAGCAGGTAGGCGATCGGAGACGCGAAATAGCTCTTGAGTTCCTTGCGATAAATGGCCCAGGTATTCCTCACTTCTCACCTCCGGCGGCGCCCGCTTCCTCGGTCGCCGTCAACTGCAGGAAGACCTCTTCGAGACTGAAGGCCAGCGAGCGCAACTCGGTCAGATTCCAACCTCCTTCGACCACCGCGCGCGCCACCTCGCCGCGAATCGCGCGCCCCTGCAGGCTTTCCACCTCGAACCCGCACCGGTTGGCGCTTGTCTCCTTGGGAACGACACGGCTCACGCCCGGCACCTGTTCCAGCCGCTGGCGAACCTGACCGGCGTCCAGCTCGGAGTCCCGCCCTTCCACCTCGACGGCGATCGCCTCCGAGCCCCGCAGCCTCCTGGTCAAATTCTCGACGGAATCCGTGGCGACCAGCCTGCCCTTAGTGATGATGATCACCTGTTCGCAGGTCTGCTCAACTTCCGGCAGGATGTGCGTGCTCAGAATGATGGTGTGATCCCCTGCCAGGCTCTTGATGAGCTGCCGGGTCTCGATGATCTGCTTGGGGTCCAGGCCCGCGGTAGGCTCGTCCAGGATCAGCACGTCGGGGTTGTGGATGATGGCCTGGGCCAGGCCCACCCGCTGCCGGTACCCTTTGGACAGCTTGCTCTGCAAGAAGTTCCGGACGTCGCCGATGGCGCAGCGCTCCATCACCTGGTCCACCCGCGCCTTGATCTCCCCCGTAGGTATCCCTTTCAGCCTCGCCACAAAGCTCAGGTACTCGACAACCTCCATTTCGGGGTAAAGAGGAGGAGTCTCGGGCAGGTAGCCGATCCGTTTCTTGACCTCCAACGGACGTTGGAGAACATCAAAACCGGCCACTTCCGCGGTGCCATGCGTCGGCGGCAAGAAGCAGGTGAGAATCCGCATCGTGGTGGTCTTCCCCGCCCCGTTCGGACCGAGGAAGCCGACGATACGGCCCTTCTCGACTTCGAAGGAAATGTTGTCCACGGCGACAGTACGCGCGTATCGCTTGGTCAGACCTTCAACCTTGATCATGTTGTTCGTCTCGGAGAGTAATCCAACACTTGCTCGAGGGCTGGGCGTCCCCCCTAGCGGGGCTCCCATCTCATAATAAGAATGCCGTCAAATGTCTGTCAACGCGCCCGCCGGCTACAGCCCCATGACCTGGAAACCGGCGTCCACAAACAGGATGTTGCCCGTGATCCCGCGCCCCAGGTCGCCGGCCAGAAAGACCGCCGCGTCGGCCACCTCCGCCGGGTCTGTGTTCCGGCGCAAGGGGGCGCGCTGGGCCACGAAGTCCAGAATGCCCGAGAAATCCTTGATCGCCCGGGCCGACGCAGTCTTCACCGGTCCAGCCGAGATGGCGTTCACCCGGATAGCCCGCGGCCCCAGATCGCTGGCCAGGTAACGGACGGCCGATTCCAGCGCCGCCTTGGCCACCCCCATCACGTTGTAGTTGGGAATCACCCGGGTCGCGCCGAGATAGGTGAGCGTGGTGATAGAACCGCCCTCCTTCATCAGTGGCGCCACGGCGCGGGCGATGGACACCAGCGAGTACGCGCTTACGTCCTGCGCCACCAGAAATCCCGCCCGCGAGGTCTCCAGGAAAGGGCGCGTCAGGTCCTCGCGGTTGGCATAGGCTATGCTGTGAACCACTGCATCCAGCCTCGGCTCCTCTCTCCCGATCTCGGCCGCCAGGCGCTCCAGTTCTTCGTCCTGGGCAACGTCACAGCCCAGCACCCGGCCCGCGCCAAGCTCTGCTCCCAGCGTCTCGACCGTTTCCCGCTGCCTCTCGCCCTGGTAGGTGACGAGGAGCCTGGCCCCTTCGCGGCGAAAGGCTTCCGCGATCGCATAGGCCAAGCTCCACCTGTTGGCGATTCCCAGGACGAGGGCGGTCTTGCCCTCCAGCAGACCTGCCATGAAGCCGCTATTGTACCCTACCCTGGGGTGGGGTCCCGCGGCCCGCCTGAGATATACTTGGCTGGTGCCGGGAGGTCGAAAACACTGCCCTATGCGGTTCGCGAAGAGTCTGCCCGCATTCGTCCGGTTGGCCGGGCTCGTATTGTGCCTTTCTCCCGCTTTCGCCCAGGAGGAGGATACCGATCCGCCCCCGATTTATGTTCCCAGTCCTCAAGAGGTCGTGGACGAAATGCTGAAGCTCGCGGAGGTAAAGAAGACGGACGCCGTCTACGACCTGGGTTGCGGCGACGGGCGCATCGTGATCAGCGCCGCCAAGCTGGGCGCACGGGGAGTCGGGATCGACATCAATCCCGAGCGGATCAAGGAAGCCAACGACAACGCCCAACGGGAAGGGGTGACGGAAAGAGTGACGTTCCGCAATGAGGATCTGTTCACCACGGACCTCAGCCCCGCGACGGTGGTGACGCTCTACCTGTTGCCCGCGAGGCTGACCAGGCTCCGTCCGAAGCTATGGAAAGAGCTGCGGCCCGGCACGCGGATCGTGGCCCACGACTTCGACCTGGGCGACTGGAAGCCCGAGAAAACCATCGAAATCGGAGGACACCGGCTGTTCTTCTGGACGATCCCGGAAGGCAAGAGCCAGCTACCGCAGACCCCCCTACCCGCAGGCCCTTAGGCTCTCGCCCCGGCCAGCGCCAGCCGCTGACCCACGTATTCCTCGAGCCCGGCGGAGGCCTTGCTGAACTCGTTCACCGTATAGACGGTCGCCGGGTGCGTATTGAACTGATCCGGCGACAGGCCGTGCGGTTCGTACGCCTGCATGCAGTACGGAAGCTTCAGCATCTTCTCCAGAGATGCGGCCGGAACGGGCCGATGGATCGCCTCCGGATCGAAGATCAGGTCTTCGTCAAGCTGAAACAGGGGCTCCAGCGCTACCGGCGGAAGCGTGAACACCACGTCCGCGCCGGCCATCTCCTCGATGTCCCAGTAGCGGGTCTTGCCAGCTACGTACGGCCCCGGCCGCACCGAGCAGAGCAGCATCTTGCTGGGATAGCCGCCCTCCCAGATCAACTGGCAGGCCCGCTTGAACACCGCGATTCCGAACCACTTGCGGTCAGCCTCGGTGACCTCCACCTTGTAGTGCTCGGCCTGCTTCATCAACTCCGGCCGCTCGATCAGCCGCGCCAGCATGTGAGTGATCACGGCTCGCCACCTGGACATGTCGACTTTGTTCTTCTTCGCGATCTCCAGGCCTTCCCGCGCCGCCCGGGCCACTTCCATGATCTGCGGCACCGTGAAACAGGTGGTGACGTTGGTCGAAATCCCCTTCGAGGTCAGGTACCGGACCACGTCCGGTCCCTGCTGGCTGGCCGGCACCTTGACCATGATGTTCTTGCCCAGGGCGGCGATCTCGTCCGCCTGCTGGAACATAATCTCAGTCTCGGTGAACAGGCGCGGATCGAGTTGTCCCGAGACGAACCCGTATCGGCCGCCGGACGCCTCCCAGATGGGCAGCATCATCTCGGCGCCCTTCTGGATCACGGTCTTGTAGGTCTTCCAGAAAAGCTGATTCTGGCTGATTCCGGGGTTGGCCGCGATGATCTCGTCGATGCGCGCATCCCAGTACTTGGGGTCGCTCTTGACCGCCGTAAGCGAGAGCGGGGGATTGGTCGTACAGCCCCGAAAAACGCTGGAGGCCGGATCCGACGTCACAAAGAGACGTCCGACCTGAGCGGCCATCTCGTCCTTCTTCGCCTCCGGAGCAGCCGCAACCATCTTGGCAGCCCACTTCTCGAACACCAGCGGGGAAGAATCCCACCATACTTCCATGCTGGGATTCGTCTTCATCAGTCTCTCTATTACGCTCTCAGACATTCAGCACCTCCCCAGAAATCTGTCGTTATCCCTCTTACGCTGCTGGCGCGGCCTGCCGGACCCGCGGCTCGCGCTGGCGCCAGAAGTTGGCCAGCGTGGAACCGGAAATGTTCATCCAAGTGCCAAAAATGAGCGAGGCCAGTGCGGCGCTGGAACTCTTAAGAACATCATATGCCAGGCCGACGCCCACACCGGCGTTCTTCAGACCCACCTGGATGACCAGAGCGCGCGTGTCCGCATCATCGAGCCGGAGCGCCTTCGCCGATATCCACCCAAGGATGAAGCCCAACGTGTTGTGCGCAATGGTTGCCACGAACAACGGCGGGCCGATACTCAGGAGGACATCTTTATTGTGCGCCGCCACGATGATGATGTACAACATGATGGAAGTAAGCGACAGCTTGGGAAGCACCATCTCCATCCAGTTCGCCGGGCCTTGCGCGCGCTCCACCATCATCTTGGTGAAGGAAACGGCCCCTACGGCCCAGCACACCAGCACCAGGCCGGATTGCAGGCTCCTTACCCAAGGCGCGAACGGCACGAAGATCAGTCCCAGGCCCGCCACGAAGCAGGCGATCGCCAGGCCAATCAGGTTCCCCGCTTTGCCGAACCAAGCCACCTTGCCGTAAAGGATCTTATTGCAGATTAATCCGGCTGCAACCGGCACCATCACCATGTTCAGGATGCCGATCATCATCCCGATCGTGTCCACCTTGATGAGCTGTCCCGCGCACAGTTGCATGATGAATGGGGTGGCGAAAGGCGAGATGAACGTCGCCAGCATGGTGAGGCTCAGCGCCAGAGCGAGGTTGCCGCGGGCGAGATAAGTCATCACGTTCGACGCTGCGCCGGTCGGGCAAACGCCGATGAGGATGATACCCGCGGCCACCTCCGCCGGGAATTCATAGACCTTAATGATGAAGAGCCCCGCCGCCGGCATCAAAATGTAGCCCAGCGCTGTCCCCACCAGGATCTTCCACGGCTTCTTGAATTCTCGGGCGAAATCCGCGAGCGCAAGCTTGGTGCCCATGCCGAACATGATGAGCTGGACCGAAGGCACAATCAGCACCTTCGTGTCGAAACCCCAGTCGGTGAACATGTACGGGAAGTACAGGGTGAACGCGCAGAAGGCGAAGATCTGAAATGTGAATGCCAGTCCGGAAAACGTCTTCGTGTTCTTGACGGTATAGGAGAACGCGTAGAACATCAGGAACAGCACGAGTCCTGATACCGGCAGAGCGGCGTTGCCGCCGGCCAGCAGGATGATTTCCCCGAGCATGAGCAGCAGTGCTCCGCTGAGGTACATATTCCTCTGCGATGTCTGTGTCACCGGACGCTCCTTATCGTTCGTTGAGATTCTTCAGGGCCAGCATAGCGGCGCCCTTCACCGAGGATTGCTCCTCCCAAATGTACTCCGCGTTGCCGAGCATCCACTTCTTCTTGGCATTGATGATGGAGGGGTTCGTCGCCCCGCCGGTAACGTGAACCACCGGCTTGATCGGCTGCACCAGAGAGATCTCCTTCAGGTGCTCGCGCTGGTATTCGGCGAGACCTTTCACCATGGCCGCCATCAACTCTTCGCGTGTCGTCTCCTGGGTCAGTCCGAGAAATTCGGCCTTCAACGGCTGTAGGCTGTAGCGGGATCCCATCAGGTAAGGCGTGTAGGTCACCGTGCTGTCCCGATCGACCCACTTGTCCACTGCCTTCGGCATGAAGTCCTGATAGTACTGCTGGGGCGTCATCTCGCTGCAGAAGACGCTGTGGAACCACTCGAACGCCTTGCCCTCGGCGTTCATCACGTACAGCGTCACCCAGCGATTGGGGATCACATGGGCCCGGATGTTGTACTTGGTCGAGGGGTAGCACTTCGCCAGGCACACCATGCTGATCTCGCAGGTGCCGGTCACATCCACGTAGTCGCCAGGCTCCTTGATCCCGATTGAGTACCCGGCCAGCACGGCGTCGTTGCCGCCGATTACCACCACGGGCCGCTTGCGGAAGCCCAGCTTCGAGGCAAGCTCGCCGCGCACAACGCCCGGGCTTTGATAGCCAAGAATTACCTCGGGCAGTTGCTCCATCCTGACCCCGAATTCGTCCGCGATTTCCTTGTTCCACGTCAAATCGTTGCGGACCGTGTTGTAGAGCGCGGTCAGCGAGGCCGACGAAGGATCAATGGCGAACTTCCCCGTGAGCCACTTGGCGAAGAAGGTGTTCGAGTGGCCGAAACAGGCGGCGTTCTTGAACACGTCGGGCTCGTTGTCGCGAAGCCACAGGATGCTCGCCAGCGAGCACCCTCCCGCGACGGGCATATTGCTCGTCTCGGCGAGGATTCGTTGCAGGCCGATGCGGCTGATGATCTCGGCCGCCTGCGCGCGCGAGCGCTGGTCCAGCATCAGGATCGCCGGATAGAGAGGGGAGCCGTCCTCAGCCATGGCCGTCATCCCGGGCGTGGTGCCCGATATGCCGATGGCGTCGACGTCCGCGATTGCCTCGCCCAGCTTGGCGCAGCCCGCCGTGAAGGCGTCCAGCCATTTCTGCGGCTCGACGTCGCTGAACTGGCCGTTATTGTATGTGTTGATCGAATAGCCTTGAGAGAACAGGCCGGCCGGCTCCAGCACGCCGCCTGATTCCTTGAAAATGCCAATCTTCATGCCGGTCGTGCCGACATCTACGCCAAGTACAGTGGCCATCAACGCCTCCAAGGGGTAAGGATTGTGATCAGCGAGACATCCGCCGCCGCCCCACACTCTTCCACACGGCGGACAAGGACCTGGACATCTCTCCTACAGTGTAAATCGCCGCAGGGCGGCGACTGAACCAGCCAGCAGCCGGCGTCGTCTCCATCGATGCTACCGGCAAGGACTCGCCCTGGATGCCCGCCCTCACCCGATCAGGCCCTCCCTGGACAACACTTGCCTCAGTTGTTCGAGTTGCGCCGGCGTGAGCGGCAACAGCGGCCGCCTCGGGATACCGCCCCGGAACCCCCCTAGGGTCATCGCCGCCTTCACCCCGGACACCCCGTAAGCGCCGGAGATCTCCTTGTTGATGCGCGTGACGCGCTCCTGCAACGGGGCGCCATGGACAACGTCGCGAGCCTGCCCGCAGCGGAACAACTCCATCGCGAGGGAAGGGAAGGAATTCGCCAGAGACACCGTGCCGCCCGGCGAGCCGCCCATCATGGCGGGGAACAGGAAATTGGCCGAGCCGGCAAGCACGTGGAAAGTCGGGCTCTCATACTTGAGAAACTGCTCGACACCGCTCGACGCGCTGTCCTTCATGCCCACGATGTTCGGATGCTCGCTCAGCCGCCCCACCAGGGCGGGAGAAAGCGTCACCCCGCAGAAGCCTGGAGCGTTATAGAGCAACAGGGGGAACGGCGCGGTGTCCGCTAGCGTCGAGAAGTACCGGAACAGGACCTCGTCCGTCATCTGCTTGCGGAAGTAGCCGGGCGAGAGCACCAGCCCGAAGTCCGCTCCCAGGTCCGCCGCCTGTTTCAGAAGCCTCTCCGTGTCGCGCTGCGCGTCATAGGTGGCGCAAGCCATCACCACCTGGCCGCCACCCTTGTGCCGGACGATGGTCTCCAGGACGCGGAGCTTCTCCTCCTCGGTCAGGCTCCGGTTCTCGCCGTTGGATCCCAGGGCGAGATATCCCAGCACCCCGCTCGTGGCATAGCGCTCCAGGTTGAAGCGCAGCGCATCGTAATCGACCTCCTCGTCTTCGGCGAAGGGCGTCGAAATGGGGACAAAGATCCCCGCCATCTTCTCCATCAGTTCTCGTTCGCTGCGGCCGGGCACACTCATCTCGCCGTCCATTGTATCCCGATCCATGCCCGTCTCTTAAGGCTACGGCTTCACGGGGAGTTCGTCGACGATCTGTACGCCGTCGCCGCCGATCATCCGCGATACGCCGACGATCATCAGCTCCAGGGGCTCGTTGCCGGTGTTCTCGAAAGAATGCGCCTCGCCCAGTTGCACGGGGATGGCGTCGCCGGCGACGATGGGCGCCGAATCGGCCGTCAATCCCCCTCCCCGCATATTCACGGTCCCGATCGAGACCGTGCCCCGCCCGCCCATCACGTAATAGAACTCGGACACTTCCTCATGCCGGTGATACCCCACCGAGGTTCCCGCCGGGAGCAGGAGATGATCGACGTAAGCCCAGGGGCCGCGGAAGATCCCGGGCGCGAGCGCGCGCCGGTACTGCACAGTTCCCTTGCCCCCGTTCATGCCGGCTACGGGGCGGAGGAGTTCCTTGTGCAGGAGCGTCGTCATGAAAACCGGTATCGGGTCCAAGGCGACCTTCTCACGCCCGTCGTCCAGGTTGAACGCGTCGTACCTGCCCTCAAACATCCCCACGTTGATGTTCATCCACTGGATCGGCCTGTCGAGGTGATTGTAGATCGCATGCGAACTGCCGGCCCGGGTCGGAGCTCCGGCCGGGGCTTTCAGCACCGAAGTGCGCCCGTCGATCGTGAATTGCGCCTCGGCGTCAAAGATGACGAACATCTCCTCGCACCGGTTGTGGAAATGGTGGCCGATACCGCTCTTGGGTTGAATGATGCCCCGGTGCAGAAAGATGAGGTTCTTGGGGGCGAACAAGCTGGGGATATCGTTCCGGTTGCGGCCGTCGAACAGGGCCATGTAGTTCAATTGCCCGGGGCCGCCGTGAACCGCCGGCGAAGGCCGGTATAGGGAGGGGTCGGTGTGGGCTATGCGCTGCGCCACCGGGAGGCCGGCGGCAGTCAACGAATAGGACAGAAGGATGCCAACAAGTAAAGTTCTCATTGCGTTTGTCTCATTATCTCAGTCCTGCAAGTAAGCCTCGAGGGCAGGCGGTCCGTGAACCGCCTGCCTATGCTCGCGCAAACAACTTCAAAAGTACAACTTCAGCCCGAATTGGATCACCCGCATCGGGAGTGCAAGGCTTCGGATCTCGCCCATGCGCACGGCATCCGGCGCCACCGAGGCAGCCGTAGTCCAGCCGATGTTTGTCGGCGCGCCGAATTGAGGCGTATTGAAGGTATTAAACGACTCGGCCCGGAACTGCAGCCGGCCCTGCTCGCCCAACGGGGGAATCGCCCAGTTCTTGTAGACCGACAGGTCGAACTGTTTCGTGCCGGGGCGGCGCAGGACGTAGTTCCCCGAACTGCCAAAGTGGCACAAATCCGGCCGGGCTGGGTTGTTACAGGTGACCCGTTGAAATGCCTGCGGATCGAACCACAGCGCGCGCGTCGGATTGTCCAGGCGCCCATCCTTGATGCGGTCCGGGCGTACAGTACTGCCGGTGTTCAGGTCGCTGCCGCCGTTGGGCGTGAAGGGCACCCCCGTCTTCAGGGTAACGATGCCATTGGTCTGCCAGCCACCCAGGATGGCGCCAGCCACGCCCTTGAACCGCTTAAGGAACGGCATCTCGTAAACGAAGTTGGCGGACAGCGAGTGTGTCAGGTCGAAGTAGAGAGGCGCGTAATCGGCACGGCGGTTGTTGACATCCTGCATCACATTGGTCTGGGAGTTACGGTCGATACCCCCGCTATCTCCCAAAGCTTTGCTGTAGCTGTAGTTCAGGCCATACGTCAGGCCGCCGCTGTAACGTTTTTCCAGCATCACCTGAAGGGCGTTGTAGTTGCTGTTCTGATAGCAATCCAGGTATCGGATGGTGCCGAGTGGAAGCACCGTGTTACCTTCACCCTGGCTGACATAAGCCTGGTAGGGGCGCCGGCTGTTAACGTCCGTGTTCGTGGAAATGGGCGCATTGTTGTAGCCGTCCACACGGGTATCCAAATGTCTGGAAACACTCCCGATGTAACCGACCGAAAGGAACATGCTGAAAGGCAGTGCGCGCTGAATGTCCATGCTCCACTGGTAGGTGTTGGCGTACCGGTTGTTGTACGGCATCATGAGGATGTTCACGCGCGAGCCGGCCGGCTTCTGCGATGGAAACATGTTGTTAAGGCTCAGGATGTCCGTGCCGGCGCGGATCTTGCGGAGCTGAACGGTGTAGTTCTGCCCGCCGTAGGGGTAGGAAATGGACCCGGCGCTGTCGGTAATCTGGGTGAAGGTGTAGCTGCCACCGTTGGGTGGTGTCCGGCCGATGATGTTGAAGTTCTCCATCTGCTGGCCCGCCACGAACCAGCCCGCCCCAAGGCGCATCACCCACTTGTCGGTAGGCCGGTAGGCGATGCCCAGCCGCGGCATGAAGTAGCGGTTATCCCTACCCACAATGCGCACGTTCTTGGTATACGGTGCGGGGGTGAACGTGGGATACTGCTTCCCGTCCGCCCCCGTGCTCAGGATGTCAAACCGCAGGTTCCGCCAGGCGCCGTAAGCGTCGTAGGGGGCCTGGAAGAAGTCCCAGCGCATGCCGTAGTTGATGGTGAGCTTGCGGGTCGCTTTCCAGTCATCCAGAATGTAGGCGCTCCAGCGATTCTGACGGCCTTCGTTGTGGGCCAGCCCCTCGGCCGTCTGGGTGGCGGCCACGTAACCCATCATCCATCCGGCGAACGCGTAGCCTCCGATGTTGTTGTTAAGAGTGATGATCCCCCGCGGGTCGTTGCTCGACCCGGCGTTCAGTTGGGGCCTCCTCCAGTTGAAGCCGATCTTGATCCCATGGTCGCCCCGGATGATCGCCACATTGTCAGCGATTTCGAACTGCTTCGCGTCGGCATAGCCGGGCTCGCTGTTGTCCCGGTCGCCCGGCATATTCGAGAGTCCCGAGAAGTGGGGGATTCCGGTCTCCAGCGGGGTCAACTTCCGGTTGCCCTGCGAGACCATCCGGAACTGGCCGATCCCCAGCGTGTCCAGGTCAAAGTTGGTGTTGCTTCTCGGGCTCTTGAACGACTCCACGGAATGGTAGTAGCCCCACCGGAACTCGTTCAGGAACGTCGGATTGAACACGTGGACCCACTGCCCGGCCCAGGTGGACGGCTCCATCCTATAGGTCCGCAGGAAGTTTGGATTGGTTGACTGTTGCGGGCTCGTCTCACGATCCCCAAGCCAGCGCACGAACACCTTGTCACCCGCCCCAAAGTTGTGATCGAGACGCCAGAAGAACTGATTCGACGTCACGATCGTGGGCACCGCAATCATCACGTTGTTGTCAAGCGGGTCCTCGCGTGTGAACATGGGCAACGGCTGATAATCGTTGAAGAACTTCTGCGCGTTCTTGTTGATCTGAGACGTCGGGATGATGTTGCCCGCGAGCGGCTGCCCGGTCAGCGGATCGTAGATGATCGTCGGAGCACGAACCGGCCTGCCGTCGCTGCCGATCGGAGGCCGCAGCAGGGCGGAAAAGTCTCCGTCTCGGAAAGTTTGCGGGTAGTTGAATGTCTCTGAAGTGGATTCGCGGGTCTGTCTGGTCCCCTCGTAGTTGAAGCTCCAAAAAGTCCTGTTTCTTCCGTCATAGAGCTTGCCGAGGTACACAGGACCGCTCACGAAGGCGCCGAACTGGTTCCTCCGATAGGCGTTGTTGGGCAGTTGGCGGGCCCCGGCAGGAAGCTGGAAGTTGAGGAAGTAGTCCTTGGCGGCCAGTTTGTCGTTGCGCAGGAATTCGTAAAGAGTCCCGTGAAACTCATTGGTGCCGCCCTTCATCTGGATCTGCACCACCGCCCCGGTACTCTGGCCGAATTCGGCCGAGTAGGAGCTGGTCTGGACTTTGAACTCCTCGACGGCATCCACCGAAGGGCTGAACGCCACCATGTTGTTCTGCGATCCCGTGATGATGACCCCATCCATCGTCACCTGCTGGCCAACGGAGCGCTGTCCATTGGCGGAAACCGCCACCATGCGTCCGGGGATCTGGCCTCCCTGCCCGTCCTCGCCTGAGCGCTGGGTCCCGAACTGGACTCCCGGCGTGAGCACTGCCAGTGCGGAGATGTTGCGGCCGTTCAGCGGGAGCTCAATCACTCTTTTGTTGTCTATCACTTGCCCAATGGACGCATCCTCGGTTTTGAGCGCCACGGCCGAGGCCACCACCTGCACGCTTTCCGTCGTGGAGCCGACCGTAAGCTGGAAGTCCACGCGGGCTCTTTGCTGGAGTTCCACCGTGATGCCGGTCTTCTCCATCGTCTGGAAGCCGGACGCTTCCACTGTTACCCTGTACTCCCCGGTCTCGATGAGGGGAAACGCGTAGTTCCCTGTGGCGGAGGTGGTGGTCACCCGGCGCTCACCCGTCGAGACCTTCAACAACGTGACTTTGGCATTGGGGACAGTCCCACCACTGGAGTCAAGTACGGTCCCCAAGATTTCAGTGGACGTGGTCTGGGCGGCGGCGAATGCCGCGCACAATACCAAGCCAAGAAGCAGCACACTACAACTCTGAAGCCCTCTCATCCTTCTACCCCCGTTCCCAGCAGTTTACACTCTGGCCACAGTATAAACCTGCTGCGTTACTCTGAACACCCCAATCAATGTAAACAGATCCCCCTGTCAGTGAGAAGTCTCTTACGGTTAACGCTTGGAGCTAACCTGGGGGTGGCCGGTTAACGCATCCCCGGCCGGGCGCTCACCGGCTTCGCAGGACGCGGTGCGCTTCGCACTCCACGCCAACGATCTCGCGCGTAGTGTCAACGGTCTCCACGCGCAGGATGAGCTGGAACTGGGCAGGCAGAACCGCGTTGCGAAGCTTCATTCGCTCCAGCAGGTTCCCTACCGCGCTCTCCTGAGTGAGATAGTGGCCGGCGCCTTCGATCGCGCGGCAATGATCCGCGGCGATGGTCGTCACCGCGCAGCCCGGCGTCAGGCCGGGCCTCCGCGAGACCAGAGCATAGGTCGTCATCCTCTCCAGGTTCGGGCCGCCGCGCCGGTTCGTCCTGTACCGGCGCTTCTCGTTCGCCTCCGGCTTGCGGTTTTCGATAGAGTGGCCGTGGAGCACGAAGGGGGAATCCAGTTCGAGGGATTTCAGGATGGTGTTTGTGCGGGAGTTGCCCAGCAGGATCAGGCTGGTTTGTTTCAACTCGACCCAGGAACAGACTCGCGGCGTGCGAATCTCCAGGGGTGCTCCCAACTCGCGGAATGCCCGGAGGATTGAGAGCAGGCAGTGAACCTCCCCCGTCCACAGGCAGCCGTACGTCACCCTGGCAGGCTGGAAGCCGAGAGCCGAGGAGCGGCCGCCGAGCAGCCGCTCCGCCGTCGAGAGATCGTTGATATCCGGGTCGCGGTAGTAGTGGCCCTTGTCGTCGCGGAAGAACAGAGGCTCGGTGTATACCAGGATGTTGCCCGCTTCGCCGGCAAGGTGCGGTTGCCAGAACTGCTCCAGGGCGGCGTATCTGCGCTCTCCCGCCGTCTTGGTCAGACGCGCGGAGGCGACATCCTGAAATACGACTCCGTAACCGCCCTTGGGGATGAACAGGTGGCAGGGCTCCTGTCTGCCCTCGGCAAGGAAGTACATCGCCAGCCGTTCGCGGATTCCCGCCACCATCACCCTGACAATGGGCGAGGCTCTTGGGTCGAAGGACGACGGTCGCCCCATCGCCGCCACCGCAATCTCGAACTCCTTGGGCGGGGCCGCGGAGGTGAACGAACGCTCCACCAGATATCGCAGGACGGCGCTCTGAGCGTGCGCGTGCTCGAAGTGCCGGCTCGCCAGGATGCGCTTCAACAGTTGGCGCCGCGCCCCTTGCGCGATGATCTCCGCGTCGGCCATACCGAGCTGAAGTCCGCCTTACTTAACGTCTTCGCTGTCCAGCCGGCCCTTCTCCAGCGCGACGCCCACCACCATCAATTCCAGGTCCAGCGGGCCGGTGTTTTCCAGGGCGTGCACTTCCTTGGCGCGGATGGGCACTGCGTCGTACCGGCGAACAGGAGCGGTCTCTGCCCCAACGGCCACCGTGCCCTCGCCGTTCATCACGTAATAGATCTCGTCCACGCCCTGATGGCGGTGACGGCCGACCGAAGTGCCTGGAGGCAGAACCAGGTGGTCCACAAAGGCCCAGTTGCCGACGTACACGGAAGGTCCGAGAGCGCGCCGGACCAGAACCGTCCCCTTGCCTCCGCTCAGCCCTGCCACGGGCTGCAGAAGGTCCCGATACAGCCGCGTGGTGATGAAAACCGGCACTGGATCGAGAGGCACCCCCACACGGTCGTCCCCAAGGTCGAAAGTGGCCGTGGAATCCATCGTGTACGAAAAGCCGCCTCTTCCCGGAGCCCCACCCCTCGCCGGCGCTCCGGCTGCGGGCGTGGGAGGAACCGGCGGCGCGTTCGGCGCCCGGAAGTTGATGTTCATCCATTCGAGCGGGCGGTTACCGGGGTTGTAGATGGCATGCGAATTCCCTGCCTTGGAGGCCACTCCTACGGGGCCCTGCACACGGGAAGTCCGCCCGTTAACCGTAAACTCCGCCTCTCCCCCGAAGATCAGGAACATCTCCTCCGAGTTGTTGTGGAAGTGATGGCCGATCCCGCTTTTGGGCAGAATGATGCCGCGATGCACGAAGTTCAGGTCGGTCACCGCGCCGCGGGGCAGCAGCGTCATGTAATGCAGTTCGCCGGCTCCCGCATGGGTTGGCCTAGAGACAAAGTACTTGGCCGGGTCGGTGTGGCCGATGCGCTGCGCCAGCGGCTGGGCAGGCATCGTGGAGCAAGTCAGCAATCCGGCAACGAGAATGACTCTCATATCCCTCTCTCCTCTTGGACTCCCGCCACGTGCTCGGCGGCGCAATCGCCAGTGTACACTGAACTTCTCGGTGAATCTAGCGACTCCCGTCAAGTACGTGAAGGGCGTGGGTCCGGCGCGGGCAGAGGTGCTGGAGGCCAAGGGCATATCCACGGTGGAGGACCTGCTCGTCTATGCGCCCTTCCGGTATGAGGACCGCAGCAATCTGAAACCGATATCGGAACTCGCGCCGGGAGAGATGGCGACGGTCATCTGCACCGTACGCTCGGCCAAGGTGGCCGGCTTCCGGCGGCGCGAACTCGGCATGTTCGAGGCCGTCTTCTCGGACTCCTCGGGAGCCACACTCAGCGGGAAGTGGTTCCATGCCGGCTACCTGGCCGATGTCCTGGAAACCGGCCAGAGAGTAGCCCTGTATGGCAAGGTCGAGTGGGACACTCGCGGCGGCGGAATCGCCATGCTGCATCCCGAATTCGAAATCCTCTCCGGAGAGGAGGACGAAGGGGATGCCTCGTTGCACGTCGGGCGGGTGGTGCCCATCTACGAAGCGGCCGGCAGGATCACCACCCGGGTGTTCCGAAGGTTGCTGGACGCCGCGTTGCGAGCTCTCCCGCCAGCGGAGGATCCGTTGCCCGGGACGGTCCGCAGGCGCCTGAAACTGCTGGATCGCTGGACTGCTCTGAACCAACTCCACTTTCCTTCTCCGGATGCGGATCTGCGAGTGCTCAACGCGTTCCGGAGCCCGGCGCAGTTCCGCTTGATCTTCGAGGAGCTGTTCTGGCTGGAGTGCGGGCTGGCCCTTAAGCGCACCGCGGCGCGCCGGCAGGCAGGCATCGCGTTCTCCCTGTCCGAACGGGCGCGAAGCCAGATCAAGCGCATGCTTCCCTTCAGGCCGACCGCGGCTCAGAAGCGCGTGCTCGGCGAGATTGCGCACGATATGGCCAGGCCGCACCCGATGAACCGGCTGCTCCAGGGCGACGTGGGGAGCGGCAAGACCCTGGTCGCCGCCCAGGCCGCGATCATCGCGATCGAAAACGGGTACCAGGTTGCGGTGCTCGCCCCGACCGAGATCCTGGCGCAGCAGCATTATTACTACCTGAAGAACCTGTTCGCCGGCCTCGACTACACGGTCGTGCTGCTCACCGGTTCCGCCACGGCGGTCGAGAGGACAAGGCTCCGCAGGTTGGTGGCAGAGGGGCGGGCCCAGGTGGTGGTGGGCACGCATGCGCTGCTGGAACAGGACGTCGAGTTCCAGTGTCTTGGGCTGGCCATCGTGGACGAGCAGCATCGCTTCGGCGTGATGCAGCGACTCCAGTTCATGCGGAAGGGCGTGTCGCCGGACGTGCTGGTGATGACCGCCACACCCATCCCGCGCACGCTGGCGATGACGCTTTACGGTGACCTGGACGTCTCCGTCCTCGATGAACTGCCTCCCGGACGCAGACCCATCGTTACCAAGCATGTCACCGGCGAGCAGGTGGAACTGGTGTACAGCTTTCTCAAGAAGCAGGTCGACCAAGGCCGCCAGGCCTACGTGGTCTACCCGGTCATCGAGGAGTCGGAGACGAAGGACCTGAAAGCGGCCCAGAAGATGCACCGCCACCTTGCCGATGTGGTCTTCCCCGGCTTGCCCGTGGGCCTGCTGCACGGGCGGATGCCCGCGAACGAGAAAGAGTCCGTCATGGAGAGATTCAAGCGGGGCGAATTGAAGATCCTGGTCTCGACCACGGTGATCGAAGTAGGCGTCGATGTGCCGAACGCCACCGTCATGGTGATCGAGCAGGCGGAGCGCTTCGGCCTGGCGCAGCTCCACCAGTTGCGCGGGCGGGTGGGCCGCGGGGCCCAGCAGAGCTACTGCATCCTTGTGACGCAGAAGCTCGGCCAGACGGCCCGGGAGCGCATCCGCGCGCTGGTGGATTCAACGGACGGCTTCCTGATCGCGGAGATGGATCTGAAGCTGCGGGGGCCGGGCGAGTTTTTCGGCACGCGCCAATCGGGACTCCCGGCGTTTCGCATCGCCAACCTCATCCGCGACATTGAACTGCTGGAGCTGGCCCGGAGCGAGGCGGCCGCGTTCGTAAACACGCCGCCCTCGACCGAGGAACTTCGCCGCGCGGTGAGCTACCTCCGCGACCACTGGCAGCGCCGTTACGGCCTGGTGGAGGTGGCCTGATGCGAGTGATTGGCGGCGAGTGGCGCAGCCGGCGCCTGAAAGCCCTGCCCGGCAACGCCATGCGGCCCACGCCGGACCGCCTGCGCGAGGCGCTGTTCAACGTGCTCGCTCCCCGGCTGGAAGGCTGTACTTTCCTGGACGCATACGCCGGCTCGGGCGCCGTGGGCATCGAGGCTCTCAGCCGCGGCGCGGCGCGTGTCGTATTTCTCGAAAGGCACCGCCCGGCGGCCCTCCTCATCGAGCAGAACCTGGACTCGCTCGGGGCGCGGAATCGCGCCGTCGTGGTGTGCGCGCCCGCCCTGAAGCACCTGGAACGGGTGGCCGCGGATATCGTCTTTCTCGACCCGCCTTACGACCTCGAACGCGAGTACCGGCAGGCACTGGCCCTGCTGGGGGCGATTCCCCCGCAACTGGTCATCGTGCAGCACGACGTCCGCCTCGAGCTGAATGAGGCCTATGGCACCCTCGCCCGGACACGGGTCCTGCGCCAGGGGGACAACGTACTCACCTTCTTCGAGCCGGCCGGCGGGGTTAGCGCTTCTCGGCCTTGAGCTTCTCGCGCTGCTCGCGGAGAACAGCCTTCCGGCTGAGCTTGATCTTGTTGCCTTCGAGGGCCAGAACCTTGACCAGAATCTGGTCGCCTTCCTTCAGCTCGTCGCGAACGTTCTTGACGCGGCTTTCGGAGATCTCGCTGATGTGTAGCAGGCCGTCGGTGCCGGGGAAGATCTCCACGAACGCCCCGAATTCCACCAGCCGCACCACCTTGCCGAGATAGGTCTTGCCCACCTCGGCGACGGCCGCGATGTCGGTGACCATCTGGATCGCCTTCTGGGCCGAAGGACCGTCGGAAGCAAAAATGTTCACCGTGCCGTCGTCCTCGACGTCGATTTTCACGCCGGTCTGCTCGATGATGCCGCGGATGACCTTGCCGCCCGGTCCAATCACCTCGCGAATCTTGTCGGTGGGAATGGTCAGAGTGTAGATGCGCGGAGCGTACGGAGACATTTGCTCGCGCGGCGCGGTGATGGTCTCGGCCATCTTGTCCAGGATGAATAGCCTCGCCTGGCGGGCCTGCTCCAAAGCCCCTTTCATGATGGAGGTTGTAATATTGGTGACCTTGATGTCCATCTGAAGGGCGGTGATCCCCTCCCGGGTCCCGGCGACCTTGAAGTCCATGTCCCCGTAATGGTCCTCGGCACCCGCGATGTCGGTCAGGATGGCATAGTCGTCGCCCTCCTTCACCAGGCCCATGGCGATGCCGGCGACCGCGGCCTTGATGGGAACGCCCGCGTCCATCAGGGCCAGGGTGGCCCCGCAGATGCTGGCTTGCGAGCTGGAACCGTTCGACTCCAGGATGTCGCTGACCACCCGCATGGTGTACGGGAAGGTCTTCTCGTCCGGAATCACGGCCGCCAGGGCGCGCTCGCCCAGCGCGCCGTGGCCGATCTCACGCCTCCCGGCCCCGCGCATGAAGCCCACCTCGCCGACGCTGAAGGGTGGGAAGTTGTAGTGCAGCATGAAGCGCTTGGAGGTCTCCCCGCTCTCGAGCAACTCCAGACGCTGCTCGTCGTCCTTGGTGCCGAGCGTGACGGTCACCAGTGCCTGGGTCTCGCCGCGCGTGAACAGGCCCGAGCCGTGGGTGCGGGGCAGGACGCCAACCTCGCAGTCGATCGGACGAATCTGGTCGAACGCGCGGCCGTCCGGGCGGCGGCGTTCCTTGAGCATCTCGTCGCGGAAGATCCGCTCCTTGAGCCGGTCGAACAGGTCCTTCACCTCGGCCTGCTGCTCCTCGGGATATGCCCCCACGACCTTCGCCTTCAATTCGGCCACGCGGTGGTAGCTCTCGAGCTTGGGGTACTTGCCCGTGTTGAGGGCGTCGCTCAGATCGGCCCTGCACTCAGAGGCGATCCTGTCGTAAAGCTCCTGGTTGATGACCGGCGGTACATGCACCCGCTTGGGCTTGCCCGCCTTGGCCACCAGCTCGCGGATGCCGCGGGTGATCTTGCGGCAGCTCTGGTGTCCGAATTCAATGGCCTCGAGGACCTCGGCCTCGCTGGCCCCGGTGGAGCCCGCCTCCACCATCACGATGCCGTCGTCGGAAGCCGCGACCACGATGGTCAGCTTGGACTCCCGAAGCTCGGTGTGGGAAGGGTCGGCAATCAGCTTGCCGTTCACGCTGGCGACGGTGACGGCGGCGAGGGTGTGCTCAAACGGAATATCCGAAATGGCCAGGGCGGCAGCGGCTCCGACCATGGCGAGCGGGGCCGGATCGACGTCCGGATCCGCTGATAGCACCATGCCGATGATCTGAGTTTCGCAAGAATACCCTTCGGGGAAGAGCGGACGGATGGGCCGGTCGATCATCCGGCAAGTGAGGATTTCCTTCTCGGTCGGCCTGCCTTCCCGCTTGATGAAGCCGCCCGGAAACCGGCCGGCGGCGTAAGTGTACTCACGGTAGTCGACTGTGAGGGGGAAGAAGGAGGCGCCGGGCTTAGGCTCCTCCGCACTGCACGCGGTGACCAGCACCACGGTATCGCCGAGGCGGACAACTACGGAGCCACCCGCCTGCTTGGCGATCTTGCCTGTCTCCAGGCTTAGCTTTCGACCATCCAGGTCGATTTCTACGGTATGCATCATGGGAACTTTCTCCAAATAGGAGACTGGAGTTGACAATGGCGGGGTCGGCGTCCCCAGCGGGGACGTCTCGCATCACTCGGCCCTCGGCCGCGTGATCTTGGCTACTTCTGCCGGTCTGTGGCAATGGGCTGTCGCCCGCACCAACCTAGCGGCGAATGCCCAGCTTCTGGATAAGCGCCTGATATCTCTCAGGGCTGCAAGCCTTCAGATACTTCAGGAGCCGACGACGCCGGGCTACCATGGCCAGCAGACCTCTCCGCGAGTGATGGTCCTTCTTGTGAGACTTGAAATGCTCGGTCAGTTCGGCGATCCGCTGACTGAGAATCGCGACCTGCACCTCAGGGGAACCGGTATCCGTGTGATGGACCCGGTATGTACCGATCACCCGGCTTTTGACGTCTGCCGCCAGTGCCATCTAGAGTGGATGCTCCTTGTCTTCTCGTAATCTCGATTTCGTACCCTTCAAGGATAACACAGGGCGGGGGATGCCCGGCGGCGGTCCGAAGGGACCCAGGCCTCAACGCCGGTCAGAGTTTCTCAGGCAGAGCCCTGCGGGACGTGCGTTCGCCGCCCGTGCCGCGCAAGGACTGGAAGGCGGTGAGAACCTTGTCCAGTTCCTCTTCGCGCGCCTGTAGTCCGCTGTGCAGGTTCCGAATGACTTCGGCTTGCACTTCAAGGCGTTTTGCCAGCTCCTGCTGAGCGTCCTTCATGCCGTCCTCGACCTTCCTGGCTTTCGTGGAGATCTCCTGCAACGTCATCGCCAATGAGTCGATCCTCTCATAGGCGGCATTGAGGTCGGAGCGCAGTTCTTCCACTTCCATGGCCGTCTTGGCCTGGAGATCGAGAGTCGTCTGCAGTTTGCGGTGGTCCTCCGCCGCCGGCACCTGGCAGTCTCTTACCGTCTTGATAAGCACGCCCCAGAAACCACGAGCGAACTGCTCCGCCAGCGCCTGCATTTCGGGAGGGACGGGCGCCGCCGGGGGCTCAACGGCGGCTGGCGCGGGCCAGGCGGGCACGTCAGAGAGCGCAATGACGGGCTTGCGCTCGGGTGGCTTGAGGGAAGAACGAGCCGTGGCCGCCACAGGCTTTTCGGCAGCCAGGGGTGCGGAAGGCTGCTCCCTCTTCGTCGGGGGCTCTGGAGTGGCGGCCTCCTGAAGACGGTCCAGCAGGAGCTTCTTGTCGGGTTGCCGCTCGGATTCCTCCTGGTCAAAGATGCGCAGCATCTGCGGTGCCCCCCACTCTCCGAGGCGTGAATACCCTCGCCCGGTAGTGTAGTCCGAATCCTCCGTCATTCTTCATCGGCTGATCGAAGGCAATGTTGAGCCGATCTTCGGCGCCTGAGTGCGGGACACATGATCCGGGGCCGTACCTCCGCAGACTCCTGCGCTGCGAGCCCCTTCTGGCAGTGGTAGTCCGGCATCGAGCCGGCCGGGTCGGGCGGCGCAGGATGGACCAGGTTGAGCGAGTCAAGTGAGAGCGCGTGAATCCCGGCTGGTGGAGCTCGCCGGTCGGATACGCGCGGCTCGAGGAGGGGGACACTTGGTCGGGCTATGTCTACCGCAACACACGCACCGGCAAGGCCTGGACCGAACGCAGACCCGGGTTTTCGAGCGCCCTGGCCGCCAGGCGCTGGGTAGAGAAGCAGGCCGAAGACGAATGATCCGCTACGGCAAAGAGCCGCCGTCCCAGAGGTGCTGAGGGTCTGGGAAGAAAGACGGGCTGGTTTCCGCGGAGCCGCTCCAGACCAGCCACCCTCCGGGGACCTTGGCGCGAAGGACTCTGCCGAGACTCGAGCCGACTTCCTGCCACTCGAGCGCCGGCGCCGTCCGGGGCGCAGGCGTCACCTCCGCGGGTTTCCCGGCCTGCTGCACACGCTCGACGGCCTCGAAGAGAACGGGCGCCGGACACTGGTAGGGCAATCCGAGATAGTTGAACTTGATGACGTCGCGATCCTCGACCAGATCCTGGATCACGGCGCCGAATGGGATCGTAACCGCCGGCTCGCCGGTGGGAACCCGTGTCCTGGGGTTGAGCTTCCTGGCCTCGATGGTCTTGGTCAGCGCGAACTTGTCCATCGCCGCCTCCCGGTGGCTACCAGCATACACCGGCCGGCGCCGGACGGGCGGCACAAGTCAGCTTGACTGCTCGACCTCAACCGGGCTGTCTACATGCGCCGAGATGTTCATGGAACAGAACTTAGGGCCGCACATCGAGCAGTAGTGGGCTTCTTTGAAGCCCGCTTCCGGCAAGGTTTCGTCGTGCATCGAACGCGCGGTCTCCGGGTCGAGCGACAGCTCGAACTGCTTGTTCCAATCAAACGCGTAGCGAGCCCGTGAAAGCTCGTCGTCGCGCTCCCGCGCTCCAAGGCGGCGCCGGGCCACGTCGGCCGCGTGAGCCGCGATCTTGTATGCGATGATGCCCGCCCGAACGTCGTCGCGGTTGGGCAATCCCAGGTGCTCCTTGGGCGTGACGTAGCAGAGCATTGAGGCGCCGTACCAGCCGATCATGGCCGCGCCGATGGCCGACGTGATGTGATCGTAGCCGGGCGCGATGTCGGTGACCAGCGGGCCCAGCGTGTAGAAGGGCGCCTCGTAGCACATCTCCATTTCCTTCTCCACCTGCATCTGGATCTGGTCCATGGGGACGTGGCCCG
>JBHGAV010000119.1:0-5362 GCA_041946685.1 Bryobacteraceae bacterium | reverse complement strand
GCGGCGCCTCGATCCCGCCTTGGTGTCTGAAGAGATCGTGAAATTCCGGGAGGGACTCGAATCGAGGGTGATCGGGCAGCAGGAGGCCATCGACAAGGTCGTGATGGCGTATCAGATGGCGCTCGCCGGCCTGACCAACCCCCAACGGCCGGTCTCGGTGTTCCTTTTCCTCGGGCCTACGGGCGTGGGGAAGACGAGACTGGTGGAGGCGGTCGCGGAGGCGACGGTTGGAGACCCCAGAGCGGTCATCAAAGTTGACTGCGGGGAATTTCAGCACAGCCACGAGATCGCCAAGCTGATCGGGAGCCCGCCCGGATACCTTGGGCACCGGGAAACCCACCCGGCGCTGAGCCAGGAGGTGCTCAACCAGTACCACACGGAGAGGTTGAAGCTGAGCTTCATGCTCTTCGACGAGATCGAGAAGGCCAGCGACGCGCTCTGGAATTTGATGCTGGGAATTCTGGACAAGGCGACGCTGACGCTGGGGGACAACCGGCGGGTGAACTTCTCGCGCGCCATGATCTTCATGACCAGCAACCTCGGCGCCAGGGAGATGCAGAAGGCCGAGCAGGGGTTCGGGCTGGCGCCGAGCGCTGCGCGGAAGGATTTGGGCGGGATCGGGCAGCGGGCCGCCGCGGAGAAGTTCCCTCCGGAGTTCATGAACCGGGTGGACCACACGGTGGTGTTCAAGACGCTCGGGAAGTCGGAGTTGGAGAAAATCTTGAAGATCGAGCTGGGGCGGGTGCAGGAGCGCCTGTTCAACGCCGGCCACCTGTTCGTGCTCAACGTGGGGGAAGGGGCGAGGGAGGAGTTGCTGAGGGAGGGGACGAACGCGAAGTACGGAGCCAGGCCGCTGACCCGGACCATTGAGCGGAGGCTCGTGCTGCCGCTATCGAACCTGATTACAACCGGGCAGGTCCGGACCAGGGAACTGCGGGTGGATTACTGGGACGGGGAGTGGGAGTTCTGGGGCGAGGGGGAGGCGAGGGCGGCCTAAGCCTACTCCGTCTTCCGATACCAGATCGCCCTCCGCGGCGCCCCATCTGGCAGGACCTCCGGTAGCGCGCTCCAGAGCCGCTCGCTGAGCACGTTCTCCGTCGCTCGGACAATAAAACTCAACGGCGCCAAGTTCTCCGCCTTCACCTGGGCAGGAGAGATCAGCAGGCGCCGGCAGGCGTGGCAGCGGAAGAGCGGATAAGGGCCGATGTGGCCGCAGAAGCACCGCATCAGCCCTCGATCAGACGCCCGCGTCACTCAGGCCGCCTCCTTCCTCGTCACGTCGTCCAGTTCCGGCTTGATCTCCTCCATGTGCATCACCCCGAATAGGTTCCAGGTCGCTTGCGCGATGTGGTCCTCGTTCGGGTTGATGTCCGGCGGCAGCTCCGAGAGCGGTTTCCCTTCCCGCTTGTAGAGGGCGATGGTCTCGTAGTCGTTGATGTGTCGCTTGGCGGAGTCGAGGAACCGCGAGATCGGCATCCCCTTCTCCCAATTGCGGGCAGCATACTTGACGGCTCCGCCCTCGTAGATCTTGGCGAGCCGGCGCAGTGCGACCGGGGTGATGAGATCGAACCGACCCTTGCCTTGGCGGATGTCGCGTACGGCCCCAGTCGCGTGCTCTTCGCGGGTGCCGGAGTCGGCGATGATAAAGTTCCTGGTTTCCATCTCAAGCCTGCCTCTTGATGTACTCAAACGCTTCGGCCTCACTGCGGAAGTAGGCCGCCACCGACTCGACCACGAACGGGTGATTCCGCATCAGGTAGTTGTCTTCGGTCAGAATCGCCACCACGCGCTTCCTCCCCTGCCACGACCAAGCCAGCTCGAAAAGGGTGCCAACGAGCGGCCGGCTGGAGCCGAAAGTGTCGAGGTTGACGAGGATGATGTCGGCGTCGATCACGTCGTTGTGATCCCGGAGGATGATGTCCTTGGAAGACATCGAGTCGGACGTGATGCCGTTGTCGCGGGTGGTGTAGGTGAGATCGTCCTTGCCGCGCATGGGGGTAAGGACGTTGAAGTAAGGGGCCAGAGCCTCCGCGGCTCGCTTACGCCATTCGAGAGACTCCGGGCGGGCCGTGTCGATCAGGCCAGCCAGGTAGACGGTCTTACGTTCCATACAGGATGCTGAAGGGGCGGCACGCCGGGTTTCCGCCGGTCGGAGAGGAGGCCGCTCCGATGTTTTCACTTCGCTCGCCCCACAAATCGTTACCCCGCGTCCCACCCACGGACGTACGCACCGCAGACCGCGCAGTGAACGTCGCCGTCGTGCCAGAGCATCGAGTAGTTGCGGAGTTCCATCTCCGTCGAGCCGCACTTCGGACAGGTGTCGCGCGTGCAGAGGACGGAGTTGGGGATCTCCCGACCCTGATCGTCAGTGTTCACGGCTCCCACCGTTTGTTGAGGCCCCCGTTACGCCTGTGCCGCTGCCCGGCACGGGGGCGAGGCGAACGACCACCCGAAGGTGCGTCGTGCGGCTTCCTCGAATCCATCGAGCGGGGGCAGGGGGTAGGCCGTTCTACTACCCTTCGGCCGCCGCCCTCGCTCGACCCGCGCGGAGCTTCATTTCCCCGCCGCGCGGGCGACCGCCACCAATGCCGTCATGAACGCCGGCTGACCAGTTCGGCGGTCGTCCCGTTGTGCGTGCCCGCCCGGCGAGGAAGACTCTTTGCCGAAGCGTCCCTCCTACCTACCCACAATATAGCATATTGAGGGCAGTATAAGGAAGTGGTTGACAAGGGTAGTTATTAACATGACAAAATCCGGACAGAGGTGCTTCATGCGACTGGTCATGATGGTATTGATCGGGCTCGCCTGCCAGGCTCAGACTTACGAATTCCATCAGCGAGATACCGCCAGGTGTAAGGTCATTTGGCGGGACGGAGTGCCTTATGCGGAGCTGCGCGGGGACCGGGCCACGGTGACGATTGACGCGCGGCAACTGATGAAGGAGCGGACAGTCGGCGTCATCGTTGAGAACCGTGGGCAGGAGGAGATCGAGATCCGGCCGGAAACCTTCACGCTGGAATACACGGAGAAAGGTAAAAAGGGGGCCAAGACGACGAAGTGGCTGCCGTGGGAAGAGGTTTACCGGAGGGTCGAGAAGGACAGCCGATGGAGCGCCGTGTTCGCCTCAATTGGAGCTGGGCTGGCGAGCGTGCAGCGGCCGGTGGCCGGCGCGACGACGACGCACCAGGGGACGATCACGACGGATCGTGGGTCCAGCGGGACGTACTCGGGGACCAGCCGGACGGCGGTGTGGGCGCCGGATTACGAGGCGAGGGCGGAGAGCGCGGAGCGGGCACGGAGGGCCGGAGAAACGGCGCGGGACTGGGCGAAGTGGCTCGACCGGGCGAGTCTGAAGCGGCACACGCTTGGACCGGGCGAGACGGTGGCCGGGTTGGTGTTCTTCGAGAACCCGAAGAAGGGGGCCTGGTTCCGCCTCACCGTCCCGGTTCGAGGGGAGACGTTTAGGTTCTCCTGGGAGCCCTAACTTGTTGCGCGGAGGAGACAGAAAAAACGAAGCCGCGTGAGGGCGGGCACCGCCGAGAGACAGTCCCGCCCTCATCACACATTCAGGACGGAATCACCGACGTTCGGGCGCACTTACTGCCTTGCCGACCTCCTTCCCGTCTATGTGAACGACGATCTCCTTGGGCTTCTGCTTCGCAAGCTCCTCCTCTTCCGGAGTCAGCGGCCTCGTACGTTCGATTGTGACGGTCAGCTCGATACCGATCCAGTGCCCTGGGCCAAACCAGCTCTGGCTCATCGCGGAGCATTCAACCCAAACCTGGATGATCCGGCCCGACGGCTCTAATCGAACCACTCCATCTTTGTAGGACCAATCATCACACGGCGGGTTTTGCTCTGGATTTGCCGTTGTTCGCCGCGTGCTGTGGCTGATGTAGACATACGGGTCGGGTATTTCGATGGTTTTCTTGTCTGTGCTGCCGTTTACCGCATAGGCTATTGTTTGCCTGGTCTCTTGAGCGCCTTTACCGTGGTCGATCATGTGGTTACTCCTCACTGAGTGCCTGGAACAAGAAGTTCGAGGACGTGGCAGAAGTATATCGGATGCGAAGCGGCTCGCTCAAGAAAATTCTAAGCAAGCAGTTTTATAATGGGTGGTACTGTACACAGTTCTAAAGTATACGCAGCGCGCTGTCTCTGATTCACCACGCGGATTTTGCGGTTCTGACAGTCGTCGGATGCTATGCGTGCATTGTCCACAAGTAAGTCGCTTTACACCGGCCACTGGATCGTTGAAATGATCCTCTTGACCATGTCGCGTGCGGGCCGGGCCTACGCCGCGGCCCTGACGGTCGAGACGCACGGCACCCCGCGGACGGCGAACTTGCGCTGATGATAGGCAGCCCACACCGCCGAGCGGATCGGCTTGTCCCAGCCGGCGTCTTCCAGGGCCGCCTTCAGCGCATCCTTCCGCCCTTTGTCGTAGCGGTAGCCGTCGTATTGCAAGACGGAGCCGATGTGCCGAAGGTGCCACTTCGGTTTCCCCTCGCCGTCCCTCCCCATCCGGTAGATCATGCAGGTGGTGATCCCGGACGGGACACCGAAGCGCGACGGGGGCTGGCGTTTGAGATGTGAGTGGTGGAAGCCGAGGCGGTACTCGACTCCGTTGATCGTGAACATCATGGGATTGCTCCTTTGAGTTGGATTAGGACGAACCTGCGGAAGAATGCCAGTGATTATGGTCAGGGCCTGGTCGTCGGGCGCGACGAAAAGGATCGTGCCCTTCGGAACCGCTCGATTGGTCTCGACGGGGAACGGGAAGTTGTGCTGGTAGCGGCGGAACGCGGCGCCTGCGGGGGTTTGCCGCAGCAGGCGCTCCAGGATAGACCTCATGACCTACTCCTCCGGCCGCCGCACTGCGACTTGGTTGCTCCGTAGAGATGTTCCTTCACCCGCTCGACGGCCTCGCGCACGTCGGTGACCTCCCAGTCGTCGATGCGGTTCCGGCCGCGCATCAGAAGCGCGTGGATCGTGCCGTCGTTCTTGCACTCGATGTCGGCGTAGGCGTAGGTGCGAGCCCAGATCGCCGCGGCACCTCCTTCAGCGGTCGCCATGATGCCGTCGAGTGGGCAGCGGTCGCCGGCCGCGTTGACGACCCGCTGAAGGTTGTCGAGCGCGAGTGAGCTGGGACGGATGGTGCCAGGCTCCGCAGGTAGATCGCGGAGGTTGTCAACGGTTAAAGCCGCCATTGTTCGTTCCTTTCATCGGTTGTTTCGGCTCCCGCGCGAACCAGCGGTCCATCGCAATCTGCCAGGAGTCCTGGTCCTGATAGTCAACACGAGACGGCGACTGCCAGAACCAGCGGAGCCATTCCCGCCAGAAGCGGAGCCGGGCTTTAGCG
>JBHGAV010000118.1:0-5557 GCA_041946685.1 Bryobacteraceae bacterium | reverse complement strand
CTATTCCGGGTTGACGACGCGGATTCCGCCACCAGGAAGGCCCGGGAGATGCTGGCGAAGCTCGGCCTGAAGAAGGCGGAGGACCTTCAGAAGGTCCCGGCCGCCGATTTGCTCAAGGCCGGTAGGGGTGGAGGGCTGATGGGCGCCAGCCCGGTTGTGGACGGCCGCTCCCTGACGCGCCAGCCCTGGGACCCCACGGCGCCAGACCTCTCGGCGGGCGTGCCCATGATCATCGGGAACTGCAAGGACGAAGCCACGCTGTTCACGCTCCAGGACGAGAGTCTGTTCAAGCTCGACGATGCGGGCCTGCGCGCCGCCCTGGTCAAGGCCCGGGTACCCGCGGAGAGAGTGGACGCGCTCATCGCGCTCTATCGCCGCAACCATCCCAAAGAGAGCCCCAGCGATCTCTTCTTCCGCATCTCCGCCGACCGCGGCGCGCGCTGGAATGCCGCCCGGCAGGCGGAACTGAAGCTCGCGCAAGGCCAGGCGAACGTCTACGTTTACTACTTCCAGTGGAACACCCCTTGCGTGGGAGGGAGAATCCGGGCCTTTCACACCGCCGATCTTCCGCTCACCATGCGGCTGGTGCGCTACCCCGAGTCCGAGCAGCTTTCGCGGCAGCTCAGCGGCGCCTGGGCAGCATTCGCCAGAAACGGGAGCCCCGGCCGGAAGGAACTGGCCTGGCCGGCGTACACCGTCCCCGGGCGGGCGACCATGGTTTTCGACGCGGCGGAGAGCCGGGCGGTGAACGATCCCGACCGCGAGGAGCGCATCCTGGTCCGGGATCTCCCCTCCGGAAGCCTGCTCTAACCGGCCGATAGCACCCACTCGCGATTGGTGCACGGGGTCCGCGCCGGAATTTGCCGCCCGTTTCTTGCTGGGACTCGGAGTTTCGTGTTCCAATAAGATCTTCGACTGCCCGTGAATTTCAGCCGGGAGACGCCGGGCCCCCGATGCTTTTTGCGGTAATGGAAAGCCAACCGGGGGCGCCCGGACAGCGGGTGCGGTGAGCATCCGCGATCCGGGGCGTGCCCGTACCCGCGGTTCAATCGAATAGCGATCAACCCCTCGCAAACGCAATGCATAAGGATTAAGGAGTATCCGTGACTACAGCAGCTTATGTAGACCAGGTTTTCGAGACCGTCAGGAAGCGCAACCCCGGCGAGCCGGAATTCCTGCAGGCGGTTACCGAAGTCTTTCGGTCCATCACACCGGTTTTAGAGCGGCACCCCGAGTACGTGGAATCGCGTATTCTGGAGCGGCTGGTCGAGCCGGAGCGCGTGGTGATGTTCCGGGTGCCCTGGCAGGACGACCAGGGACGCTTTCAGGTCAATCGCGGCTTCCGCATTCAGTTCTCCAGCGCGATCGGCCCCTACAAGGGCGGACTGCGATTCCATCCCACCGTTTATCTGGGCATACTGAAGTTTCTGGCGTTCGAACAGGTCTTCAAGAACTCGCTGACCACTCTGCCCATGGGCGGCGCCAAGGGCGGGTCGGACTTCGACCCCAAGGGCAAGTCGGACGGGGAAGTGATGCGCTTCTGCCAGAGTTTCATCACGGAACTCTGCCGCCACATCGACTCGGACACCGACGTCCCGGCCGGCGACATCGGCGTCGGCGGGCGCGAAATCGGTTACATGTTCGGCCAGTACAAGCGCATCCGGAACGAGTTCACGGGTGTGCTGACAGGCAAAGGCCTGGCCTGGGGAGGATCGCTGATCCGGCCCGAGGCGACCGGATATGGCTGCGTTTACTTTTGCGAGCAGATGCTGCAAACGCGCGGCGAGGGCTTCAAAGGCAAGACCTGCCTGGTTTCGGGATCGGGCAACGTGGCGCAGTACACGGTCGAAAAACTCAACGAGTACGGGGCCAGGTGCATTTCCCTCTCCGACTCCGACGGCACGATCTACGATAGGGACGGCATCGACTCGGAGAAACTGGCCTGGGTGATGGATCTGAAGAACTGCCGGCGCGGGCGCATTCGGGAGTACGTGGAGAGATACCCGCGGGCCGAGTACTTCCACAATAAGCGGCCCTGGCACATCCCGGCCGCGTGCGCCTTCCCCAGCGCCACCCAGAACGAGATCAGCGGCGAGGATGCCAAGGCGCTCATCGGCAACGGCTGCTATGTGGTTGGTGAAGGCGCCAACATGCCCACCACGCCCGAAGGCGTCGAGCACTTCCGGGCCGCCAAAGTCCTGTTCGGCCCGGGCAAGGCGGCCAATGCCGGCGGCGTGGCGACCTCCGGCCTGGAGATGGCGCAGAACTCCATGCGTCTTTCCTGGAGCCGCGACGAAGTGGATGGCCGGCTGAAGAAAATCATGACCTCGATCCACGAAATGGCCTGGGAGACCTCCAAGGAGTACGGGTGTCCCGGCGACTACGTCATGGGCGCCAATATCGCCGGCTTCGTCAAGGTGGCCGACGCGATGCTCGCCCAGGGCCTGGTGTAGTGCAGTCGGAGATTGCTGTGGGGGCAGGGTAAGGACTTGCCCCCGGGTCCTATGAAGCCGCCGGATCTTCGCGACCAGTTACGCTACGCGTACGACCCTCAGTTCCGCGGCCTTCACCACCTGATGGCCCGGCGGGTCCGGACCATCCTGATGGTTTCGAACCCGTACGAATCGTTCAGCCTCTCGCGCGACTACTCGCTCACCCAAGGTATTTACGGCGCCTCGCAGCTCCTGCACCTGCAGAACGTGCCGCAGGTGGTCACCGCGCTGTCCGGCACGGAAGGGCTGGCCATGCTGGGAAAGGAGCGTTTCGACCTGGTCCTGGTCTCCAGCAATCTACCCGATATGGATACGGCCGACTTCGGCCGCCAGGTGAAAGCCATTCATCCCGGCCTGCCGGTGGTCATGATCGTGTTCGACGGCTCCTGGTTCGACCAGACCTACCGCGGCATCGAGCCGGAGGGAATCGACCGCACCTTCGCCTGGCGGGGCAGCGCCGACGTTCTGCTCTCGATCATGAAGCTGGTCGAGGACAGCCAGAACGTGGACCCCGATCTCAGCATCGCTTCCATCGGCACCATCCTGGTCATCGAGGACGCTGTCGATCACTACTCGCTGATTCTGCCGTACCTCTACTCGATGCTGATGCAGCGGACCTTCATGCTGGTGCCGGAGGGCATCAACGAGAGCGACCGGCAGGTGCGCACGCGGGTCCGCCCCAAGGTGCTCCTGGCGCGCACCTTCTCCGAGGCGGAGGCGCTCTTCGAGAAATACGAGACCTCGCTGGTGGGCATCATCTCCGACCTGCACACCTTCCACGACGACCGCGTCGACCCCGGAACGGGCCTGCGCTTTCTGCGGGCCGTCGCCAAGCGCGCGCCGGGCGTCCCTATCCTGGTGCAGTCTTCGGAGCCCAACGCGCAGGAAGTGGCGGCTTCGCTGGGCGCGCGCTGCCTCAACAAGCGCGGCGTGAACGTGCGGGCCGGCATCGAGCGGTTCGTGCTCGAGGACATCGGCTTCGGAGATTTCGAGTTCCGCATGCCCGGGGGCGCGGTGGTCAAGCGCGTCTCCAATATGTGGGAGATGGAGCAGGCGCTGCACACCGTGCCGGACGAGTGCATGGTTTTCCACGCGCAGCGCAACGACCTTTCCCACTGGTTCCGGGCGCGCGGGGAAACCACCCTCGCCGCCGTGCTGGGGCCCGTCACCCCGGCGGATTTTCCCGACATCAACGCCCTGAAAGAGTACGTGATCCACGCGATCTCCATCGCGCGCCGCGAGAAATACCGTGGAGCCATAGCCGACTTCCGCCCGCCGGAATTCGATCCCGAGTACCCGTTCCTGGTGCTGGGGCGCGGCTCCCTGGGCGGCAAGGGCCGGGGCCTGGCCTTTGTGTTCCGCCAGCTCACGCAGTGGTCGAAAGACGACCGCATCCAGGGCGTCAAGGTCCGTCTTCCCCGCACGCTGGTCATCGGCGCCAATGAATCGGATGCCTTCCTGAAGAACAACCGGATCGATCCCGCTGCCTTCGACCGGATGTCGGACCCGGAGATTCTCCGCCGTTTCGCGGGCTGTCCCTTCGACCGGCGCCTGACGGAATCTCTCGAGTTCTACGCGGACCGCGTGAAAGTGCCGCTGGCGGTCCGCTCCTCGGGGCTGCTCGAAGACTCCCACCGGCAGCCGCTGGCCGGGCTGTATGCCACCTACATGCTGCCCAACAACCATCCGGACCTGCGAATCCGGCTGGACCACCTGCTCACGGCGGTGAAACTCGTCTACGCTTCGGCCTACCTGGAGCGGCCGCGGCGCTACCTGGAAGCCATCGGCCACGACATGACGGAGGCCCGGATGGCGGTGATCGTCCAGGAGATCGCCGGGAATCGCTATGGCCGCCACTACTATCCCGCCATCTCCGGTGTCGCCCAGTCGCACAATTACTACCCGGTCTTTCAGATGAAGCCGGAGGACGGCGTGGCGACCATCGCTCTGGGCCTGGGCAAGCAAGTCGTCGAGGGCGGCGACGCAGTGCGTTTCTGCCCGCGCTATCCGCAGGTTCTTCCGCAGTTCCGCTCACCCTCGGAGGTCATGCGAGTGGCGCAGCGCGAATTCTTCGCGCTGGACCTGGAGCGCAGCGAAGCCGAATTACTGGCCGGGCCGGACGCCACCCTCGCCCGGCTGCCCCTCTCCCAGGCGGAGGCCGACGGAACCCTGGCGCTGGCCGGAAGCGTGGTGGCGGCGGGTGAGGACCGGATCTATGACGGCATCGGACGGCGGGGCACCCGGGTGGTCACCTTCGCGCGCATCCTCAAGCACAACGTCTTCCCGCTCAGCGCCATCCTCAACGAGTTGTTCGAAGCCTGCCGCAAGGACCTGGGTTTCGCCGTCGAGATCGAGTTCGCCGTGGACCTGGACAGCGATCCCTCCCGGGAGCCGCAGTTCTACTTCCTGCAGATGAGGCCCCTGGTGGCCTTGCGGGAACGCTGCGACATCGCCTCGGCATCGTTCGCTCCGGAACGGCTGCTGTGCCGCTCCCAACGCGTTTTGGGCAACGGATGCCTGGAAGGGCTGCGCGACATCGTGTACGTGGACCCGCGCGTCTTCGACCGCGGCCGCAGTGCCGAGGTAGCCTCAAGAGTGGCGGAGGCCAATGAACGGCTGGCCCGCGAGCGCAGGCGGTACGTGCTGATCGGACCCGGACGCTGGGGTTCGTTCGATCCCTGGATCGGGATTCCGGTGGCCTGGCACCAGATCTCCTCGGCTGGAGTGATCGTCGAAGTGCCCGCCAGGGACCTGCCGATGGAGCCGTCCCAGGGCACGCACTTCTTCCACAACATGACCTCTGCCGGGATCGGCTATTTTTCACTGGGGGATTTCAACGAGAGGGAGTTTGTGCGCTGGGAACTGCTGGACGGGCTGCCCGGCGAGGAGATCGGACCCGGCGTCCGGCACGTGCGGCTGTCCCAACCGCTCTCGGTTCGGATGGACGGCCAGACTCAGCAGGGCCTGGTCGCCTTGCCGTAGCAGGCAGTGGTTCGGTATGGCACGGATCGCCCGGCGTTCCCGCGGGCCGAACTCTGTTTAAGAGCCGCGGCCAGAGGGAGCGC
>JBHGAV010000117.1:0-5620 GCA_041946685.1 Bryobacteraceae bacterium | reverse complement strand
ATCCTGGCCCCGCAAGGCGGACAGGAGTTCTCCTACGGCGGCGCGCGCCTGAAAGTGCTGGCGCCGCCGGCAGGCTACACCTCGGAATCGCCGCACAACAACGACTCCCTGGTCCTGCGCCTCGCCTACGGCCGGCACTCCTTCCTGCTGACCGGCGACATCGACCGGCAGGTCGAGGAGGAACTGGCGGGGAGCGGGGGCCTGGAGCCCGCCAGTGTGCTGAAAGTCGCGCACCACGGCAGCCGCAGTTCGTCGAGCGCGGATTTTCTGAACGCCGTACGACCGGTCTTCGCCCTGGTGTCGGCCGGGCTTGACAACCCCTACGGCAACCCGCACCCGGCCGTGGTCGCGCGCATGCGCGAGCGGAACACGGTCCTTCTGCGAACCGACCTCTGGGGGTTGATCTCGATTCGCAGCGACGGCCGCCGCTTCCACCTGGAAACAGCCCGCTGGTCGGACTACCGGCAAGGTACGGAGACGGCCCTAGACCGTCTCTTCTGATTCCGCCCCGGGCTCGGTCTGGGACTCGGCCTCTTCTGCCCCTTCCGAGCCGGCTTCCCGGGCCTCCACGATGACGCGGCGCGCCTCCTCCAGCCGGACGCGCGGCACTCTCACTTCAAACGGAACCACAGGGATCTGGGGACTGCCCACCACCACCGCCGAAATCCCGCTGGCCTCCAGGATACCGGCGACAGCGTTGGCTTCCATCTCGGCGTCGCGGTTCTGGGAGCTGAACACCGGAAGAAGGTCCAGGTCGTGAGAGGTATCGGTCACCTGAAACTCGTCCTCCGGCACTGGCTCCGAAGCGGCCAGCAGTTCCTCGGCCCGGGCGGCTTCTTCAGCAGGGACCCGCACTTCGCGGGTGCCTACGACGACGCCGGGCGCATCGTCTCCGACGACTACCGCTGCCAGACCGGCGCTCGCCAGGCGCTCCCGGGCGGCTGCCGCTTGAGCGTCCGCGTCCGGATCGCCGGATCTGAAAACGGTAACAAATTCACCTTGCGGTGTCATAGCTTTAGCATATCGCACGGGCACTCTTGGGCGAGGGGCTACAATGAAAGTGGGTGGCTGCATTCGCCCAGGAGGAAACCGATGGCTCACGACAATGGCGGAAGCAAGCTGATGTGGTTCATCGCGGGCGCTGCGCTCGGCGCCAGCATCGCGCTGCTGTATGCCCCGAAGAGCGGCAAGGACACCCGGCGTTACATCGAGAAGAAGAGCGAAGAGGGCCGCGAGGCCATCGCCGAGACCGGCCGCGAAATCTACGACCGCGGCAAAGGTCTTTACGAAAAGGGCCGCAAGGTGGCCGACGAGGCCGCCGGGCTCTTCGAGCGCGGGCGAAAACTGGTGCGCGGCTGACAGCGCTGCCTGACAATTCACCTTCTCCGGTCCTGCCGTCCGGACGTCAAGCCATGACCGACACTCTGCCGCCGTTTCGCAACGAACCCTACGCCGATTTCTCCATCCCCGCGAACCGGCAGGCCATGGAGGCCGCGCTGGCGGCGGTCCGCGCGCAATTCGGGCACGAATACCCGCTGCGCATCGCGGGCGAAGAGATCCGGACTGCGGAGAAGCTCCGCTCGCTCAACCCCTCGAAACCGTCGGAAGTAGTGGGAGTCCACGAGAAAGCCACGCCGGAACTGGCCGCCCGGGCCGTTGAGGCGGCCCACGCCTTCCTCCCGGAATGGTCGCGTGTGCCCGCCGGGCAGCGCGCCCGGACGCTGCTCCGCGCCGGCGCCATCATCCGCGAGCGCAAGATGGAGTTCGACGCCTGGCTGGTCTACGAAGCCGGCAAGACCTGGCCGGAAGCCGAGGCCGACGTCTCCGAAGCGATCGACTTCTGCGAATACTACGCTCGCGAAATGCTGCGCCTGGCCGGACCGCAGCCTGTGGTGCAGCTGCCGGGCGAGAAGGACGAGTTGTTCTACCTGCCGCTGGGCGCCGGGATCATCATCCCGCCGTGGAATTTTCCCCTGGCGATTCTGGCGGGGATGACGGCCGCCGCCCTGGTGGCGGGCAACACGGTGGTTATCAAGCCCTCCAGCGAGACCCCGACCATCGCCGCGAAGTTCGCCGAAGTGCTGGCCGAGGCAGGCTTCCCGCCCGGATCGTTTTCGCTGCTGGTGGGCAGCGGGGCGGTGGTGGGCGACGTTCTGGTCAAGCATCCCAAAACGCGCTTCGTGGCGTTCACCGGATCCCGGGACGTGGGCCTGCGGATCAACGAACTGGCCGCCCGGCACCAGCCGGGCCAGGTCTGGATCAAGCGGGTGATCGCCGAGATGGGCGGCAAGGACGCCATCGTCGTGGACGCGAACTGCGATCTCGACAAGGCCGTGGAAGGCGTGCTGGTTTCGGCCTTCGGCTACCAGGGACAGAAGTGCTCGGCCTGTTCCCGGGCCATCGTGGATGCGCGGATTTACGACGCATTCCTGGAGAAACTCAAGACCCGCGCGGAAGCGCTGAGGGTGGGCCCCGCCGATCAGCCCGGCAATTACATGGGCCCGGTCATCAGCGAAGGCGCGCGGCGCTCCATCCTGAACTACATCGAGACCGGCAGGAAGGAAGGCCGCCTGGTGGCCGGCGGGGCGCCCGCGGACGGAGAGGGCTATTTCATCCGTCCCACCATCATCGCCGACGTCGACCGCGAGGCGACGATTTTCCGCGAAGAGATTTTCGGACCGGTCCTGGCGGTTACCCGGGCGCGCGACTTCGATCACGCCCTGGAACTCGCCAACGATTCGGAGTACGGCCTCACCGGCGCCATCTTCTCCAACGACCCGGAGCATATCCGGCGGGCCCGCGAGGAGTTCTTCGTGGGCAACCTCTACGTGAACCGGAAATGCACCGGGGCGATGGTCGGGGCCCATCCCTTCGGCGGCTTCAACATGTCAGGGACGGACTCCAAGGCCGGCGGGCCGGATTACCTGCTGCTGTTCCTGCAGGCCAAGTCCGTCGGCGAGAAGACCGGGCATCAGGCGTAGCTGGCGACCGCGCCCCTGTTCTTTTCGGCGCGCTCCCGCGTGATCCGTTCCAGGTACCCGCTCTCGCGAAACGCTTTCAACGGATCTTCCGCCAGGCCTTTCGAACGGCGCCATGCCCGGACGGCAGGCCGCACGTCGGCGGCGAAGGCCTCCTTCAGGCATTCCTCGGCGTCCACGAGGTCGCAGCGGGTCTGGTGTACGGCCAGTTTCTCGCGGTCCACGATGGCGGCCTTGGCATAGATCTCCTGGGCCGTGTTGACGGTCTGGATCATCTCCTCGATCTTGCCCTTCAGGTTGTGACTCTGATCCACCATGTAGGCGATATCGGCCGGCGCGCCGGTCTCCCATTCATAGAGCGCGACTTCGTGGAAAATGCGGAAGAGCTGGTAGGGGTCGATGGAGGCGATGGTCAGGTCGTCGTCGGCGTAGCGGCGGTCGTTGAAGTGGAACCCGCCGAGCATGTCCTCGGCCAGCAGCCAGGCCACGATCTGCTCGATGTTCTGGGCCTGGTAGTGGTGCCCGGTGTCCACCAGCACCTTGGCCCGCGGCCCCGCGGCGCGGGAGAGCAGCAGCGACATGCCCCAGTCGGCGATGTCCGTGTGGTAGAAGGCCGGCTCGAAGGGCTTGTACTCCACCAGCAGCCTCTGGTGCGCCTCCAGACGGTCGTGCGATTCCTTCAAGCCCTGGATGAACCACTGCCGGCGGTGCCGGATGTTCTGCGTCCCGGGGTAGCTGGAGCCGTCGGTGAACCAGAGCGACAGGTCGCGGCTCCCGGTCTGCTTGGCGATCTCGACGCTTTCCAGGATGTGGTCGAGCGCCGCTTTGCGGACGGCGGGATCGGGGTTGCCGAGCGAGCCGTGCTTGTAGATCTGGTCCTGAAACACGTTGGGGTTGATGGCTCCCACCCGCACGCCGTGTTTTTCCGCCATGGCCCTGGTGGCCGCGGCATCCTTCAGACCTCTGGGGAAGTCCCACAATACATGCACGGCGACGGTGGGGCAGCAGCCGGTCAACTTGTGCACCTGGCCGGCATCGCTAAACTTCTCTTCGGTGCTGGTGGCGGCCGCGTCCTGTATGAATTTGCCGAAGCGCGTGCCGGTGTTGGCGAAGCCCCAGGAGGGCAATTCGATCCGGAACGCGTCCAGCGCCTTACCAATAACCTCTGTCTGCCGATCTGAGAGCATGAAAACCTCCGGACGGGATGTCCTCTGAACATGATAGCCGCTTGCCCCCGCGCGCGGCGGAGCCCGGGAGGGAGAACGCCTCCCGTCCGGAAGCGGTTACGCGCGAACCTGGCCGGGCTCGCGGATCATCAGCCGCTCACTGCTCAGGCGGGCCAGCGCCAGGGCCCCCAGCGACAGGCCGAAGTCCCTCAAGGCGATATCGAAGTAGCTCCCCGTCAGGATCAGGTTGGCGATAATCGCCCAAAGCCAGATCGCCACCAGGTAGCCTCCCACCCGGGGACGGAAGGCTACGAGCAGGCCGGCGGCGATCTCGACGATCCCGACCGCCAGCATGAAGTCGTGCCCGCTCACGGGCAGCAGCGCCGTCACCTGCCGGGAAAGATACATTTCCCAGTTGGTGAGGTAACTGAAGAACTTGTCCAGCCCGGCGATGATGGGGACGAACACGAAGGCGAAGTGCAGGATGTGGTAAGCCTGGCGGGCCGGGCTGATGACCTCCCCGATCTGACGGGCCAAGCCCGCCGGAAACGGGGCATCCATGTGTGCCATAAACGTACCCTCGCTATCGAGAGTGCATTCCAGCTTCCACAACCGGCGGGCTACCGTGAACAACCTTACCGTCAGATACGGCCCTGCTGCGCGACCGCCTTGACGATCGACTTGAAGCGCTCGATCAGCGCCAGGGTAGTGTGTTCGGTCAGGTCCAGCTGCTGCGCTCTTTTCAGCGTTTCGGCCGCGCGGGCTCGCGGGACCACGCACACGCCGTCCTCATCGGCCACGATGATGTCGTTGGGGTTCACCTTCACTCCCGCGCAAGTAACCGGGATGTTCATTCCCACGAAGCGGTAGTGGCCCACGGTAGTGGAAGGAGCGACGCCGCGTCCGAAGACCGGAAACAGGAGCCGGCGCATCTGGGGCGTATCGCGGATGGAGGCATCCACCACGGCTCCGGTCAGGTTGCGGTACTTCATCGCGGTAGCCATAAGGCCGCCCAGGCCGCCGTAGTCCAGACCGTTCTCGAGCACCATCACGTAGACGGAGCCGGCCGGGGCCTGGTCGATCGCGTCCAGCATGCCCTGCACCGCCTTGCCGCCTTCCTTGTTTTCTTCCTGCTTCATGTAGACGGTGAAAGCCGGGCCGGCGAACTTGGTGGGAAACAGCGGGCGCATGTCGTGATACATGTAGTTCTTCTCGCCGTACAACTGCTCGTAGGCGTCGGCGACCGATGCGACCTCGGTGATCTTGAAACCTTCCACAATGGGATCGCCGCTCGAGGGCTGCGCGTAGACCCAGGCGATGGCGATCAGGAGCAAGGACACAACCAGCACGGACATCAAGAGTTTCGATTTCATACGTCCGATTCTATCGCACCCGCCCCGGCGGACCTCAGGGCCGGAAGCGCCGCATATGGCCCAGCAGGCCGTAGAAGACCAGGCAGACCCAGGCATCGACGGC
>JBHGAV010000116.1:0-5687 GCA_041946685.1 Bryobacteraceae bacterium | reverse complement strand
GGGCCGCTCAGTCGCCCGAAGCCCGGCGAAGGGCGGGGTAGAAATAGCCGAAAGGCGAGAAGCCCGCCTCCCTCCACTGCCGCCAGTTGGTCCTGGCGACGGAGAGCCCGAGCATGAGGAGAATCACCCCGGCGGCGGCCAGAATGACCTGGCCCTCCGTCAGGCTTTCTTTCCAGAAGCTCAGCCACCGGCCGTACACGAGCTCGATATGCACCCAATACACCAGCAGCGAGGTGGTGCCGAACTGCCGCACCCAACTCCAGCCCGGCCCCGCGGCGTACTGGGTCCAGAGATACGCGAACGCCAGCAGCAGCAGGATGACGCCCAGCTTCACCAGAATCAGCAGCGGGCTATTCAGCCAGTAGTCGGCGCTGGTGTAGACCGAGTACGGCACGTTGGAGAAGTACTGGCCGCCGAATACCAGTCCGAAGCCGAGGATGGCCGTCCACTGCATGGCGCGGTCCATCTGGTCCGCTCGCAGCACCCGCACCACGGTGCCCGCGCTCAGGCCGAACGCGAGGAAGGAGGCCCACGGGAAGAAGCCGAAGAACAGGTAGTCCGGCGCCAGGTAATGCTTGACCAGGGCCGGCACCCCGGTCCAGTTGAACTGCGAGACCAGCGGCGAGGCGGCCGCGATACACAATCCGAGTACGGCGGCCAGCCGGGCTCTGTCCTTGGATCGGAAGACCGCCATCGTCGAGATGAGCGCGACCGAGAGCCCCATGCAGTTCAGGATGTCCACCCGGAACAGATCCGTCCAGGGGCTGTCGGGCAACCCGAAGACCCACAACTGCAGCCTGAAGAGGTACGCGATCCCGAACAGGTAGCCGGCGCGGCGCATCGACCACCACACGCGCTGCAATGCAGGCAGGCCCTTCTTCTCGGCGCTATCTATCCGGAAAGCCAGCGTCAGACCGGTGAGGAAGAGAAACACGGCCGGCGGAATGCCCCCGACGAACTGGGAGAGCACGTACGGCCCGCGGTCCCTTAACTCGGGGCGGGTGAAGGAATGGAAGACGTGCCCTTGCAGCATGATGAACGCGGCAATGCCGCGGGTCCAGTCGACAAAGGCCAATCGGGACGAAGCAGGCTTAACGGTTGATGACATCTCTACGCTGTGCGGAGGCTCAAAAGTGGAGAACCTAATATTCAGTGTACCCTATTTTTGCGGGTATTCCTTCTTGACTCCCTTCGGCAGTTTCAGCTTGAGCTCGTCGTCCTTCAGGTTCGGGTTGAGCTTGATCTCCTGGTACGTGATCTGGGTGTAGTCCCCCGAAGGTTGCACGAACTTCTGTTGCACGGGCTGGCCCGTGGCGTCGGCCACCCAAAGCTCCACTTCCTTGAGATGCTCACGAGCCTGCTCGGACTTCGGAACCAGCAGCATGCGCGCGGCCGTCTGCCCGGCGACCTTTTCCTCCCCGAGCATCTTGATCGAGTAGCTTCTCGAAAGTTCCGAGCCCGGCGTGCCGAAGCCGAGGAGGAGAAACTGGTCCACCAGGTTCCGGTGCTTGCCCAGGTCGTACTCCTGCACGGTCTGGATCTTCGGATAGTAGATCTGCGCCTTGCGGCCCTGGAAGGCGACCGATTTCTCGTCCGGCTCGGTGAACTGGATCAGCATGCGCAGGTCGCGGGGCTTGGCGCGCTTGAGCAGGACGCTGCCGCTCTCGACGCTCTTGTCCTTGATCACCGCGGTGTAGGTGATCTTTTGAACCTTGCCGGTCAGCGACTGGAAGGACTTTGCGGCATCGTCCATCCTCGCGAGAACCTTTTCCAGGGGTTGGGCCGCACTGGCGGCGCTCAGCCAGAGCGCGCAAAACAAGGAGGCTGGTCTCAGGATTTCCATTGCGTTCGGTTTGCCTGGCGTGATCTGGTTTACGGCTTCGTGAACGCCATATAGCCGCGTACTTCCTTCTCCTCGTCGAAGATCGGCTCGAGGCGGACCAACTGCGGCCGCTTGCCGGTCTGGCCTCTGATCGCGTTCACCACTTTGTCCGGCCGCTGAGCCGGCGGAACGTCCGATAGCAGGTCAGGTTCCAGCCAGTAGACATTGGTGCCGTGCTCCGCGGGCAGCATGACGACGCTGCTCGGGCGCGGCTGGTCGCGAAACCAGCTTCGGGGCGTCAGGAAAATGAAGGCGAGGATGAGCGCGACCATGACATCGTACTGCCAGCAAGCGCGCGGGTAGTCCCAAAGGATGAAGCGCTTGAGGCCGCGCAGCAGTCCGCCCCCCATAAGACACTCAGTGTATCACGCACGGTGCACTTGCCCAGCCCGGGATGGGTGGGAGCCGGTGTGCCGTTCTGCGCCGCTTCCGGCCGTTTCCGCCGGCCATCCCGGCGAGCCGGACCCGCCGGCCGCGCGCGGGGGCGTACTCGCGCGGCCGCTCCCGTGCGTCTGTTAACATTGTTTGAGATAGCTCTCATGAATATGAAAGTTCGTATCGCGGGCGCGCTGATTGTGTGTGCCGCCCTCCACGCCCAGACGCAGCAGCCCTCCGCGCCCAAGCCCAAGCCGGAGCCGGAGGAGCAAGTGGCGAAAGAGGACGTCTACGTGCGCCGCTTCTCGGGGGCCATCACACTGAGCGTACTGGGCCTTCCCCTTGTTCCGAAGAACGACATTTCAGTCCAGACCACGAGCCCGACGGTCGACGCGCTTTACTCCACCGGCAGCAAGCTCCGGCGGGTGGGCTACGGAGGGAGCGTCCAAGTCGCGGTGACGGAGCGGTTTGCGGTTAGCGGGGGCGGCTTCATGCGCTGGATCAGCTATGGCATGACGAGCGATATCCTCGAAGGCACCGACAACCCCAATACCATCGAGGACGAGCGCAAGAGCACGATCAAGAATGAGGACACCCGCGCCCGCCTGTACGACTTCCCGGTGACGATCCGGTATTACGGCAAGGACCGGCACGATCCGGGGCCGCGCTTCTTCGTGGAGGGCGGCGGCGTTCTCCGGCGCGTGGCTCGCATCCGAACCTCGATCGACACGACCATCAACGCCGGCGACAAGGTCTGTTGCAACACCACCCCGATCACCCCGCACCGGCGCGACGTCCGCGGGGTGGTGGCCGGCTTCGGCGTGCAGGTGACCGACCCCATCGGAATCCGCGTTGTGCCGCAGTTCCGTTACACCCACTGGATGGGCGACATTTTCAACTCCTATTCCACGGTAACCCGCCGTCACCAGATCGAGGCGATGATTTCCCTCGGCTTCTGAAGCCGGCGCCGGAGGCGCTTCGCCGGCGGCCGCTTTGACGGTGAGGCGGGTTTCGGTGATGCGTGCGGCTCGCCACCGTTGCCCCTTCCGCATGGAGAGGGCCGATTGAGCGGCGCGGCTGCCGGTTTGGGACAATGGGGACGAATGCCCCGTTTGCCCGCCTCGCTGCGTATCGGTCCGGTGAACGTCGCTCCCGCGACGGTCCTGGCGCCCATGGCCGGCATCACGGACACCGTCTTCCGGCGCTTCATTCGCGGCCTGGGCGGCTGCGGACTGCTCATGACCGAGTTCGCCAGCTCCCACGGCATCGCCGGCGCCTCCCGCGGACGCAGGCCCACCCGGACCGTTGAGCGCTACCTCGCCTTCGAGGCGGATGAGCGCCCCATCGCCGCGCAGTTGTTCGGCTCGGATCCGGGCGTCATGGCGGAGGCGGCCCGCGTGTGCGAGGGTCTCGGTTTCGACATTGTAGACATCAACTTCGGCTGTCCGGTCAACAAAGTGGTGAAGTCCAACGGGGGCTCGGGCCTGCTGCGCGACCTGCCGCTGGTACGGCGCATCCTGGGCGCCGTGCGGGGCGCCATCACGATTCCCCTCACCATGAAATTCCGCTCCGGCTGGAACGACCGCGAGATCGTGGCCCTGGAAATGGCCCGGATGGCCGAAGACAGCGGGCTCGATGCCATCGCGCTCCATCCGCGCACGCGCGAGCAAGGCTACGGCGGCAAGGCTGACTGGAGCCTCATTGCGCAGGTGAAAGGCGCGGTGCGCATTCCGGTCATCGGGAACGGCGACATTAACGCCGCCGAAGACGCGTTCCGCATGATCGCGGAGACCGGCTGCGACGCGGTGATGATCGGGCGCGCCGCGGCGTCGAATCCCTGGATCTTCCGCCAGATCGCCCAACTGGAGGCGCTCGGGGTCTACGATCCGCCTTCGGAATCCGACCGCTACTCAATGATCCGCACTTACTACGTCATGCTCATGGAGCGCGCCGAGCCTGATGTGGTCGGCAAGATGAAGCAGTTCGCCGGCTACTTCACCCACGGCGTGCGGGACGGGGCGAAGCTCCGCTCCGACATCTATCACGCGCGCGCCGCCGCCGAGATCGTGGATCTGGTCGATGGTTTTTTCGCCTGCCGCGCGAAGGCCGTCCCCGCCTGACGACACATGAAGAAAGTTCAACTCATAACCGATGGCGGCTGCTCTCCCAACCCCGGTCCCGGCGGGTGGGCCTGCATACTGCGCTACGGGAACCGCAAGCGCGAACTGTCGGGCGCAGACCCGGACACCACCAATAACCGCATGGAACTGACCGCCGCCATCGAGGGGCTGAGGGCGCTTAAGGAACCGTGTGAGGTGGAGATCGTAACGGACTCCCAGTACTTGAAGAACGGCATCACCAACTGGATCCGGCGATGGCGGCAAAACGGGTGGCGGACGGCGGGCAAGAAGCCTGTTTTGAACCAGGACCTCTGGCGCGAGCTGGACGCCCAGGTGAACCGCCACAAGACGCACTGGACCTGGACCAGGGGCCATGCTTCGCACGAGGACAACAACCGCTGCGACGAGCTGGCCACCGCGGCGATCCGCGCCCTGCCTCGCGGGATGGTACGTTAGATTCGATATGGCGCGATGTGCGGTTCTCCTCTGTCTCTGGTGCTCCATAGCGGCCGCGCAGCCTCTTGGCTTCGGGGTAAAGGCCGGCATGCCCGTCCGGGACGCTCTGCGCGCGGGCGGAGGCTACGAGACCGGGCCGCGGCGATACACTTTCGGACCCATGGCCGAATTGCGGCTGCCCTTCGGTCTCGGCATCGAGATGGATGCCTTGTACCAGAGAGTGGGATACCGCTTCCAGGAAGGCATCTCCGGCCGCGTGGTGACCGGCCAGACGACAGGCAACTCCTGGACCTTCCCTGTCCTCGCGAAGTACCGGTTCCCGGGCTTCCTGGCGCGCCCCTACGTCGGCGTGGGGGCGTCGGTGCACCGGCTGACCGATCTCCGGGAGGCGGCCAGTTGCGCAGGCAGCCTCTGCGGAGCCTTCACCAGAACGGAGAGCGACACGCCCGCGGCGCTCGACAAGCGAGGCAACATCGGCGTGATTCTCGAGGGAGGATTGGAGCTGCGCGCCATCATCCTGCGGATCGCGCCGGAGCTTCGCTACACGCGCTGGAACTCGAGCAACTTCTCGCTTACGGGCGCCCATGGCGCCTACCTGTACTCGAACCGTAACCAGGTAGAGCTCCTGCTGGGGATTTCGTTTTGAGAATCGCAATCTTCGGCGGCACCTTCGACCCGGTTCACCGCGCGCATCTCACCGTGGCGCGCGAGGCGTTGCGCCGGTTTGCGCTGGATACGGTGCTCTTCATCCCGGCATCGCATCCGCCCCACAAGGCGGGGGCCACGTGCGCGCCCTACGAGCACCGTTTCCGGATGGTGGAACTGGCCTGCGCGGAAGAGGCCGGCTTTGTGGC
>JBHGAV010000115.1:0-5757 GCA_041946685.1 Bryobacteraceae bacterium | reverse complement strand
TACGGGTTATACGGCAACCGCTCCAGCGGAGGGTGCCCTTCCAGGGTCTCCCAGGCCACGATCTCGTCGAACTTCCTCTTCTGCTGCTTCTTGGGCCAGCCATCCGGGATCCCGATCGGCGTAACGCAAATGCGCTGGTAACGCGCCGGGATCGCCAACACCTCGCGCGTGACCTGCTCCGGTATCCCATCGGTGAGGTAGGCGGTGCCGTATCCGAACGCCCGCGCCGCCAACATCATGTAGCCCACCGCGATCGGGCCGTCATGCTTCAGCGCGTATCCCGAACACGCCGACTCCGAATCCACAAGCACCACCACATAGACGGGCGCGGTGAAGTACCCTTCCGTAAACCGAAGCGAACGCTCCTTCTGAGCCTGGAGTTCCTCAGGTTTCATGTCCTTGCGCTGCGCCGCGAAGGATTCGAACCGTTTTTCCAGGATTCCGAGCGTCTGCTTCTTCATCGCCTCGATCTTTGCCGGGTCCCGCACGACGAGGAACTTCCACGGCTGCTGGTTCATGCAGGTCGGGCCGTACCGCGCGGCATCGAGGATCTGCCGCAAGGCCTCCTCCGGCACCGGGTCCGGCTTGTATCTCCGGACTGTCTGGCGTTTGGGGAATACCGCCAGAAACCCTTTAATGTCGGCGGCTTCGTCCCTCTTTTCGGCAGCGAGGCCGGCGGCGCCGCATAGCGCGGCAACCAGAATCAACTTCCTTCGCGTGGTGTTCATCCATTCTCCGAGAGCAGATAGAATTCGACCATTTGGGACCGCAATGTCCTATACGACCCAACCCGGCCCAGGGTTCCCGCTGTTTTTTTCTCGCCGAGGGATGCGGGCCGCCGTATCATCAGGGTCATGGAAAAGGTCAATCTTGCCAGCGTCTTCGCCAGCTTTTCGGAGCACTGGCGTCCGAAGATCGTCGGCGAGGTGAACGGAACCCACATCAAGGTGGTGAAGCTGCTCGGCGAGTTCGACTGGCATCATCACAACACCGAAGACGAGCTTTTCCTTGTCACGAAGGGAACGCTCCGGATGCGGCTTCGCGGCCGTGAAATCCTCCTTCGCCAGGGCGAGTTTCTCATCGTGCCCCACGGCACGGAGCACCAACCCGCCGCGGACGAGGAGTGCGAGGTAGTGTTGGTCGAACCGGCGACCACGCTCAACACGGGAAATTTGATGAACGAACGAACCGTGACCGAACTCGAGCGCCTGGCCTGATTCAGTACGTCACGGCCGCAATGCAGAGCGCCGACGCCAGCCAGTACACGGCGCGCCGGTAATCACCCGCCGCCGCGTAGCAAACGGCCGCGCCCAGATTGCAGGTAAGCAGGACAACCGGGAAGAACTTCGTGAGTTGCGGCAACACCAAAGTACAATTCTATCCAAAACACCTGGATTTCGCTCAGTCCTCTAGTCCTCGACCGAGAGCCGCTTCACCCACACCAGCTCGCAGGCGCCCGAGCCGGTGTCCGTGCGGCTGAGGGAACTGCGCCAGCGGGACCCGTCTTTGCCTTCCACCAGCACCAGATAGCCCGAGAGGCTCACGACGCGCCCGCGCCCAACCGAGAGCATCTGTCTGCGCACGGTCGGATCCGCCGGGATCAGGTGCATGTTGGCGCTGTGAGAGATGATTTCCTCCACGGGAAGGGGAGGCTGGCGGTCCTTTGGACGCCACTGATACCAGCGCCTGCCCTGTGTGATGGACAGTCGGTCGATCACGCTCTGGTCCGACATGCGGCCCCACCCGAGCGCGAAATCCACGGGCGATACTTCGGAGCCCCGGTCCCACCAGTACCGCTCGGTGTGCAATACAAGCCCCCGGACGGAAAAGTGGGCCAGGGCCGTGATCCGATAGGCGGGATGATCCGCCAGAGTAAACCCTGTCGTCAGCGTCTGCCGCGGATCGTCGGGCGCCAGCACGCCGGGAGGATGGCGGATCCCAGGGTCTACGAACCAATACAGAGAAGCGCCCAGAGTAACAAGCGCCGCGAGCCACTTTCCGAACCCCAACCACGCTTGGACTTCCTCACGCGCTCCGGGCTCCATCCCGGTCCAGTATAAACCGCCGCCGCGCCGCTACAATTTCACCGGCGGACCAACCATTTCGCGAACTTTTTCCTGGAGCGCCCGTATCGTGAACGGCTTCTGGATGTGCGCCTCGCCTTCCGGGGCTTCGATATAGCCGGACATGTACAGGACCTTCAGGTCGGGACGAGTCTCCCTCAAATGCGAGGCAAGCTCCGTACCTTCCATTCCCGGCATGGCAAGATCTGTCAGCAGCAGGTCAATGGGCTCGGAACGGAGGCTGGCGATCGATAGCGCCTCCTGGCCATCGGCCGCCTCGAGCACCTCGTACCCTGAGTTTCGGAGCGCCCTGGCGGCCAGCGCGCGCAGCGCAGCCTGGTCTTCAACCACGAGGATTGTCGCGGCAACCGCCCCGCGGGTCACTGGGGCGGCGTCCTCTGCCTGCGCCGCTCCGTCCTGGCCGGCGGCAGGCAGCGCGATGCGGAACGTCGTGCCCTTTCCGGGCTCGCTGTCGACCAGGATGTGCCCTCCGTTCTGGTGAACGATCCCGTAGACGCCGGCGAGGCCCAGCCCCGTGCCTCGCCCTACTTTGGTCGTGAAGAACGGCTCGAACAAGTGGGCCCGCACGTCTTGCGTCATGCCCGTCCCATTGTCGGAGACGGAAAGCACTACGTAACTGCCGGGCGGGATTCCGGGCATTTCCGCCGCGCCCTTATCCTTAACCTCAACGGACTTCGAGGAGACGACCAGCCTGCCTCCCCCGGGCATGGCGTCGCGGGCGTTCAGCGCCAGGTTGACGAGGACTTGGTGCAGTTGCGTCGGGTCCGCGCAGACCGCCCCCGCCGAGGAGTCCAGATCCAGAACCAGCTCGACCTCACCGCCGACAAGCCGCCGCAGCATGTTCTCGTTCTCGCGAATCACGGCATTCAGTTCGAGCACTCTTGCCTGCACGGGCTGGTTGCGGCCGAAGGCGAGCAACTGCCGAACCAGGGCCGCGCCTTGCTCGCTGGCCCGCGCCATCTCCTGAACCGCGGGCTGAAGAGCGCCGGATTCGTGCGTCTGCGCCAGCAGGTCCGTATAGCCGCGGACAATCGTCAGCACATTGTTGAAATCATGAGCGATACCGGTGGCAAGCCTCCCCATGCTTTCGAGTTTTTGCGACTCGTGAAGCCGCGCTTCGAGCGCCAACCGGTCGGTGATATCGCTCCCCAGGCTGGCAGCTCCGACGACCTTTCCCTCTGCGTCGCGCAGGATCGTGCTGTCCCATTCCATCAGCCGCCGCGTGCCGTCCTGCTTCAATAAGGCACTCCGGAAATGCTGATCCGGCTGCGTCCCGGCAATCGCAGCCGAGAAAGCGGCCCTGAGCCTGGGGCGGTCTTCCTCGGGGATCGCCAGATCGAACCAGTCCTTGCCCGCGACCTCGTCCTCCGACCAGCCCGCTAACTCAAACAGGTAATCGTTGCAGAACGTGATCCGGCCTTCGGCGTCAACCAGGACCGCAGCCATTCGGATGCATTCGAGAATTTCGCGGAACCGGCGCTCGGACGCCCGCCACTCGAGCTCCGCTCTTCTGAGGTCGCCGATGTCCCGGGTAGTCACCCAGATGCGGAGCAACTTCCCGGCTTCGATGATCCCCAGATGACTTCTCATCCGATAGACGGGTCTGCCGCTCCGGTCCCTGCCGCGTATCTCGACCGCGTCGGACTTGTACCCCGAGCGGATCACATTGCGCAAATCCTGAATTCGCTCATCGGTGCGCGGGGCAATTTGGCGGAGGCGGGCGCCCACAAGCGCCGCGGCCGCAACGCCGGCCATTTGAGCCATTGCGTCGTTGCACTCGGCGACGTAACCATAGCGGTACAGCCGCTCGATCTGCTCATCCTCCGGGAGATCGACCGGGACGGGCTCCTCAAACTCGATCCTCCACATGGCATCGGGGCTGCCGGCGATGAACACCCGATAGCGTTGCTCGCTCTCGCGAAGGCTGTCCTCATCCCGCTTCCGCTGCAGTTCCGCGGCCGCCCTGGGGGCGAAAGCCCTCATGATCGAGGGGGCGGTTGAATTGTCGTCGAGCGGATGCCGCCAGAGGGCCGCCATCAACCCGATCGGCTGACCGGTGGAATCGAACAGGCCCTGGCCGGCAAATGCCTCCGCGCTGTACCACTCAAGTGTGGGATCGGCCGGAAACGACCGCCGCACGCCTCTCTGATGAACCAACATGCCCCGGGCAAGCACGTCGCGGGAGGCGGTTCCCGCCAACTCGTAGTCAAAACGGTCCCCTGGCGCCCCGCTCTTGCACACGGCAAGGGTCTTCACCCGATCTACCGGTTGCTGGCGCGTTTCTCCCACGTAAACAAGATCGGCTCCAAGGGTCTCCGCCAGATGTGTGACAAGTTCCTGGAAAAAACCGGCTCCGACGGCGGACCAAACTTTTCGCGCGGCGGCAATTGCGCCGTCTTCCACGCGTTCGGCCCTGCCCATCCAGCCGGCCATAAAACCCGCGTCGGGTGAGGTGGCGGTAGTGGCAGAAGAACAACGCCCGACTAATACAAGTCTAGCGCCCTGGCTTTTCGCGTTCAGCGCGTGATTTGAGCTACTCGGCTCTAGACGTGGACGGTGCTGACGGACATGCTGGTTCGCTTCGACTCCGAGGTTGGCGTCTGCCTGACCAAACCCCGCCCCGCACGGATCGACCTGGCGCGCGCCTCAAGGACCTCCGCCTCGGGAATGCGGTGCGTGGTTCGCAGGATCCCGGCATAGGCCTCCAGCCGGGACGCCACCTGCGGGTGCTCCGCTCCCAACGCCTCCTCGAAAGCCGCCAGCGCGAGGCGGAACAGCGGCTCCGCCTCCGAGAACTGCCCTTCGGCGCGGTACAGCTCAGCCAGTTCGGCGAGCGTGCGCAGGAAGTCCGGATTTCTCGGCCCCAAAGCCTTTTCCTGGATGGACAGCGCAAGACGGTATAAGGGTTCCGAACGCGCAAATTTACCCTGCTTCCGGTACATCGCGGCGATTTCGGCGAGAGCGGCGGCGACTTTGGGGTGCTCGTCTCCTTGAAGCGTTTTCCGCAGCTCGAGCGCCCGCCAGAGGATCGGCTCGGCCTCCGACAGCCGGTCCTGGGCCTGGTAGAACTGCGCCAGCGTCTGCAGCACCCCAAGCGTGTTCCAGTCCTCCACCCCCCGGGCGGTCAGCAGCCGCAACGCGCGCTGCAATTCGTAGAAGGCCTCCGGCATCCGCCCGCTCTTCAGCCCGAGCTCGCCCAGGTTGCGCAAGACGAGCGCCAGATCGGGATGATCCGGACCGAGGGCCTCATCCCAAACCTCCAGCGCACGCTTGTAGGTCAACTCAGCTTCCGTGAACTTACCCTGAGACTTATACACGCCACCGAGGTTATAGAGAACCTCGCCGTAGCTGGCGGCTTTCTCCGGCCCGGCTTTCTCCAGGATTACCAGAGCGCGGCGGAAGAGGCGCTCGGCGTCATGGTACTTGCCCTGGTAGTAATAGACCGTGGCCAGGCGATTGATCATTTCAGGCAATTGGGGGTAGTCAGGACCAGCCCTTTCCGCCTCCGCCACGCCTTTCTCAAGCGCGAGTGCAGCTTGATCCAGGCTTCCCAGATATAGGGCTCCTTCGGCTAAGTCTTTGAGATATTGACAAGTAGCGTCGAATAGCTCGATGGCGTATTCGCGAATCGGAGCAGCGGCAGCCATAACCTTGAGTCAGAACGAGTGTAACA
>JBHGAV010000114.1:0-5862 GCA_041946685.1 Bryobacteraceae bacterium | reverse complement strand
TCCATCTGCGCCGCCCCCGTGATCATGTTCTTGATGTAGTCGGCGTGCCCCGGACAGTCGACGTGCGCATAGTGACGGTTCGCCGTCTCGTACTCGATGTGCGCCACCGCGATCGTGATCCCCCGCGCCTTCTCCTCCGGCGCGTTGTCGATCGAATCGAAGCTCCGGAACTTGATCTTCGGGTTCGTCTTCGCCAACACCCGCGTGATCGCCGCCGTGAGCGTCGTCTTGCCGTGATCGATGTGCCCGATCGTCCCCACGTTTACGTGCGGCTTGCTGCGATCGAATTTCTCCTTCGCCATGTTGTTCCTCGACTCTCTAGTAAGAAGCTATTCACGCCCGCGGACCCGCAGGCCCGTTTCTACCGGATGACCCTTCCCTGCACCTTGCTGATGATCTCTTCCGCAATTGGCCCGGGAACTTCCTCGTACCGCCCGAAGTGCATGGTGAAGCTGCCGCGGCCCTGAGTCAGCGACCGCATGCCGGTCGCGTACCCGAACATCTGCGCCAGCGGAACCATGCTCTTGACGATCTGGGAGGTCCCCTTCAACTCCAAACCTTCGATCCGTCCCCGGCGGGAGTTCAAATCGCCGATGACCTCGCCCATGTACTCCTCGGGCACAACCACTTCGACACTCATCACCGGTTCAAGCAACACCGGCCTGGCCGCTTCAGCCGCCTGCCGCAAGCCCATCGAGGCCGCGATCTTGAAAGCCATTTCGGAGGAATCCACCTCGTGGTAGCTGCCGTCCAACAAAGTCACCCGCACGCCCGACATCGGATAGCCCGCCAGCACCCCCGCCTCCAGGGCCTCGAGCACCCCCTTCTCCACGGCCGGGATGTACTCCTTGGGAATTGCGCCTCCCACGATCTTGTTCACAAAATCGGACTGGGTCGTATCGGCGAGCGGTTCCACAAGCAGCTTGACGTGGCCGTACTGGCCCCTTCCACCCGTCTGGCGGATAAATTTGCCCTCGGCCTCGGCCGAGCCGCGGATCGTCTCGCGGTAGGCAACCTGGGGGGTCCCCACATTGGCGCCCACGCCGAACTCGCGCCGCAGCCGGTCGACAATGATCTCCAGGTGAAGCTCGCCCATGCCGGAGAGAATCGTCTGTCCGGTCTCCGGATCGGTGGAAATCCGCAAGGTGGGGTCTTCCTGAATCAACTTACCGATAGCGGCACCAAGCTTGTCCTGATCGGCCTTGGTCTTGGGCTCCAGCGCAAGCTGGATGACCGGCGTCGGAAACTCGATCGATTCGAGCACGATCGGTTTCTCCTCGTCGCAGATCGTGTCCCCGGTCGAAACGTTGCGCAGGCCCACGGCGGCCGCGATATCCCCGGCGCCGACTTCCTGGATCTCCTCGCGCTTGTTGGCGTGCATCCGCACGAGCCGCCCCACGCGCTCGCGCCGGCCCTTGGCCACGTTATAGATCGACTCGCCGCTCTCCAGCCGCCCCGAATACACTCGCAGGAAAGCGAGTTGGCCCACGAAGGGGTCGGTCATGATCTTGAAGACCAGAGCCGAGAATGGAGCCCGGTCCGACGATTCCCTTTCCAGGGTCACCAAGGGATCGTCCACCGCGGTGCCCTGGACGGGAGGAATGTCCACCGGCGAGGGCATGTAGTCCACCACGGCGTCGAGGAGGTTCTGAACGCCCTTGTTCTTGAAAGCTGCGCCGCAGAGCACGGGGAAGAGCTTCTGGGTCACGGTCGCCCGCCGCAGGCCGGCCATAAGGTCCTCTCGCGTCAGGTCGTGGTCGTGAACGTACTTCTCAAACAGATGCTCGTCGCACTCGGCCACTGCCTCGATCAGCTTCTCGTGAAACTGGCGGGCCTGCTCCAGCATCTCTTCCGGAATCTCACCCGTATCGTACTCGGCTCCCAGCGTCTCGTCCCGCCACACGCGGGCTTTCATCTCGACCAGGTCGACAATGCCCTTGAACTGGTCCTCCGCGCCAATAGGGAGCTGGATCGGAACCGGACGGCACTTCAGGCGACTGACGATGCTGGCCACCGACTCAAAAAAGTCCGCCCCGACGCGGTCCATCTTGTTGATAAAGCAGATGCGCGGGACACCGTACTTGTCGGCCTGGCGCCACACGGTCTCAGTCTGGGGCTGGACGCCTGCCACGGCGTCGAAGACGGCCACAGCCCCGTCGAGCACCCGGAGGCTGCGTTCCACTTCCGCAGTAAAATCCACGTGCCCGGGCGTGTCGATGATATTGATCTGCGTCTCCCGCCACTCGCAGGTGGTGGCCGCCGAGGTGATGGTGATGCCGCGCTCCTGCTCCTGCTCCATCCAGTCCATCACCGCCGTGCCGTCGTGCACTTCACCGATCTTGTAGGTGCGGCCGGTGTAGTAGAGGATGCGCTCGGTGACAGTCGTCTTTCCGGCATCGATGTGGGCCATGATGCCGATGTTCCGGACTTTCTCGAGCGGCACGGTTCGGGGCATAGGAAAGCGGTCAGCCTTCAGCAATCAGCGTTCGGCCAGATCACCACCTGTAGTGAGCAAAGGCCTTGTTGGCCTCCGCCATGCGGTGTACGTCGTCCTTCTTCTTGATAGCGCCGCCCCGCATGTTGGCGGCGTCGGTCAGCTCGTTGGCCAGTTTCTCGGGCATGCCCTTCTCGGGACGCGAGCGGGCGTTGAGGATCAGCCAGCGTATGGCCAGGCTCACACGGCGGTTCTGCGGCACCTCCACCGGAACCTGGTAGTTGGCGCCGCCAACGCGGCGCGTCTTCACCTCCAAGAGCGGCTTACAGTTCTCCACGGCCTTCCTGAAAACCTTAAGCGGATCGTCGGCCGTCCTCTCTTGGATCTTGCTCATCGCATCATAGAAAACATGCTGGGCGACCATCTTCTTGCCGTCCCACATCATGCTGTTGATGAACTTCTCGGCCAGCGTGGAGTTGTAGACCGGATCCGGCGCCAGCCTGCGCGGTTCAATCTGTCTTCGTCTTGGCATGGTTGGTTACGATTTCGGCCTCTTGGCCCCGTACTTGGAGCGGCCCTGTTTGCGGCCGTCCACGCCCGCGGCGTCCAGCGTCCCGCGTACTATGTGGTAGCGGACACCCGGCAGATCCTTGACGCGCCCACCCCGAATGAGCACGATGGAGTGCTCCTGGAGGTTGTGGCCAACTCCTGGAATGTAGGTCGTGACCTCGATCCCGTTAGTCAGCCGCACCCGCGCCACCTTGCGGAGCGCCGAGTTAGGCTTCTTGGGAGTCGTGGTGTAGACGCGGGTGCAGACGCCGCGCTTCTGCGGACAGGCCTGTAACGCAGGGCTCGCGGTCTTGTAACGCGGCGGCCGTCGGCCCTGGCGCACGAGCTGGTTGAAAGTCGGCACGAATCTACCTCAGTTCTTCAGACTATTGAGTCAGTCAGTTCCAGATCCGGTCGTGAAGCCTCCCCCCGCACCAGACACACCGTGCGGAAGTCGGCTGCCGTCGAACCTTCAGTTAAAAAGCGAATCCAAATCCGCTAAGAATTGCGAAGGTAGCTGCTTCGGACAAGCCCATGCTCCGCATTGAACAACGCGGAACCTCGGGGCCCGCCCCCGGCCGGCCCGCATTCAAGGCAGGGGTAGCTCGGGAGCAGAAGACCTAACTCGCCAAACCCTATCAATATACAAAATCCCCCCGAGCCTGTCAACCGGGGGACCATCGCGAACTTCTTCTAGACGCGAGAGGATGCCTGGACCTGCTCCCCCATGGCGTTGGCCAGATGGTTGAGCACATCCGCCATTTCCGTGACAGCGGCACGGGCCTGGGAGGCAGAAAACCGGCGCGTCAGGGTGAAGAACTGACGCATCAGCCAGAAATCGAACATCAGCATACGCTGCTCGATGGTCAACCCTCCGACGTTGACGCCGGAGGCCTGCTTGAGGAGATAGCTCAGAAGCCGGTAGTCCCGCTCAAGCGACCGCTTGATGACCGACAGTTCCGTAGACGAAGCCGTCTCAAGGGCGGGTCGCTGCACGGCGAGGAATGCGAGGCCGTTAACCTCGGCAACGCTGGCTGCGTAATCCCTACCCGTTCGAGTGCGCAACATGAGCAGGCAGGTATAACGGAACCAGTAAACCAGCAACGCCGCCGAAACTGCAATGATAAGGATGCTCGCCAACTAACGCCGCCTCTCTCCCGAACTCTCGCGCCGCGCCCCCCCAAAAACGGGGCCCCATGTCACGCCTGCGTACTAGGCGACCTAGGATCGTCAGAGTCAAATATAGCACCAGCCACGGATGAGCGCAAGCCCCAATTTCACCCTAATGGGGTTGAGGGAGGCGCTCCAACCCCCATTCGAGGGGGGCTTAGGCGAAGGCTTCTCTTCCGTCTGGGGAACACCATCTCACGAGCATGGCTACTTCCTGCGGGCAGGCTAGACCTGTAAAGGCTCCCGTAACTATCTATGATATAAGACTCTTTCGAGAATCCCAACTTGGCGGCGATGCTGTCGATCCACCGCGGCTCCCCCTCCAACTCAAGGAATGTCCCAATCGGAGTTTCGTCCAGATTGGCCGTGCCCCCTCGTAGTGTACACAGGAATTCCGTCCTGACCTTTTCGTAGCGGAAGGAGACTTGGTACCCCAGTTCCCTAAGGAGCCGCTCCAGTACCACCGGATCTCCAACCACGGTTTCAAGTTCGCGGCGTGACTTGTAGACGCCACCCTCGGCCGGACCCTTGTACGTTAGAATCGATTCGCCGCCGCTTCGCCGCAGCCGCAGGAGCAAGCCACGGCGTTGCATGGTACGGCTCGGCGTGTCAAAAACGAGGTTGTCTTCGCGCCGCCTTCGCCGGGAGACACGGAACCCCGCCCTGTAGAGGAGCCGGCGTGCCTGCGCCGGGCTGCCGACGACGAGCTTCACTTCAGTCTCCCGCTTTGCCTTGCCATCCCCCATCGACTTCCATACTACCAAGGCCGAATCCCAGTTCCGCTCCGGAGTGATACAATGAGGGTCCCACGGAGGTCCCGTGCAATGAAACAAAGTGTTCTTTCCTTGCTCGCTTTACTCACCCTGGCGGCCGCCAGCTTGGCCGCCGCAGATTTCTGGGAGAAGAAGAAATTCACCGAATGGGATGAGAAGGAAGTCGCCAAGATGCTGAACGACTCCCCCTGGGTCAAGACCTTCTCCGTCTACCTGAAGGGCTTTGCCGGCCGCGCGATGGGCGGCGGAGGTGGAGCGATGGGAGGCGGAGGCGGCGGCCGTGGAGGCGGGCGTGGCGGCATGGGCGGTGGCGGCATGGGCGGCGGCGACATGGGCGGTGGCGACATGGGCGGTGGCGACATGGGCGGTGGCGGTGGAGACATGGGTGCGACCATGATGTCCTCTGGCATCCCGGTCACTGTGCGATGGCTCACGGCGCTCCCTGTCCGGCAGGCGAACGTCCGCTTGAAACTCGGCGAGGAGGCCGGAACGTCCCCGCAGGCCGCGGAAACGCTTGCCAAGCCTCAGCAGTTCTACATCGTCGGCATCTCGGGAATCCCCGCAAAGGCGATTACGGTGAGCCCTGAAGAGCTGAAGAGCCACGCCGAACTGAGGGTCAAGAAGCCACCCGCTATTCAGCCTGTCCAAGTCCAGGTCGAGCAGCAGCGGATGTCATCTACTGTCTATCTGATATTCCCCCGGGCCCAGGAAGGCGCTCACCAGATCGTGGAGGCCGACAACGAAGTAGAGGTATTCCTCCAGCTCGAGGCCGGCAAGATTTCCAGGAAGTTCAAGCTGAAGGACATGGTGTTCAACGGCAAGCTGGAACTGTAGCGTGCCCGGCGACGTGCCGGCCAATGCGCGCCCGTAGCTCAGCTGGATAGAGCGACTGGCTTCGAACCAGTAGGCCGGGGGTTCGAGTCCCTCCGGGCGCGC
>JBHGAV010000113.1:0-5922 GCA_041946685.1 Bryobacteraceae bacterium | reverse complement strand
TGGTGGTGTGGGAGGACGGCCGGATGAAGAAGTCCGACTACCGCAAGTTCATCATCCGCACGGTCGAGGGAGTTGACGACTTCGCCTCCATGCGCGAGGTCATCTCCCGGCGATATTCCCGGCTGCAAAAAGAAGAGAAAGCCATGCCAGGCCTGGTGCTGGTGGACGGCGGGGTGGGGCAGTTGCACGCCGCGGCCGAGGCGCTGGAGTCGCTGGGGATTATCAACCAGCCGCTGGCCGCCATCGCCAAGCGCGAGGAATGGATCTACGTTCTTGGCCAGGAGGACGAACCGGTGAAGCTGGACCGCTTCTCACCGGTGCTGCACCTGGTGCAGACCATCCGCGACGAAGCCCACCGCTTCGCCATAACCTTCCACCGCGCCCGCCGCGGTAAGAGCTTCATTGAGAAGAAGGGGCGGCGGCTTCAGCGAGGAGGAAGCAGCCGTGAGCCGTCCTAGAGATAGTCGGCGAACCTGCGCTTCAAGTGCCGGAACACGAAAAAACCCACTGTGAGGGACAGCACGGAGACGAGAAGCAGTTTGTACATTAGGGTCGGCGGGGGAGCTTTGCCTTCCAGCAGGATGTTGCGGCAAGCCAGCACCACGGCGGCCACGGGATTGTACTGGTAGAGCGAGTGGAAGCGGGCGGGAACGGCGTCGAAGGAGTAGAAGATCGGCACCAGCCAAAACAACACGGTGTTGGCCGATTCGACCACGTAGCGGATGTCCCGGAAGTAGACGTCCAGGGCGGACGAGATCAGGCTCAGCCCGCACACGAAGATCACCTGCAAGCCGAAGACCGCCGGCAGCATGGTCCAGTAGCCGTTGACCGGGTAGCCCGCCAGGAGCACGACCAGCACCAGCAGTCCGATCTGGATCAGATAGTGGATGCAGCTTGCGAGCACCGTCGCAATCGGCAGAACTTCCCGCGGCAGGATGACCTTCTTCACCAGCCCGGCGCTCTGATAGATCGAGGTGGTCCCGCTCACCCACGCGCCGGCGAAGAAGTTGAAAGGAATGATGCCGCACAAGACGAATACGTGGAAGTTGGGTGTCGCGCTCGGGTAGATCCGGGTGAAGATGAAGGTTAGCACCGCCATCATCACCAGGGGGTTCAGCAGAGACCAGAACACGCCCAGCGACATGTTCCGGTAGCGGATCCGGAAGTCCCGCAGGATGAGGTTGCTGAGCAGGAAGCCGTAGTTGCGGTAGAACATGTCGACAAGGGACACCCAGCAGCCGGAAACTCCGGGAACCGGGCGAACCTTGCAGTCTATCACGAGGGGGAAGCGGCGCCGCACTTAACAAGCGCCGGGGGATGGCTGGGTGTTGTGGACGCTTTTCGAACTCTGGGCGGGCTCCCCAGACCGGCCTTCCGGGACTCTCGCGGATTCCCTTAGGGGTCCACGGCAGCAGACAAAACAGAACGCGCTGGGTTGGTGGAAACCTGACCAGCCAACAACTCGATCTCTGTGCCCTGGTGATCCAGTTTCTGAAGGGTGGTCAGCAGGTCCGTCACCGACCGGTCCTGGCGGTGCCCTTCTCCTTCACCCTTGACATCGGCTGCAAGACCCTCGGAGCCTCCTCTCCGGAGACTTCGATGCCCCCACTCGCTCGCCGTTCCGCGGGCGAACGAAACCGTCGCGCCTGTCCGCAGACGGCTCTCTCTCCTGGTCAAGTCACTTGCCGCACAACTTCTTGAACAGGGTGGGGTCGTACTCCTCCAGCCCGGTGATGGAGTACAGGTGGTTTGACGACACCCAGGGCAGCCATTGCCTGTGACTCCCGTTGCCTCGCCCCACCGAGCTCGGTGCCATGCGCCAGTGCTCCTGCTGCCACCCGGGGCCCTTCAGGTCGTACTGGCGGCCCGGAAGGGCAACCATGGCCTTGGTGTTGTGCAGCAGAATGCGCGCCACATCCAAATAGTGCTCGTCCTTCGTGTAGTTGTACAGCTTTGCGTAGGAAGGCGCGGACCAGTCCATGTATTCGTCCACATGGCCTGTGGCCCTGGCCGTGATGCTCTGCAACCCCACAGTGGGTACGCCTTTCTTCCAATGCAGTTGCGCATCGTCCGCGTCCAATGGCATGGGCACGTTCCAGATCCAGATCCAGCTCTCGGCAAAGTCCGCCGCGGCTCTGGCTCGTTCCAGCCACTTGGGCTCCTTGGTCGATTCAAAGAGGCTCAGGTAAGCCTCCAGGCTGAGCATCCCGGCCTCTTTGTCGGTGATGTTCGGGTTGTCGATGGCCGCTCCGATGAAGACACCCCGGCTTCCCCAGTTCGACCACACGTATTCCGCCGCGCGGACCGCCGACTCCCTGAACTTCGGCTCGCCGGTCACCTCGCTCATCAGCACCAGCAGCGGCACGGGATTGTAGCTCGTCGTCCCCGATGCCTCCGCCACCTCATTGCTCCCGCGCTTCCACCGGCGCGGGAAGCTTCCGTCTTGTCGCTGCTGGAGGATGAGCCAGTCGCAATACTGCTTGACCCAGTTGAACCACTCCGGGTGCTGGCGTCCCTGCGCGCGCTCACGCACGTAGGCTCGCAGCAGCACGCGCATGTCCTCGGTCGCATTCCGCAGCCAGGGAGCGAGCCAGTCGTGCTCCGGCTCCCACGGCTTTCCGGTCTTCAGGTCGTAGCCGGTCCCCTGGAGCGGCACGGTCGGAAGGGCCTGGATCAACGATGAAATGATGGCCAGGCCGGTCTGGCGCATCTTCTGCCCGCGCTCGGTCTTGTCGCGGTCGCTCTCGCGCAACAACTGGTCCGCGCACTCGATGTTCTTGCCCACAAAACCCATGGCCACCATCGTCCAATTCGACCCGCGCGTGTCGGCTACGGTGGATAGGGAGAAAGGTATGGCAGTCCTCCCGTCGATGGTTGCGGCCTGGGCGGCCACTTGGTCCGTCAGAACGCGGCGCATCTGCTCCACGTCAATGTATGTGACAGTCGGTTTCAGCGTGTTCCACGCCCAGCGCCAGGCGTTGCGCGTCATGTCTCGGAAGGATTCGTTCTGGGCGAAGCGAAAACGCACCTCATAGTTGTGGGCCGGTCCCTGGGCGATCGGGTGATAACGCCGCACCGTTCGCGGCGATGGCGGCCCGCCCCTCGGGCCGCCCCACATTGCCATATTCCCGGGAAGCCAGTAGCCGAATTCGATCGCGCCGCCGTCCGCCTCCCGGGCGCCCAGCGCGCCAAACAGGAACCGGGCATCGGTCATTACGTCCTTGGACAGCTTCGCTTCCTCAACGGTGGTGTCGCCTCGCGGGGAAGGGTTCATCACCGCGATGGAAGCGCCGTTGGCGAACGAGAGCGCGAAAACGGGGGCAGGGTGAAAGTCCTCGCGAATGACGTAACGGCGCGCCGCATAGTTCAACGTGCCGCCGGGGGAACTGTCGCCGTTATAAGTGGGATCCGCGTACAGCACGCCCGGAGCCATGTAGTTCACCTCCGACCAGCCGACGGACGGATCGACGGTGAGCGCGATGGAGGAGTGAAAGCCTCCCGGGGCGTTTCCGTTAATTTCCACTTTCCTGCGCAGCGCGAGAACCGCCCCACTGAGGCTCCAGTTGTCGTTCACGCGAAAGACGACGTTGTCGCCAGTTGCGATCTCAGCTTGGGCGATCATTCCATCCGCCGTCTTCCGTACGGTCTTATATCCCGCCGAGAGCTGGCGTATGTCGTTCTCCGCGCGAAACACTTCGAGCTTCGCGGGTTTGGGCTGCGCGACCCGCGGCGCAGGCCCTCCGGCGATTTCAATGCCCCACTCGCCCGAGGGAGCTCGTGTGAACGAGACGGTCGCGCCCGTCTGGAGGCGCCCGAGGTCCAACCGCGCGGGCTGTTGGCCGAATAGCAGTGATCCCGCAAGACACACTACCCACTTCGCGCTCATGCAGTTCCTCCTTAACGCCAGGGCCTGTCTCAGAACCTCAGGCGAAGGTTTAACACCACTTCACGAGCCGGGTAGGTGGCGGCGCTGATCGTCCCGAAGGTGTCGCTGCTACCCATCCCCGGCACCAGTCCGAGGGATGCGTTGGGCGTGACCACCGTGCTTCCAAGAGCACCGGAGTATGTGCCTCTCATCTGTGAGCTGTTCAGGACGTTCGAGGCCTCGGCGGACAGTTCGAGAGACAGGTTCTCACGAACCTGGATGCTCCGCCGTAAGGTCATGTCCATGTTGAACCGGCCCGGGCCACGGAAATCGTCGGAGGTGATGGCTGTGTGTCCGACCCAGTTCTGATCCGCGCCCCACCTGCCGTTCGGAAGCTGGACAACCCTCCCCTGCCACGCGCCCGTGTAGTACTTCAGGAACGTGTTCCTCGTGGGCTTGATCTTCCGTCCGTTCGGCAGCGTCACGGTTGTGTTTCCGTCGTACCAGTGCTGAAGTTCTTTTGGAACTTCCAGGGGAACTCCGGCGACCCGGTCGGGGCGAGCGAGGAGCGCCCCGTCGGTCGCACCGCTAACGACGATGGGGAAGCCGCCCTGAAGGATGAGAGTCACGCCCGTCTGCCACCCGCTCAGCGCTGCCCGGAATACCTTGTTGTCGATGTCGACCAACTTGCCATCCCCGAAGGGAAGGTCAACCAGCAGGACGCCGTTCGCGCGGTGCTTGAGATCGCTGCCCCCGAGGCGCTTGTTGTTGCGGAGGTTCTTGATATCCATCATGGCCGCGCTCAAACCGCCGCCGGGGTTTGATATCATGGCGTCCTCCATCGTGTTGGTGAGGTCGAGCCCCTTGGCGAAGGTGTAGTTGGCGTCCATGAAGATCCCGCGCGAGAACGAATGGCTTAGGCGAACCTGAAGAGAGTTCCAGTTCGCAAAGCCTCTGGACATGCTGATGGAATTGCCGATCAGCAGAGGGTACGGGTAGTAAGTGCTCTGCCGGGCGATGGTGGCCGCTCCCAACGCCCCTCCGAACTTGTACAGCGGCCCGTCCTTCGGCTGGAAGGGGTTCGGGATCAGCTCGGTGGCGGGGTTGAGGGTGAGGTTGCTCGCGATGAACTGGGCCGCCCAACTGGCCCTCAGGTCCGAGGGCAGCAGTTGATTGTTCTGTATCGGGAATGCGCGGTAGTACAGGTGGTCCGTCTTGGAGCCGCTGAAGCCGACCGAAGCGAACCATGTGCTGAGGAACCGCTTCTCAATGAAGAAGTTGTACTGCATCGCGCGCCCGTTCTTGAAGTTGCGGTCAAAGTAGGTGTTGCTCGCCCCGTAGACCACGGGAGCTCCTGGGTCCGCATTCACAGCAATCGCCAGGGGGGCGTCGTCCGCCATGCGGAAAGCCGGGACCCCGTTCGGGTTGGGGCCATACGGCTGGTCCTGCGTGCCGCTGGAGAATGTCCTTGTGCCGTAGTCCAGCGGGCTTTCGAAGTAGCCGGAGTTGCTGGGCAGGTAGCTCACGCCAAACCCCCCACGCACTACCAGGTCGTTCATCGCCTGATATGCGAAGCCCAATCGCGGTCCGATGTTGGTGTACTGCGTATCCCAGAGATTCCGGCTGTAGTTCCCAGTCCCTACGAACGCAATCGCACCCTTGTAGCCGAATGGATTGGTAGCGTTCAGGTCGATGCCGGAAATGCGGTCGAAACGATCCGTCGGCCCGGGTTGGAGGTCCCATCTGAACCCCAAATTCAGGGTCAGCTTGCTCGAAGCGCGCCAGTCGTTCTGCGTGTAGACCGCCATATACTTCTGCGACAAGGCCATCGCCACGTTCCGCCCTGGGCTGATGGACCACCCGGGCACCCCAAGGAAATAACGGGCGTTGGTGATGCCCCTCTGCACGTTCTGCGTGTTGAGAGTGGAAGAACTGCCGTCGCGCGTGACGTATTCGAAGTTGTAGTTGCCCCCCGAGCCGCTCGGGTACGAAGCCGAGATCTCCACCGGATCGATGTAGTTGGACAGCAGGTTGCGAGCCTCCCCGCCGAACTTGAA
>JBHGAV010000112.1:0-6006 GCA_041946685.1 Bryobacteraceae bacterium | reverse complement strand
AAGCGCGCGATGAGCGGCATGCTCGAGCCTGTCTACCGCGAGGTCTACCGCGGGCGCGCCGAAGTGAGGGATACATTCCGAATCAGCAAGGTGGGCACGGTTGCCGGCTGCCTGGTGGTGGACGGCACGCTGACGCGGGACAGCGAGGTCCGCGTGCTGCGCGACAACGTCGTCGTGTACACGGGCAAAGTCAGCTCCCTCAAGCGGTTCAAGGATGACGCCTCCGAGGTGAAGAGCGGCCTGGAGTGCGGCGTTTCCATCGAGAATTTCAATGACGTCAAGCCTGGCGACGTATTGGAGGCGTTCGTCACCGAGCGCGTTGCCGCAGAGGCCCTCGTCTGAACAGGAAATGGCCACGATCGGAGTCCTCACCCTCGAGGTGAGGCTGGAAAACTCTCACTCCCTCAAGGAGAAGCGTCACGTCGTACAGGGTTTGAAGGAAAGGTTGCGCCACAAGTTCAATGTGGCGGTTGCGGAGATCGATTATCAGGACCTCTGGCAGCGGGCGCTGGTAGCTGCGGTGACTGTTTCGAACGATCACGGCCAGGCCGCCCTGGTGCTCCAGTCGGTGGAAAAGGAGGCCGCGGGGCTGCTCGGCCCCGGCCTGGTGGGCGCCACGGTGGAGTGGCTGGAGTGAAGCCCCGATGGATCCCCACCGCGCGGGAAGAGTTGCTGAATCGCTCAAAGAAGAGCTGGCGGAAATTATCGGATACGAAATGTCCGACCCCAGGCTCGGCTCGGTAGCAGTGATTGACGTGCAGGTGAGCCGGGATCTGCGGCACGCGCGCGTTCGTGTGGCTGTGGGCGGAGATGTCCGCCGGCAGGAGGATGCCTTGAAAGCTCTCGAGGGCGCGAGGCACTACATCCGCCGCGAGGCGGCGAGCCGCCTGCGGCTGTGGAGAATCCCCGAGCTTCACTTCGAACACGACACGGCTCCGGACTCGGCGAGCCGGATCGAAGAACTCCTCAAGAGAGTGCAGAAAAGCCGCACGCGGGCCGAGGACTCTAGTAATTGATGTCTTGCCGGGATTACTTTCGCGTAGTTTTTCAGGCCCCCATGGGGCCTTATCAGCTTCCAAAAATATAGTCCGCATGTTACAGCTTGTGGTACTGTTGTTTCTTCTGCCCTTCGCAGGGTGGGCCGGGGAGCTTCTGCGGCTCGAGGCCAACCTGGACGCGATGGGCTCCACCTACTCGGTCGCTGTCTACAGCGATAACCGGGAGAGGATGGAATACGCGGTGGAGGCTGCCTTCGCGGAGGTCCGCCGGCTGGACCGGATGCTTTCCAACTACCGGCCCAACAGTGAGTGGAGCAGGGTGAACCGGGAGGCCGCGGAACGCCCCGTAAGAGTGAGCAAGGAACTGTTCGATCTGCTTGCGGCGTGCCTGGCGTACAGCCGGCAGAGCGAGGGCGCCTTCGACATCAGCGTGGGCCCGCTCATGAAGGTCTGGGGCTTTTACAAGGGCACGGGCAATCTGCCAAGCAAGGAAGAGGTCTCCGGCGCCCTCCAGAAAGTGGGGTACCGGAACATCGTGCTGGACGCTGAGAACCAAACCGTGCGATTCACCCGGCCCGGCGTTGAAATCGATCCGGGCGGGATCGGGAAGGGGTACGCCGTGGATCGGATGATCGCAGTGCTGAAGGAAAACGGCATCACCTCGGCGCTGGTTTCGGCGGCGGGCAGCAGCATTTATGGGTTGGGCAGCCCAGCCAGCGAGATTCGTGGCTGGGAGGTCCGGATCCGCGATCCAAGGGACGAGACCAAGACAGTCGAGCAGCTTTTCCTGAAAGATGAATCGCTATCGACCTCTGGAAGTTACGAAAAGTTCTTTATGGCCGGGGGCAAGCTTTATACGCACATCATGGACCCCCGCACCGGCTACCCGGCGCAGGGCATGCTGTCGGTGTCCGTAGTTGCTCCGAAAACGATCGAGAGCGAGGCGTGGACCAAGCCCTTCTTCATTCTCGGCCGCCAATGGGCGGCCAAACACAAACCCAAGCACTTACGCGTCTTTTTCTGTGAGGACAAAGCGGAACTGGCATGCGCGTGGCTCCAATGAACAGCCGTTTTCTCGACGCCTGCCGGCGCCGGCCGACGGACGTCCGGCCCGTGTGGTTTATGCGCCAGGCGGGGCGCTACCTGCGACAGTACCGGGAGATCCGTGCCAGGCACGGAATTCTGGAGATCTGCAAACGCCCTGATCTGGCCGCAACCGTTACTTTGCAGCCGGTGGAAGTCCTGGACGTTGACGCCGCCATCATTTTCGCGGACCTGTTGTTGCCCGTCGAGCCGATGGGGCTGAAGCTGCGCTTCGTGAGCGGCGAAGGGCCCGTCATCGAAAACCCGGTCCGCACATCGGAAGACATCGATACGCTGTCGATCTCCAACACGGATGACCTGGGCTATGTGGGCGAGGCGATCGGCGTGGTTGTAAAAGCGCTGGCCGGCCGGGTGCCCGTCATCGGATTTGTGGGCGCTCCGTTCACGCTGGCCAGCTACATCATCGAGGGCGGGCCGTCGCGGACCTTCCTGAAGACCAAGCAGATGATGTACAGCAACGAGACGCTGTGGCGGCGGCTCATGGGCAAGCTGGTGGACGTGCTCGGCCCCTATGCGATTCTCCAGGTGGCGGCTGGCGCCCGCGCGATTCAAGTGTTCGATAGCTGGGTCGGCGCGCTGGGTCCGGATGACTACGTGCGTTTCGTCGCCCCGTATTCCCGCGCGCTGATCGAGCGCATACGCTCGACCGGAGTGCCCGTGATCCACTTCGGCACCGGAGCGGCCGGCTTCTTCCGCGAACTGCACGCGGCCGGGGGCGACGTCCTCGGGGTCGATTGGCGCATCAACATCGACCAGGCCTGGATGGACATCAGCTACCGCTCGGCCATCCAGGGGAACCTCGACCCGGCCGCCCTGTTCGCGCCGCTGCCCGAGTTGAAGATGCGCGTGCATGAACTGCTGAAGCGAACCGGCACGCGTCCCGGGCATATCTTCAACCTTGGCCACGGCATCCTCCCGGAGACGCCCGTGGATCATGTGAAAGCCGTGGTGGGCTACGTCCGGGAATTCAAACCGTGAAGCAGGCGGTCCTGCTGCTGGCGCACGGCGCCCCGGAACGCCTGGAAGACCTTGAGGAGTACCTCGGGTATGTGCGCGGCGGCAGGCCGACCCCGCCTCCGCTTTTGGAAGAAATCCGGCGGCGTTACGCTGCCATCGGAGGGGGTTCCCCTTTGCTGGCGCGCACCCGGGAGCAAGCCCGGGCGCTTCAACGTCACCTGGCGGCCGCCGGCCACCCCGTCACGACCTATTTCGGCATGCGGAACTGGCGCCCTTTCATCCGGGAGGCCATGGCCGAAATGCAGGCCGCGGGAGTGGACCGGATCGTCGCCATCTGCCTCGCGCCGCAGTACTCAAAGATGAGCATCGGACTCTATTTCCGCCGAACCCAGGAGGCCAAGACGGAACTCGGCTTCAAGGCCGAAATTGTGTGGGCGAAGAGCTTCCATGACCACCCCCTTCTGATCGAGGCCTTTTATGAGAAGCTGGCGCCGCTGGCTCCGGGCCGCAAGGTGCTGTTCACGGCGCACAGCCTGCCCGAGAGGGTCCTGGAGGCCGGGGACGCGTATGACCGGGAGGCCAGGGCGACGGCCGCGGCCGTGGCTGCGCGGGGAGGTCTTACCGATTGGGACTTCGCCTACCAGAGCCAGGGCGCGACGGACGAGAAGTGGCTCGGCCCGACCGTCGAGTCCCGGATTGACCTGTATGCTGCCCAAGGCTTTCGTGAACTGGTTGTCGCGCCGATCAGCTTCGTGAGCGACCACGTCGAAATCCTGTACGACGTGGACGTGCTGTTCCGCAATTACGCCCTTGAGCGTGGCATCCGCCTCTACCGTCCCGAATCCGTGAACGACTCGCCTACGTTCATCGCCGCCCTGGCCGACGTTGCGCTTCGGAAACTGGGCCAGGACCCGGCAGGCAGGGTGTCCTGAATGCTGCCGGTCGTCATTATCGGAGGCGGAATTTCGGGGCTCTCGACCGCCTACTACCTTGCCAAAGCAGGCATACCGTCCACGCTGGTCGAGCGGCGGAACCGGCTGGGAGGCGTCATCGAGACCGAGCGCCTGCACGGCTGCGTCATCGAAACCGGGCCCGACAGCTTCCTCTCTCAGAAGCCATGGGCGATGGACTTGATCCGGGATCTGGGGCTGGCGGACCAGGTGATCGGCTCCAACGACCACCTCCGTGTCACTTACGTCTGGAAGGGGCGCCGGCTCGTTCCGCTGCCCGACGGGCTCATGCTCATGATCCCGACCCGCGTGTTGCCGATGATCACGACGCGGCTGCTCGGGTGGCGAACGAAAATCCGCATGGGGCTGGAGTGGTTCCGCCGGCCCGATGAGAATAAGCCGGGGGATCGCTCGGTGGCCGATTTCGTCACGGACCACTACGGACGTGAAGCGGTGGATTACCTGGCGGAGCCGCTGCTGGCCGGCATTTACGGCGGCGACCCGGGGAAGCTGAGCGTCTCGAGCGTGCTGCCGAGGTTCGTGGAACTGGAACGGAAGTATGGCAGCCTGACCCGGGGCGTCCTGGCCGCGCGGCGGCAGAGAACGAACAGCGAGAGCAAGGGGCTGCCGCTCTTCCAGACACTCAAGGGCGGACTCAGCCAGCTTACAGAGGCGCTCGTCGCCGCGGCGGGGCCGGCGCTGAGAGTAGTGCAAGCGGAGGCCGAAACGCTCGAGCGCGAAGCCGGCGGCTTTCGAATCCGGCTGGGTGCGCAGTGGCTGGAAGCGGCTCAGGTCGTGCTCGCTTGCCAGGCTTACGAGGCTGGTGCGCTCCTTTCTGAAACCGATCCCGAACTGAGCGCGCTGCTCCATTCCGTCTCGTACTCTTCCTCGGTGACAATCTCTTTGGGGTATGACCGGAGCAGCCTCGGCCACCGGCTGAACGGCTTCGGGTTCCTGGTTCCGAAGTGTGAGCGGCGGCGGCTGGTGGCTTGTACCTGGCTTGGAACGAAGTTTTCACACCGCGTGCCGGACCACATGGCTGTCCTCCGCTGCTTTGTGGGCGGGGAGGACGATGGCGCGGTGGGCGAGAGCGATGAAGCTCTGGCAGCGGCCGTACAGGAGGAGCTCAGCGAGATCATGGGCGTGACCGCGGAACCGGTGTTCACCCGGATCGCCCGTTGGCCGCGCTCCATGGCGCAGTACAGTGTGGGTCACGCGGAACGGGTCGCCCGGATCGCGGGCCGGCTCCGCCAAATCCCAGGGCTGTTCTTAGCAGGGAACGCGTATCACGGGATAGGGGTTCCAGACTGCATCCGGATGGGCAAAGAAGCGGCGCGGCGGATCACCAGTTTGCGGCGCGCCTGAACTCAGCGCTGTCCGATGATCACCTGCACGGCGGCGGGCCGGATTTCCAGGCGCTCAATGCCGTGCTTCAGCTCGAAAGGTTCGCCGACTTTGGCGCCAGGATAATAAGGAAGCACGAACTTTTGGATCAGGTAGTCCAGCGTGGCGCCCTCGATCGTCATCCCCGATATTTCCACGCTCTCCACATCCACCCTGGCCGTTCCCCGTTCGGAATGAATGCGGGCGGCAACCCGGACGGGCCGCTCTCCCTCCAGCAACTTCGCGAGCAGCCAGTTCATCGGCTTACCGCTGGCCTGGCGCAGCTTGGGAAAATCCACCAGGGCGTAGCCCGAGGCCGAACCGTGCCCCAGTTGCACTCTAGGTTCCCGCAGCCCTTCCCGGACGCGGGCGGCGACCTCATGGCTTACATACGCGTTCAGCTCTGTTCCGGTGAGCACAATTTTTGAGCCGGCGGGCGCCTGGTCGTTCCCGATCAGGTCGATTTTCCGCTTCGCGCTGAGGTAATCAGAGTACGAATTCCCGAGCAGCGCCGGCCAAAGCAAGAGAAGGAGCAACATCCGCTCCATGAGAGTATTGTATCCCTTGCGACCGTTCTCACCGTTTCTCAAGGGTGCGCGACATAAATGTTGATG
>JBHGAV010000111.1:0-6291 GCA_041946685.1 Bryobacteraceae bacterium | reverse complement strand
AGGAATAGTGTCCGTCCCATCGCCGCTATTACACCAAACCGGGGACGGACTACTCAATCACCGATTCCGGCGGGGCTACCGCTGCGCCAACCGGCGAATTTCCCATTCCCGCCGGCAAGGGAACTTCCGAAGGCTGAGTTCGCCAAGCATTATGGACATTCCGCCGAGTTGGGAACATCCTACTATTGGAGGGCCCCAAATGGAGGTAGCGCATCGATTCGCCCCCGCCTCAGGCATCCTGTTCGCATCCCTTTTGGCCGCTCAGAACGCATGTCCCCAAGCGGCGCCCGGCGCCGGCGCAACGGCCGCCACCGTCTCCATGGAGCAGGCTGTCAGCCTCGCCCTCGAACACAACCAGGCGCTCCGGGCGCAGCGGCTGAACATCGATCAAGCCAGGGCTGGTGAAATCACCGCCGCCATCAAGCCGAACCCCGTCTACACCATGACCAACGAGGATTTCCCGGTCTTCTCTCCGAAGGACATGACTTTCGCCAATCTCCGGGATAACCAGGAGTTCCTCCAGTCGGTGAGCTTCACATATGAACGCGGCGGTAAGAGGCGGAACCGGATCAAGGTAGCGGAGGATGCCACGGCGGTGACCGCCGCCACCGTGGCGGACTCCGAGCGGCAGTTGCGGTTCCAGGTGGCGCAAACCTTTATCGGGGTGTTGCTCGCGAAGTCCAACCTCGAACTGGCCGGGGCCAACCTCAAGGACTTTAAGGAGGTCCTGGAGATCAACCGGGCACGCGTGAAGTCCGGCGACATCTCAGAATCGGACTTCCTGAAGATCTCGCTGCAAATGCTGCAGTTCGAGCAGGACCTCTCCGCTGCCCAACTGGCGTTGATACAAAGCAAGGCGGCCCTCCGCCAGCTATTGGGCTTCGAGAACGTTCCGGAAAACCTCGACGTTTCCGGAAGCCTGGCGCACAAACCATACGTCGTTCTATTAGAGGAGTTGCAGCGTCAGGCTGTCGCATCGAGGCCCGACCTGGCCGCAGCGAGAACCGCCATAAGGCTGGCCAACGACACGGTGGCCCTGGCTTACAGCAACCGGGCGCGTGATCTGACGTGGGGGGTGGAATACAAGCGCAACGGCATGGTCAACGGCGTTGGGTTCGGCGGGTCGATTGAAATCCCCATTCGCGACCGCAATCAAGGGGAGATTGCGCGGAGCAGGTTCGGCGTACGGCAGGCCCAGGAAACCGAGGCTGCTACACGCGCCGGCGCGCTCACGGACGTCGTGAGCGCCTACGCCGGCTTTCGCACCAACGATCAGGTGGTCCGCTTGTTTGAAGCGGGCTACCTGGACCAGGCTACAAGGTCCCGCGAAATCAGCAACTACGCCTACCGGAGGGGGGCGGCCAGCCTGCTGGACCTGCTGGATGCGCAACGCAGCTACCGGTCCACTCAGTTGGCGTACCGCCAGGCCCTTGCCGCTTATATGATTTCAGTAGAGCAGATCAACCTGGTAGTCGGAACGCGGGTGCTGCGATGACGAGAATCAGGCAAGCGTCCCTCCTGCTGGTTATCGCCCTGCCGCTCGCGGGGTGCGGCCGCGGGAGGATGGCCGGGGCGCACGACACCGCGCAAGAGCAGTCCCGGCCAGGGCTCGTCAGGCTGACCGATGAGCAGATGGTCCACATAAGGGTCACACCGGTCAGGCGCACGAGCTGGTCGATCACCGTGCGCACGACGGGGACAGTCGATTGGGATGCGGACCATACCTCGCCGGCCATCACTCAGGTCAGCGGTCCCATCTCCCGCATCGTCGTGGATCTGGGCTCGTCGGTGCCCCGCGGCGGTCCCCTGCTTTTCGTGCCGAGCCCCGACGTCTCCGGCGCGCTGGCAGGGTATCGGAAGGCCGCGAACCGGTTGGAGTTGGCCAGGCGCTCGCTCGAGCGCAGCCGGGACCTGCTGGATCATCAGGCCATCGCCCGCAAAGACCTGGAGGCCGCGCAGGCCGATTACAACGACGCACTAACCGATGTCGACAACGCCCTCCAGACGCTGAAGATCATGGGGATCACCAAGGAGCAGATCGAAGGCGCCGATCGCCAAGGCGCCCCCATCGACCCGGAGACCACGGTCCGGTCGCCGATCGCGGGCGTCGTAGTCCAGAAAATGGTCTCGCCCGGCCAGTTGATCCAGGCGGGGAACACCACATGCTTCCTGATCAGCGACGTATCCACCGTTTGGGTTCAGGGACACATCCATGAGAAGGACCTCGCCTCCATCCGGGTGGGCGACCGGGTGGAGGAAACCAACCCGTCCTTCACCGAGGTCTTCCAAGGCGTCGTGTCTTACATCGGCGCCATGGTGGACTCCGCCACCAGGACCACGCCAGTGCGCGTCGTCACCCGCAACCCTGGCGGCAAACTCAAGAAGGACATGGTGATGGACGTGGTCATCCACACCAGGACCAGGACAAACGTGCTCGCCGTCCCTTCCTCGGCCGTGCTTCGTGACGCCGACAACCAGCCCTTTGTCTACCTGGAAGACGGGCGGGGCGCGTTCGCGCGCCGCGAGGTCACCCTGGGGGCGCAACTCGACGACCAGGCCGAGATCCTGAGCGGGTGCAAGGAAGGCGACCGCGTCGTCTCTGAAGGAAGCGTTTTTCTCCAGTCCGCCGGTGGCAATCAGTAAACCACGGAACCCTCATGATCGCCCGCATCGTGGATTTCGCTCTCAGACAGCGGTTCCTGGTCGTGATCGCCGCCCTCGCTCTCATGACCTGGGGTGCAATCGCCTTTCGGAACCTTCCGATCGACGCGTATCCAGACCTGTCCCCGCCGCATGTCGAGATCATCTCCCAATGGCCGGGTCACGCCTCGGAGGAAGTCGAGCGGCTGATCACGATCCCGGTCGAAGTAGAGATGAGCGGCATACCGAAGCTCGCAACGCTGCGCTCGATCTCTCTGTATGGCCTCTCTTCGGTGCAGATGAACTTCCAGTACGGCACGGATCCGTATTTTGTGCGGCAGCAGGCCTTCGAGCGCATAGCCAACGCCAAAGTGCCGGACGGCGTCGTCCCCGGGCTGTCTCCGCTGTTCACCCCCAGCGGGCTCATCTATCGTTACGTGCTCCAGAGCGCCGACCGCTCGCCACAGGAACTGAAGACCATCGAGGATTGGGTTCTGGAGCGCCGCTACCGCGCAATTCCCGGCGTCGCGGACGACTCGGGCTTCGGCGGGACCACCATGCAGTACCAGGTCCTGCTCGACCCGGAAAAGCTGTTTGCCTACGGGGTGTCGGCCGCGCAGATCGTCCAGCAGCTGGGCGGCAACAACGCTAACGCCGGCGGCGGCTTCTATTCACAGGGAGGACAGTTCTACTACATACGGGGCCTGGGTCTCGTCAAGGATCTGGAAGACATCCGCGACGTGATCGTGGCCACGCGCAACGGAGTCCCTGTCTTCCTGCGCGACGTAGCGGAGGTCCGGATCGGGCACGCCGTGAGGCTCGGCCAGTTCGGCTTCATGAAACAGGACGATGCTGTGGAGGGGGTCATCCTGATGCGCGCCGGCGAACAGGCGCAGCGTGTGCTCGAAGACGTCGAGAAGGTGACCGCGGACCTGAATCTGCGCGTCCTCCCGCCCGACGTCGAAGTCGTGCCTTTCTACGACCGCCGCTACCTCATCGCCGAGACTACAGAGACGGTCGAGAGAAACCTCCTTCGCGGGATGCTGCTGGTCCTGGCAGTGTTGGGCCTCATGCTCTTCAGTGTCCGGACCGCCCTGATCGTTGCCGTAACCATCCCGTTCGCGCTGTTGTTTTCTTTCATCTGCCTGGACGGGAGGAACATCCCGGCGAACCTGCTCTCCATCGGCGCAATCGATTTCGGCGTCATCGTGGACGGCGCCGTGGTGATGGTGGAGAACATCTTCCGGGAGGTGGCGGCCCGCCGCGGCAAGCAACACAATCTGCTGGACGTGATCCGGTCCGCGGCGGCCGATGTGGAGAGACCCATCTTCTATGCCGTGGCCGTGATCATCGCGGGGTACCTGCCCATCTATGCGCTCACGGGGCCATCCGGCCGGCTCTTCCAACCCATGGCGGACACGATGTCCTTCGCGCTCGCCGGATCGCTGCTCTGCACGCTGACGCTCCTGCCGGTGCTGTGCGCGATCTTCCTGCGAAAACACGTCAAGGAGCCGGAAGTCCGCCTGTACGAGAGGGTGCGGGATCTGTACGGAGTCGCGCTGCGCTGGTGCCTCCGCCACCGGGCGGCGACCCTGGCCGCCTGCCTCGCCGCCTTCGCCGCCTCGCTGCTGTTGATTCCGTCCATCGGTTCGGAGTTCATGCCGCACCTGGACGAGGGCGCGTTGTGGGTCCGCGCCACCGCTCCGTCCACCATTTCCTTCGACGAGGCGGCAAGGCTCGCGCCGCAGATCCGGGGCATCCTGATGGCCTTTCCGCAAGTCACCACTGTGGCGAACGAACTCGGGCGCCCGGATGATGGAACCGATCCCACCGGCTTCTTCAACAACGAGTTCTATGTCGGGCTGAAGCCCTACGACGATCCCGCCTGGCAGGGCCAAATCCGCACCAAGCCGCAGCTCATCGGGGCGATCAAGCGGAAACTCTCTTCGTTCCCGGGCATCATCTTCAACTACACACAACCCGCCGAAGACGCGGTGGACGAGGCGGAGACGGGCCTAAAGAGCAGCCTGGCCGTCAAGGTCTTCGGCCCCGACCTTAGGACCCTCGAGAACACCGCCGAGGAGATCAAGAGGCTGATCTCCGGCGTGCGCGGGATCACGGACGTCACCATCGTCCGCGAACTGGGCCAACCGAGCCTGCTCGTAACACCGGACCGAAAGAAGATCGCCAACTACGGGCTCAATATCAGCGACATCAACACGCTGATTGAAACCTCGATGGGCGGAAAAGTGGCCACGCAGGTGATCCAGGGCGAGCGCCAGTTCGACCTGGTGGTGCGCTTGCAGGAGCCCTTCCGCAAGGACATGGAGGCGATCAAGAGCCTTCTGGTGATGACTCCGGACGGGCAGCACATCCCCTTGAGCGAGCTCGCCGATGTGCGGATCTCCAACGGCGCCTCGTACATCTATCGCGAAGGCAACTCGCGGTATATAGGAGTCCAGTTCAGCGTGGAGAACCGCGACCTGGCCGGCGCGGTCGAGGAGGCGCGCCGGTTGGTCTCGTCCAGGCTTCGTGTCCCCCCTGGCTACTCGATCGATTGGGGCGGAGAGTACCAGGACTACCGGGCGGCGCGGGAGCAAATGGCGCTGATCGTGCCGCTGACGGTTGTCCTCATACTCCTCATCCTGTTCGCGCTGTATGGGAACCTGAAGTTCCCGGTCATCATCATGTTCAGCGTGCTCGTGACGCAGCCGGTCGGAGCTTTGCCGGCCCTCCGGTGGACGGGCGCCGCATTCAGCGTCTCCTCCATGTTGGGCTTCCTCGCCCTTATGGGGGTGGCGGTGCAGACCAGCGTCATCCTGTATTCGTTCATCAACAAGCTGCGCCTCGAGGGCATGGACATCCTGACCGCCACATACGAGGCGTCGCTCCTGCGCCTCCGGCCGATCATGATGACCGGACTAGTGGCCTGCCTCGGCATGCTTCCGGCGGCCATGTCTACGGGCATCGGTAGCGACTCGCAGAAACCTTTCGCGATCGTGATCGTCGGCGGCCTGGTTTCCAGGCTGTTTCTCTCGGTCTTCCTCGCGCCGGTTCTTTACGCCCTGGTGGCCCGCGACCGTGACACCTTGCAGGTATGACCGCAACCGCAAACCGCCCAAACCCAAACCGGGGACGGACTACTCAATCACCGATTTGGGGCCGGCTGCCGGCGACGCGCGGTGGCAGAAGCGCGCCGCTAGCGCTGTCACGCCCCGGAAAACCGGGGACGGCGACACGGAAGTTCGGGGTAGACCGCGCCGATCTTGGGTGGGGAAACCGCGGCAGGTCCGTAGACAGCGCGTGCCTGCGCTGCGGTTGTGGGGCGGCCTTTCAGGCGGCATGACGGCTTAAGCCACACAGTCCAGTCCCCCCTGTCCCCCAAGTCTCCCCCGCAGCGGAATCCACAAGCTGCCAGCCACCGGCCAGAAGCCTCCCCTACCGAAAATGATCCCAACCCAGCGGCGCAAGCGGATGGCCGAAAAGCTCGACGGCGCCGGGGCGGCCGCGGCGCATTGTGCCGATCGGGGTAAGCGCGATCCCGTGCCACGCCGGGGGCACTTGGATTCGGGCGGGCGCGGTGAACAGCAATTCGTAGTCCTCGCCGCCGTGGAGCGCCTGTTCCAAGCTCGCGCCGGGAAACATCGGCGG
>JBHGAV010000110.1:0-6453 GCA_041946685.1 Bryobacteraceae bacterium | reverse complement strand
ATGGGTGGCGGCGCTGGCCGCTTCGGCCGGGGCGGCCCAGCCCGAGGGCGAGCGCCCGCCGCAGACTCCGGAAGAGGAACTGGAGGCGGCGCGCAAGCGGCAGCAGGGCAACCTGGGCAGGATCGCGAAGCTCGAAATCCCGATGTCCGCGGAACCGGCCTTCCGGTTCGAAGCCTGACACGCCATGCCCGAATTCAGCGAGGACCTGTTCTTCGCCACCATCGGCGAACTCAACAAGCGCATCCTGGCCCGGGAGTTCAAGGTGGAGGAACTGGCGCGCGCTTTCGCGGCGCGGCTGGAGCGGCTGGGCCCGCGCTATAACGCCCTGGCCCTTCCGCTGACCGGGGAGGCCGTGCGGCGGGCCAAGGAGGTGGACGGGGAGATCCGGCGCGGCCGGATGCGCGGGCCGCTGCAGGGCATTCCCTACGGCGCCAAGGACCTGCTGAGCTATGCAGGCCACCCGACCACCTGGGGCGCGCGCCCGTATGCCGGGCAGGTTTTCAAAGAAACGGCCACGGTGCTGCGCCGGCTGGACGGGAGGGGGGCGGTGCTGGTGGGCAAGCTGGCCATGGTGGAGCTGGCCGGAGGCGGCGGCTACCGCTATGCCGCGGCCTCGATGTTCGGCCCGGGCCTGAATCCGTGGGACCGCACGCGCTGGTCGGGCGGGTCGTCGAGCGGGTCGGGGAGCGCGGTGGCGGCGGGGCTGGCGCCTTTCGCGCTGGCTTCGGAAACCTGGGGGTCGATTCTGACGCCGGCGGCGTTTTGCGGGGTGACGGGGCTGCGCCCGACCTACGGGCTGGTGAGCCGGCACGGGGCCATGGCGCTCTCCTGGACGCTGGACAAGATCGGGCCGATGGCGCATTCGGCCGAAGATTGCGGGCTGGTGCTGCAGGCGATCGCAGGGAAGGACGACCTGGATCCGGGATCGGCCGGCAAGAGTTTCTACTACACGCCGCAGTACGCCCGGGCGATGAAAGACCTGCGGGTGGGGTTCGCTCCGGTGGATTTCGAGGAGTGGGCGGAGCCGGCGGCGCGCCCGGCCTTCCGGCAGGCCCTGGAGACGATCCGCTCGCTGGGTGTGCAGATGGTGGAGACGGCGCTTCCGGATTTCCCGTACGGAGCCGTGGCGGGGACGGTGATCGCGGCGGAGGGCTCGGCGGTGTTCGAGCCGCTGATCCGCAGCGGGGGCGTGGATCAACTGGCGGACCGGAAGCAGATCGCGGGGCTGAAGGCGGGGCTGGAGATCCCGGCGAAGGACTATTTGAAGGCCATGCGGATCCGGGGACTGGTGCAGGCGGCGTTAAGGAAACTGTTCGCCGGGGTGGACCTGCTGGTCTCGCCCAGCCTGTTCGGGACGGCGCCCAGGATCGACCAGCCGCTGGACCGCGGCTCCGGGAGGAAGGAGCCCCAGCAGCGCGGCCTGGCGGACCTGGGGGCGGCGGGCAACCTGGCGGGACTGCCGGCCCTCTCACTGCCCTGCGGCTTTGCGGAGAACCTGCCGGTGGCGATCCAACTGGTGGGGCGGCCGTTCAGCGAGAACACGCTGCTGGCGGCGGGGCGGGAGTTTCAGAACCGGACGGACTGGCACCGGCGCCGGCCACCTCTATAGAACTCAGTTCCCCGCCCGCGCGGCGCGATCGCATCAGCAGGCCGCCGCCCGGGCCCACTGGCGGGTGTCGGTGTATTGCTGAAAGCGCACGACCTTGCCGTTCCGCAACTGCCAGACGTGAGCGAACTGCGCATCCACGGGCGTCCCGGTTGCCTTGACGGTTCCTTTGTAGCGGCCTTCGACGACGACCGAATCGCCGCCCTCGATGAAGTTCTCAGGCAGTACGAGGAAGTTCTGGACGTCGCTCCCGAGGCGCTGGAATACGCCTTCGAGCACGGCCTGGCGTCCTATATAGGGGTTGCCGCCGGCGTACAGGAAGCCGTCGGCTTCTCTCCAGGTGATGCCGGCGTCGAGTGTTTGCAGCACCGCGGCGACGTCGCCTCGGGCGAACGCATCGTACAGCCCCCTGACAATATCCGTTGTGCCTTGAACGATAATCCGGCAGTGCCGGAAGCATACAGTGGCAGCGCCGAATCCCGCAAGTCCTTGCCCCTCATCATTGGAGTTCTGAGCTAAATGCCTCGTTAGGAAGCACAAAGTGGCAGTGGGTACAAAATTGAAGCAAAACGTGGCAGTGAGCCCAATGATTGACGAGCGCAACCACATTGGCAGGCCGCATATGCCCGGTCCTGAGCCCGGAACGTGACGTTCAGGAGTGTGGCCAGTGGACTGATCGTAAGCGCTGCGCCGTCAGGCGTGGGTAATGCATGTCGTGTGCGGCCACTTTCGAGCTACCGTCCGCAGTCCCCGTAAACGCCAGTCGAGAACTCGGCGCTGGGCGTCATCGCCTGCACCTTGCCGGCATACTAAACTGAGAGGAAAACATGACGGACGCGAAGAATGAGACTGTGCTGGCGCCTCGTCTGGAGTCGAGGGATATCGGGACATACCAGTCAGACCGCTGCCGATTCGCCGGTGGGCTTGCCACGTGCGTTACGCAAAGCGGAGCCGAACGTTCATATCCCAACTCGGCAATCGATGTCTCTCAGTCGAAATGATTCCTGTACTTCTCCTCGCCGCTCTCATCTGCCTTGTGATGGTGCTTCCGTACCTCCCGGGGCGGTTCGACGCCTCGGCGGCAACGTTCTCGTTTGTGGTTCAGGTTGCCAGCTATGTGAGCCTGCTCATGGTGCCTGTGGGGCTGGCCTGGATGGTTCGGCCGCGGCGATCCAGACTATGGCGCCGAATCGCGCTGGTGTCGGCCGGGCTCGTCGCGTTCGTGATCACCGTCAGCGCTATGTCCGTGAACCAGCTCTCGATTGGCGTGATGCTTGGCGTTGGTGCAGTCGTCCTCCTTCGGACGCTAGACCGGCGCTGGCAAGCCGACTTGGTTCACGTCAGTCACAAGGGGACCTCGATTCACTTCACCCTTGTTTGTGTTCCCCTCATCCTTGTCACCTTCCGGGCCATGGTGCTCCCTATCGCAGCAAGCTGGAGTCGGGACCGGGCGATCCAGCGCGGCGCCACCCTGATTGCCGAAATTGAGTCCTTCCGCCAACGCCGCGGTCATTACCCGGTGTCGCTGCAATCCTTAAATCCGGATATTCCGACGGGGATCATCGGGATCGAGAGGTTTCACTACGAACCCAATGGCGATGCCTACAACCTGTTCTTCGTTCGGCCCCACATCGAGCTGGATGCCAAGGAAGTGGTCTTGTTCAACCCTCGGGATGAGCATCGATTCACATCTCACGAGCTGGATATACTCCAATACGAGGACGAGCAACTGGACCTGCGTCGCGGCGACCGCCGACGCACCCGGTTGGCGCAGCCGTATTGGATTTCGATTCTTTTCGATTGAAGAGGGCAGCCGCTAGCGAGAAGTGTGCGGCGTTGGCCTCGGACAGCAGCCTGGTCGGGCAACAGGAGGTTGGCAACTCGAACGCTTGTGATGGGTCGCGCCTGGTCGCCAAGGGGTGACTGATCCTCTCGCAACCATCACTGCGAAAACGGGCCGTCGTCCGGCTCAATGCCCATTCGGTCGTTGACGGCGCAGCGCAACTTCTGCTTGCAGCCGAGATTACGCTCAGTAGTCTGAATCGAAACGTACCCGAGAAGAAACTGGATCTGATCCAGTTCGCCGCCAGCGACATGGCAGAGTCGGGCACAACTGCGCCGGAGGTCATGCGGCGCCAGCTTGTCGATTGCTGCGCGCGTCGCGGCAACTCGGACGACCTCCCAGAGTACCTTCGGTGTCACTCCAGTTCCCCAGACCCGACCAGTCTTGTTGATCGACCGGAAGAGAGTACCTTCCTTGATGCCAGCCGCATTCTTCCACTCGTCAACGGCAACCTTAACCCAGCCTGGAATTGGAACGGTACGGATGTGCCCAGCTTTACCGAGAAGGTCCACGATAGCCCAATGCTCCTCGCGCAACTGGATGGAGTCAACGCGCAGCGCAAGCAGTTCGCCGCGGCGAAGTCCGCATCCGATTAGCATCCCGAGTATGGCGTAATTCCGCTTGCCTCGTAACGAGTGGCGGTCCTCGCCCGCCAGGAGTCGCTTGCTCTGTTCGGCTGTAAGCCAGTTCCCAACCCGAACCCCTATCCGGCGCACGCCCTTCACGCGTCGAATCCCGGCGGCCAGTTCCGGACTAAGCAAACCGGAATCCGCGGCTTCAAACGCGACGCGCCGAACTGCAGCCAAGCGGAGATTGATGGTCGTCACCGCGTATTGCTTCTGTTCGAGAAAGATCCTGTACCGGAGGACCACGGTACGGTTAAATGCCAGCCGCGGCTCTGAGCAGTACCAGTCGACGAAATCGGTTATGGCGCGATCATAGCTGCGCTGGCCGCTTTTGGCTGGCGAGCCACGAAAGGGTCGGGAATTCCACGGGGCCAAGGTTGCACGCAGTCCGCCACCGGCAAACAGTAGCGGAGTAGAATACCTTTTATGCCGCTCTTTCGCCGCTCGTGAATTGAATGTACGGTCAGGAACGATGCTCCGAACGCTGCTTCTTCTGCTAGCTGCGCTATCAACTGGCTGCCGATCCAGGGTCGCGGACTCCCGCGGACCGCAGAGAGTCGTACCCCGATTCGAAAACGGGACTTGTTGGTTTGCTTCCCCGCCTGGGGTGTCGGTTCGTTGCGGCAGCGTCAACGTCTGCGAAAGCCGGAATCGATCCGCGGGTGAGGCAAAGACGGTACGGTTGGCGGTGGCTGTTTTCTCCAAGCTGGAAAGGCCGGAGCAGGAGCCGCTGTTTTTCCTGGCAGGCGGACCAGGCGACGCCGCCATTGACGTGGCAGTCCGGCTCTTCTCGTCCGTTTTCTCAGCCTTTCTGGACCAGAGGACTCTCATCGTGATCGACCAACGGGGGACGGGCCGCTCGCAGCCATCGCTGAATTGTCCCGAGAGGGATCTGGCAGCCTGCCGCGCACGCCTCGTCCGTCAAGGCATCAATCTGAGTTCCTACACGACCAAGGAAAACGCGGCCGACATCAATGACGTGCGCCTGGCGCTCGGCTACCAGCGCGTCGACCTCTTGGGCGGCTCGTACGGAACCCTGTTGGCGCAAGCCGTCATGCGCGATTATCCGGCCAAGGTGCGCAGCGCCATCCTCGACTCGCCGGCGCCGTTGCAGGGACTTGTGCAGCTCGAACTGATCCGCCACTTCGAGCCAGCCCTCCAGGTTCTATTCGATGCGTGCCAGTCCGACACCGCCTGCAACAAAGATTATCCGAACCTCCGGGCTACCTTCTACCACCTCGTCGAGCGGCTCAACACGGCGCCCATCCAGGTCCGAGTGGCCGAAGGTGCAAACGGCCCGGCGCGCGAATTCACCCTGACCGGTGGGCAATTCGCATTCGTGATCTGGCAATCGCTTTATCATTCAGAGGCGATACCCCACCTGCCGCGAATCATCGGCGATAGCGCCGGCGGGAACAACGAGCGGCTCGCGAGGCTGATCGAGAGGCTGCGCCCTCCGGATGTGAGGAGCGTGGGGATGCAGCAATCGGTCGAGTGCACGGAGATGGCGCCGTTCATGAAGCCGGACCAATTCCAGGACGCCGCCCGACAAATCTCACCGGCGCTCCGGGCGGCTGCGATGAATCAGTTCGGCGACATCTTTGAGAGATGCAAGATCTGGGATGTACTGCCCGCGAACGCCCAGGTGAAAGAATCTCTCCGCACCAGCACTCCCGTGCTGTTGCTGTCCGGGGCTTTCGATCCCGCGACACCGCCCGGTTCGGCACGGTGGACCGCAGAGACCTTGACTCAACACCATCTCTTCATCTTCCCCGACAGCGGCCATGGCGTGTTCCGCACCAGCGCTTGCGCCCGTGCGGTGATTGCCGCATTTCTGGCCGACCCCGGACGATCTCCTCGGGTTCCGTGTGTGACGCGTCTGGCCGGTCCCCAGTTCGTCAAGACTACGGACGCGCCGGTCCCGCAGTGACCGCCGAGTCCGCGAGGCCATAACCCGAAGAAGCAGCGAATCAGTTGATGTTTCTCTCGGATTCTCCTCTGTAGTCGCCTACCGTTGACCTTCAACCAGCGAACGGCGCTCGGCGCCCGGGACCCGCCCTCTGCGGGATCTTACAGAAATCCTCCGGCGCATGGGGTGGAATCCGGCAGGGAATTGTGCCGCAGGGCACGATGCGGAGCCGCGCGGCCGTGGCTCAGCGGTTGATCAGGCTGGCTACGTAGCCGGCGCCGAAGCCGTTGTCGATGTTCACCACGGTGACGTTGCTGGCGCAGCTGTTGAGCATGCCCAGCAGGGCGGCCAGGCCGTTGAAGCTGGCGCCGTAGCCGACGCTGGTGGGCACGGCGATGACCGGGCAGGAGACCAGGCCGCCGATGGCGCTGGGCAGGGCGCCCTCCATGCCGGCGCAGACCACGATGAC
>JBHGAV010000011.1:0-82451 GCA_041946685.1 Bryobacteraceae bacterium | reverse complement strand
GTTTCCCCTATACACGCTTTCCAAGCGTGCGCCTTCAACCACTCGGCCATCTCTCCGGCAGGGCTCGGCAGCAGCTCAATCGGCGGTCTTTGCTCAGTTTACCATGAGGCCGCCAGCCTGTGCGGCGAGCGTTTGACATATGATGCCTTGCATGATATGTCTAGACATATGAGGACTACCGTGCGCCTCAACGATGCCCTTCTCGCCGATGCCAAACGAGAGGCCGAGCGCCGGGGCGAAACGCTGACCAGCCTGATCGACCAGGGCCTGCGCTTGGTCCTGGCCCGGTCCCGCTCTCCGCGGCGGCGCCCCCGGGTCGTGCTTCCCGAGTGCCGTGCGGGCGGAGGCGTTTTGTCCGGTGTTGACCTCAACGACAGCGCATCGCTCGTGGACATCATGGAAGGCCGCCTGTGATTCTGCCCGACGTGAACGTGTTGCTCTACGCGTTCCGCAGCGACACGGAACGGCACGCGGAGTATCGACAGTGGCTCCACGAGGTGGTCAACGGGCAGCCGGCCTATGGCATCTCCCCTCAAGTTCTCAGCGCCATGGTTCGGGTCGCGACGCATCCTCGCATTTTCGCCAGGCCGAGCAATCTCCAGGACGCGCTTGCCTTCTGCGCCGTGCTTCTCGATCAGCCCCACTGCCAGGTGATCCAGCCTGGCCCGCTTCACTGGGGGATCTTCTCGGAGTTGTGCAGGCGGTCGCAGGCCACAGGCAATCTGGTTCAAGACGCCTGGCTCGCGGCATTGGCGATGGAGGCCGGTTGCGAGTGGATTACCACGGACCGCGACTACGCGCGCTTCTCAGGACTTCGCTGGCGCGCCCCCTTCTGAGCCGCCGAGCCTTGCTCTTGCCAGCCGCTCCCGCTTCCGGCGCCAGCGGTAGATCATCGGCATCCACACGATGTTCAGCGACAAGATGGCGATCAGGAAGCCTTCGCCGTGCGCCGCGTTGATTTCGCTTTCCGCGGCGGCGCGAACCTTGGTCCACCTGTCCCGCTTCTCGGGGTCGGCGGCCTGACGGATTCGTTCAGATGTCTCGGCGGAAAGCGCCTGCTCCAGGCTGGGCAGCGGAGACAATGAGATCTTGGCTCGCTTGAGCCAGCTTCCGTCCCTCGAAATAGCCGGGATCTTGTAGTGCACGGCGTAGAGGTAGCTGAACACGAAGGCGTAAACCACAGCCAGCGGGATTATGACGAGTAACAGCCGGCTCCTGGCGCTCATCTACTCCACCATCCTCAGCAGCGCATCCCGCACCCTCAAGACCCACTCCGGTCCCAGATCTTCGGGAAACTGAGGGGCCTGACACCATTTCTTGCCGTCGCCGCCGCGAGTCAGTTTCAGGATCTCCGGCAGGAGCCTCGCCCCCGGAGGGGATTCCAGCGACCGCGCCAGCGCAATGTCCTGATTGGCATCGCGCAGCAGGAGCCCCCGGATGCTTCCAGGAGCCGCCTCTTTCCCCGGCGCCGAGCCGCAAAGGTAGCTTGCCAGCGCCGAGCGCGCCGCCGCGTCGGAGGGTTCGTCCACACGGCCCGGCGCGCCGAATCTCACCGTTCCCTCGGGAATGCGCGCGGCGACGATCCGGACTTCCATCGGATAGATGATCCACTGGCCGTTGACATACAGCTCAGGCTCGAGCTTTGTCCGGACCACCTCCGCGCCCGGCGGAACGGCGACATCCATCAGAAATACGACGGTCGTCTGGCCCGCAATCGGCCTTACCGTTTCGGGGAGCCGCCCCTTGTAGGGCAGTTCCACCGGCTCCAGCCCGTCGGGAATCCAGCCGGCGTCGTGCTTCATGAATACCTCTTTGTACATCCGGACGCCCAGATAGCCCTCGGGGTTCTGTCCCACGTACAGAGTGAATTCCGTATTGGGAGGAACGGTCACCGCCACATGGAAAGCGGTACGCGAGTTTCTTGCGAGGCCGGGTGAGAGGATCTCCCGCGGCCCCACGTCCGCCCTCCGCGCACGGTCCGCCTCGACGACCTTCCCCGTGGGGTCGATCCGCTGCAAAGCGGAGTAGACGCGGACCGCCGGAAGCTGGCCGTACGCAGTCCCCGTCAGCCCCAGCAGAAGCGGCCAGAGGCCGGCTGTTCTCACGCCATGTCCCATTTCTCGGGATGCAGCGCCGCGTCCCCCGTCACCAGGACCGGCCGGTTCAACACCTCCTCCAGTTCCTCCAGGTAGTCGTTGTCCGTGGACTTCAGCAGCTTGGCCACGTCGGGATGCACGCGCAACACCACATTCGGGCCTTCCACCACCTTGGCGATCTTGACGGCCTCCTGGAGGATCTCGCTGACGACGGTTTGCACACTCTTTACATAGCCGGCGCCCTCGCAGTAAGGACAAGGCGCGCACAGCGTCCGCTCCAGGCTCTGCTTAACCCGCTTTCTGGTGATCGCGACCAGGCCGAAATCGTTGAACTGGAGAATCTTGTAGGGGGCCCGGTCCCGCTGCATCTCTTCTTCGAGGACCTGCATCACCTTCTGGCGGTTCTTGCGCTCATCCATGTCGATGAAATCGACCACGATGATGCCGCCCAGGTCGCGCAGCCGGATCTGCCGGACAATCTCCCGGATCGCTTCGGTATTGGTCTTGACGATGGTGTCTTCCAGACGGTTCGACTTTCCGACGAACTTGCCCGTGTTGACGTCGATGGCCACCAGGGCCTCGGTCTGGTTGACCACGATGTAGCCCCCCGACTTCAGCCATACCTTTGGGCGCAGGGCCTTCTCCAGTTCCGCGGTGATGCCGAAAGCATCGAAAACCGGCACCCCGCGGGTATACAACTTCACGCGCGGAACCAGGTCGGGCTGGAGCCGCTCCACGAAACGCAGGACGCTCTCGTAGACCTCCTCGCTGTCCACCCAGATGGCCTTGAAATCCGCGGCCAGTTGGTCCCGAAGCAAGCGCTGCACCACATCCAGGTCGTGGTGAATCATGGCAGGCGCCGGCCTCTTCTCCGCCTTCTGGCGCAAATCGAGCCAGAGGTTGTAAAGGTACGCCATATCCGCCGCGATGTCGCGCTCCGACTTCCCTTCGCCCGCCGTACGAACGATGAAACCGCCGCTCATCCCCGTCTTGTGTGCGTGCAGGATTCGCCGGAGCCGCAGCCTCTCCTCCTCGGAGGCCACCTTGCGCGACACGCCGAGGTGGTCCACCGTCGGCATATAGACCACGTAGCGGCCTGGCAGCGCGATGTGGCTCGTGATGCGGGCGCCCTTTTGTCCCAGCGGCTCCTTGGCGATCTGCACCAGGATCTCCTGTCCTTCGCGCAACAAGTCGCTGATGGAGGGGGCGGGCTTGGGCTCCTCGCCTTCCGGCTTGGCCGGGCGATCCGAGTGCGTATGGTACGGCGCACGGGCTTCGCTCGTGACGGCTGCTCCATGGGTCTTCCGCCGAAGCCGCCGGGAGAGACGATGAGGGTAACGCGATGCAGGCTCGCGCACATCCGCCTTTGCTGCGGAGGGCATCTCGGGAGCAGGCACCTCAGCCGGCTGTGCCGCTTCATCCAGCGCCGGGGCCGGCTCAGCCGCCTCATCCGGAGCGGGGAACAGATCTTCGGCCGCGGCGATCGTCGCCTCCGCCGGGACTGACTCGGGCTGCGGTTCTTCCGGAGGTTCAACCGGGAGGGCGAACTCGGGCTGCTCCTCCAACTGTTCCTCCGCCTTGGGCGAGGATTCCGGCTCCGGCTGTAGCGCTGCCTCAGGTTCGGGCTCTTGCGGCAGTGTTGGTTCGGGTTCCGTTTCCGCGACGGTCGCGTCACCAGTTGCGGCACCGGCTTCCACTTCGGTTTGCTCCGGCCCAGCGGGGAAACCCTCCGCCTCGCCAGCCGCCTCCGGCTGGTACTTGGCCAAGCTCTCGCCCGGGAGAATCTGAATCTCGCCCACGGGCTCCAGTTCGGGTGCGGGTTCGTCCGCAGCCGAAGAGACGTACTTGGACTCGGGGAAGCCCCTGCCTCGATTCCGGCGCCGCCGCCCGCGCCGGCTGCGGCGGTCTCTGCTCTCCGGGTCCTGGCTTCGTTCTTCGGCCGGGGCTTCCGCCGCCGCAGGCGCAACAGCCGCGGGTGGGGCCGCCTTCTCGGCTCTCCGGCCCTTTTCCTCCGGGGGCGCGGCCATCCGGTCGTACTCCTCATGCTCCTCGAAGAAATCGGTGACGTAGAGGAACGCGTCGCGTTCCAGGCCGATGTCCACGAACGCGGACTGCATTCCCGGCAAGACCCGGGTTACGCGTCCCTTATGGATGCTACCCGCCAGAGAATACTCATTGGTGCGCTGAAAGAAGACCTCAACCAACTGGTCGTCCTCCAAGACCGCCACCTTCGTCTCGTGGCGGTTGGAAGAGATCACTAACTCTTTTCCCATAGATACTCCTCACCTCTCAGGAAGCAAGGAGCGCGTCAACGCGGAGGGTCAGAAGCAAAGCCCGCCAACCAGCGGGCTGCCGTTACTTCAAGTCTCCTGGCGCACAACCGCCGGATGCCGGTTCACCCCCGCACACCGGGCGACAGGGAGCCGCTCCGCGCCGCCTCTTAGCGGCGTTCTTTCGGCACCTACTCCCCATCCGCGCCTGGATCACAGAACCTTTTGGCCTCGATCTCCTCGCCAGACTGCGTCTCGCTTCAGTTCACAAACCGCTGGAGCCTGACATTGTTGACAAGCCCCAGCATCACGAACAGCGTCAAAATGCTGGAGCCTCCATAGCTCATCAGCGGCAGCGGAACGCCGGTTACGGGCATGCGGCCCACCAGCATTCCGGCGTTCACCAGCAAATGGAAAAGCAGCAACGAACAAACACCCATGCAGACATACATGCCGGCACGATCCGGTGCGGCCTGTGCATTCTGCAGGATTTGCATCAGCAGCAAAAAATACAGCGCCAAAACCACCAATACGCCGAAGAAGCCGTGCTCTTCGGCAAAAGCCGACAGGATAAAGTCCGTGTGCGGCACCGGCAGAAACCGTAACCGCGTCTGCGAGCCGCGCGCAACTCCCTTTCCCCACATACCGCCGGAACCCACAGCGATCTTAGACTGAATCACCTGGTAGCCCGAACCCTGCGGGTCCCTCGATGGATCGCGGAAGCTCAACAAGCGTGCCTTCTGGTAATCCTTCAACACCATCCAACCGAGCGGCATGGCGAGAGCCAGCAGGAGCAGGATAGCCACGGCGTGCTGCCAACGCAAACCGGCGAAGAAAACACCCGCCCCCAGGATGGCCAGATAGGCAAGCGACGTGCCCAGGTCGGGCTGTTTCATGACCAGCGCGGCGGGCACCGCCACCAACCCGCCCACCTTCATCAGATCGCCGATACTGGGGCGATCCCCCTTCAGCTCGCTCAAGTACCGAGCCACCAGCAATACAATAACCAGTTTAGCGAATTCCGATACTTGCAGGGTATATCCGCCGGGCAGGGGGATCCACCGCCTGGAGCCGAAGGCTTGCCGGCCCACGAGCAGCACCCCCACCAAGGTGATCACACAGAGGCCATAGAGCCAAGGCGCATGCTCCATCAACCTGTGGTAGTCGATCTTGGCCGTGACATACATCAGCACCAAGCCGGCCGCGATAAAGATAGCCTGCTTCCACCATCGTTGGACCCAAGGCGTTCCCGCGGTCGAACTGTAGATCTGAAGGACCCCCAGGCAGCACAGGATCAGGGCCAGCGAAACCATCGGCCAGTCCAAGTCCCGGCTTGATCGATACTCAGTCACGGCTGTTGGCTTACCCCCGCTCCCGGCTGCGGCCGCGTCCCGCCGTGAGCCAACAACTGCGGCGGCACCCGGTTCGCCTTCTTGTCGAAATACGCTTTGATTACGTCCCTGGCGATAGGCGCCGCAGTCGACCCGTGCAGCCCGCCCTCCCACAGCACCGCCACCACGATCTCGGGGTTGTCCCGAGGCGCGAAGCCCACGAACCAGCCGTTGTCCTTCAGCTCGTTGCCAGGCTTCTTCATGAACTCGTTCGAGGCGAGCTGGGCCGTCCCCGTCTTCCCGCAGATCTCGATGCCGGGCACCCTGGCGCGCGCTCCGGTCCCTCCCTCGTTCACCACCCCATACATTCCGTATACAATCTTGGCCACATTGTCGGGGTTGAAGGAAGCGCGCCGGGGCGTCTCGCGGCGCGCCGGGTCGGCCACTAAGTGCGGCGTATACCATACGCCGCCAGTCGCCAGTCCCCCGATGGCGTACGCCATCTGCAACGGTGTTACCGTCAGTGCCCCCTGCCCGATGGCTACCGAGATGGTTTCTCCCGCGTACCACTTCTGCCTGGTGTTGCGGATCTTCCACCTAGTCGAAGGCACCAGCCCCTCGGCTTCGTGCGGCAGATCGATCCCTGTCTTCCTTCCCAGGCCGCACTGCTCCGCGTACTCCGCTATCGTGTCGATCCCCATCCGGTTGCCCAGGTTGTAGAAGAAGACGTCGCAGGACTGCACGATGCCGCGATGCAGATCGACCGCGCCATGACCTCCCTTCAAGTGACAGCGAAAGTAGCGGCCGTAGAAAGTGGCGCCGCCGTTGCAGTACGTCCCGTAACTGTCATCGATCGCCCCCGTTTCCAGGGCTGCCAGGGCGACCAGAGGCTTGAAAATGGAACCGGGGGCAAGTTGGGCCTGAATCGCCCGGTTCAGCAGCGGATTGTCGGGGTTTGCGATGAGTTCCTGCCAGTCGCGCGACCGTATGCCACCGGTGAACTTGCTGGGGTCGTAGGCCGGCTGGCTCACCATCGCCAGCACCTCGCCGTTCCGGGGATCGAGGGCCACCACCGCGCCCTTGCGCCCCTCCATGGCCAGCTCGGCCACGGCCTGCAAGTCCAGGTCGATCGTCAGGCGCAGTGACCTGCCCGGAATGGCCTCCTTGAGGCCGATCAGTTGACGCTCATTGCCCCGGCTGTCGACCACCACCTGGCGCTGCCCGTCCACGCCGGCCAGAATCTCGTTGTAGTGCCTCTCCACTCCCGCCTTGCCGATGGAGTCACCCTGGTTGTATTTGGCAAACTCCGCCGTGTTCAGTTCGGCTTCACTCACTTCGCCCACATAACCGACTACGTGTGCCGCCAGCCCGTTGCGCGGATAAAGGCGGCGCTGGGCGTGGATCAGCTCCATCTCCGGGAAGCCGTCGCTGCCGCGGTGCGCCTCAATAAAGGCCAAGTCGCCGCCTGTCAGCTCCTCCTTGATCGTAATCGGCTTATAGCGTGGTTGGGAGGAGAACCGCCGCAGGCGGGCGGCCGTCTCCTCCTGGTCGAGGCCAAGGCCCTCAGCGACCGCGTTCACCATCTCCGGCTTGAGATTCTCACGCAGCAGCATGAGACTGAAGGAGGAATGGTTGTCCACGATGACGCGGCCGTCGCGATCGAGGATCTTCCCACGCGGCGCCGGGATCGGGAGAGCTTTGATGTGATTTCGTTCAGCCTGCTCGCTGTAAAATTCGGGGTTCCGCACCTGCAAGTCCCAGAAACCCGAAACCAGGTACAGAAAGACAGCGAGCACCACGTACTGAAACAGCGCGATTCGGCCTGTGAAGGACTTGACGTCGTCGCGCCTCAGCCGCCCGTAGTGGGAGTTGGTCTCTTCGCGTTCGTCCAGCGGGAGATGCAAGGTCCTTACTCTTCCCTGTCTCTCAGTTTATCCAACAGTTGAAACAGCAGGATTCCCGCCAATCCGTTAGCGGGCGCCGCCAGCAGCATCTGAGGAATGCCCAGCCCGGTTGGGGTCCCCAGCAACACTCGGCGAAGAGTGGCGTAGAGGAGCTGATGAACCAGAAACAGAACCGTGCAGAGTCCGAAGCGGACCGCGACGTGGCTGGCCTCCAGGCGCACTCCCACCGAGGCCGCGCCATAGCCCACCAGTGTCTTCACCATCCCCAGGATCCCGATCGGCAAGTGCGAGAGCGCGTCCTGAATGAGCCCGATGAGCGCGCCCGTCACCGCGCCCGCCGACAGGCTCCGCCGGGACAGGGCCAGGTAGATCGCTACCAGAAGCGGCAGCTCCAGGTGGTGCAGCAGCGGCGCGTAAAGCGGCGCGTAGACCTGAAACAGAATCGCCGCCAGCGGCGTGACCAGAATCACCCACGGACGAACCCGGGACGGTTTCTTTCTCCCTCGCCCGGCGATGGCGAACGTCTCGTCGAATTCGTTCATGGCTTCACACGGGCTGGAGCCGGTTTCCCGGCAGGCTCGTTGTCGCCGTAATAGCGGCGCTGTGACTCGGCCGCCGATCTGTATCTCTCGACGATGCGGTCGGCATCCGTCTCCGGCGTGGCCGGGCCTGTCTTGCGCTCAGATGCGCTGGTCTGAAGCGGGTCGGCGGGCGGAGGCGGCAGAAGGACGGGCTCACCGCCGGGAACCTCCACCTGAGGGACCGGTTCGTGTACGCCCTCCAGGATAATGAGCACTTCCTCAAGGCCGCGGGCGAGCCCGCTCGGTATGATGACCACCTCCTTGAACGTCTTGCCGGCCCCGACCGAGCGCACGGATCCCACCGGCAGTCCTCTCGGAAACAACCGGTCGTCTCCGGAGGTGTAGAACCATTCTCCCACCTCGACCTTCTCCTCGTTCTGAAGGTAGTCCACGAGGCACGTTGCCCCCGTGAGCCCCTTCAGAGTCCCCTGGACGCGGTTCTTCGCGCTGATCACGCCGGCGGCGAAGCTCGTGTCGGTGATCAGCTGCACCTGGGAGGCCATGGGAAAGGCCGCCGTCACCTTCCCCACCACACCGTCAGGATTGATGACCGCCATGCCTTGCCGGACCCCGCTCCTCGTGCCGCGGTCCACCAGGATCACCCGTGAGCCGGCGGCAGCTCCTGTTCCGATGGTGCGGGCCGCAATCGTCTGCGACGGGATGCGCTGCTGGAAGATCCGCAGGGCCTCGGCGCGGTCCGCATCCGCCAGCTCCGTGCGCAACCGGCGGTTCTCCATCTTGAGGCGGTCCAGTTCCGCCGTCAGCCGCCGGTTCTCCGTTTGCGCTCCGACCAGAAAGACGTAGCGTTTCAGAAGGCCGGTGGCGCCGGAGCTCACCGAATCCAGCAGACGGGCCAGCGGAGTGACGGCGCTTACCGCCCAGACCCGCAACAGGCGCACGTCATTGCCGGTCTTGACCTGGTAGGCTACCAGGACCAGTTGCACAAACAGAACCAGCACAAGGAACGTGAGGCTTCGGTAACGATTGAGCAGCGTCCCCATGGCTGGCCCGCCAGCGGGCTACTCGAGGGAGATCTTGCGCAGCAGCCGGAAATCCGTCAGCATTTTACTGGTGCCGAGCACCACCGACGCCAGCGGATCTTCGGCGATCGAAACCGGCAAACCGGTCTCTTCCTTAATCCGCTTGTCCAGGTTTCTGAGCAGCGCCCCTCCGCCGGTCAGGACGATGCCCCGGTCGCTGATGTCCGCGCTCAACTCCGGCGGAGTCCGCTCCAGCGCCACCCGGATCGCGTTCAGGATCGTGGCGACGCATTCCGACAGCGCCTCCCGTATCTCGCTGTCATCCACCGTGATCGTTTTCGGAACCCCCTGGATCAGGTTGCGCCCCTTGATCTCCATGGTCATGGGCTTGTCCAGCGGAAATGCCGAGCCGATCTGCATCTTGATCTGCTCCGCCGTCCGTTCCCCGATCAGCAGGTTGTACTTGCGCTTGAGATAGTGGACGATGGCCTCGTCCATTTCATTGCCCGCCACGCGCACCGACCGGGAATACACGATGCCGCTCAGGGAGATCACCGCCACGTCCGTTGTGCCGCCCCCGATATCCACGACCATATTTCCGCACGGCTCCGTGATCGGAAGCCCGGCGCCGATTGCCGCCACCATGGCCTGTTCCACCAAATGGACCTCGCTCGCCTTAGCCCGATAGGCAGAATCGACCACCGCGCGCTTCTCCACCTGCGTAATTTCGCTCGGCACGCCGATGACAATCCGGGGATGGACCAACATTCGCCGCCCGTGCGCCTGCTGGATGAAGTAGGTCAACATCCGCTCGGTGACCTTGAAATCGGCGATCACGCCGTCCTTCATGGGGCGGATGGCCACGATGTTGCCTGGCGTGCGGCCGAGCATCTCTTTGGCTTCGCGGCCCACTGCTTCCACCTCGGCTGTGGTCTTATTGATGGCCACAATCGAGGGTTCGTTGACCACGATGCCCTTCCCCTTGGCGTAGACCAGGGTGTTGGCCGTTCCCAGGTCTATCGCCAGGTCGGACGAAAAAAGGCTGAAAAGCGAGCGGAGATTCATTCTGGGTCCGCGAAAGCCTGCTCAGAGGTGCGCGATCTCAAAGCCTATCATATCGGCCTCGGCCGCCGCCAGTGGTTCAGCTTTTTCCCTTGATCTACAATAACTTAGTTGTGATCACGCGCCGCAAGATCCTCTGGCTGGCCGCCGCCGGGCTGGCGGGTTGCCGGCCCAGGCGTGGCTCCGGATTTCCGGGGTACGCCTTTGTCGCCGACCAAGACGGTCGATCGCTGGCGGCCGTGGATCTGACGGCCTTCGCCCTGACGCGCCACATCCCGTTGAGCGCCAGTCCCAGCGAAGTGGTGGCCGATGCCTCCAGAAAGCGAGTGTACGCTCTTACTCCGTCGACCGGCACCTTGCACGAAATCGACCCTGGCGACCTGACCGTCCTGCGTCGCGTCCGCGTTGCCCAACGGCCGGTTTCCATGCGCCTGGCGCCGGAAGGCGGCCTGCTGTGGGTCTCGTGCGCCGAACCGCGCCAGTTGTCGGGAGTCTCTCTGGAGCGATTCCAGCTCGAACGGCGAATCCCGCTTCCGGCCGAGCCGGAGGATTTCGAACTGGCCCGCGACGGCCGCATTTGTGTCGTGACGCATGGCTCGGATGGAACAGTGAGCCTCATCGATCTCGCTGCGGACCGCCTGGTTGGATCTATGCGCGTGGGGCCCGACGCGGGCAAGGTCTGCGTCCGCATGGATGGGAAGATCGCGCTCGTCGCGGACCGTGTCAGGCGCGCCATCTGCGTGCTGGAAACCGTGTCAGGCAGGCTGGTGACCACGCTTCAGATAGCCCTGAAGCCGGAGTACATGAGCTTCAAGCCCGACGGGGGCGAGATGTTCGTCACTGGCGAAGGCATGGATGCCGTGGTTATCGTCAACCCCTACTACACAGAAGTGGCCGAGACAGTGCTCGCCGGCCGCGCTCCGGCTGCGATGGCGTTCTCGCGCTCGCCGGAGTATCTCTTCGTGGTCAACCCGCCTGCCGGGGATGTGGCCATATTCGACCCGGAGACGCGGAGGGTGGTCGCCGTGGTGGCTGTCGGTCCGGATCCCGCCTTTGTTACCGTGACTCCCGATGACGCGTATGCACTGATTCTGAGCCGCTCCGGCACCATGGCGGTGATCCGCCCCGCCGCCGTCGTGCCCCGCCGCACGCGCGGCGCGCCGCTGTTCACCACCATCCCAGTCGGCTCCCGCCCCGTCCACGCCGCCGTCCTGGCGGTGTGAAAACGCCGTTCCTTCACGAGCGCACGATGCGCTGCTCTGCCGCATCCCAGCGCATGTAACGCTGCTGGCGATAAGCCAGAACCCCCATCTCGCAGGCCACCACGCCGTAGTAGCCCAACATCGGGTCGCACTTGAGCGGTTCGCCCGTGCGGATGGCGCGCTGGAGGTTGCGGTGGTGCAGTTCCACGTTTTCGGCTCCGGTCTTCTTGTGCTCGAAGCCCTTCACCTCGTTCGCGAACAGTCTCTGCGGCTCGATCACGAAGCCGGTTCGGGTGAACCGCAGGGTCGCCATGTGCCCGCGCAGGACGTGTTCGACCGCCGTGTCGTTGGCCAGTGAGCTGACCAGCAGCACCGTGGGCCCGTCCGGGTAGTCGAGCATGATGTTGAACGTGTCCGGCACCTCGGCGGTCTTGAAGAACCACTTGCCGCCGGAGGCGACAGCGCGCTGAGGGAACGTCAGGCCGAGCGCCTTGATCACGCGCGTGACCCGGTGGATGAAAAGGTCCGTGGCGATCCCGCCCGAATACTCCCAGTAACGGCGCCACCGGAAGTACCGCTCCGGGTCCCAGGGCCGCTTGCGCGCCGGGCCGAGCCAGGCATTCCAATCGAGATTCTCGCCGGGCCGCGCGTCCGGATCGATGTCATACATCCAGATGTCGTCCTTCAGATTCCGGCTGTAATCGATCTCGGCCATCACCACTTTGCCCAACGCCCCCTGCTCGACATACCGATGGGCGATCTCGTAGGAATCGTCCGACATCCCTTGCACGCCGACCTGCATTTTCACGCCCGCTTCCCGCACCTTGGCCACCAACGCCTTGGCTTGCTGGCTGGTCTGGGTCATCGGCTTCTCGCAGTAGATGTGCTTGCGGGCCGACGCCGCATCCATGGCCATGCGGTAGTGCCAGTGTTCCGGCGTGGCGATCAGCACATAGTCGACCTCCTTGAGCGCCAGCACCTGGCGATAGTCCTTATACGCCCGGCCGCCGGTCAGCTCTGCCGCCGCCTGCGCGCGTTTGTCGAAAACGTCGCAGACGGCGACAATCTCCAGGTTGTCCGCCTCACGCATCTTGACCAGGGCCTTCATGTGCTCCATGGCCATTCCGCCGCATCCGATGACGCCGATGCGAAGCCGCTCGCCGGCTCCATTGACCTGCGCGTAGCTGCGTGCCGTCGCCAGCGCGGCGGCGCCGGCGAACTCCCTTCGCGTCAACTGTGCCATGCGGAAGATTTTACCTTTTCCCCGGCCTCACCCTGCCGATCCCTGAATCCGCGCGGGGCGGCGGTCATCTAAGTCAGTAAGAGAAGGAGACCAGATCCTCTTTCATCGCCTGGCGGAGCCGACACGATGATCTGGGTACAATCCGGCCCGCCGGCGTGAGCCTCAAGGCTCGGCGTTTGGAGCCCTCCGCAAGCCTGGGCGGCGGAGGGCTCTCTTACATCCGGCAACCCTGCCAGGCGCATTGGACCACAGCCAGCCCGGCGGTCGCGGCCGTCTCGGCGCGGAGCACCAGCGGCCCGAGCGACACCCGCACCCAGCCGGCGTTGAGCGCGGCTTCCCGTTCTTCCCCGGTCCATCCCCCCTCGGGTCCAACCAGCAGGCGGACCACATCGGACCGTGTCCGCGGCCCCACGCCCTCCACGGCGGCGAGAAGCGGAGCGCCGCCCGGCTCCTCATCCAGAAGCAATCGCAGGCGTCCCTGGCTTTTCAGCGCCTCGCGAAGGTCCGCGCAAGGGAGGATCTCCGGCCTGCGAACCCTGCGGGCCTGCTGGCTGCTCTCGGCGGCGATTCTGCGCCAGCGATCCAGTCTCTTGGCGGCGGCCAGTTCCAAGCCCTTCTCGCTGCGCGCCGCCGCAACCGGGATGATGGTCTCCACTCCGAGCTCGGTGGCCTTCTCGACGATCCACTCGAATCGGTCAAACTTGATGAGCGCGGCGAGCAGAGTCAGGCGGACTTCCGGCTCCTCGGCCGGGATCTGCTCCAGAATTCTGAAACGCACGACGCCTTTCTGGAAACCTTCGATCTCGGCCAGGTAGACACAGCGGTTGTCGGAGACCTCGAATCTCTGCCCCGGCTCCGCACGGAGCACTTTCCGCAGATGCTCGGCCGAGCCGCCTTCGACGACGGCCCGGCCGTCGCGCACCCGATCCACGAAGAACCGCCGTCTCGCCATGTACAATAATCTACGCCATCATGATTGCGCACTTGCGCGGTACGATTCTGGAGAAGCATCCCAATCAGGTCATCGTGGACGTCGGCGGAGTGGGTTACGATATCACCATCCCGGTCTCCACGTTTTCGGCCCTCCCGGCGGTGGGCTCCGAAGTGCGGCTGCGGATACACACGCACGTCAGGGAGGATGCGCTTTCCCTGTTTGGCTTTCTGACCGGCGAAGAGAAGCTCCTGTTTGAGAGGCTGATCGGTGTCAGCGGCATCGGCCCCAGGCTGGCCGTGACGGTCTTGTCCGGATTGCCGGTCACGGACCTTGTCGCCGCCATCCGGCAGGGACTGGTCGAGGAACTGGTGCGCATCCCCGGCGTGGGGAAGAAGACGGCGGAGAGAATCGTGCTCGAGCTTCGCGAGAAGCTGGAACTGCTTGCGCCGGCGGCCGGTGCGGCCGCTCCTCCCCCTTCTTCGCTGACCACGCTCGATCAGGACGTGCTTTCGGCGCTGGTCAACCTGGGCTGCGCGCGGCCCGCGGCGGAAGCGGCCGTGCGCAAGGCGAAGGCCCTGGGGCCCGCCGATGGCTTCGAGCCTCTGTTCCGCCGGGCCATGGAATTGATACGGTAAGCTGAAGATCGGCCGCCGATGCGCGAAAAAGGAATCGTTTCTCCTTCCGCCCTGGACGATGAACGCCAGTTCGAAGCCAGCCTGAGACCTTCCCGCCTGGCGGAGTTCACGGGGCAGGCCAAGCTGAAGGAGAACCTCGCCATCGCGATCGAGGCCGCACGCCGGCGAGGCGAAGCCATGGATCACGTTCTGCTCTATGGTCCGCCGGGCCTCGGCAAGACCACGCTGGCGACCATCATCTCCAACGAGCTCGGCGTCGGCTTCGAGCAGACTTCCGGCCCCATTCTCCAGAAGAAGCTCGACCTGACGGGGATCCTCAGCAACATACGCGGCCGGCAGGTCTTCTTCATCGACGAGATTCACCGCCTTCTTCCCGACGTGGAGGAGATGCTCTACGCCGCCCTGGAGGACTTCCGGGTGGACATCCTCATCGGCTCCGGCCCGGGAGCGCGCACGCATTCCCTCCCGGTGCCGCACTTCACCGCCATCGGCGCCACTACCCGGCAGGGCCTGGTGAGCGCGCCCTTGCGCGGGCGCTTCGGTCTGGTGCTGCGGCTGAATCACTACGACACTGCGGAGCTCGAGCGGATCGTGGAACGCTCTGCCGGGCTGCTGAACGTAGCGGTGGACGCCGGCGGCACTCAGGAGATCGCGCGGCGGAGCCGCGGCACGCCACGCATCGCCAACCGGCTGCTGCGCCGCGTGCGGGATTACGCCCAGGTCCGCGCCGACGGCCGTGTCACGGCCGAGATTGCCCGCACAGCCCTTGATCTGCTCGAAGTGGACCGCTTCGGGCTGGACGAAATCGACCAGAAGATCATGCTGACGATCCTGGACAAGTACGCCGGCGGACCGGTGGGCCTGAACACCATCGCCGCATCCATTGACGAAGAGGCGGCCACCATTGAAGAGGTGTACGAGCCCTACCTTCTCCAGTTGGGCTTCATCGACCGCACCCCCCGCGGCCGCGTGGCCACAGACCGCGCCTTCGAGCACTTCCAGATCCCCCGGCGCCTGCGCGGGCCCCAGCGGACGCTGTTCTAGACGTGAAGACAGTCTACATCTCTCTCGGCTCCAATCTTGGGAACCGCCAAGCCTCGCTTGAAGAGGCCCTGCGACGGCTCGCTGCGGCCGATCTGCGCATCCTCCGCGTCTCCCCCGTTTATGAAACCGAGCCGCAGGATCTCAAGGCCCAGCCCTGGTTTCTCAACCTTGTCGTCGAGGCGGAGACGGACCTTTTTCCCCGGCAGTTGCTGGCGCGCGTTCAGAAGATCGAGAGGGAACTCGGCAGGAAGCGGACCGTGGCGAAAGGCCCCCGAATCATCGACATCGACATCCTGCTCTACGGGGAGGCGGTGATCGACGCCGCCGATCTGGTTGTGCCCCATCCGCGCATGGCGCAGAGGCGTTTCGTGCTCCAGCCCCTGGCGGATCTCGCGCCCGATCTTCGCCACCCGGTGCTGAAGCGGACCGTTCGCGAACTTCTTGCGGGAACTCAGGGTCAGGCCGTCAGGCCGCTCTAGGGAATCCGACTGGCCAGCGCCTGTGCCGCGGCCACCGGGTCGGTGCCCTCGGTCACGTTGGCAAAACCGCCCACGTAGCGCCCTTTGCGGAAAAAGCACAGGCGGCCCAGGTATCTGTCGGTATGCTGAAAGGCCTCATCGCCCACTGTGGCGGGCTTGGTCTCTCCGAACCTCGCCCTGGCTTTCTGCATGACCGCGGCGGCCGATTCCGGTGTTTCCTCCGTGACGATGAAGGCCTTCCCATATTCGTACTGCGCCGCGTAACCGCGCCTGAGCAGGCCGAGTCCCAGCACGCTCTGCGGAACCAGGCGCAGTGTCGTCTCATCCATCTTCTCCCTGGGAAACCAGGTGAGCAACGGGGGCAGCGTGGCCTGGCCGGGGATCAGCTTCTCCATTGCCGTCAGAAATGCGCGCAACGGAACGGTATGGTCGCCTTCGGGATTGGCCGCGATCTCGACGTAGTACTTGTCTTTGACGAACACGCCGCGCCGCGGCTGGATCTGACCCGCCGTGCCCAGCTTCTCGGTCGGCAGCCTCGGATCGCGGTTGGACACGAAGATGCCGTAGGCGGACTCCGCGTCAGCCATCTCGGAGACGTCAAAGACCAGCGTGACCCCGCCTGATTGGCAGTTCACGCCGTTCATCTTGACGAAGCTGTAGATGAGATAGCCTTCGGCGTTGCCGTCCATGTACTCGAACAGGTTCTCGGATTCGAATGTTCGAGCCTCCCCCTGCTGTGTCCACCCCGGCACGAGCTTGCAGCTAGGCGTCTGGGCGCTTGCCAGCGCAGCCGCCATCACGGAAATAAGAAGGCACAACGTCACACGGGTCATCCGCATTCTCCCGGGCGCAAAAAAGCCCCACGCCACAACGGCATTGTACCGACTGAGGAAGACCTCAGGCAAAGGCCTGCTGGGCGAGCGCCAATCTGGAGGCGACGTTTACGCCGTTGGGGCACTGGATGATGCAGCCCGAGCAGTCGGCGCAGCGGACCGATTGCAGCTCCTCCGGTAGTTGGCGGAAGTGCTCGCGTCCCAGCGCGAACTGGCCGTAGCCTTCCGAGTACATGAGGTACCGGAGGATGTCGGCCACGGGCAGCCCCTGCGGGCACTTGCCCTCGCATTCGCCGCAGGTCCGGCAATACAGCGGCCGGATGTACTCCAATTGCGCGGCCAGCAACTTCTCGTCGGCATCCGAGTAGGGCTGGGACATGGCCTTCAGATTCTCGTCGAGCTGATCCATGTCGGTGATGCTGGGAATGGTGGTATCGACGTTCGGGTTCTTGAGCACCCACTTCAGAGAAGCCAGCATCGCTCCAGGGCGCTTGAGGACTGCGTAGTTCTTGTCGGTCGGGTTGATCCTGCGGAAGCCGCCCGCCATCACCTTCATGGCAACGATACCCACGCCCGCCTGCCGGGCGGCGTCGAGCGCCTTGCCGATGGCGGGGTCGAGCGTAAAGTTGTAAGCGGTGAGAATCACATCGATCTTTCCCGTCTTCACCAACGCCGGGATCAGCTCGACCTGGCCGGCATGCGTGCTCACGCCCGTGAAGCGGATCTTTCCGGCCTGCTTGGCGGTCTGCTGGGCGTCGATCAACTCGTCGCTGACTTCTTCGATCTTGGCTCTGCCGTGCAGGTACCAGATGTCGACGTAGTCCGTGCCCAGCTCTTTCAGGCTGGTGTCGATGTGCTGGAGCGCCGTCGCCTTGTCCCGTGCCTGGGTCTTGGTGGAGAGCACCAGGTTCTTGCGCTTGCCCTTCAGCGCGGCTCCGACCATGCGCTCGTTATTGCCTCCCTGGTAGCCGCGTGCCGTGTCGAAGTACGTGATCCCCACGTCGGCGCCGCGCTCGACCACGCTCTGATCCGAGGTGATCATGCATCCGAAGCCCACACTGGTCACCTTCAGGCCGGTCTTGCCGAGCGTTCGATACGTGAACCCGCCGCCGCTTTGCATCGCCCCGGCCGGCTCGGCCGGTGTCAGACGCGAACTTGTCACCGAAGCCATGCCGGCCACCGGCAGAGTGAGGCCGGTGGCGAGAAATCGCCTTCTGGAAGCATCGTTCTTCATGGAATACCCCTCAATTACGGACGGAATCAGACACCAGAGTACTCATTATAGGGCAGACGGCCCCGCCCTCCCATGTAAACTTTCCGCCTCCCGGCCGGCGAGATGACGGTCAGTTCGACTTGCCTGCGTTGGCGGGCACCCGCCACAAATAGATCGTGTGGCCGGAGACGACCATTTCCTTCTCGGGCTTCCAGTCCCCCATATCGAAGCTGTGGGAGACGATGCGCGTTCCCGGTTTCAGGTCGCTCCACAGCTTTGGCCTCAGTTTCAGGTTGAGCGAGGTCAGCAGATAGAGAGTCACCACGGAGGCTTCCTTGATGTCGGCTTCGAACAGATCCTCGTTGCGCAGCGTCACGAGCTTGCCCACCCCGTTCTTCTTGATGTTCTCCTTTGCCTCGGCGATCCGTTCGGGGTTGATGTCAATGCCCACTCCCCTCACGCCGTACTGTTTGGCGGCGGTGACGACCACCCGCCCGTCCCCGCAGCCCAGGTCGTAGACCACGTCCCCGCTGTGCACTTCGGCCAGCTTGAGCATCGCGTCGACGACCTCCTGCGGTGTCGGCACATAAATCACATCCGGCTCCCGCAGTGGCTTGCCGGGCTGCTGCGACATGCAGACCGTGGGCGCCAGCAACAATGTCATCACCGCTGCGAAATACATCCTGGTTCTGTGTTTCATTCTTCCTCCCCTGTGATGCAAATCATATCGAACCGCTCACGCCGCCTGGCGCGGCGGTATCTTCTCGATCAACACCCGGGCGATCCGGTTGCGGTCCATCTCCAGAACCGTGTACCGCCGGCCCTCTTCCTCGACCCGCTCCCCCGGCTTGGGGATGAACCCCAGACGCGACAAGAGGAAGCCGGCCAGCGTCTCGAAGTCCGCGCCTCCCGGAAGCACGATGCCGTACTGCGTCTCCAGGTCCAGTATGGTAGTTGATCCATCGACGGTAAGAACGGCAGCCTCGGCCGGGGCCGGCTGCGGCGCCAGGTCCTGCTCATCCTCGATCTCTCCGAAGATCTGTTCCAGGACGTCCTCGAACGTGACGATGCCCACGATCGTTCCGAATTCGTCCACGACCAGCGCCATGTGGATGCGGCTGCGGCGGAATTCATCCACCATCTGGCTTACTGGTTTTGTTTCCGGCACCACAGGCGGCTTTCGCAGAAGAGAACGCAGGCTGGACTTGAACGCGGTCCCAGGCGCTTCCAGGAACCTCGGGAGGTCCTTGGAGTGCAGAATGCCGATGATGTGCTCCGGTCCCCCCTCCCACACCGGCACGCGGGAGTACTGGTGCTCGCGGAAGGTCCTGGCGATCTCCTCCGGCGCTGAATCCACCGATACGGAGACGATGCCGTTACGCGGCACCATGATTTCTCGCACCGAAACGTCATCCAGATCGAGAACCCGGTGGATCACGTCCTCCCCGAACCTGGGCAGGTCGCCGGCTCCCCGCGCGGAGCTGACGATCATTTTCAGTTCTTCCGCCGAGTGTCCGCCGCCGCGCGGCTCGCCGCGAAGGCCGATCCATCGGGACAGAACCGCCGCCGAGCGCTCGATGGCCCACACGAACGGACCGACGGCCTTGTAGAAGACCAGCAGCGGAGGCGCGACCAAGATGGCCAGCCCGTCCGCCTTCTCAATCGCCAGGTTCTTCGGAACCACTTCCCCTATCACCACGTGGAGGAAGGTGATCAGAAGGAATGCGGCGGCGAAGCTGGCCGCGTGCAAAAACCTTTCGCCGGAGGGGGACGCGAGCGGCCGGAACAGTCCTACAACGAGTCCGTAGATCGTCTCCTGGCCGGCCCAACCCAACCCGAGGCTGGCGAGTGTGACCCCTACCTGAACCACCGAGAGGAGCCGCCTCGGATTCGACAGCAGGCTCAGCGCGGCCTGAGGGCCGACACCTCCTTCCTTCGCCAATTCCTTCAGCCTGCTCGGCCGGACGGAGATCAGCGCGACCTCGGATGCGGCGAAGAACGCGTTGGCGCTCACAATCAGCGCCAGCAGCAGCAATCGGTAGCCGGTGTAAGTGTCCATGCCATTCCGGCGGCTGACATTCAAGATAGCCCAAAAGCCGCACTCTCCGCCGCGCCGCCACCCCTGCCGCAGGGGGGGAAGGCACTTGTCGTTCGCGCAGCCCGGTCCAGTCACCCGTTCGGTAAAATTGCTACTTGACGCTTGCCCGGCTGCTCAAGGTTGTCAACGGAATCATCGCCGTCCTGCTCGTGGCCCTCGTCGTGGCAGCCTATTGGTATGCTTGGCGGCCGCTTTCGCGGACTTCCGGACAGCTCGCGGCCCCGGTGAGCGCCCGCGCCGTCGTTTCGTGGGACGGCCTCGGCGTCCCCCACGTTCTCGGCGCCACCCTGCCCGACGTCTTCTTCGTACAGGGCTACGTCACCGCCCAGGACAGATTCTTCCAGATGGACGCCATGCGCCGCCGGGCGGCCGGCGAGCTCTCCGATGTCGTCGGAGCCGCCGCTCTCGAATCCGACCGCTTGATGCGCCGCCTGCGCCTCGCCAGGATTGCGGGCGAATACGCCCGGCGTCTCCCTGCCGCCGACCGTGCCGTTCTGGCCGCTTACGCCCGAGGCGTGAACCACTTCCTGGAGAGCCACCGTGGCCGCCTCCCGCTCGAGTTCTCCCTGCTCCGTTATGACCCGCGCCCCTGGTTCGTCACCGACTCCCTGCTGGTGTGCCTGACCATGGTTGAAACCCTGGAAAGCTCCTGGCGCCGCGAGCTGCGCAAGGAGAACTTGCTCGCCAACGGCGATGCCGCGAAGGTCAACTTCCTGCTGCCCCCGCATCTGGACGGAGAGACGCTCCCCGGCTCCAACGCCTGGGCCGTTTCCGGCGCACACACCGCTTCCCGGAGGCCCCTGCTCGCCGGCGATCCGCACCTGGAGCTCGGCATGCCATCCATATGGCACATGGTCCACCTGCGCGGGCCCCGGCTGAACGTGACCGGTGTCACGGTACCGGGACTTCCCGGTGTGCTGATCGGCCACAACGATCGCATCGCCTGGTCCATCACCAGCCTGGAATTCGATGTCCAGGACCTGTACGTCGAGAAGCTCGATCCGGCCAGCGGGCGGTACGAATTCTCCGGGCGCGTGGAGCAGGCACGCCCGGAGCGCGAGCTCATCCGTGTTCGCGGAGCTCCCACCGAGACCATCCTCACCTGGGTCACCCGGCACGGGCCTGTTGTGATCACCGAAGGCGGCCGTTCCCTCTCGCTTCGCTGGACCGCGGCCGATCCCGCCGGCGCCCAGTTCCCGATCCTCGACCTCAACCGCGCAGTCAACTGGGACGGCTTCCGCGCCGCGCTGTCCCGCTTGCCCGGACCGGCCGTCAACTTCGTTTACGCCGACGCCGCCGGCAACATCGGCTACCAGGCGGCAGGCCGTCTGCCTGTCCGCAAGGACTTCGACGGCAGCGTACCCGTGGACGGCTCTGAGGGCAAGTCCGAATGGGATGGTTACATGCCCTTCGAGCGACTGCCTTCCGTCTTCAATCCGCCCTCCGGCATGATCGTTTCCGCGAACCAGAATCCGTTCCCGGCGGACTTCCCGTACCGTGTCAGCGGCTATTTCGCTTCCCCCTATCGCTACCGGCAGATCCGCGACCGTCTGCAAGCCGGGCGAGAGTGGAAGGCGGAGGACATGCGTTCCTTACAGATGGATGTCTACTCCGGTTTCAGCCATTTTCTCGCGCGTGAGATCGTGGCCGCCCACTCCCGCCGCCGCACGTCCTATCCGGGCCTGGACGAAGCCGTCGAATTGCTTGGGAAATGGGACGGATGCATGTCCGCATCGAGCCCCGCGCCGATGATCGCAACCCTCTCCTATCTGCACCTGAGGGCCGCGCTCGCCCGCCGAGCTTCGAAGGCCGCCCAGCCTGTCTATTCGATTCCCGCCGCCCCGGCCGTAATCGAGAGGCTCCTTCGCGAGCGCCCCAAGGACTGGTTCGACGATTTCGACAAGTTCCTGCTCGACAACGTCTCTGAAGCCATTGCGGAAGGCCGCCGCATGCAGGGCCGCGACGTCTCTCGGTGGGACTATGGCCGTTACAACTCTATTGTCTTGGACAATCCCGTGATCGGCCGTCTTCCGGTCTTGGGCAAGTACTTCAACCTGGGCCGGGTGCCGATGAGTGGTTCGTCGGAAACCATCCTACAGAAACCCCAAGGAATGGCTTTCGGGCCTTCCATGCGCATGGTGGTCGATTTTGCCGGCCTGGACCAGTCCACCCAAAACATCACCCTGGGCCAGTCAGGCCAGGTTCTCTCCAGGCACTATAAGGACCAGTGGGAAGCGTGGCAGGCCGGGCGCAGCTTCCCCATGCAGTTCAACAAGATTGACGCCAAAGCCACGCTCACCTTCGTGCCTCCCCCAAGGTAAGCTCCGGTCCGAATGGCCGGCCAGTCCTCGGGCCTCCCCGCGCGCCCGAGCGCTTAACCCGCTCGCTGGGGCGCGGCCGTGCCTTCCCGCCAGCCGCAGTACTGGCTCGAGCAGCCGGAGGCCAGGTATCGGCCGGCGATGATATCGCTCCGCTTGGCGATTGCGGCGGGAGAGTTCCACAAGGCCATCAGCGGCTCCCGGTGCACGTTGCCGATGGGCTGGGCAAGAAAACAAAGGTGCGCATCGCCGCTTTCAGTGACGAAGAGGGTTGTCCACGGGTTGGGGCAGAGTTCGAAGACGCCTTCTCCGAGACCGTCGCTGTCCGGATACAGGCCTTTTCCGTTCTCCTCCATGAAGGCGGCGCTGAGCCCGTGGGCCTCGAAGAGCGTTTGCAGGCCGCTCACGCGTATCATGCGGAAGCTACCGCGATGGCGGGGCAGCGCCTCCCTCAGGATCGCGTGCAACTCTTCCACTTCGCCTCTGTCTCTGATCGTCTCTTCAACTTCAAGCGCCGGCCGGCGGGCCAGGTTCTCCGGCGACAGCTCCATGGTCTGGAAGGCGACGTCGAGCATGCCGTGGTCGCGCATCAGTTGCAGGTACGCAGGAATCTCGCGGAAATTGGATCGCATGATGACAAAGAAAGAATCCAGGTACGGCAACTCGCTCTTTTCCCGTGCCTTCCGGCGTTGCAGGCGGTCGATGTTGGCAAGCACGTGGTCCAGGTCGGCACCTCGGCGGATGCGGTTATAGGTAGCGCGAGTCCCGCCGTCGATGGATAAGGTGACGCTGGAGAACGGGGTCCGCACCAGCCGCTCGGCCCATGCGTCGTCGATCAAGGTGCCGTTGGTGCTGATGCTCAGGATGGGACGCCGGACCTGCGCCGCCACGTCATCGACCAGATCTCCGAAACCGCGTATGGCGAAAACCTCGCCGCCCAGGATGCGCAACGTGGCCACATACGGATACAGCGCCCTCAGCTCGCGCCGCAGCCTTTCGGCGACCTCAGGGATGGCGAACAGCGATTCTCCATTCTTTGCCTGGTAACAGTGGATGCAGTTGAGGTTGCACTGGTTGCCGAGCACCAGCCCCAGGCAGCGTGGTTTGGAGTGCAGACACACTCGCCGCTGTTCGTATTCCATTTGGCTCAGGCGGAGATTGTTCTCGTACACCGGCATCCCCCTAATCCTCAGGATAGGACTACGGCATCAGTTCAAGGAGGCCCCCGGCGGCGAGCCGGCTCCAGGCGGCGGGCCAGGTGAACTCCGCCTCGTAGAGACGGCGTCCGGCCCGGCCCAACTGGCGGCGCAAATCAGGCGACTCGAGCAGCTTGGACACCGCCGCAGCGAAGCCGTCCGCGGTGTCCGCGATCAGCAGGTTCTCCCCGTCCCGGGCGGGCAGACCTTCTGCGCCGAGGGTGGTCGAGACGATGGGCCGTCCGGCAGCCCACGCCTCCAGGATCTTCACCCGAGTGCCGCTGCCGCTTCTGACGGGCACAACAACCACTTCGGCAGCCGCCAGCGCCTCGACGGCGGCCGCAGGCGGCCCCGCGAGTTCGATGCGAGAGTCGCCCCGCACACAGTGCGCCACCACCTGAGGGTTCCTGCCGATCAGGCGCCAGACCAGGCCCGGCCAGCGCGTCCTGAGGAGCGGCCATACGCGGCGGCGGAAGAAGCGGACCGCGTCCACATTGGGGTCGTATTCGAGGTTTCCGGAGAAAGCCAGGATATGCCCCTGGGCCACGTCGGGCAGGGGCAACGGGGGCAACGCATTGGGGTAGACGGAAATGCGGCTGTCGGGACAGATCTCCCTGAGGCGAATCGCGTCCGGCTCGGAAGCCGCGAGGAGGTGGTGGAAGCGTGGCAGCCACTTTCGCTCCAGCCTGAGCGAGGCGCGCGCGAACCGGCGAAGGGCGGAGGAAGCCAGCGGAGGAGCGATGGAAGCCCGGCGGGACATCAGCATGGACTCAATGTTGTGCAGGTCCAGCACGACCGCTCCGGTGCACGAGGCAAGCTGCTCGAAGTATGGAGCGCACCAGAAGTGCTCGATCAAGGCCAAGCGGTAACGGTTCTCTCCCATGAAGCGGCCGATTTTGGCCTCAAAGCCCGCGAAGCGATCGTTCAACGGAGGCGTCCCACGGGCCATCCGGCGGGCCGTGCGGGCCACACGAGCGATTGGGCGGCGGGAATGGCGCGGGAGCTCCAGGACACAGATCCGCCGGGCAAGATGCGACGGAATGGCTGTGGCGGGGTCCGGTGCGCCGGGCTCGCGGAAGACCACGACATCCACTTGGAAGCTCCGGTTCAGATATTCCAGAAGCGACGCCGAGCGGATCGACCCGCCGCCGTGAAGAGGATAGGGGGCCTCCGGCGCGAGGAAGAGGGCCAGCGGCTTGGGCATCGGCACAGGTCAGCTCCCGAAGCGAGCGAGCGCTTCGACGTAAACAGCGCGGGTCAGCCGGGCGGTCTCGGTCCAGGAGAACAGCTTCGCTCTCTCCAGGGCGCGATGACGGTAGGAGGCAAAGTCGCCGGGATGAGCCACCGCCGCGTGCATGGCCGCTGCCCAGCCCGAAGTGTCCCCGGCGTCGAGTAAGACCGCGCCATCTCCGGCAACTTCCATGATGGCGGGATCCCGCGATGCAAAGACCAGAGCCCCGCACTGCATCGCTTCGAGAACAGGGAGTCCAAATCCTTCGTAAAGAGATGGGTAGAGAACGGCCGCCGCCGCCGTGTAGAGAGAAGGCAGGTCCTGGTCGGGGACCTCTCCAAGCAGGCGTAGACCCGGCTCTTCGGCGGGCGGGGAGAAGTCTCGACGGACTCGGCCTGCCAGCAGCAGGTCGACCGGTAGACGGCGGCGCACCTCGCGCCAGGCCCGGATCAGCATCTCGATGTTCTTGCGGGCTTCGAGCGTTCCGAGGTAGAGAAAGTACGGCGCGGCGGGCGCGGCGGGCGGAGCCGGGCGAAAGTGGGCGCAGGCGGCCAGAGGCACTGCATGGACCCGGTCGGGATGGAGCCCGAAGCGGGAAATGACCCCTCGCCTCACGGCCCGGCTGGGCGTGATCACCATGGTGGCCAGTCCCAGCCCCAGCAGGATGGGGGCGCGGCGGCGCACGAATCCGGCATCCTTGCGCCAGGCAGGGTTGAGCCACGGAGAGAGGTCGTGCAGCGTCACCACCGTAGGCCGCAGAGGAAGCCAGGGCGCCACGAAGTGGGTGCCGTGAAAGACGTCGGCGTGGGACCGCGATGCCTCCCTGGAGACGCCATACAGCCACCAACGCTTCTCGATCCAGCGGCGCGGATGCCGCCCGGAACGCAGATTCGTCGGGCAAGCGGAGGGCGGCTCGAACGGCTGGTCGGACAGGAGGAGGAAATCGTCCGCAGAGAACTCAAGGGCGAGGGCAAGAGAAAGCTCCCGCACATAGCGGGCAGTGCCGCCGGTGGCAAGCGTAAGGGGCGTGGCATCGAGCGCCACTCGCATGGGGTGTTGCCTCGCCGGTCCTTCAGCCTCCGGCTGAAGTTTCCACAAGCTGAGCAGCCGCTCGCCTTGTCTCCCGGACGAGTGCGGCCGCGCGCAGGAGCGATTCAAAGGTTCCTGCGTCGGTCCACCAGCCGTCCAGAAAGGCGAAGGTCATGGCGCCTTCTGCGATGTAGGCGTTGTTGACGTCGGTAATCTCAAGCTCACCGCGAGCGGACGGCACCAGCGTGCGGATCTTGTCAAACACCGTGGCGTCGTACATGTAGATGCCGGTCACGGCGTAGTTGGACTTGGGGCGGAGGGGCTTCTCCTCAATGCCGACAATGCGGTCGCCGGCGAGCTCGGCCACGCCGAATCGTACCGCGTCGGGGACCTCCTTCAGCAGGATCTTCGCTCCCGAGGGCTGGCGGCGGAAGTCCTCCACTGCATTTCGTATGTTGCCGCCGATGATGTTGTCGCCCAGGATGACGCACAGTCTCTCGCCGTCGACGAAGTGCTCGGCCAGGCTTAGAGCCTCGGCGATCCCCCCCTCACCCTCCTGGTAGGCGTAGTTGATCTGATTCAGTCCGAATTCCTTCCCGTTGGCCAGAAGGCGGAGGAAGTCGCCGGCGGTCTTCCCCCCGGTCACGACCATGATCTCGCGGATCCCCGCGTCGACCAGGGTCTGGATGGGGTAGTAGATCATGGGACGGTCGTAGATCGGCAACAGGTGCTTATTTGTGATTTTGGTCAGGGGATACAGCCTGCTGCCCGTCCCCCCTGCGAGCACGACACCCTTCATCCGGACCTCCGGGTCACGCAAAGCCTCATGATACAATACCGGCGGCAAGGGTCCCAGCCAGCCCAATCGAATCTACTTACCGGATCGCGGGCCCGCTCCTGCTCTTTTCCGCTCCTCTAGCGGACGGAGCCGGGAACCGGTCTGGGAGTGCGAGAATGAGTTGCTGAACTGGGGGCCCAACGACTGGCTGGAGGAATCCCATGCGAAGCACGGACTACAACCGGCGGCAGTTTCTGAAGACGGCAGGCTCGCTGCCCGTGGCCGGCGCGGTGGCGGGAGGGGCGGGGCGAACCGTGTCGCTCGTTTCGGACCCTTCCGACAGCGTGGCGTGCTCCGCGCCGCCGCAGTGGGCGCTCGGCGAGCTCGAGAAAGCGCTCGCCGCCAGAGGCGTCAAGGTCGAGCGCCGCGAGAGTGCGGCGCAGGCCACGGGGGAGCTGTGCATCATTGCTGCGGGACGGGAGAACACAGCCGTGAGGCAGATGTTCCGGGCGGCCGGTGTGGCGGTGGCGGCTGAGGCGGAGGCGCTCGGCCTGGCGCCCGCCACGGTCAACGGCAAACCTGCCTTGGCTGCCTGCGGCCACGACGCCAGGGGGCTGGTCTACGCCCTGCTCGAACTGGCCGACCGGGTAGAGCACTCCGGCGATCCGATGGCGGCGCTTACCGCGCAGAAGCCGGTTGTCGAGCAGCCTGCCAACCGTATCCGCAGCCTGACGCGGTTGTTTTGCAGCGACGTGGAGGACAAGCCCTGGTACAACGACCGCGAGATGTGGCCTCACTATCTGACCACGCTGGCCACCCAGCGCTTCAACCGGTTCAACCTCAGCCTGGGCATAGGCTACGACTTCCTGCGCGAGGTGACCGACGGCTATTTCCTGTTCGCCTACCCCTTCCTCCTGTCCGTGCCCGGCTACAACGTCCGGGTTCCGCAGCTCCCGGACGCCGAGCGCGACCGCAACCTGGAAATGCTGAAGTTCATCAGCGAGCAGACCGTCGCGCGCGGCCTCCAGTTCCAGCTTGGCATCTGGATGCACGGCTACGAATGGGTTGACAGCCCCAAACCGAACTACACGATAGAAGGCTTGACCCGCGAGACACACGGCCCATATTGCCGGGACGCGCTGCGCATGCTCCTCAAGGCCTGCCCCGCCATCAGCGGAATTACCTTCCGCATTCACGGGGAGAGCGGCGTGGAGGAGGGCAACTACGACCTGTGGAAGACGATCTTCGACGGCGTGGCCACCTGCGGCCGGACTGTCGAGGTCGACATGCACGCCAAGGGCATGGATCAGAACATGCTGGACGTGGCCGTCGCCACGGGCATGCCGGTCACGGTGTCGCCGAAATACTGGGCCGAACATCTGGGCCTGCCCTATCATCAGGCCGACATCCGCGAACTGGAAGTGCCGCGCCCGGAGCGCCGCCCTACCGGATTCACCGCCAACCTGATGAAGCTGAGCGCCGGTTCGCGCAGCTTTCTGCGCTACGGTTACGGGGACCTTCTGAGGGAGGGCCGCCGCTGGGGTGTCGTGCACCGCATCTGGCCCGGCACGCAGCGTCTTCTCCTCTGGGGCGATCCGCTTTCGGCCGCGGCGCACTCCCGCGCCTTCGGCTTCTGCGGCAGCGACGGGGTGGAGATCATGGAGCCGCTATCATTCAAGGGACGGCGCGGTTCGGGCATCGCGGGCGACCGTTGCGGTTACGCGGACCGCGCCTTGCAACCCCGCTGGGACTGGCAGAAGTACCTCTACACCCATCGCGTGTGGGGGCGGCTGCTCTACAACCCGTCCTGCGACCCGGACGTGTGGCGGCGCTACCTGCGCGCGCAGTTCGGGCCGGGCTCCGCCTCGGCCGAGGAAGGTCTTGCCAGAGCCAGCCGGATCCTCCCGCTGGTGACAACCTCCCACGGAACCTCCGCCGGCAACAACACTTACTGGCCGGAAGTATACCTGAACCAGTCGATGATCGACGCCCGGAACTACGGACCCTACAGCGACACTCCCGCCCCGAGGGTGTTCGGAAACGTAAGCCCGCTGGACCCGCAGTTGTTCTCACGGATCAATGACTTTGCCGACGCCCTGCTCAAGGGAGAGCCCAGCGCGAAGTACTCGCCCGTGGAAGCCGCGCAGTGGATCGAGGACTACGCTGCCGAGGCCGCCAGGCAACTGGCGCTCTTTGAGAAGCAGGCTACGGGCCGGGACCGGCCCGAGTACCGCAGGCTGGCCATCGACCTGGTGCTTCAGATCGGTATCGGCCGGTTCTTCAGCGCGAAGTTCCGCAGCGGAGTTCTTTACCGGATCTTTGAACAGACAGGGGACCGTACGGCGCTGGAAGAATCGCTGAAGCAATATCGCACCGCCCGCGCCGCGTTTGCCGAAGCAGGAGAGCGGGCCAAGGGCATCTATGTCCCCGACATCACCGTGGGCGAGCATCCTCAACTTCGCGGGCACTGGCTGGATCGCCTGCCGGCCATGGATGCCGACATCGCCGCCATCGCGGCCAAACTGGACCAGACCAAAGCGGGCCAGCCCGCGCCGCGCGTTCAGGCGGCAATCCGGGAGGCGCTGGGGAGGCCACGCAGAGCCAGCCTCGGAGCTCGCCACGACCCGCCGCGGAGTTTCCGCCCAGGCCAGCCGCTCATCATCGGACTGACGCCGGAGAGGCCGGTTGCCTCGGTCCGTATGTACTACCGCCACGTGAACCACGCGGAACGATATCAGTCCGTTGCCATGGACGCGAAGGGAAGCCAGTACCATGCCGTGATCCCGGCTGGCTACACCGATTCTGCATTTCCGATCCAGTACTACTTCGAGGTCAGCCCGGAGCCCGGCGTGGTCACGCTGTATCCGGGACTGGGGCCGGAGCTGGTTGAGCAGCCCTATTTCGTGGTGCGGAGAGCATCCTAACCTGGGGCCTACTGCAATTCGTAGAGCCGGGCGTGATTCTTCTCGAAAAGCTGACGGATGACCCAGTGGTGGCTGTTCATCATGAAGTCGGAGGCCTGCCAGTCGTTCTCGAAGATGAGCATGTAGCGAATCCCTTGCGCTTTGAGGTACGCCGTGGCAAGACGGCGCAACCCGGGTCCAATGGCGGTGTCGCTGAGTCTCGGCTCGGCGTCCAGTTCCCGCCAGCGGCCCGAAGCGTCCATCCCGTCGAGCCGCAGGCGGATTTCGTCCTGCCCGTGGCCCGCCTCAATGAGAACGGTGTCGATGGTCTCGGCGCGGCCGAAGTCCAGTTCGAGGAACATCCCCGGCGAGAGGGCTTCGGCGCTCGTCCAAGAGGTGACAGGATTGTTGTCGAAGGCGAGCTGCACGTACCAGGGATTGGGCCGCGAGCGCAGGCGCCACTGGGGGGCGCGAGGCAATTCCACGCCGCCGCCGAGGACGCGGAGTTCCGCGACATTCCAGTACGACTCCCCAAGGGCGGACTGCACCACACGCACCCGGCGCAGGGGCAGGGGGTCAAACTCGAAGCGCAATTGCCAGGTAGGCTGTCTGTCCGGCTTGATTGCGGCCCAGAGGGCATCCCGCATCACCAATCCCATCGTGGATTGATAGCCTACGATTACTTCGCGGCTGGTGTACGCCTCCGGCAGCGGGGTGAAGGTAAAGACCTTGGCATCCTGCGGAATGATCTTGTCCAGCAGGCGGACAGGAGCGTAATCCGACTTCCTGGATGCCAGGAAGGCCTCCTCTGGAACGATGCGCAGCGCCTCCCGCCAGGGGATTCCGGACAACTGCCAGTTGTGCGGCCGGCTGTACCGGGCCACAACACCGGGCCAACAAAGGGCGGCATGGACGAGAGCGACGGCAGGGGCAACAAGCCGCCGCTGAGAGAAGACGAGGCCCATGGCCAGCGAGAGGAAGGGCAGCGCCGGGATGAGAAAGCGGGTCCCTATGTTCCCGAAGTAGGGGACGCCGGCGACCGCCGCCGCCACCAGGAGCAGCCGGCCGTGTGCCGTGCGGAGGGCGAGCAGCCCGAGCGGCGCCAGCAGGAATACCGGTCCCAGGACGCCGGTGAGCTGTCCATGAAGCGTGACAGCGGTAGGCCACGCCCACAGCGGTTTCAGGTCGTAGTGACGCAGCCACGCCGTGTAATCCTGCTCGAATCCGGGCGACACATGGGGATTCGGAAACAGGGCGTTGGCGAACGGCGAGAAGGGGTTGCCGAGCCAGAGCCAGTTCTTGACAAGCCAGGGGAGCATCACCAGCAGCGCGCAGCCGGAAACGACGAGCAGGGGACGCAGAAGCGGCGCACCCCTGGACCGGTTCTTCCAGATGACGAAGCCAAGCGCGTACGGGAGCATCACCGCGGCGGTGTACTTGACGGAATAGGCGAATCCGGCGAGCAGGCCGACAGGGACAAGAAGGCGAAGATCCGGCTCGTTCTCCCAAAGACGCAGCAAGTAGAAGACGGCGAAAACCACTGTGCCGGCGGCCACGTCGACGTAGGCGCTCGTCCCGTCGATGCCAACCACGGGGCTGGTGAAGACGAGGATAGCGCCGCATGCGCCCGCCGCTGGAACGCCAAACCGGCGCCCGTAGGAGAGCATGAGCAGGGGCAGGGCAAAAAGAAACGAACAGTGGACCAGGGCCGCCGCCGAGTGGCGTCCGAAGGCGAACGCGAACAGGTAGAGCATCTCCACGCCCTGGCTGAGACCGGTGTACATATTGGTCGTGACGGGGGAGAAACGGTGCTCCCGCAGATACCGGGCAACCATGCCCAGGTGGTAGGAGGAGCCGTCGGGACTCCACTCCGGGGCCATGGCGTTGGAGACGTACAGAACGCCGAAAACCGCGAAAACCGCAACCAGGACAGCCTTCCAAAGGTTCGGCACGGGCGGCACCGGATCGCCGGCGGGCTTGAGCGCGCCTCTCCACCAGGCCAGAGCGAGGATCAGAATCCCCAGCCAGAGAAAGACACCTTTACGGGCCCAGCCCATCGCACACGCAAGGAAGACAAGCAGGCTGAGCAGAGGAGAGCCGGCGAGAAAACTCAACAGATGCTCCTCGGTCCGGCGAAGACGAAGGCCCAGCCACCGCAGCAGGAGCCTTCCCAGAGCCGTGGCGCAAACCACCGTGTATATCGCGCCGAACATGATGTAGAGAGGCTGGGGCATCAATTCACGAAACCTGCGCGCAGCAGAAGAATGCTCAGCTTCTTGCCGTCGTCCTTGGAGATCCAGACTTTGTCCGGCTCGATCTCCACGAGGTTTTCCCGCCCCGACTGCAGCAGCGACTCGGGGACGGGCTTCTCGTAGTGGTGTTGGCCGGATTGGGTGTAGCGTATCTTGTCGAAGGGGTGGCCGTTGATCCGGTAAGACAGAGTAAGCGGACCGGTTTCCTTGAACGTGACGTCAGCAATCGAGAAGTCGAGCGAGAACCTGAGGTTACGAGCCGTCTCCAGGTAGAACCGCATGAGGGGACGAGGGCCCGCCCAACGCCATCCATCGCCTTCCTCGGCCGGGCCGATATCGCGCAGCAGATACCAGTCCGCACGCGGGTCGCTCATGAGGACAAACGATCCAATATGATCGAAACCCGCTCGAAGCAGGAGGATGCTGAGGCGGGCGCCATCTTCCTTGGAGGTCCAGACTTTGTCGAACTCGATCTCCACGACGTTTTCCTGGTTTGCTCGCAGCAGGTGCGCAGGCACGGATTTCTCGTAGTGCTGGATGCCGGACGCGGCGTAGCGGACTCTATCGAAGACGCTGCCGTTGACCAAGAAAGTGAAGGTAACCGGGCCCGTATCCCTGAAGGTTGCGTCCGCAATGGAGAAATCCATCAGAAATCTGACGTTTCGGGAGGACCCCAGATAGAAGCGCATTTGCGGATGGGCCCCCGCCCAGCGCCAGTCGCTGCCTTCCACGAAGTGGCTGATGTCCCGCAACAGATGCGCATCCGCGTCCGGTTGCTTCATGGTGACAAAGGCGGAGAGACGGGCGAATTCGGATAGCCTCGGGGCCTCCTGCTGCGCGGGAGGGGGGTACCACTCCGGCCCCCTGGCGCAACCGGCCAGCAGCAGAGCGACAGCGAGTAGGAACCTGTGGGCCAAGCGGCGAGTATATCGGAAAGGACCACGGCCTTGCCGAACAGAGCCCATGATAGAATACTGCGCCATGAAGCTATTCAGTTGGGACCACGTCCAGGAGGAGAAGCTGACTCCGTCCCTTTCCCGGTGGGTCATCCACGGCGAGAAGATGACGATCGCGCGGATTCTGGTCCGGAAGGGCGCGGTGGTGCCGGTGCACAAGCATGTCCACGAGCAACTCAGCATGGTCGAGAGCGGGAGACTGCTCTTCACCGTGGCGGAGGAACAGGCTCTGCTCCAGGCGGGCGACATGATCCTGACTCCTCCGGACGCGCCGCACACCGTGGAGGCGCTGGAGGACACCGTTGTGCTTGATTTCTTCTCCCCACATCGCGACGACTGGGTCCGCGGGGACGACGCCTACCTGCGGGGCTGACCGAGGGGTCCTACAGAAAGCAAACCGTGACGCCGATCAGTAGGACGTGCGGCGCCGCTCCCGATGGCTGATTCTCCTCTCCGTGGCCTGGGCGCTTCAGATGCTCGGCGTCATTCCCGCTTGCCAGGCGGCGGAGCGACGCCGTTGGACGCGGCGCTGGTGGGCGTCAGTGGGGCTTGTGGCGGCAGCCAACCTGGCCGACATCCATTCCTCCCGGGGGCTGGCGGAGACCAATCCGCTGCTGCGCAGCCGCCAGGGCGGCCTGGATCTGCCGAAAGGCGTTCTCGTCAAGTCGGCGACCTCCGGCGGTTTCCTGCTCTTGGAGGCGATCCTCCTGCAGAGAGCGCCCGAGCAGAGGCTGGAAAGGCCATTCACCGCGATCAACTGCGGCGTTGCGGCAGCGGTCGCAGCCACGGCGGTGCGCAACTACCGCATCCCTCGCGTCCCACCGGACGGCTCTGCCCGCTGATACAATCGCGGTGTGAAACCTGCGGCTCCCGTGGCGGCCGTAGTGGCCTGCGTATCGCTCGTGGGCTGCGCCGGCGAGGGCGAAGGCCGGAGGCGGGAGGTTCAGGAGTTCCTCAGGATGTACGAGGAGACCAGCCAGCCTCTGGTAACCGTGGCCTCCGAAGCCAAGTGGAAGGCCTCGACCGATGTAACCGAACGGAACGTGGGGGAGCGCATCGGAGCCGAGGAGGCGCTGGCAGCCTTCCGCGGCAGCCGTTACGTCATAGAGAACAGCCGGCGGCTGCTGGAGCAGAGGGCCTCGCTGAGCGACCTCGAATTCCGGCAGCTTGACAAGATCCTCCTAAGCGCCGCCGAGTCCCCCGGCACCGTACCGGATCTGGTGCGGGCCCGAATTGAGACCGAAGTGAGTCTCAGCGCCCTGCGCGATGGGTTCACGTTCTGCCTTGAGCACCGAGGGGGGAAGTGCGTCAAACCCATTACCGTGAATCAGATCGACCAGACGCTCACCACCTCGGGCAACCTCAGCGAGAGGCTCAGATTCTGGGAAGCTTCCAAGCAGGATGGCCCGGCGCTCAAGCTGGGGCTCGGCCAGGCGCGGGATCTGCGGAACCGCACGGCCACCGAACTCGGCTACTCCTCTTACTTCCATCTCCAGGTAGCGGACTACGGCATGAGCGTCGCCGAGATGATGCAGTTGATGGACCGGGTGCTGGCAGACACGACGCCGCTCTACCGCCAACTGCACCTGTGCGCGCGCCAGAGACTGGCCGAGCGCTACGGACAGCCTGTGCCGGACCAGATTCCGGCTCACTGGCTCGGAGACCGCTGGGGGCGGGCATGGTCGGGTCTGGCGAAGAACCCGGGTTTGGAGGACGCGCTCCGTGGCAAGAGTCCGGAGTGGACCCTACGGCAGGCAGAGCGGTTCTTCACTTCACTGGGCTGGCCTTCCTTGCCCCGCAGCTTCTGGCAGAAATCGGACCTCTATGAGCTTCCGCCCGGATCGGGGCGAAAGAAGGACAGGCACGCCTCTTCCTGGCACGTCGACCTGGACCAGGACGTCCGCAGTCTGATGAGCGTCGTACCTGGCTTCCGAGGGTTCAGGAACAGCCATCACGAGTTGGGGCATGTTTACTACGATCTGGCCTATTCGAATCCACGGGTGCCCATCGTGCTGCGGGAGGGCGCCAATCGGGCCTTCCACGAGGCCGTGGCCGATCTGGCGGCCCTCGCGGCTCGGCAGCAGCCGTATCTGCGCCATATCGGGCTGCTGCCCGATGGTCAGGTGATCGACCGCAACGAGTGGCTGCTCGACGAGGCGCTGGACAGCGCGGTGGTCTCGCTCGCGTTCTCGGCCGGGACTATGACGCACTTCGAATACGACCTGTACGAGAAGAAGCTGCCCGTGGACCAATTCAACCGGGACTGGTGGGAACTTGTGGGCCGTCATCAGGGGATCCGACCTCCGGCCGCCCGCGGCGAGCAGTTCTGCGACGCCTGCACGAAAGCGCAGATCATTGCAGACGCCGCCCGGTATTACGATTATGCCCTTGCCGCTCTGATCAAGTACCAGTTGCACGACTACATCGCGCGGCAGATTCTCCGCCAGGACCCGCACGACTGCAACTACTACGGCAACAAGGAAGTGGGCAAGTGGCTGTGGGAGATTCTCAGCCTGGGCGCCACACGCGACTGGCGGCAGGTTCTGCGCGAGAGAACCGGCGAGGAGATCAGCTCCCGGGCGCTCGTGGAGTACTTCAAACCGCTGGCGGATTACTTGGAGAAGACGAACTCGGAGGCGTGGTGAGGGCGGCCTACTCGACTTCGAAAGCGTCGATGTCGACGTGGGCACCTTTAGACTCGGACGCGCGGCGGCCGAGGACCAGGAGGCTCAGCGTGTGGCGTCCCTGGCCGCCCGCGTCGAAACGGGCGCGCTGCTGCCAGTCTACCCCTGGACCGTACTGATCCAGGCCCGCCACGCGTTTCCCATCGATGTGGACCTCGGCCTGACCGCGGTTGAACGTCCTGGTGTAGACCAGTGTCACGGCGCGCCCGTCAAAGTCGAACTCGGCTTCGCAGCCGGGCTGGTCGCAGTGAGCAAGGGTGGACCTGTAGGCGTCGGGGAACTGCTTGTCCCTGAACCAGCGGCCCCTCAGGCGGACGCTCCGGTTGAGCTCGTCATACATTCCAGCCTCGCTGTAATGATGCTCGGAGGGGGCCGGCGTGTCTAGAAGCCGGTAGATCGCCCAGTCGCCGGAGCGGAATTCGACGCGGCTTTGTTCGCCCCTGGAGAGACCCCACGAAGCTATAGTCGGGAAAAGCTCGGGCCGCTCGTCCGAGAATCCGATCCAGTGGTGGATCTGGCGTGACTTGAGCAACCGGCGTAAGTCGTCCACGGTCCAGGCCTGCGAAAGCTCACGGGCAAAGTATCCGCCGTGCCAGGTGTTGACCCAGGCGCGGGCGCGCAGGCGCCCGGCGCCATCGCCCGAGATGAAGGCCACGCTCTCGCCGGGCAGTTGCCGGTTGGCGTACTCAATCAGCGGATTCAGCGGAGCGGAGCGGGCGGCGTAGGCGGCCATCCTCTCCCGCTCGGAAAGCGGCTCGATGATGAAGTCGCGGTGATACCACCCGGCGTTGGCGAAATAGAGCAGGTTCAGCGCCGAGACCGCCGCCATGAGCCATTTCCAGGATGTTCTCTCGGAAGCGTTGCCGATGGCCAGGGTCCAGAGCAGCAGCGCCGCATACATGTACCGGATGTAGGGCTGTCCAAAGAAGACGACGACGACCTCGGCCGCGCCCAGCGCGAGTGCGGCGCGCATGATCGGATCGCAGCGGCGGAGGAAAGCGAACGCCGTGACGGGCAACAGCACGAGCCACTGGAAGCCGAAGCCGCCGGCCGGGCTCTCGCAAAACAGATTGGTCCTGAACGTCATGTCCCATAGGGAGCGCCAGCTCAGAGCCTGGGTAAAGCGAAAATCCTTGAGGTTCGCATCCGACGGGTAGTATGGCGACTTGAAGACGCCGTTGAAATAGGGAAACAAGGGATTTCCGGTACGTACGACGGCTTCCACGTAGGGCATGGTCCCCGCAGCCAAGAACAGAGCAGCCGGACGCCACTCCCTGGACTTCCACATCGCCCAGACAACCATAGGGATTGCCAGGGGGACCGCCAACAGCTTCACGGCGCAGGCCGAACCGGCAACGAGCGCCACTGCCCACGGATGAGGCTCGCGCCCCCAGGCGAGCAGGAAGGCCGCCAGGAGGAGACACGCCCAGACATTCTCCACAAACAGACTGCCCGTGGCCAGCATGACCAGGGGCGTGGAAGCCCACAGGGCGGCCGCGGCGACGCCTGCACGGGTGGAGACAAGTCCGGTTGACAAGGCCAAGAGCGCGAAGTTCATCAGCCGCGCGCCCTTCTCTTCGCCAAACAGCCAGGCAAGCGACCAGACCCAGTCGCCGCCCATGGGCATCACGGCCCACGCAAACTCGCTGATGTCAAAAGGCCAGAAGCCAGTGGCGGCGATCCGCGCCGGCGCCACCAGATGCCAGGTGAGTCCGTCCGCGCTGACCTCGGGTTTGAGGACCAGCATGAAGTGGGCTGTCAGAAGGATCATCAGGACGCACCGCCAGGCGCGCTGCCCCAGGCCTGTGTCCTGGGGCAAGGCTGGGATCTTGAGCCGCCGGGAAACGGCAATGACAACCGGTACTGCGGTAAGCGTCCCCCACAGCCACGGCCGGTTGACGGGGAAATGGATCAGGACGCCGAAAAGAAGGATCCAGCCGGCGAGGCCCACAGCAACGGCCAGCATCGCATCTTCGATCTTCGGGAACAGAACCCTCCCGAGCGCCCAGCAGGCTGCCACGATCCACACGACCGAGGCGACGCCAGCAGGGCCCGCCGTAACGAGGCCGTACGCCGCCCACGCCGAGAGGAATACGAGCACCACGCAGCGGACCCTCAGCGCCAGAATACCCGCTGTCACCGCTGCACCTGCGGCCGCGAAGACTCCCAGCCGGGCCCAGCCCTCCGGGGCCCAATGGCCGTCGGGCCTCAGGCCGTAGTGATGGAGTCCGGCCACGACAAGCGCAAGGAGAAACCACCCAACCACAGCCACCAGGTTTAGATTCTACTCAACTCTTGACTCCGCCCGGTGGCCGGGAGGCGACGCTGTGCTACACTGCTCGACTGCAGCGCGGAATATGGCCCTCGCCGTCGTCATCCCCGCATTTCGACCGCGGCAGTCGCTTGCTCAACTGGTGGTGAGCCTGTCCGAAATGCGCTTCGCACGCATCGTGGTTGTCGATGACGGCAGCGGCGCTTCCTACGACGAGGCAATCTCGGTCTGCGGAAGGGTTGCCGGAGTCGACGTGTTGCGCCATTCGGAAAACTTGGGGAAAGGCGCGGCGCTCAAGACCGGCATCCGGCACGTCCTGTCGATGTATCCCGATGTCGGAGGCGTCGTCACGGCCGACGCCGACGGGCAGCACGATCCCGCTGACATCGAGCGTGTAGCCCGCAGGATGGCGGAGGCGCCCGGCCGCCTTGTGCTTGGCAGCCGGCAGTTCGGCCGCGATGTGCCCTGGCGCAGCCGCATTGGGAACCTGGCGACTAGGCAGTTGGTGCGGTGGCTGGTGGGCCACAACCTGAAGGACACGCAAACCGGGCTTCGCGGCATCCCCCGCCCGCTGCTGGCACTGCTGCTGGAAATCGGCTCCTCCGGCTATGAGTTTGAGTTAGACATGCTCATTGCGGCCAAGCACCACGGCTGCGCCATTGAGGAACTGGACATTCGGACCGTCTACGAGGCGGGCAATCCATCATCCCACTTCAATCCGCTGACCGACTCCATGCGGGTGTGGTTCGTGCTGCTCCGCTTCACCCTGCTCTCACTCGCCACCTCCGTTCTGGACAACGTGGTTTTCCTGGCCGCGTTCCTCGCCAGCGGCAGCATCTTGCCCTCGCAGGTGGCCGGCCGCGCAGGCGCCGTTCTCTTCAACTACCCCGCGGCGCGGCGAGCCGTGTTTCTCTCCCACGAGCGGCACAGCAGACTGCTGGTGCGCTACCTGCTGCTGGTGGCGGCAAGCGGGGCGGCGTCCTACGCGCTGATGGCACTCATCCGGACCTCGATCGCGTGGCCGGTGTCGGCGGCCAAAATGATCGCCGAATCCATCCTCTTTCCGGTGAATTTCGTCCTCCAGCGGGAGTACGTATTTCGGAGGGGGAGGACCAGTTACACCACTGACTGGGAGCGCTACTACAAGCAGACGCCCTTCACGGCAAGAATCGCGCGCAGATATACTGCGAGGGAGCTGGTTTCCGCGTTGAGGCGCTACGGAGGCGGTAAGGTGCGAACCGTCGTGGAACTGGGCGGCGGAAACAGCTGCTTTCTGGATGACGTCTGTCGCGTTCTGCATCCCGACGCCTATCACGTGGTGGACGCCAGCGAATACGGCCTCCAGTTGCTCCGCGGCCGCGCCGCGGGCGACCCGCGTTTGCGGCTGCATCATCAGGATGTGACGGCGCTGGACCTTGAGGTCGAAGCCGATGCCGTCTTCAGCGTCGGTTTGATCGAGCAATTCGAACCTGCCGGCACCAGCAAGGCGATCCAAGCCCATCTGCGCCTCTTGCGGCCCGGAGGTCTGGCCCTGATCTCTGCGCCCGCGCCAACCTGGCTCTATGAGGCTGCCCGCGCCGTCTGCGAAGCCCTGGGAATCTGGCGCTTCCCCGACGAGAGGCCGCTGAGCGCCGCGGAAGTCCGAGCCTCCGTGTCCGGACAGGGCGAAGTGATGTTCGAGAAAGTCCTATGGCAGCTGGTGTTCACGCAGCGGCTCATGGTTATCCGGAAGTTGCCAGCCGGCAGGGACGTCTTCGTGGCATGATCCGCCGAGTCCTCTTCTGGCCTGTCTTCGTCGCGCTGCTCATCCTGTTCCTTTACGGCTTGGCTTCCGAGCGGCTCTTCGACCAGCGGGTCTGGATGCCCGAGGGACTGGCGCGGCTGGCCTGGTTCGGCGGCGCCTACGGCGCATGGACCCTGGCCATACTCTCTTTTCGCCCCCGCTGGTTTGCTCGGGCAACGCTGGCGGCGGCGTTCCTCGGGGTCGCCATTGGCGCCGGCGTGCAGGCGCTGCTGGCGGTGCTGTTCCTTTTCGCTTCGGCATGGGCGCTGGGCAGCCTATGTCGCTTGGAAGGCGTCCTGGCGGTTCTTGTCGGACTGAGTCTTTACTCCTTTCTGATAGGTTTTGCAGTACTCCTGCCCATCAACTACCCTGTGGTGTACGCTGGTGCCCTTGCCCTCCCGCTCGTCCTGCAGCGGCGGCGCCTGCTGAACTCGTTCCGCCTGATGAAGAATGCCGGCGGCGGCGCAGGCTGGGCGGCGGCGGGACTCGCCTTCATCCTGTTTGTGCACCTCGCTGTAGTCCTAGGCCCTGAGGTGAGCGCCGACGGCCTGGCAATGCACCTGGCCATTCCCGCCTCCGTTCACACTCACCATCGATGGACATTCGATGTGCGAGACACCGCCTGGGCGGTTCTTCCAATGGCCGGCGACTGGGCGTTCACGGCCGCCTATATGCTGGGGGGCGAGGCCGCCGCGCGCCTGTTCAATTTCGGCATGCTGTTGTCGACGACCTTCGTCGTCTTTCGCCTCGCCAGGAGGATGCTGCCCGAACCCCTGTCTTTGCTGCCGGCGGCCTTGATGGCATCGAGCCCGATAGTCCAGTTGCTGACCGGGTCTCTGTTCATAGAGAATTTCTGGGCCGCGATGCTGATGGGCGCTTTCGAAGCGATGGTGCGTTACCACCAAGACGGCGGGCGGCGCGATGCGCTTGCATTGGGCGTGTTGCTCGGGACCGGACTGGCCACCAAGTACGGCAGCCTTGCTTATCTTGCGCCCGCGCTCATTATCCTCAGTCTTGAACTCCGGCGAAGGCGCTCTCAGCGCCTGTTGACAGGCATTATCGCTGTTGTCCTGCTTTTCGGCGCTCCACCCTATCTGGGTGCTGTCCTGCGAACTGGGAATCCGGTCTTCCCGTTCCAGAACCACATTTTCAAATCCCCCTATTTCGAGTCCGATCAGCCGTTCGTTGACGCGCGCTTCTCATCGCCCCCGGCCGTCTCCGCCCTGTTCGACATCACGTTCCGCACCGCGCGGCATTTCGAGGGCCAGAATGGGGGCTGGACTTTCTACTGCTTCCTGTTCGCGCCGCTGGCCGTCCTTCTATTGCGGCCCCGGCGTGCCGATCCGGGCTGGATGGCCCTGGCCGTCGGGATCCCGGCGGCAGCCCTCACTCTGGCTTCACGGGGCAACGTGCGCTACCTTTACCCGGTCCTGCCCCTTTGCGCCGTGGCCGCCGCGGCGGTCCTGGCCGACTTGAAGCAGAGGGGGACGATCCCATTTCGCGCGGCGCTCGTCGCGGCCGTGATCCTTGTGGCCTTGAACATCTGCTTCCTGCCCGCCGCGGGCTACTACCATAAGCAGTTCTTCGTCCTCGGCAAGGACCGGACGGAGCGCTACCTCGCCGCATCCGCCCCCGTCAGGAAGATCGTCGCATGGCTCAATGAAAACCATCCCGGGGAACCGGTTCTCTTCATCGAAACCAACCAGATCGCCGGGCTGACCGGCCGAGCCCTCACCACCACCTGGCACAACCACTCGTTTCACAGAGGCATCACAGCGGCCGGCACGCCCCGGCAATGCCTGGATCTGATCGAGCGCCGCGGGATTCGCTTGCTCGTAGCGCCGGTCGCCACGGACCGTGTGGCTCATGTAGCGCTGCGTCGGATGGTGACTGGCTTCTCTCAACCCACGTTCAGTTACGCAGGCTGGCAGGTTCGCACGCTTGGCAACGGCCCGCCGGCCTCACCGGCGCCTGCCGTTCTGACTCGTGGGGTCTACGACGACCTTGACCCCCGGATCGAATACGTTGGCCGATGGGATAGCGGCAATTTCGACATGGCGGCAAACGGCTCCATCACTTACACGCGCAACGCTGGGGATCTGTTCCGCGTGGCCTTCGAGGGGACCGCGATCGTCTGGACTTACACCAGGGCGTTCAACCGTGGGCTGGCCCAGGTCCTCATCGACGGGAACCGCATCGGCGTGATCGATCTCTACTCGAAGGAGCCGCTATGGGGGACCCGGTCCCGGTTTGCCGCACGCGTCACTGGCGAGCACGTCTTGGAGGTGCGGGTCCTCGGAAACAAGGCTGCTGCCGCTTCGGATTGCTTCGTCGACGTGGATCAGGTGACCGTCGAGTGATCGCTGAAGGCCTCGGCGGAGCGGGGGGTTGTGTGGATCGAGCGCAGCCGTCCATGAAGGCCCGAGCAAGAACAGACCCCAACGTGCGGCGCGCTTACTCCCAGCCCGCTCCGCCTCTGAGAGGAACAAAACGGCAGTAGGTTGCCAACCGTGAGTGCACGACGCCCCCGCGCTTGACGATCACGCGCAGCTCCTGATCCCACAGGGAACCTACCGGGATCACGAGCCTGCCGGGGTCCTTGAGCTGGTCCAGCAGAGCCGCGGGAACGTCGGGGGCCGCTGCGGCCACCGAGATGGCGTCATAGGGGGCGTCACCGGGCCAACCGCCGGAGGCGTCGCCGGCCTGGGTCACGACGTTGCCGTCGAGTCCGCACTCATGAAGAGTCCGGCTCGCCGTTTCGGCCAGTTCCGGAATGATCTCGATAGAGACGACACGCGCCGCCAAAGCCCCAAGCACTGCGGCGTGGTACCCGCAGCCCCCTCCCACCTCCAGGACCAATTCGTCGCCCTTGAGCTCAAGCGACTCTGCCATCAAGGCGGTGATGTAGGGTTGCGAAATGGTCTGCCCGAAACCGATCGCCACGGGCTCGTCAATGCAGGCCAGGTGACGGTGCTCGGCCGGGATGAACTTCTCGCGAGGGATGACGCGCATCGCCTCGAGGACCCGCGGGTCGCGGATTCCACGAGCCTGGATCTGGCGCTCGACCATCTCGCGGCGCCGCGCGGGCCAATCGATGACCGCAGCCGTCGGGTTCACCTGAACTGCTTCCTATACTGAAACTCGACGCTGAACAAGCCGGTTTCCTCTCGCACGGCCAGGATGGACCACTGGCGGCTGATGTTCCACTCGACCCGGATCAACTGCTGCTGCTCCTGCGCCAGGTTGGTGACGTACGTAAACGTAATGTCCCTGGAAATCTGCTGTTCAAGAGTGAGTTGCGCTTCCGGATTGTTGCCGAGGCCTGTCAGTTTCGGGTCGATCTTGATGCGGCTCACCCCGAAGAACCTCTGGAGCCGGTTGGCTACTGGAGCCGCCAGTGCCTGCCCGACGAGCGTGCTGGCCCCGATCTGCTGCCAGCTCTGGTCACGTTCGGACTGGCGCGCCAGCAGCGTCGGATCGGAGGTGGGCGCCCTCCCGACGGCAAGTAGGGCGATGATCTCTTGCACCTGGAGCGGCGGATCGGACCGGTAGGCCACGTTCAGCCGGTCCATCGGTCCCGTGAAATTCATGGTTACGTCGATGCCGCGGACGCGCGTTTCCAGGTCCAGGCTCACCACCGGCTCCAGTCTCACCGGATTCAGGAAGGAGACTTCTCCCCGGCTGATCCGGTATCGGTTCCCCATGAAATTCACCTGGCCCTGGTTGATGAGCAGGCGCCCGAGCAGGACCGGTTTGTACGGAGTCCCCCGGAGCCGCATTTCCGCCTCGGCTTGCACATCGCTGGTGAGGGACGTATCGATCCGGACGTTGGGAGAGGTTTCGACTCGAACGTCGAATTGCATGCCACGCAGCAGATCGTTCTGCACCGCCGGCGTCAGCATCGGCAGAGTCGAGCGCGCCAGCAGACTGGCCAAGTCGACGTCCTGAGCGACGCCTGCCCGCAGGATGGTCACCGTGCCGGAGAGCAGGCTGCGCTGACTGGTCCCGGTCAGGTCCAGCGATGCGTCGACGGACGTGCTGACGCCCTCCGGATAGCGCACGCGCACCCGGCCGATCGCCGCCCGCAAGCGGTAACTCAGGCGATCGCCCGCATAGCCCACAAAGCCGTTCAGCTTCAGAGTGCCGCCGCCGGTTTGCGCGGTTACGTTCTCGATCGTGGCCCGGTCGCGGAACAGATAGACAACCCCGGTCACGTTGTCGAGGCCGTTGGAAACGCCGCTCAGAAACAGGGAGACGCCTTTCAGGTCTGCACGGCCATAGATTTCCGGCCGGGCACGCGGCCCACGGATCGTCGCGTCGAGCATGGTCTCTCCCGTGGCCGTAATGTCGGGATCCACGTTCCGCAAGATGCCCAGGTTGATGCCGCCATGGATCCGCAGGTCGTATGCGCTGTAGCGAGAGAGCAGATCGATCTTGCCTGTGATCCGCATATTCGTGTCCGGTCCCGCGAACTGAGCGCCCAGAACGCGGATCTCCTTGCGATTGATGGCGAGAGCAATGAGCCCCGCATTGCGCAGCCCGGAAACCGGACTCTTCACTCCTGGCGGTGGCTGGAGCTCGACGGCAGGCATCTCCAGGCGCGCGCTCCAGCTCTCCGGATTGAGCCCCGCGCCTCGAAACACGACGCGCCCGTCGCCGGAGGCCTCCAATGGAGGCTGGTCCACTCCACCGCCAGGAAACCATGGCCGCAAGGAGGAGACGGAAAACCCGGTGAAGCTCAACTCGCCTTGAACCGGATACGTGCCCTGAAGCAGGCAACTCGCCTGAGCCTTGACTTTCGCCCCCGCGAGCACACCCGTCGCGTCCACCAAGGCCGTGGATGTTTCCGTGCTCACAGACAAGCTGAGGTCTCCAGCAACCTTGCCCCCCAAGGCCAGCTTGCGCAACGAGGCATTGCCCTGAACTTCCGAGAGAAGCAGTCTTGCGCCCTCGGCCGAGGCCGCTCCTTTGAGGTCGGCATCGACCAGGCCGTCCAGGCCTTCAGGGATCCCGGCCGGCACCCGGAGATCCGCCAGGCGGACGTCCTTGCTGGAGACCCGGAAGCGAAGCGCGCCGCTGCTCCAATCATCCACGCGATGCGAATACTGAGCGCTGCCAGCCAAACGGGCAGTCCCCCAGTCCAGTTGGAATGATCCCACCGAGAGCATCCTCGAGGCGTAACGAAACTGCCCCCAGCCTTGTTTGACACGCCGGCCGAAGGCTTCCGCTCCAGTGATCGTCACCTTGCCGGTAATCTGGGGTTCGCCGAGGGTGCCCCCCAACTGAAAGGAACCGGCCAGTTCGCCGGTCAGAGCTATCTTGGCGCCGCTCTCAGCGGCAAGCCTTGAGACCGGCAGGCCCCGCAAGATGAAGGAACCTGCGATCCGGCCACTCCTATCGGGGCGCCAGTCGAGGAGCGCCAAGCGCCCGGTTCCCTCCACCCGGGCGCCGGCCTGGTCCACTGTGAGCTTCGCAGCCTCCACTCCGCGCCTGGAAACCGCGCCGTCGGCCTCCAGCCTGTCGAAAAGACGGCTTTCATACGTGAAGTTCGTCAGAGATAAGCGCCCGGCCGCGCGTGGGTCGTTCAGTCCGCCCGTGACCGTCCCGCTGAACCTGGCAATCCCGTTCCTGAGCGCGATAGGAAGGCGGGGTGTGGCGCCGCCGTTCAAGTAGGCGGCTGCGGGCAAAAGATCCTCCAGGTTGCTGGTCTCCAGTTCGACCCGGAGGCGCTGCCCCAAAGCGCCGGTAAAGCTGGCGCGCGAGGCTGCCGTAGCCAGGTGCGAGTCGCCGAATGTGAGCGTGCCCGCCCCCTGATCAAGGGTCATATCGACAAAGCCCGAGATCGGCTTGACCGCGTCCGCCGGCGTGATGCCTACCCTTCCGGTCAACTTCACACCGTGCAGCGCGCCGCCCGCCCAGATGCCAATCAGCTCTATGGCTCCGGAAGCCAGCCCTCTCCACGGCGGCGGCATGCCGCGCAGGGCCGCCAGTCCGTCCAGGGGTATCTCTCGCAAGTCGCCCGCCACGCGGAGGCGTCCGGACCTGTTGAATCCTGCGCTTCCGGAAAACGTGCCGCCAAGGGCGGAAATCGAGAGCCGGTCCAACTCCAGCTCCTGAGGATCGAGCGCGACCGCAGCACTGAGGTTAAGGCCCTTGATTTCGGCGCCCTCCACCCTGGCCGACAGGCCGCTGCCCTTCACCTTCGCTTTCAATGCAAAATCCGACCTGCCGGCGAAGGCAAGATCGCCGGTGACCGCCAGCGTCCCCCCGCCCACCGCCTTGACCTTGGCAAAAGAGATCAGCTCGGGCAGAGAGAGCCTGGCGTCCAGGGAGAGACTCATGCGCGGCGCCGCCAGATTGGTCACTTTGCCGGTCACCTTTGCGCTTGACCGGCCCGTGGCGAGCCTCGCCTCCTGAACGACGAGTTGATTGTTTGCCAGTGCCAGCGACAGGTCCGCGTCCAGTGCAGTGGGCATGTAGGACGGAGAACTCAGGTTCAGCTTCCGGAAGGAGACCTCGCCCGCGTAACTTGGGCCGTCGGCCCGGTAGAACCACCGGGCCGAGAGATTTTCGCCGCGCACGTTCAGGGGGAACTGGCGCTGATCGATCTCGACAAGCCCCTGGCGCACCTCGAACCGCTTGATGGCGAGGCCCAGCACCTGCTCGACCGGATGGCGGCCTGCGCGCGCCGCCTCCGGTTGCGGAAGGTTGCTGCGGCCGTCCTCGTAAATCACGATGCGCACCCTCGGCTCGACCACGGTGAAATCGGCAATGTCCACCTCGCGGCGGAGCGCGGAGATGACCCTGAGGCCGACCTGTACGGAGCTTGCGCTGAACAAGGGGGGCTCCCCGGGTCCCTCGGCGCCGTGGAGAACGAAGGACCGCACCTCGGCGCGAAGCCGGCTCCAGTCGAAGGAGAAGGCTCCGATCTCGGCGCGCCCGCCCGTCGCCGACTCCACCTCGCGGATGATTCGCTGGCGCACTTCGTCCCTGAACCAGGCGGAGCGCGCAACCGTAATGCCCGCAATCATCAAGAGGACACAGATGCCTGCGAGACCGGCGGCGGCGATCAGAAGTCGTCTGGTGAGCCTGGTCACTCGAACGCCTCCGGTCTGAATTCGATCCGGGTGCGGCCCCGGGTCTCCTGGAGCCATTGGTCGACAAGGTGGTCCACCTGTTCAGCCCTCAATGTTTCCTCGATTGCTCCGCGCGCCTCCTCGAGCGTGGGAACCGGGCCCTTGCCCGTCTTCTCCCACTGTTTCACGAAACGGCTCGTGTAGTAATGGTTGACATCCGGCTCGAGAATCTGCACGGCGGGACCAAAGCGGGCGTCGATAAACCGCAGGACCGACAGTTGCTGGAGGAGGTACAGTCTGAGATCTTCCTCGCTGATCCGGTAAGCGGCCAGCGCCTGCCGGTAGGCTGCTTCGCTCGGGTACCGCTCCTTCTTCAGCGCCTCCAGTTCGGGCTCCACTTCTTTCATCTGGGGCGCCGTGTAGCGGCCGATCTCCATCTCCGCTTCAAACAGCGCACGATCCACCAGGCGGTCGGCCGCGAGCCTCCTGCTGGCGGGCCCCAGATCCGGCGCCGCATGGTTTAGAAAGGCGCTGAGGCGGATCTCCTTGAGAAGGTCGCTCTGGGCGATCACACGCCGGGCCACGGTGACGGCGATCCGGTCGATCACCTCCGCCGCGGAGGCCGCCGCCAGGCACAGAACGAGTCCGAGGAGCAGGCGCCGCATCAGAATGTCTGTCCCAAAGAGAAATGGAACTGGAAGCGGTTAATGCGCTGGTCGGTCGGATCGCAGGCCCCATACAGCAGTTGCTGCTGGGTGCCCCGGCAACCGCGGAAGCGCGGGCTGTTTGGGGCAAAGGCGAAGTCGACCCGGACCGGACCAATGGGCGTCCGATAGCGGAAACCGAGGCCTGCGGCGTGGGCCATGTAATCGAAATCCGTCTTGTCGCGCTGCCGCCACCGGAATGAGATATCGGGAAGACCGGAGTAGACGTTCCCCGCGTCGTGGAAGAGGACCCCGCCGATATTGTGCCCCCACAGGGGGAATCTGAGCTCCGTTCCGAAGGTGAGCATCGCCTTGCCTCCCAATGGAAATCCGGTGAGCGGGTCGCGAGGGCCGGCCTGGTTCTCGGGAAAGCCGCGGTGAGTGGACGCGCCTCCGGCGAAGAACCGCTCCGGCAGCGGAACGTCCTGAGGGCTAGGCGGCAGTTCGGGACGTCTGCGCAGCGTCTGCATGAAGCCGAAGGACATGGTGCGGGCCAGAACGAGCTTGCTGCCGATCCTGTGGTACGTGGAGTTGCGGCCGAGGAGCCGGAAGTAGTCCGTCTCCGAACCGAGAAACCGGGTGGCAGTTCCCAGATCCAGCGAGTTGTACGTGCCGCGGCGCGATTCGGTGGGGTCATCCCGTCGGTCGTCCAGATAGGACGCCGAGAAGACGCCCACCCGCACGGGTTGGGACAGTAGCGGAATCAGCTCGCTGCGTATCTTCAGAGTCCCCTGGTCCACGCCGACGCGGCGGTAGGCGAACCGGTAAAAGAGCGTCCGGGACCTTGTCCAACGCTGGGCGAGCTGGGTCGAACCTTCCCACCGGCGGGCGGAGAAGGTGCGCACGTTGCGCGACGAGTCGAAAAGCGCGGTGAACGAGAGATCCATGTTGGCCCGGCTCTGAAATTGCGGGGCCGTATAGGTGATCAGGGCCCTCTGCTGCAATCCGGAGACGCGGCTCCGCAGGCTGACCGTGTGGGCGCGCCCAAAGAAATTCAGGCGGCTGAGGTCGAACGAGGCGCTGGGGCTGAAGCCCGCCTTGCCGGCTGGCGCTTCCAGGCTTGTCTGGCTTCCACCGATTCTGGCCACCTGGGCGCCGAAACCGAAAGCGACCGAATGCCGCCTGGACTCCTCCAGGCGGAGCAGCACGAACTTGTTCCGCTCCTCGCCGTCCGGGTTCTGCACGGCCATGTCCACCTTAGCGAAGATCCCGAGGTCGTACAAGCGGCGTTGCGTTGCGAGCATCTGGGCCTGTGAAACCGGATCTCCCACGTTGATGCCCACGCGGCGGCTGACGAGCTGAGGGTGGGTGGTCTTCAGCCCGCCGATCAGCACCTCGCGCACGAATTGCTGCGGACCCAGCGAAACGACAAAGAGCAGGTCCGCCCGGAACGGCTCTGCCGCGTCCTTGTAGCCCCACTCGAAGGAGGCGTTGGGAAAGCCCTGGTTGAACAGGTATGCCAGGATGTTGTCCCGATCTGCCGCCACGTTGGCCTCGCTGAAGACCTGGCCGGGACCGGACTGGAGCATGGTCCGGAGGCCGCTCTCAAGCTCCGGAGTCAGACCTTCAAGCCGCAGGCTGGACACGAACCACTGACCTCCCTCCTCGATATTGATGAAGACGGCCACCTCTCCCTTCTTGCCCCGGTAGTCGCGCTCAACTCGGGAAGCCACTTTCAGATTGCGGAATCCGTTGGACCGGTACAGAGCGGTGATGGCATCAAGGTCCTGCTCCAGCAGGCTGGAGCTGTAACGGCCCCGGCGCACCTGCAGGGATGCGGGGGCTGTCAACATGCGCTCGCGGAGCGTCTTCAAATCGAAGTAGCGGTTACCGCGGATCTCCAGGTGTACGAGCTTCTGCCGCTGTCCCCGCTCGATCGAGTACTCGATGCGCAGGCGGTTGCCGGCACCTGGAGTGGAACTGAACCGCACCTTCGCGTCGAAGTATCCCTGCGACTGAAGATACTCTGTCAGGTCCCGCGCCCCTTCCATCAGAAGCTCCCGGTCCACCGCCTGCTCCTGGAAGATGGGAAGCAGCCGCTTCAACCGGCCTCGGGACACCTTCGCCCCGGTGGCCTCGATCAGGACCCTCGGACCCGCGGTGATTTCCACGATCGGGCTGCCAGTGGCCGGATCGATGCCCTCAAGGGTGACACGAGCCATGAGGTAGTCGCGGTTCCGGTAGGACTGCACTATCCTCTCGAGGCCGCGCTGCAAGCGATCCTCGGTCAACGGCCGCCACCCGAACCACCCCTTCCAGTGCGGCTCCCGGGCGACTTCCGCGGCCGGCCGCTGCAAGTCGCCTTTCAGCACGGGCGGGCCGAAGCGGGCGCGCGTGCCGGGCCGGACGGCGAAGTCAACAACGACCTGCTGGGTTCTCGGCTCCCGGGTCACGCGCGGGGCAAGCTCCGGATGGAAGAAGCCGTTGCCCGCCAGGACTTGGCGCAAGCCTCGCTCGGACTGCTCGAGGTCCTCGGCGTGGAAGGGGTTGCCCAGGTTGAGGTTGGTCGAATTCACCAATTGGCCGGCGCTGGGAGGCTGGGGAACGCTGCTTACCGAAACGCCGCCGACGAACCAGTTGCTCCGAGTCACGAACCGCAGAGCCACCTGGCTCCCCTCTGGCTCCGCCTCCACCACAATATCGGAGTACCTGCCGGTTGCATACAGGCGCTCAATCGCCTCTCGCACAGCTTTGAGGCTCAGAGGGGCCTGTGTCCTGACTGAAACCAGTTCTGCAAGCGCGGATTCGGAGAAGGGCTGCTGTTGGGGATCGAAGGTCACCTGCCCCACGGGACGGCCCTCGTACTCCTCAATGGCCGCAAAGATCGGGCTCGCCATCACGCACAGGAAAAGGATGAACACACTCCTGATTCGGTTGCCGGCCAGCCGCACTACCTGCATGATACTGCAACGATTGTGGCTGTTGGGCCGAACGCCGCGGGCGCGTTGCTTGCAGCGCCCCGGTTGCGGGACACTGGACGGGTGGCCGATTTCTGCACATGCGGCGCTGAGTTGCCCCCCGACGCGCGTTTTTGCCACAAATGCGGCAAGCCGCAGAGGGAAGAGCCGGTGCTGGCGGAGTCGCCGCCAGCCTGGCGTGATCTCCCGCCGCCGGTCATGAGCCCCGCGGCGGGCGCGGCGCCGCCGGAAATCGGTTTCCGGAATTCGATCGCCGTGCGAGTGGGCTTGCTGGCCGGCTCACTCGCGTTCCTGGCCAGCTCGCTGCCCTTGCATCCGCTCATACGCCTGGCGTTCCTTCTCGGCGCGGGGCTTTTTGCCGTGTACCTGTATCGCAAGCGGAGCGGCTACCCGGTGGAGGTGCGCGGAGGCGCCAGGATGGGCTGGATCACGGGCTTGTTCTGTTTCGTAATCTTCACGGTGCTTTTTACGATCAGCTTCGCGGCCCTCGCCGTCGTTGTGCAGGACGGGAGCATGATCACGCACATGAAGGAACAGCTGGCGGCCATGGGAATGCCGGAGGCGAGCATACAAGAGGCTGTCGAGGTGTTTCAGAACCCGGTGAAGATCCTTGGGATGCTGTTTTGGCTGTTCCTCACCTCGACGTTCGTACCCGCGCTGGGCGGCGCCTTGGGCGCTAAGCTGCTCGGCAGGGATTAGTCCACCTCGACGGCCGTCGGGGCCGGACTGGAACGCTTCACGACCGCTACCCCCAGGAAGATGACCGCCATGCCGGTGGCATCGCTCCATCCAAAAGGCTCGCGGTAGAAAAGCCAGCCCAGCCAGACCGCCACAATGGGGTTGATGTAAGTGTATATGGACACCAACGCGACCGGCAGCTTGTCCAGCGCGTAAACGTAGGCGCTGTAACCCACAATGGAACCGAAGACGACCAGATACAGCACGGCTCCAGCGCCTCGAAGCGTCCAGTGAACCGGCTGGCCGCGCTCCAGCAGCGTGAACGGGAGGCAGGCCAGGCCCGCCGCCAGTTGCTGTATGGCCCCGCTGACGATGGGATGCACGCCTCCCCTCATTCTGCGCTGGCGGATGGAGCCGAAGCTCCAGCAGAAGTTCGCCACCTGCAAAAGAAAGAACGCTCCCCAGAGGAGACGGCCGCCGGCTTGACCAAGCCCGCGTGGGGCAACCAGCAGCACGACCCCGGCTGCCCCGACGAGAATGCCCGCGACCGTCAGCGCGCGCAGCCGCTCGCCACCCGGCAGAATGGCATCGGTGCCCACCATCCACAGCGGGGCAGCCGTGATGATAAGGGCCGCCAGTCCGCTGGGTATCCATAGCTCGGCTATGGTGAGGCAACTATTGCCGACGCCGAGGATGAGTACACCGTTCAAGGCCGTCAGCATCAGCTCCCTGCCGCGCGGCAGGTGCGCCCGCACGATGAGGGCGCCGGCCAGCATCAGGCCGCCGGAGAGAAGGAAGCGCACGCTCACCATGGTGATGGGCGGAAACGATTCCAGCGCGATCCGGATGCCGAGGTACGTGGTCCCCCAAAAGAAGCAAATGGCAGCCAGCGCCAGATAGGCTTTGAAATGCGGATGATCCTGCAAGCCGCCAGATTAGCACGCCCGCTGGCTGATAAAATCGGAGCTTGATACTCACTCTCACCGTCAATCCCGCGGTCGACAAGAACGTGACGGCCGATCACCTGGTTTTTGAGGATCGGGCCTATATCCTTTCGCGCAGCGAATCGGCCGGTGGCCGGGGCATCAACGCATCGTACGTGATTCACTCGTTCGGTGGTCCAACCGCCGCCATCGTCCCTTCCGGCGGGAAGGCGGGAGCGCGTTTCGAACAGTTGCTCGCCGGGTGCGGTTTTCCGGTGCACGTGGTTCGGATCAAGCATGAGATCCGGACCAATCTCACTATCAGCGACAAGACCGGTCTCACCGTGAAGCTGAATGAGTTGGGACCGCCCATGACCAAGCCGGAGATCGGCCGGCTGGAAGCCATGGTCAGCGAGAGACTGGCGGGGGCATCCTGGCTGTTGATCTGCGGCAGTCTTCCCCCGACCGTGTCTCCCAGCCTTTACTCCCGTCTGGTGAAGATGGCGCGCGAGCGCGGCGTCAAGGCTCTTCTCGACACAGATGGCGAGCCTCTCCGGGAAGGCGTTGAGGCGGGACCAACGGTGGTTGCACCCAACCAGCAGGAGGCCGAGAGGCTCCTGAACCGCGCCCTCCTCACCAGGAGCAACTTCGTCGAGGCCGTGGGGCGCATCCGGCAGATGGGACCGGAATCGGTCATTCTGTCCCTGGGGAGCCGAGGCGCCATGGGCGCTTCGCAAGGGAAGCTGCTGGAAGCCATCCCGCCCCGCGTCGAAGTCGTGTGCCCGATCGGGGCCGGGGACGCGCTGGTCGCTGCCTTCACCTGGGCGATGTCGCAGAACAACGATTTTGCCGACGCTCTGCGCTGGGCCGTTGCCGCGGGAACGGCGTCGGCCATGCTGCCGGGCGTGACCTTCGCCACGCACGACCAGACTCGGGAGGTCTACCAGAGGGTGGAAGTGCGGACGATCTCCTAGAGATTTGCGGAGAGCGGGAGCCGGTTCCCGGCCACTACCTACGTAGGGACTCTTGCGTCACCCGTTGCTCGTACCGGCGGTGTGCCTGGCCGCAGGGATCGCCGCTGGCCGGTTCGTCGATTTCGGGAGCCGGGAACTGGCGATTATCATAGCCGTCTTCCTGGTGCTGGCCGTAGCGAGCCGCGCAGCAAGAAGCCCGGCTTTGGTGCGTCTGTCAGTTTGGCTGGCGGTGCTGTTTGCAGGGGTGGCGGCCGAGTTGCTTCACCGTCCCGGGCCAGCCCCCGAGATCGACGCCGGGTCACGAGAAGTGCTGCTGCTATCGGGTTGCGTCGTCCAGCCGCCCGTTCTCTTCCCAAACCGCGAGCAGTTTGTCCTGGAACTGGAACCGTACGCCCGCGTGCGCGTGAACCTCTACCAGCGGCCGGGCGAGCCTCCTCCCGCACTCAGGTACGGACAGAAGGTCGAACTGGAGGCGAGCCTGCGCCGGCCGCGCAACTTCGGCAATCCCGGCGCCTTCGACTATGCCGGCTATCTGGCGCGGAAGCACATCTACTGGACCGCTTCGGCCGGCGCGAAGTCGAACCTTCGTGTTCTGCCCGGTGAGTGCGGCACCCGGTTCAACCGGCTGATTTTCGGGCTTCGCGCCACCGCCCTGGAGCGGCTGGAGCAACTGTACGCGGGCCAGCCGTACCAGACGGGCATGATGCAGGCGTTGTTGATCGGGGAAGACTCCAAAGTTGAGGAGAGCTGGAGCGATCAGTACCGCCTGACAGGCACGTATCACGCGCTGGTGATCTCCGGTATGCACCTAACGGCTCTGACGGCGATAATCTTCCTCGTCCTGAAGCTGCTGCCGCTGGGGGAACTGCTGCCGCTGGCAGCCGCTACCGCTTGCGCCTGGGTCTACACCTTTGTCACCGGGTGTCAGACGCCGCTGGTGCGGGCGGCCGCGGGGCTCTCGCTGTTCCTTGCCGCCCGGTACCTGTATCGCCGCCAGCGCTTGCTGAACCTGGTGGCGGCCGTAGCCATCGGTTTCCTGGTCGTGGACCCGCCGCAGCTTTTTGAGGCAAGCTTCCAGCTCTCCTTCCTGTGCGTGATCGCCATCGCGGCTCTGGCCGTCCCCATCCTGGAGAGAACTTCGGCCCCCCTTGTCCGGGCCATGGCCGGTCTCGAAGACCAGGACCGGGACGTTCACCTTGAGCCTCGCGCCGCGGCTTTCCGGGTGGAGCTGCGGCTGCTCTCCCAGACCGCCTCCCTGTGGACAGCAATCCCGGAGCGATGGGTGTCGCGGCTCACGGCGATCCTGCTGCGCGGCCTCTTCTACTTCTACGAGTTGGCCGTGGTTTCGGCTTCCGTGCAAGTGGGGCTGGCTCTTCCCATGGCGGTCTACTTCCACCGCGTCTCCTTTTCCGGGCTTTCGGCGAACATGGCTGTCGTCCCCCTCCTGTCCCTGGTCGTGCCCGCCGGCTTTCTGGGAGTATTCACGGGCTGGAAGTGGGCGGCGGACCTGGCGGGGTGGCTGCTCGCCCTCTCCCGGAAGGTGGTGGAATGGCATGCGAGTTGGGAGTCCGCGTGGCGGATTCCCGACCCGCCTCTCTGGCTGGGTGCGTGTCTGTCCGCCTCGCTCGTTGTGTTGGCTCTGTCCGGCCGGTGGCGAGCACGCTGGCGGTTGCTGGCGGGCGCGGCTGTAGCGCTGCTGCTCGGCGTATTGGTCGCGCACCCGTTTGCGCCCAAGGTCAGGGCCGGCCAACTCGAGTTCACGGCAATCGACGTAGGCCAGGGGGACGCCTTCTTCATCGCGTTTCCCGGCGGAAAGACGATGCTGGTCGATGCGGGAGGATTTGCGTCCTACGGCGGCCGCCCGAGCGCACTTGACAGCGGAGAGGACATCGTATCGCCCTACCTTTGGACACGCTCCATCAAGAGGCTGGACGTGGTTGCGATCTCCCACCTCCACCACGACCACGCCGGCGGCATCCCCGCTGTCGTGCGCAACTTCCACCCGCGGGAGATATGGATAGGGTTCTCTGTTTCCGCGGAGCAGATGCAACCGCTGCTGGGATCGATTCGAGGGAGCCCTGTGACGGTGCGCCGCTTGGCCGGGGGTGAGAACTTCGAATTTGCGGGCGCAACCATCTCCGTGCTGGCGCCGGCGTCAGACCCAATCAATCGGGCCAAGAGCCCGGATGCGGACTCGCTCGTTTGGTCTCTGCGTTACGGGAATCGGGCGGTGCTCATGACGGGGGACATGGACCCGAGCACCGAAGCGCTGCTGGCGGCGGGCGGCCAATTCAAAAGGGCTGATGTGCTGAAGGTTCCCCACCATGGCAGCCGTAGGTCAACGGGAGACGCCATGCTTGCCGGGGTAAGGCCGGTCTTAGCAGTGATTTCCGTGGGCTACGCCAATTCGTACGGCCACCCCCACCGGGATGTTCTTGAGAGGCTGGAATCCTGGAGGGCTATGCCCCTGAGGACAGACCTGCTGGGTCTCGTCCGCATTCGGACCGACGGCAACCGGATCGAACTAGACACTGGGCGTCTGCCCTGAGCCCTCCGCTGCCTGCTCGGCTTCCTCCGCGCCTCTTGGGCCGGCGGCCTCGGATTCGGCTATCAGGGTCAAGGCCTCCTCCAGCTTCGCTTTCGGGACACGCACCTCATAGGGCAGGCTCGGGATGACTCCGCCCCCCACAATGATGGAGGAGATGCCGCCCGCCTCCAGGACGCCCTGAATGGCCAGGGCTTCCATTTCGGAAGTGTGCTTGTCGGAACTGAACACCGGCACCAGGTCGAGGTCGTCCGATGTATCCGGGGACTGCGGAGACTCCTGTTCAGGCTCCATGCTCCGAGCATACCGCGCTGGAGACGTATCCCGGCGCGTCGTCCACGGCGACGTCGGCCGATTGCCGGGTGCGGCGCGTGAGCACCTCCACCTTGCCCTGGGCCAGCTTCTTGCCGACCGTAATACGGAAGGGGATCCCGATCAGATCCGCGTCCTTGAACTTGACGCCGGGGCGCTCGTCGCGATCGTCCAGGAGGGCGTCGAGCCCCGCCCCGAGGCACTTTTTGTAGATCGCCTCGGCGGCGTCGCGCTGCACCGGATCCGAGATGTTCACCGGCGTAACCACCACCTGGAACGGGGCGATCGAGGGCGGCAGCGCCATGCCGTCGGCGTCGTGATACAACTCGACGGCCGCGCACAGAATGCGCTCGATACCGATCCCATAGGAGCCCATGATGGGCGTGACCTCTGCACCGTCGGGGCCAAGCACGCGCAGCCCCATGCTCTCCGAATACTTGTACCCGAGCTTAAAGATGTGGCCGATCTCGACCGTCTTGAGCACCTGGAGGGGTCGGCCGCACCGCTTGCAGCCGTCGCCCGCCGCGACCTGTCTGAGGTCGTGCCACTCCGGCGCAAAGTCCTCCCCCGGGGTGACGTGGCGAAGGTGGTAATCGTCGCGGTTGGCGCCGGCGATCATGTTCCGGCGCCCCTGAAGCGCCAGGTCAGCCAGGATTCGCATCCTGGGCAGGCCGACCGGGCCGAGAGAGCCGGCATCCGCCCCGAAGCGCTCCCGTATCTCCTCAGGATGGGCGGGCCGCAGGTCGGCGGCGCCGGTCAAGCCGGCCAGTTTCGTCTCGCTCAGGGAGTGGTCGCCACGCACCAGAACCAACAGGAGCTCTCCCCCGGCCACCATCACCAGGCTCTTCATCTGGGATGTCTCCGGGAGGCCCGTGAACTCGGCCACTTCGGCGATGGTCTTGCGGCCGGGAGTGTGGAAGGGCTCCGGCGACAGGTCGCCTTCGGGGTCGGGGGCTTCGGGGGGAGACGCGACAGACTCGGCCTTCTCCAGGTTTGCCGCATACCCGCACGCGGGGCATTGGGCCACGTAGTCCTCGCCGGCGTCGGTCGAGACCATGAACTCGTGCGACTGGCTTCCGCCCATGGCGCCGGAATGAGCCTCGACGGCGACGTACTTCAGGCCGCACCGGTCGAAGATCCGGCAGTAGGCCCGGTAGTGCTTCTCGTAAGCCGCGTCGAGCCCGGCGGCGTCCATGTCGAAGGTGTAGGAGTCCTTCATGATGAACTGCCGCACGCGCAGCAGGCCCGACTTGGGACGCGGCTCGTCGCGGAACTTGGTCTGTATCTGGTACCAGATCTGCGGCAATTGCTTGTAGCTCCTCAGCTCGCCGCGGGCGAGGATGGTCATGACTTCTTCGTGGGTCATGCCCAGGCACAGGTCGTGCTGAAAGCGATCTTTCAGGCGGAACATGTTGGCGCCCATGACGTCCCAGCGGCCCGATTCCTGCCACGCCTCGGCGGGATTCAGGGCCGGCAGGAGCATCTCCTGGGCTCCGATGGCGTCCATTTCCTGGCGAACGATCTGGATGATCTTGAGCAGCGACCGCTGCGCCAGAAAGAGGTAGCTATAAATGCCGGCGGCGAGCTGCCGGACATAGCCTGCGCGCAGCAGCAACTGGTGGCTGGCGACTTCGGCCTCAGCGGGGTTCTCCCGCAAAGTGGGGATGAATAGTGCGCTCCAACGCATGGGAGATCTCGAAGGGAAAAGGAAACGAAGCAGTCATTCTAGCATGTTAGAATTAGTTCGGATTTCCATGCGAATTGCGATTGGCTCCGATCACGCCGGTTTCACACTGAAAGAGTATCTGCGCGACGCGCTCGTCAGGGAGGGCCACCAGGTGACCGACTACGGCGCCAGCGGTCCCGAGTCGGTCGATTATCCGGACTACGCCGCGCCGGTGGCGCGCGACGTGGCCTCGGCAAAGGCGGACCGAGGGATCCTGGTCTGTTACACCGGAGTCGGCATGTCGATTGCCGCTAACAAGATACCCGGAGTGAGGGCGGCGCTCGGCACGTGTGTCGAGGAGGTCCGCCTGGTGCGCGGCCACAACGACGCTAACGTGCTGACCATTGGCGCCAAGTTCACCCAGCCGGCGGAAGCGGAGGCCATGGTGCGCGAGTTCCTGCGAACGGAGTTCGAGGGGGGACGCCATGCCCGCCGGACCGGCAAGATCGCCGCTTTGGAACACACAGCAGCCTCGGAGAGCGCCCCGGAAGGAGCGGCAAAGTGAGCCCGCAGGACCGGATGGCTCGGCCGCTGGCCCAGGCCGATCCGGAGGTTTACGAAGCCATACGGAATGAGCTCGAACGCCAGAATTCCAGGCTGGAACTGATCGCCAGTGAGAACTTCACCTCGGAAGCCGTGCTGGAGGCTACCGGGAGCGTGTTCACTAACAAGTACGCCGAGGGCTACCCGGGCAAGCGATATTACGGCGGATGTGAGTTCACGGACATCGTCGAGAACCTGGCCCGCGAGCGCGCCAGGAAGCTGTTTTGCGCCGAGCACGCCAACGTCCAGCCCCACGCCGGCTCGCAGGCCAACCAGGCAGCCTACGCCGCCGTCCTCCAGCCTGGCGACACGATTCTGGGGATGAACCTTTCTCACGGCGGTCACCTCACCCACGGGCACCACCTGAACTTCTCGGGGAAGACCTACAAGGTGATCCCGTATGGAGTCCGGCGCGAGGATGAAGTCATCGACTACGACGAGCTGGCGCGGCTGGCCGGCGAACACCGGCCCAAGATGATCATCGCCGGTGGCAGCGCCTACCCGCGCGTCATCGACTTCCAGCGCTTCCGCGAGATCGCCGATTCGGTGGGGGCGATCTTCCTGGTGGACATGGCTCACTTCTCCGGGCTGGTGGCCGCGGGTCTTCACCCCAATCCCTGCGAGTACGCCGATATCGTCACCTCCACCACCCATAAGACCCTCCGCGGGCCGAGGGCGGGCATCATCCTGAGCCGGGAGAAGTATGCCGCGGCCATCGACAAGAGCGTCTTTCCTGGGATGCAGGGAGGCCCGCTCGTCCACGTGATGGCCGCCAAGGCGGTTTGCTTCGCCGAGGCGATGACGGCCGAGTTCGCCGAGTACCAGAAGCAGGTGCTGCTCAACGCCAGAACCCTGGCCGGCGAGTTGAAGGGCGCTGGTTTCCGTGTCGTTTCGGGTGGCACGGACACTCACTTGCTGCTGGTTGACGTCTTCGCCAAGGGCATTCGCGGCCGGGAGGCGGAGACGGCCCTGGACAAGGCCTTCATCACCGTCAACAAGAACACCATTCCGTTCGACGTCAATCCGCCGCTCAATCCGAGCGGCATCCGGCTTGGATCTCCCGCCGTGACCACGCGCGGTTTCCGAGAGAAGGAGATGCGCGAGGTGGCCGGCTTGATTACGGAGGTGCTCGGGGATCCAGGCTCGGAGGCCCGAATCGAAGCGGTCCGCCGGAGGGTCGCGGGACTCGCGGACCGGTTTCCCCTCTATCGTTGGAAGTCCCGCGTTGCCGCCACGGGGTGAATGCCGATCCGCATCGTTATCGACACCCGGCACGTCCGCGACTTCGGAATCGGCACCTACATTCGAAACCTGGTCCACGCGCTCGCGAGGCTGGACGAGGAGAACCAGTACTTCCTGGTTGTCTACCCCCAGGACAGGGGGGAATTCGCCGGCTTGCCGCCCAACTTCGAGGTGGCGGTCTACGAACGGGCCGATTCATCCCTGCTGGATCAAATCGCCTTTCCTCTGTACTTGAGAAGGTTCTGGGCGGATGTGTGTCACATCCCGCTCAACGTGGTGCCCCTGCTGATGCCGAAGCCGTACGTCGTCACGGTACACGACATGAGCAGCCTCCTGTATGAGGAGCTGCACGGCAGACAGAAGCGCTTCCGTCTGTATCAGTTCCGGCGAGGGCTGGAGCGGAGCGATGTCGTGATTGCGGTTTCCAACGCGACGCGCCGGGATGTCGAAGACCTGTTCGGGATCCGCCAGGGAAAGATCAGGCAGATCTACGGTGCTCCGGATCCGCGGTTTGTCGAACTGGCTCATCGCCCCGGAGCCGGCGAGCGCCAACTTCTTCTGGAGCGCTTCCAGATCAGCTACCCGTTTCTGCTTCACGTGGGGACGATTCGGCCGCAGAAGAACATTCCCCGGCTTGTCGAAGCCTTCGCCGTTCTCCGCGGAGATCTGGGAGACGAGCCCGCGTTCCGGGGCCTGAGGCTGATCATCATCGGGGACGACATTTCCCGCCACCCCGCGGTGCGCCGCACGGTCATTCAGACTCGCATGGAGCCATTTGTGCGTTTCCTCGGCTTCGTGCCGTTCGACGCGCTGCGGACGTTCTACTCCGCGGCGGCTGCTTTTGTCTTCCCGTCTTTGTATGAGGGTTTCGGACTGCCGCCCTTGGAGGCCATGGCCTCGGGCACGCCGGTGGTGACCTCCAATATTAGTTCGCTTCCCGAGGTGGTGGGCAATGCGGCTGTCCTGGTGAATCCGGAGAACGTCTTTGAGATAGCCAAGGGAATCCGGGAAGTGCTCACCAACGACACGCTCCGGGTCACGCTCACGCAGAGAGGCCACCAACAGGTGAGGCGCTTCAATTGGGATTCCACGGCGCGCCAGGTCTTGGAGGTTTACCGTCAAGTGGCCGGAGGACCGAAAGGGCTGTGAGGCTGGAGGGAACGGCTCACCCAGGCGACCTTCGCCTTTATCACATCCAGTAGGTGATTCCTGCCGAGCGGCAGCGCCTCCGCAGGTGCGAAACCGTCGGGTGCGGTTCCTCTCAACTCCAGCAGGTCACCACGGTTCAGCTTGACGCGACGCAAAAGGCCCTCTCCATGGCGACTAACAACAAAGAACTCGCTCCCGCGTGGATGCAGCCTCCGCGCCACGGAGAAGTCCAGCAGAACCAGATCGCATTCCCGGAACAGGCCGGCGATGCGATGGTCATGAGCAAGGCGCGCCAAGACGGGTGCTTCCAGCGACGTGAGAAGGGACCTCAAGAACGGATACCGCTCCAACCTGCTCCGCTTGTGCGGAAGCGGGAGCCCCGGTCCGAGGCGCCCCTCCAGCACGGAAACCTCTACGAAGCGATCCTCCTCGGCCCCCCCTTGGGCACGCTTGGCCGCGGCCAGTTCTTCCTCACCCAGCAGGTCCATCACCGACAGACCAAGCCGGCGTAAGATAATGTCGGCGGCGCGATTGGAGAGAATTCTTTCTCCCTTCAGCACATTATGTATATGAGGTTGTGAAATTCCGGTGAGGTGGGCCAGACGACGCTCGCTGAGCTCACCGTTCCCGACGCGGTCCCGCAAAGCTGCGAGCAATCGCGTGTGCAACTCGTGGAAGTACATCCTCCCTGGGTCTGAGGGATATTTCCATCCGAAATAGGACGGGTACCCTATTCAATAATACCATAGATCTAGAGGTACTGATAGTCCCAGTATTATTTGAAATGGATGTAATCTGCTGATAATAAAGCACTTGTTCCATAGAATAAAATAATGCATTTTTAACAAAAGACTCTCATTTCAAACTATTGACGATCCTCTTCCCCTTGTTTACGGTTGAAAACGGGCGCCGCGCTTCCCGCCGGAACAAGAGGCGCGACCCGGAGAAGACAACAAGATGACCGAATGGAGCCGATCCGAGACAATTGCACTGGCAAAGCAGTCCTGCACGCACTGCAACGGCCTAGGATTGCGGGGAAGGGGCAGAGGTGACACGAGTCCCTGCAACTGTGTCTTGAGGGCCATTTTCCGCGCCTGCTACGCGCGGTTTCGGCACTGCGTTTCCAAGGAGAAGCACATGAGCAGAACTTCTCCCGAACGCATCGCCGGGCGGGAAGGAAGACTAGTCTGGGGCCGCAAGGACGAGGAGTACATCGCCGATTTTTGCCTGGTGAGCCGGAGAGCGCTGGATGATCTGGAGTACGGTGTTTTCAAATTCCACTTCTTACTCGGCGCCGACTGGAAACTGTGCACCCGGCGGCTGAAGATGGACCGGGGCAACTTCTTTCACACCGTCTATCGCATCGAGCAGAAGCTGGGACGCGTGTATCGGGAACTAGAGCCCTACGGGTTGTTCCCGCTGGATGAGTACTTCCGGGGCCCACGCCGGTCGCCTCAGATCCGCAACCTCTTGCCGCTGCCAGGCCTGAAACCCGGTCTCCGGCCTCCCCTGTCGGCTTTGATGCCGCGGCTCCTCGGGCAGACCGCGGCCTAAGAGCGCTGTTTGTCGCGCTGCCTCCGGAAAAACTGCCGCACCAGTTCGGTGCACTCGCGGCCCAGTACGCCTTCGACGACTTCGACGCGATGGTTCAACAGCTCCGAGTCGGCGAGGCAGAACTTGCTGCGGACTCCTCCGAAGCGCAGGTCCCGTGCGCCGAACACCAGCCGGCCGACGCGCGCGGCGACCAGCGCCCCGGCGCACATTACACAGGGTTCTAGAGTCACGTAGAGCACAGACCGCTCGAGGCGATAGTTGCCTTCGGCGGCTGCGGCCTCGCGGAGAGCGAGGATCTCTGCGTGCGCGGTGGGGTCCCGGCGGGAGATCGGGGAATTGCCTCCCCGGCCGAGGATTCTTCCTTCGGCGACCAGAAGCGCTCCCACGGGGACCTCCCCTTGGTGTTCCGCCAGCCGCGCCAACTTCAGCGCCTCCGTCATGTAGAATTCGTCGTCCATGCGCGAGCCGCCGGATCTGCCTCTCTGGTCTTAGAATACTCGTATGCAGTGGCGGAACGCGATGGTGGTGGTTCTGCCGGCCCTGTGCTTGGGCGCCTGCGCCGGATTTCGCCGGGGGGAAACCGGGCCCGGGGTTCTGTTGGAGGCTGACCGCGCTTTCGCTCGGGCAACGGCCGAACGCAGGATGGAGGGTTTCACCTCGTTCCTGGCGGAGGATGTGACCAGCATCCGGCCCGACTCCCCAATCATCAAGGGGAGGGCGGGGCTCACGGCGCACTGGAAGCATTTGCTGGAAGACCCGGCCTTGTCTGTCACTTGGAAGCCGCTGGAGGCGGTGATCGACCGGAGCGGCGACATGGGCTTTACAGTCGGCAGCTATGCGGTTCTCAGATCGTCCGGCGCCGGCAGCCAGCAGGTGGCGAGCGGGAAGTACATTACGGTTTGGAAGAGGCAAGCCGGCGGCGCCTGGAGGGTCGTCTTCGACTCGGGCGTGCGGGACACGCCTCCGAAGTGATCCGGTCCTTTGGGCGCGTGGAAACTAGAGGTACAATTAAGGCGGATGCCCGGTCCGTTGCCCGCGCCCCGGTGGAGCGCCCGCATGGAGGCCGTGCAGAGGCAAGAAAGCACGCCATGCAAGAAAAGATGAACATTGCGGTGTTTGTCGACTACGACAACATCGAGATCGGCGTCAAGTCCACGCTCCAGCGGGAGTTCGACGTATCGGTGGCACTCAACGCTCTGAAGGAACGTGGCGACATCGTCGCCAAGTTCGCCTACGCCAACTGGGCCCGGCAGGAAGGGGCAACGCGGCAGATGGCCGCCAACGCGGTGCAGATGGTGCAGCGGATTCCCTCCCCGCGCGGCGACAAGAATGGCGCCGACATCAACCTGGCCCTCGACGCGCTCGAGATGGCCTTCACCCACGATCATGTCAACGCCTTTGCCGTCGTCAGCGGCGACAGCGACTTCATCCCCCTGGTCAACAAGCTCAAGGAGTACGGCAAGACGGTCTATGTGCTGGGAGGCAAAGCGTTCACCAGCACGATTCTCCAACAGAACTGTCACGAATTCATCAGCTACGAAGCTTTGCTTGACGAGCCGCAGAGGGCGCAGCGCCAGCAGGCGCCTCAACCGCATCAGGGCCAGCAACGGCCGCCGCGCCGCAAGGCCCCGCCGCTCGATATCGCGCAAGCCATGCCTTTGGTGGAGCGGGCGCTCCAGGTCCTGGAGCGCCGGGGGGTACAACCCCAGCTTGGCTTGCTGAAGTCGACCATGCTGCAACTGGACGCCACATTCAGCGAGAAGGCATACGGATGCAGCAGCTTCTCGGATTTTGTGGAGAAGCTGCGTGGCTCCGGCTATGTGAACTTGAGCGGGAGCGAGGGGCGCTATTTCATCGAGCGCAAGACGACGGTGAAGGCGGAGACGCCCGCTCCCAGGCCCGAAGAGGCGCTGCCGCTGCTTCGCGACATCCTGGAGACGCACCGCCTGGAGATGGAGGGCGGATGCCTGGCCGAACAGCTGGAGAGCTGGGTCTTGGAGGTGCATCCGGACTTCACCACGGCGGCTTACGGCTTTCAAGAGTTCGCCGAGCTGCTCAACTTCGCCCAGGACAAGCTCCTGGTGAGGGTGGAACCTGACGAGGAGAGGGGATTGCTGGTGTTCCTGGGCGCCGAGTTCTATCCGCCCGCCCCTCCGGAGCCGGAACCGGAGGAGGCGGCCGTGGAGATGGAGGAGGATGAGCCTCAGCCGATCGTGAAGGGCCAGCCCTCCGCCTTCGCTGAGCCCGAGCCGGAGCCCAAGCCGCGCCGCACTCGGAGGCGGAAGAGCCCGGAACACGACGCGGCCTCCGCGGGCCTCACCGCCGCGCGTAAGCCGCGCCGCAGGTCGACCACCCCGCGCGCCAGATCGCGCACGCACCCTGCGGTCGAGTGAGCTCAGGCGGGATTGGCCCCCCGCCGCCGTGTGCTAGCATCGGACTTGCTGGACCTAATCAAAGCACCGGTCCTGTCGGTTCAGGAATTCGTTCTGCTTTCGGGGAGGGCCTTGCGCAACGTCGTCCGCAGGCCCCACTACTTCGATGACATCTTCCTCCAGATGGATGTCATCGGTTTCGGAAGCCTCCCCATCGTGGCGCTGACGGGCTTCTTCAGCGGGGCGGTCATGGCCTTGCAGATGTCCAAGGCGCTGGCCCAGTACGGAGCGGTCGGAAAGACGGGAGAACTCGTCACGATGGCGCTCGTTCGCGAGCTGGGCCCGGTGTTGACCTCTCTCATGGTGGCGGGACGCAACTCTTCCGGGATGGCGAGCGAACTGGGCTCGATGAAGGTCACCGAACAGATCGACGCCATGCGGGCCCTGGGTACCGATCCCATCCAGAAACTGGTGACGCCTCGGCTGGTCGCCACCTGCGTGGTGCTGCCGCTGCTCACCATCCTGGCCGACTTTTTGGGGATTTTCGGAGGGTCGATCATCGCCTACACCATGCTGCACATGACGGCGGCCCAGTACTGGAACAGCGCCTGGCAGGCGATCGCCTACAGCGACATCTTCCAGGGGCTGATCAAGCCCTTCGCCTTCGCCTTCATCGTGGCCCTGGTGGGATGCCACTATGGCATGCAGACATCCGGCGGGACGCAAGGCGTGGGCCGGTCCACGACCCGGGCCGTGGTGGTGGCCTCGGTCTGGATCTTCATTCTGGATTTCTTCATCACGCGCTTCTTCGTGAACATCTGAGGAACCGGATGCCGGAAGCGGTCGGGTCGAGCGTGCTGCGGTTTGAACACGTCGATGTGTTCTTCGCTGCGACGCCAGCCTTGGACGACGTCAGCTTCGACATCCGGGAAGGGGAAACGCGAATCATTCTGGGAGCGGCGGGAGGAGGAAAGACCACGCTTCTGAAGACGGCCCTCGGGCTGCTGAAGCCCGACCGGGGGCGCGTCTACCTGTTCGGCGAGGACATCACCCGCCTGAGCGAGTCGGAGCTTTTCGACCGGCGGGCCGCGATCGGCGTCCTGTTCCAGGAGGGCGGGCTGTTCGATTCGCTCACCATCGAGGAGAACGTGGCCTACCCTCTGCTGAACCAGCGCCTGCTTCGAGTCCCGGAGGCCGAGGCGCGGCCGCGCGTCGAGGAAGCCCTCCAGTTCGTCGAACTGGAGCACACGCTGGACAAGTTCCCCAGCGAGCTCTCCGGAGGCATGCGGCGGCGCGTGGGCATCGCCCGGGCAGTGGTCGCGCAGCCTCCGCTGATGCTCTACGACTCGCCCACGGCGGGACTGGACCCGATCACCGCCTCCACCATCATTTCGCTGATCATCAAGGAGCGCGACCTGAAGAACACGACCACCGTGATCGTCACGCACCGCTACCAGGACGGGACTTGGCTGGACGATTTCCGATACAATCCGAGTAGCAACCGCCTCGAACCCGCCGCGACCAGCGGGCGAGGAGAGCGATCGGGCACGACATTCATGGTGATGCGCGAAGGACGGGTGGTGTTCGAGGGGGACCGCTTGCAACTGGAAGCGTCGCCGGACCCGTACGTGGCCAAGTTCGTGAGGCGCTAGACGAGAAACGATGCCGTCGGCTAAGAAAGTCAAGTGGGCTCAGTTGCGGGTGGGCTTGATGGCGGTGGTGGCCGTGACTGTGCTGGGGGTTCTGGTCTTCCTGCTCACCGGCACCAAGAAGCTGTTTGTCCCGAAGGCGGCCCTATATACCTACATGGAGGATGCGGCGGCGCTGGCCGTGGGCGCGCCCGTCCGCCTGAATGGCATCCTGATCGGGAACGTGACTCAGGTTGTGCTCTCGGGCCAGACTGGCCAGCGCCGGACGGTCAGGATCGGCATGTCGGTGGACTCCAGCGCCCTCGCTTCCATACCGGTGGACTCGGAGGCCGCCATCAGCGCGGAGAACGTCCTGGGGACCAAGTACATCAACATCCGGATGGGCCAGAGCCGCGAGAAGGTTCGTAACGGCGGCGAGTTGCCCAGCAAAGACGTCAGCGAATTCGAGGAGGTCGTTCAGTCGGGCTACGACGTGATGGTCAGCGCCCGGGCGCTTCTGAAGCGCGTCGACGGAGTGGTTACCTCGATGGAACAAGGCAAAGGCACGATCGGGCAACTTCTTGTCGACAAGACGCTTTACGAGCGTCTGAATGCGGCGGTTTCGGAGGTGCAGAAAGTCGCGGCTGCCGTGAGCAGCGGCCAGGGAACCGTGGGGCGACTCCTCAACGATGAGTCGCTTTACAACGAATTGCGCGCCGCCATCCACCGCCTCGACGAGCTGCTCGCTGGCATCCAGGAGGGGCAGGGGACGGCGGGCAGACTGGTGAAGGATCCCGCCCTGTATGACGAAGCGCGCAAGACGCTGGCCGAGTTCCGCCGCCTGACCGAGGAACTGAACGCGGGCAAGGGCACGGCGGGCAAATTCCTCAAGGACGAACAACTGCATCGCCAGATTCAGGAAACGGTGGCCAAGCTGGATGCCATCCTGGAGAAGGTCATCACCGGTCAGGGGACGCTGGGGCAGTTGCTGGTGAACCCCAACCTGTACGAGTCCCTCAGCGGCGCCTCCACGGAGATGAGGGACATGATGAAGGACTTCCGCGCCAATCCCAAGAAGTTCCTGAGCATCCGGCTGAGGCTGTTTTGAGCGGCCGGAAGCTGCTGATCGTCAACGCCGACGACTTCGGCTACACGCGAGACGTCAACGAAGGCATCCTGGAAGCGCATCGTGAGGGTGTCGTCACTTCCACGACCCTGATGGCCAACGCCCCGGCTTTCCGGGACGCCGTCAGGCTGGCCTTGGCCAATCCCACCTTGGGTGTCGGCTGTCACCTGGTGCTGGTGGGTGGTGGATCTTTGGCGGGGCTGACGGGGCCGCTGCCCGTCTCGGTCGCGGGGCTTGCGTGTGCGCTGGCGCTCGGCCGGTTCCGCCCGTTCGAGGAGATGGAAGCCCAGGTGAACAGGGTGCTGGACGCCGGCCTGACGCCCTCCCACCTGGACGCCCATAAGCACACCCACATGCTTCCGTCCGTTGCGGAGGCGATGGGCAGGATCTCCGAGCAGTTCCGAATCCCGTGGGTGCGCAGACCGCTCGATGTGCCGGTGCTCGGCGCCTGCCTCGCCTTGTCGTTCACCTTGCACGGGTGCCGGATGGCGGACCACTTCGAGGGCTTTCGCCAGACGGGCAGAATCGAAGCGTCCTGGCTTAGCGGGACCATCCGCAGTCTGCCTCCGGGGATCACAGAGCTGATGTGCCACCCCGGATTGCTGCGGGCCGAACTGGCGGCGGCCAAGACCCGCCTCAAGGAGAGCCGGGCACGGGAACTCCAGGCCTTGACCAGCCCGCTGGTCAGGACCGCCGTCCAGGAGGCGGGGGTCGAGCTTGTCGACTACCGTGACTTGAGTACGCGATCGCAGTAGCCGACGTGTTCCATGGTGGAACCCGGACAGCTCTCCTCGTTTCAGATCGGAACAGCGCCTGCGACATTGGCATCCCGCTGCCTGCGGCCCGGCTCTTCTGGCATCGGGCAAGTCCTTCAATCCATGTAGGTAGCTCCCCCTAGACAAATCTGGCTCTTCACCGCGGCGTCTGGCTGCTGGTTTGCACTTGTTACGGCGTCGGCAGCCTTTCCCGACGATGAGTCCCTCGAGGCAAAGAGGGACGAACTCAAGGTCGGAGGCCGGAAGCTCCCGGCCCCTGCAAAACGAGGGAGTCCAAATGCGCGCCACAAGTGTGCCCAGAGCTGGAGCGAAGGAGAGAATGGAAAGGGACCAGATAATCCTGGAACACCTGCCGCTTGTCCGGATTATCGCGGTTCGCGTTCACGAGAACCTGCCCGTCCATGTGGACCTCGACGATCTAATCCACGCCGGCATCCTGGGGCTGTTCGACGCGACCCAGAAGTTCAATCCCCGCAAGCAGGTCGCCTTTTCCAGCTACGCCAAGCACCGCATCAAGGGCGCGATTCTAGACAGCCTCCGGCAGCTCGACTGGGCCTCGCGGGACCTGCGGCGGCGCCACAAACAGATCGAAGCGGCCACAAGGGACCTGGCCGCCGTGCTGCAACGCAATCCGACTCAGGCGGAAGTGGCCCAGAAGCTGGGGGTGGGAGAGGACCGCTGGCGCCGCATGATGATGGAGTTGCGCAACGCGGGCCTGGTCTCCGCGTCCGGACGTACGCAGGACCGCGATGAACCGTCAGCCATGGAGTTCCCCGCCGAGGAGGGCACCCAGCCCGACAACATGTGCGCCCGCCAGCAGTTGAAGGGGCACCTCCGGCTGGCGCTCAACGTACTGCCGGAGCGCTATCGGAAGGTCGTCCAGCTCTACTACGGCGGGGAGATGACCATGCGCGAGATCGGCGACATGATGGGGATCAACGAGAGCCGCGTTTCTCAAATCCACAAGTCCGCGCTGCAAAAAATGGCCTCCGCACTGCAGGCGGCCGGCATCGAATCGAGCGCCGCGTTCTGAGCATGCTCCCTAGCCTCCCCTAACGCACCTGAATGGAGTAGGGCATCAGTCGGAAGAACCCGCCCCGAGATAGGGATTCCACCGGCCATCTTGCCAGAAACGATTGCAGCCAGTTGGGAATCCGCGCTTGGGCCGGCCGGCTGAAAAGCCGATCGAGAAGGCTGCGGCGGGATGGATACGGGACCAGCGTCACGCTCTCGCCCCGCGGGATTTGCGCCCTCTGGCGGATCAATTCCAGGGCCCGGTCGAGCCCGCCGAGCTCATCGACCAGTCCGTTCTGTTTGGCCTGGCTGCCCAGCCACACGCGCCCTTGGGCCAGCGGCTCCACCTCGTCGAACTTTCTCTTGCGCGCCGTAGCGACTCTCTCGACGAAAGCGCGGTAGTTGTCGTCCACGCCCTCCCGGAGCTTGCGCCGGGCCGCTTCGCTGAGGGGCACGTAGTCCGAGTCGATAGCCGCGTAACGGCCGCGGGTGACGAGCTCTTTCCGGACGCCGAGTTTTTCGTAGAGACCGCGCAGATTGGCCTTCCCGAAAACCACGCCGATCGAGCCGGTGAACGTGTTGGGGTAGGCGATCACCGGATCTCCGGTCATCGAGATGTAGTATCCGCCGCTAGCGGCTTCGTCCGACATTGAGACCACCAGCGGCTTGCCCCGGCTGAGCCGGTTCATCTCGCGCCAGATCTCGTCGGAGGCAAACGAATCGCCGCCGGGGGAATCTACGCGGACAATCACGCCGCGAATCGTCCTGTCTTCGGCCACCTGTCGCAACAGCTTGATGAAGGCAGCGGCCCCCAGTCCCGCATCGCCTTCCAGGCTCGAGCTCGCGTGACCCGTAATCGTGCCCTCTCCCACGACGAAGGCAACGCGGTTCGAGGAGGCCGATTCGCTCCCTCCTCCTTGCGCCCGGATGTAGTCTCTCACGCCGATCCGGGCCAGCCGTCCCGCGCCAACAGTCCGCTCCAACTCACTGAACGCTTCGTCCTCATAACGAAGGTCGTCGACCAGCCCTACTTTGAGCGCCCGGCTGGACAGAAAAGGTCCCTCGTCGAGGATGGCGCGGACCTCGGCTTCGTTCCTCTTCCGGCCGGCGGAAATCGACTCGACCAGCGACGCATACACTTTATCCAGTATGGAATCCAGGACCTCGCGGGTCTCGGGGCTCATGGAGGTCCGGGTGAACATGTCGCCGTAGTCTTTGTACTTGCCGGCGTGCTCAATCTCTACCTGCACTCCGATCTTGTCCAGGGTCCCGCGCAAATACATGACCTCGGCCCGCAAGCCTTTCAGGTCCAGCAGGTCCTCGGGCGGCATCGAGATCCGTCCGGCCGCCGTGGCTAGGTAGTATTCGCGGGTGGACGGGTTCCGAAGGAAGGCGTGGACAGGCTTTCCGGATCCGCGCAGCCTTTCCAGCCCGTTGCGGATCTCCTGCAACTTTCCCCAGCCGGCATCTACTCGGCCCGGAGCGAGCATGATCGCGCTGATTCTCGAGTCCGTGCTGGCGGCGCGGAGGGCCTTCCAAAGATCCACTATCGTGAGCGGCGCCCTCTGTTCGAAGAATGGAAGAGGGATGGTAACCGGAGGCTGTTCGACGATCAATCCCTCGAGGTCGACAACCAGCACGCTCCGGCGGGCGACCTCGGGCGGCCGCTCGGCGAACCGAGCCAAGACGACGGCCAAAACGAGCAAGGAAAGGACAGCTATCAGCAGTCCGGCAACTAGCCCAGCCAAGAACTTCGCCATGATGTGTAGTCACGATTCTACACGAACAGCGGCGAGGCCGAACGGCCGGCAGACTGGCGACGTCTAGACCAGCGCCGGCAACTTGATCACCTTCTTTTGTATGGCGTACTGCACCAGTTGGGCCTTATTGTGTATATCCAACTTGCGCATGAGGTTGAATTTGTGCGCCTCTACGGTCTTCACGCTCAGGTTGAGCTGGCAGGCAACCTCTTTGACCGAATTGCCTTCGGCAAGCATCTTCAGCACTTCCTTCTCACGAGGGGTGAGGGTGGCGAAGCGGGGCATCCGGTCGGTCGTCTTGACCCGGGTGCGGAAGTCGTCCACAAGCTGCGCGAGCATCCGGGGACTGAGATAGCTGCCGCCGCGGCACACGTCGCGCACGGCGGCTACCAGTTGGTTGGCCGGACTGTCCTTCAGGACGTATCCACTGGCGCCCACCTCCATGCTTTCAACGAGGTAATCCTCGTCGTCGTACATGGTAAGGAAGAGGACGCGGGTTTCAGGCCGGTTGCGCTTTATCTGCCGCGCGGTTTCGAAGCTGCTTGGACCGGGCATCCCAATGTCCATCAGAACCACATCCGGTTTCAGTTCGTTCGCCTTGTCGGCGGCGCTGGTCCCATCCGACGCCTCGCCCACCACTTCCATGTCCGCTTCCGCGGCAAGCAATGTTTTCACCCCCTGACGGAACAGGGTATGGTCGTCCGCCAGCAAGATTCGAATTCTGGCCATAAGAATTACTCAACTTCCCGGGCCCCGTTGCCTTTTCGTCCTCGCACCGGCAGGCTGATCGAGACCCTTGTTCCACGCTTGGGCCGGCTTTCCAGGTGAAGCTTGCCGCCGAGCAAGGCCACCCGTTCACGCATGCCCGTCAAGCCGAAGGACCCTTGCTTCGCGATCGCCTCCTCAATGCGAAACCCGACTCCGTCGTCTTCCACGCATATCCTCAACTCTCCATCGGACGAAACCGCAGAGATGTTTACAGATGCGGCCGATGCGTGTCTCACTACGTTGTTGAGGCACTCCTGAATGAGCCGGTAGGCGGCGCCGGCGACCTGAGCGGGCACCTCCCGAAGCGACGATACGTGAAGCTTCACCTGCAGTTTGCCGTAACGCTGCAAACGCGCCGCCAGTTGCTTGAGCGCCGGTCCCAGGCCCAATTCCTCCAGCACTGCGGGGCTGAGCGCCGCGATCAGCCGCCGGATCTCGACGATCGTCGCCTCGGTCAGCGCCCGCGCCTCCCGCAACCCCGCCCGCAGTTGTTCGTTGGTCTGGGGTGTATTCTCCAGCATTTCCAATTGCAGCCGGATGCAGAGCAACGATTGGCCGGCCTCATCGTGCAACTCTGCCCCGATGCGCCGCCTCTCGCGGTCTTCCACGTGCAGCATGTGACCCGCCAGTTGCCGGACCTGAGCTTCCCTGGCGGCCAACTCCTCCACCAGGCGGGCCTTGGCGGCGGCCAGCAGGCAGCGCTCACCGGCGGATGTGAGCAGTTCCACCTCCCTGGGAAACCACTCATACGGCAAGGAGAACGCAAACTGCATGACGCCTTCGAGCTTCCCGCGGGCCACCAGCGGGATCGACCAGCAGGTCGAGAACCGTGCTTGCCAGCCCGGGTGCAACGCCAGGTCGAGTTTGTCCCTGCCGGTCAGGAAGCAGCGCGCCTTCGAGAGCCGTTCGCGGAGCCGTCGGGAAAGCGTTACCTCGTGGGGCGAGACGGACTCCCGCACCCTGCATGGCGTCACCGCTCTCAGCCGAAGCCGGGAGGAGCCACGCTCCGCCAGGAACAGCGCTGCTGCCTCCGCGCGACAGTACCGGCCGAGCGATCCCAGCATCCTGAGGAGCAAGTCGTCCAGATTTCCAGCTTCCAGCTCGTTCTTGAAGAGCTCATGGTAGGCCTGGGCCTCGGCCTCGGCCACCTGATAGGAGGCGTTATTCAGGCTCAGGACGACACAGAAGTACCATTGCTCCAGCGCTCGACGAAATTCCGCCTGGGCTTTGACATCCAGGGAGCAGACCAGGGGACCCAGCAGGCGGTCGTATTCCTGAAGGGCACGCATGACCCGGGCGGGAGTGAGATTCAGTTTGGCCAGTCGGCGGCCGTTGTACTCGGCTTGCTCGATGAAGGCCTGCGGCAAGCCCCCTGCCGCCTGGATGGTGGCCGCCGCCCCTGGCGTGATCGCCGCCAGCGCCTTCCTCTGTCGGGGGTCATAACCCAGCCGACGCATCCGCTCAAGGAAGCGCCGCTGCAACGCGGCCAGCCGTGGCTGCAACACCGCCTTCAGCACTTCCAGGTGGCCTCGCAGCCGGTCTCCGAATACCTCGGAAGCGGCCAGCGCGACCGCCTGTTCCATTGCACGCACCCTTTCCTCTATCGGAGCGCCTGGATCTGCGCTTTAGCAGCCGGTCTTCACGCCCGGGCTACAGGCGCAGGCAGTTCTGCCAGTGCGATTCCCTTGCTGCGGTACAGCAGCGCGTCAGCCCTGGCAAGCAGGTCATCTCCCGACTCGCCCGGCTGATGTTGCGCCACCCCGACGCTGGCGGACATCTGGATGGTCAAGGCTCCTCTTTCCGTTTGCACCCGGTAGGATCCGCACAGCTTGGACGCAACGACAGTGGCCCGGCCGACGGCGTCGGGCAAGGCTCTGGTCAGAATCACCAGGAACTCGTCCCCGCCCCACCGGCAGACGGGGTCATCGGCCCGGTACTGAGCTGCCAATCGGTTGGCGAATGCCTTCAGCACCAGGTCGCCGACGCCGTGCCCGTAGCGGTCATTCACGCTCTTGAAGCCATCCAGATCGAAAAGCATGAGGCATGTGGGTTTTCCGGCTGTGATTCCGGCCTTGATCAACCGCTCGGCTTCACGGCGGTTGGCCAGCCCGGTCAAGACATCGGTGGCCGCCTCGATCTCGGCTTGCGCCAAACGCCGGCGAAACGCCATCAGTTCCTGGTGCAGGTCGTCCGCCGACGTCCGATTCTCCTCGGTCATGGTGTTCACGCACGACTTCAGATTGCTCACGCTTTGAGCCAGCCGCCTTCGGATTATGCCCAGGTTGTCCACGCCGGACAGCGACTCCAGGTCCTCGGCAAGTCCTTGAAACTGCGCGGCGTACCGGTCGCCGCGGTCGGTCATCGCCGCGGCCGCCTGCGCCAGCATCGTGAGAATCTGGCGGACGTCGAGTTCTCTTTCACGGATGGCCTCTTGCGATCGCTGGCGATGTTGGTGCAGCTCGTCATGCACTGCGGACTTGGCACTCCGCAAGGAGGAGGCATCCGGTTCGGACTCGATCCTGTCGCGAATCAGCTTGAGCGCTTTGCGGTGCCTGGCCGTCTCCGCACGTTCCACCTCGACGGCGAACTTGTCCATGTCGCCCAAGGTCGCCAGGTAGCAATCGAGGCAGACGCGAAACAAGGCGGCGAGTTCATCCAGTTCGCTCAGTGACTTTCTCAGGGAGATCATGCCATCGGTGCCCGTCTCAGATGTACTCATCGACAGGCGATTGCGGGTCCAGTAGCGGGGAAAGACCTTACGAACGGAGGAGCCGGAGAAAGGCAGGTTCAGCCGGTGGAAGGCACGGTGGCTTCTAGTCCCGGGATCTCGATCTCGATCCGGGTGCCCCCTTCCGGCCGGCTTTCCACGTAGAGCCGGTAGTCGTTTCCGAAGAGCACCTTGAGCCTCTCATTCACGTTGCTGATCCCGATGCCCTGCTCCAGCAGCGTGGCCAGCTTTGCTTCCGGAATTCCGACGCCATCGTCCTCGACAGACAGGCGGATGCGCCCGTGAACCGCCTGGCTGCGGACCCGTATCATGCCGCCCTCCAGTTTGCCGCTCAGGCCGTGCCGGATCGAGTTCTCCACCAGCGGCTGGAGCAACATGCTGGGGACAAGCATGTCCAGCGTCTCCGGGTTGATGTCTCTTTCAAACCGAAGCTTGGGACCGAAGCGCACCATCTCGATCGCCAGGTAATCCTCGATGAAACTCAGCTCATCACGCAGGGGACTGAAGTTGTCGTTCTTGCGTAGCAGGCGCCGTAGGATGTTTGACAGTTTGTAGACCACGGTCCGGGCCTGGTCCGGCGCGGTGCGAATCAGGGAAGAAACCGAATTGAGCGTGTTGAACAGGAAATGAGGGTTGATCTGGCTGGAAAGTGCGGCCAGCCGCGCCTCGACGAGCAACTGGTTCTGCTCCACCAACTTGGTTTCGTTCCTGGCATTGTTCCAGATCTTGAGCGGCAGCGCGACGGCGAACAGTGTGGTCACGTAAACAATCACGACGGACAACGGGTGAGGAGACGCCCACGACGGATGGAGATAGAACACGGAGCCTGCGAACAGACTCCCCAGAGTGTATCGCAGAAATTCGGCCAGGACGATGGCCAGCAGGAAGAACAGGTGAAAGGCTGTGCGCCGGTGGTCGTGCCCTCGCTGGAAGAGGCGGTAGATGCTTAGGTCAAGCAGAGGGGAGAAGCGCCAGATGTCCTCGGTGTCGGGCGCGCAGTCTCTGAGCAGGCCTCCCAGCACTCCCACCGCGGCCAGCAGCGGCATTGTCAGGTACTCGCCATTCAACATGGCGGGAATGGAGATTAGTACTCCGGAGACCAGGCCGGTCACATAGCCCGCCAGAATGCCCGCCAGCAGGCTAGCCTCCAGGCCAAGATCCACCGCCTGGTAGCCGCGCGTGAGGACGCGGGTCGCCACGCCCGTGCCGAATATCCCCGCAAAGGAGAGCGCCAGCAGCAGCCGCTGGTTCAGAGTCCGCTGCTCGCGCATCAGCATCCGCTTGAAGGCGCTGGAGCGGACCATGAAGCTTGCCAGGGCGGCCACCACCCCCAGCTTCACCAGCAGCCTGATCAAGTGCTGTTCCATCACCTGCCGCCGTTCATTCTATAATCTTAAGTTAGCGGTGTTCCTCCCGCTCAACTCCTCATTCTTAATGGAACAGACGGCACGCAGCCTTCGGCTGCACAAGGTGGCCGAGGCGGATTTTCCTTCTCGTTTCGGCGATTTCCGAATCTTCGGATTCGAGGGAGTCTACTCGGGCAGGCGAGAAGAGGCTGTCGTCCTGAAGATGGGCGACGTCTCCTCCGGCCCGCCGCCTCTGATCCGAATTCACTCCCAGTGCCTGACCGGCGATGTCTTCCACAGCCTGCGCTGCGATTGCCGGGCGCAGCTCGAGCTTTCGCTGGAGCGGATTGCCCTTGAGGAGCGCGGTCTGCTTATTTATGAGCACAAGGAAGGCCGCGGCATCGGCTTGCTGAACAAGTTGCGCGCCTATGAGCTGCAGGACCACGGCGCAGATACGGTTGAAGCCAACGAGCGACTGGGTTTTGAGGCGGACCTGCGCAACTACCGGCTCCCGGCCGAAATCCTGTTGTACTTTGGGATCTCCGACGTTCGGCTTCTTTCCAACAACCCAAAGAAAATACAGGCTTTAGAGAAGGCTGGGGTGCGTGTGGTCGAACGTGTCCCCTGCGAGGTTCCGCTGCAGGAGACCGCGGAGACTTACCTGCGCACCAAGAAGGAGAAGCTGGGGCACCTGCTGGATCTCTAGCCGCCAGGCACGGGTCACCTGCGGCGGCCGGTCGGCCGCCTCACTCACCCCGTAGGACCTCGAGCGGCTTCCGGCCCAGTATACGCGCGCTGGCCAGCCAGCCGGCCCCGGCCGCGACCAGCGCCGCCAGCGTGATGGCGGCCAGAGTGGGCCCCCAATCAAGGCGGAAATGGGCCTGCCGGAACAACCGGTCCAGCGCCAGCGCGGAGAAGCCCGTCGCCAGCAGGCTGCCCATGAACCCGGCGACTCCGCCCAGGATCAGGAACTCGACCGAGATGATTCCCACTATGCGCCGCCGCGTCGCCCCCACGGTCTTCAGGATCGCCACCTCGCGGACCCTGCGGAACCGGGTGCCGGCGACGCTGGAAGCCAGAATGATGGCCCCGGCCAGGATGGTGAACGCCGCAACGAACCTCGTCACCAGCGCCACCTGGTCGACCACGCCTTGGACTATCTCCAGCACATCGGCGATGTTGACCACGGTGACCGTGGGGTAGCGCTCGTAAACCACCCTCTGAAGCGGTCCGACCGCCTTGGGCTCCACACGAACACCGCCGTAGTACGTGGTTGGAAGTCCGTCGAGTATTCCCGGGCTGAAGATGTAGTCAATGCTCGAGCCCGGACGGACGGCCTCCGTGCGGTAGAGGCAGGCGACGCGCGCGATCACGACCTTGTTGGCTGCGGCGAACTCCAGCCTGCTTCCCGGGCCAACCCCAACCCGCTGGGCCTCCTCCTCGGCGACGCAAACCAGGGCGTCCGCTGGCCACGGCGGGCCGCTCCACCAGGCGCCGCTGACGACCGCCGTGTCGGGTGGAACCTTTTCCGCCCAGGTGACGCTGCGTGACCTCTGAGAGCGAGGCTGGCCGTCCGGGCGCCCCCTGCGGTCGTGCTCCTGTCCCGGTTCTCTGGGCGCGGGGGGCGCAAGCCGCACCCCGTCCACGGCGGTAAGTCGGGCCTCCACCGAAGCGACGACAAGCGGCGGCTGGAGCACCCCGGGCTGCCGGCGGATCAGGTCCGAAAGCCCCCCGCGCTCCGCTTCCGTGATGTTGACCAGAAAAACGTTCGGCATATCCGGCGGCGCGCTCTCCAGGATCCGGCCGAGGAGCGACCGCTGCACGAGAAACACGGTCAGGGTAAACATCACCCCGGTTCCGAGGGCCACCAGGACCGCGCCCGCGTGATTGCCCGGTCGGTAGAGATTCGCCAAACCATACCTCAACGGCACCGGGAGCAGTTTTCCAAACCGACCCAGCAGTCCCTTCAAGGACGCAAGCAGAGCCCAGGCCACGCCGCTCATCACCGACAGGCAGACCATCGCCCCGCCCACAAACAGCCCGGCCGTTTGCAAGGACTCGCTGAGCCAGGCGGTGACTGCGCCCACCCCCGACAGCAGCAGCCCCGCCGCCAGAAGCGAGGCGCGCGAGGACCGGAGCCTGTAGCGCCAACCCGGCCGGGTTTCCGGCATATCTCTTCGAAGGATGACGTTCGGCCGGATACGCCGAATCCGCAGCAGCGGCGGCAGCGTGAACAGGAGGGTGATCACCAGTCCGATCAACAGGCCTTGCAGGGCCGGGACCGGGTCCAGCCGCCACTGGGGCCGGATCGAAAAATAGCGCGAGATGAGCAGAGGAAAGATCCGCTCAATCCCCATGCCCAGGAGGATGCCGAACAGGCTCCCCGCAAGGCCCAGAATGGCGGTTTGCAGCAGATAGATTCGCATGACCTGGCCGCTGGTGGCGCCGATTGACTTCATCACCGCGATCGAGTCCATCTTGAGTTCCAGGTGCGAGCGCATGGCCGTGGCCACTCCCACCGCCCCGACGATCATCGCGATCAGGCTCACCAGGCTAAGGAAGACGGTCGCGTCATCCAGGCCACGGGTAATCAGCGGGTGGCTCTCGCGGAAATCCACGATCCGGGCCCGCGGGAAGGCCTGGCGTAAGACCGTCCGGACTTCGCCCACCGGCGGCGTTCCCGGCCCCAGCCGCAGCAGAAAGCGCTCGGCCGCGCGGCTTCCCACCGTGATCAGGCCCGTCCGGTTCAGTCCCTCCCGGCTCATCATCAGTCGGGGGCCGATATTGAAGCTGCCCGTCATGCGGTCGGGCTCCTCGGCGACCATGGCCGCCACCCGGAAATCCCGGCCCCCCAGCCTCACCGTATCCCCCGGTTCGACGCGCAAGCGGATCAACAGGTCCTCGGAGACCGCTACGGCGTCCTCGGTGAGCCGCTCGGAAAGTTTTCCCGGCGGCTCCAGGCTCACCGAACCGTAGAACGGGTAGACTGCCGGGTCGACCGCCTTGATCGAAACCAGCAGCGGCTCGGCGACAGCGGCCGAGGAAACCATCGAGACGGTTTCCGTGATCCGGGTGAAGCGCACGCCGCGCTGCCGGAGCTGGTCGAGCACTGCGGTCTGCGCGGCGTCGGGCTGAGAGAAGACGCGGACGGTCAAGTCAGCCGCCATCAGGGTGCGGGCCTCCACGAGCAGCACGCTGCGAAAGCTCCGGCTGAACCCTCGCACGCCCGTCAGGGCGGCCACCCCCACCGACACGGCCAGTGCCACGAAGGCGAATTTGGCTGGCGCGGCGCGGGATTCCCGCCAGGCGATCTTCAGGGCGGTCCGCCAGGGAAAGCGATCAGTCATGCGACTGTATCTCGTCGGTGGCGATCACCCCGTCGTGCAGCGTGATGCGGCGGTCGGCGCTGGCTGCCAGGTCGTGCTCGTGCGTCACCAAGAGCAGAGTGGTCCGCTCCTGCCGGTTCATTTCGAGCATCAGTTCGAGCACGTGGCGTCCGTTCACCGAGTCCAGGTTGCCGGTCGGTTCGTCCGCCATGAGGATTGGAGGCCGGAGAGCGAAAGCCCGTGCCAGCGCCACCCGCTGCTGCTCGCCTCCGGAGAGCTGCACGGGATAGTGGTCCCGCCTGTGGAGCAAGCCCACGCGATCCAGCAGCTCGCGCGCCCGGTCGAGGCCGCCGTCGCCCGCCAGCTCAAGCGGTAACAGCACGTTCTCCTCCGCCGTGAGGGAGGGGATGAGCTGGTAGGACTGAAACACAAAACCCACTTTGCGCCCCCGCACCGTAGCCAGCCGGTCCTCCGCAAGGCCGGTGATATCCACGCCGTCGAGCACGACGCGGCCCGCCGTGGGCGTGTCCAAGCCTGCCAGCAAGCCCAGCAGCGTGCTCTTTCCGCTTCCCGACGGTCCCATAATGGCAACGAACTGTCCTGCCGGCACAGCCAGGTCGATGCCACGCAGAATGTCCACACGGTGTGTGCCTGCGTCGATCGCTCGGGTGAGGCCCTCGGCCAAGATCATGGGTGCGTCAATCGACATACAGCCTCGTTCTCCACTATTCTGACACTTGGTGACACGCTTACAGGCGATTCTGCTGGCAGCCGCCCTGCTGCTTCTCGGCTGCGGCCGCGATCGGCAAACCCCGGAGGCGGCGAGCCCTGCGCCGGCGACCCCTGAACAAGTAGATACGCGCCAGGTGATCGTTTCATTCGGCGACAGCCTCACCGAGGGGTACGGCGTCGAACCGGGCCACAGCTACCCGGACTACTTGCAGCAGGAACTCGACCGCCGGGGCTACCCCTACCGGGTGGTCAACGCCGGAATCAGCGGCGACACCACCACCGGAGGGCTGGTCCGTGTCTCACAGGTTGTTGAGTTGCGGCCCAGGCTGGTGATCCTCGCGCTAGGCGCCAACGACGGTCTCAGGGGCATCCCGGTCAGCGCTTCGCAGGCAAACCTGGACCAGATCATCGTGACCTTGAGGAAGGCGGGCGCGGAAGTCGTGCTTGCGGGAATGACGCTGCCCCCGAACTACGGTCCCGATTACATCCGTTCGTTCGAACAGATGTTCACGACCCTGGCGGCCAGGCACAAATTGCCGCTGATTCCCTTTCTCCTGGCCGGAGTGGCCGGTACGGCCGAGTACATGCAGAACGACGGCCTGCACCCCAACGCCGAAGGCTGCCGCCGGGTGGCGCAGACGGTCTTCCAGACCCTGGAGCCGCTATTGCGGGCACAGCAGCGGGGGCGCTAGCGGGCGGACGGCGCCAGCTTCTGGATCAAAGCCCAGATGTCGTCGATGTCTTCCTCGGTCGTGCCGAAATTGCCGATCGAGAAACGGATGACGAACTTGCCGTCCAACACCGTGTGCGAGAGGAACGCCTTGCCGGTGGCGTTCACAGCGTCGAGGAGCCTCTGGTTCTCCTCGTCCGAGCCCTTGTAGCGGAAGCAGACCAGCGCGAAGTGAACCGGAGCCACCAGCTCGAAGCGGCTGTCGGCCTGGATGGCGCGCACCACGCGCTGGCCGAACTCGATGTGTCGGCGCAACATCGCTTCCACGCCCTCCCTGCCGTAGTAGCGCATGACGAACCACAACTTCAAGGAACGGAAGCGCCGGCCCATGGCCAGCGAGTAGTCCATCATGTTGGTTGCGATCGAATCCTGACTGGTCCGCAGGTACTCGGGCACCAGGGTGAAGGCGCGTTGCAGCACGTCGGGACGCCGCGTGAAGAAGGTGCTCAGGTCGCTGGGTGTGAACAGCCACTTGTGGGCGTTCATCGACAGCGAATGCGCCCTCTCGGCGCCTTGGAAGACCCAGCGGCGCTCCTCCAGAATCGCTGCCGCCCCCCCATAAGCCGCATCGATGTGAAGCCACAGGCCGTACTTCTCTGCCACCTCTGCGACTTCGGCGACGGGATCGACACTGGCCGAAGAAGTCGTCCCCACCGTTGCCACGACGCAGAACGGTTTCTTGCCCGCCTTGAGGTCCGCTTCAATAGCCTCCGCCAGAAGCTCGGTCCTCATACGGAACTCCGAGTCCGCGCCGATTTTCCGCACATTCTCGCGGCCGATCCCCACAGCGATGGCCCCCTTCTCGATCGAAGAGTGCGCATGCTCGGATGCATACAGGATCAGGCCGCCGGACACTCCGTTGTTGCGGACCTGCGGATCGGCCATCTCGCGTGCCGCCGCGATGGCATGTACGGCGCCGGTGGACGCGGTGTCGTAGATGATGCCGAAGAACTCCTCTGGCAGACCCAGCCACTGGCGCAGCCAGTTGAGCGTCACCTGCTCAAGCTCCGTGTTGGCAGGAGAACTCTTCCACACAATGGCATTCGTGTTGAGGGCCGCCGCCAGTATTTCTCCGAGGACGCCGGGCGGCGAAGCGGAGCTGGGGAAGTACGCCATGAAGCGCGGGTGATTCCAGTGCGTGACCGCGGGGACGATCAGCTTGTGAAAATCCGCGAGAATGGCCTGCATCGGCTCCCCGCTGCCGGGCGCGGAACGAGGCAGGCGCCGGGCCAGGTCCCCTGGCTGCATGTCGGGGAGAACGGGATACTCTCTGGGATTGTCAAGGTAATCTGCGATCCAGTCAACCGCCTGGTGGGCGGCCTGTCGAAAGTCTTCAATCGATTTGCTCATCTCGCTCCTGCGGCGCTCTTGCCGCTAACTCCCAGCAGCCTCCTTCAGCACCCCCGGCAGCCACCCCTTAAACCACTCGCGGAACTGGTCCGCGAGGCGCTGCGCCTGCTCTCCGGCCGGCGCCGCAGGGGGTCCCGGCTTCAGACCGCGCGCCGCCAGCGCCTCTTTCAAAGCCTGCGGAAACGGAAAACGCTCAATCCAGTCTACGAATTCATGCAGGCGCTCTTCCAGCCGGTTCTTCCTATCCTCAGCGCCGGTGCCTATTGCATCGTCCAGTCCCAGGAGAAGCTCGGGGATGACGCCAGCCACCCCCGACACCACGCCGTCGGCGCCTTCGGCGCGGGACTGGGCGAAGATCCGGTCCTGCCCGATCAGCAGTGTGAAAGGAGCCTGCTTCTTGAGCGCCATCATTCGGCGGAAGTCGTCTAGTTTGCCGGAGGAATCCTTGATCCCGGCGAATAATTCGGTGGCCAGAAGGGTCATGGCCGTCCGGCATTCGATCGCGCTGGTGAAGGCGGGCACGTTGTAGAGAAGCACCGGCGTCTGGACGCCAGCTTCCTTCGCGAAGCGCCGGTAGAAACCCAGGATGTCGTCCTGACTGTACCGGAAGAAGTAGGGCGGCATCAGCAGCAAGGCGGCCGCGCCGGATGAGGCAGCCCCGCGCGCGAGGGCCAGCGCGCCGTCCAGTGTCGAGTGCGACACGTTCACCATTACCGGCACGGGGCTGCGCCGCACGGCAAACCGCGCTAGGTGCACCCGGTCATCGATGCCGAAGTGCGGGAACTCGCCGGTGGACCCGGACAGAACAATTCCCTTCACCCCGCCGCGCGAGACAAAATCGACCAGATCGAGGGCTGCCCCAAGATCAACCTGACATGAGTCCGGGCGGCGGGGCGTCACGAGCGCGGCATGAACTCCCTCGATCAACGCCAAGCCGGACCGTACCCCGTCACTACCCATTGTCGCGCAGCGCGCAGCAGACTACACCCCCAATCGCTGGAGGGTTAAGGTTGTGTGATCTTGCCGGGGCTCTTGATCAGCTCTTCACCACCGGGGTGCCCCCATTTCTGGCGTAGAGCCGGTCGGGGTTGGTTGCGGGGGGTGGATTTGAACCACCGACCTTTGGGTTATGAGCCCAACGAGC
>JBHGAV010000109.1:0-8199 GCA_041946685.1 Bryobacteraceae bacterium | reverse complement strand
CGAACTGCCGACCTGCCGCTTAGGAGGCGGCCGCTCTATCCATCTGAGCTACGTCCCCATCGCCAGTCCTCATTGTAGCGTAGGCGGTTGAGACGGCATCGGCGCCCGCTGTGGCAGACTGAATACCGATGCCCAACGCAGGATATGTACACGGCTATTCCGGCCGCGAAGCAACGCGACTCAGCGACCAGGCAAACACCCTCAGCGGCCTGCTCCATCACGACACCACCTACCCGCCCGGCGCCCGGGTCCTGGAATGCGGCTGCGGGACGGGCGCGCAGACTGTCTTGCTGGCCGCCTCGAGCCCGGGGGCGCAGATAGTTTCGGTGGATGTATCACCAGCTTCCGTCAAGACCGCTGCCGCCCGTGTCCGGGCGGCGGGCCATCGGAACGTTTCCCTTCAGGTAGCCGACTTGTTCAGTCTGCCCTTCGCAGAAGCGAGCTTCGATCACCTGTTCCTCTGCTTTGTGCTGGAACACCTGGCCGATCCGCTCAAAGCCCTCCGCGGCCTGCGCCGGTTTCTGCGCGCCGGTGGGACGGTCACGGTCATTGAGGGCGATCATGGCTCCTGGTATTGCCATCCTCAGACGCCTGAGGCCACGAGCACGGTGCAGTGCCTGATCGAAATCCAGGCACGTCTGGGCGGCGACTCGCTCATCGGCCGCCGCCTGTACCCGCTGCTGGCAGAAGCCGGCTTTCGCTCGGTACGCGTCAGCCCGCGGATGGTCTACGTTGACTCCAGCCGCCCCGAGTTGGTGGAGGGCTTCTCCCGGAACACCTTCATCGCCATGGTCGAAGGAGTGCGGGAGCAGGCGATCTCGCTCGGTCTGACCGACGAAGCCGCCTGGGACAAGGGGATTCGGGACATGTACCGCGCCACCGGGGCTGACGGGACCTTCTGCTACACCTTCTTCAAGGGCACTGCCACCGCTTGATACCCTTGCGGCCGATGTCGCGGCGGTAGTGCATGCCCCGGAAGTGAATCTTCGCAACGGCCTCATAGGTGTGCTCGGTCGCCGAGGCGAGGTCCGCTCCCGACGCGGTGACGCCCAGCACCCGGCCGCCCGAGGTCACCAGATCCGTGCCGGAGAGCTTCGTGCCGGCGTGGAACACGGCCGCGCCCAGCGCCTCCGCATCCCCGATGCCGCTGATCGCGTCGCCCGTGCGGGGCGTCCCCGGATAACCCTCCGAGGCCATCACGACACACACCGATGGCTCGGCGTGCCAATCGGCCTTCGCGCCGGCCAGATCACCTCTGGCCGCCGCTTCCAGAAGCGGGCCGAAGTCCGAGGTCATGCGATGCATCAGGGCCTGGGTTTCGGGATCGCCCAAGCGCACGTTGAACTCGAGGACCTTGGGGCCGCCGTCGGTCATCATCAGGCCGGCATAGAGAAAGCCGGTAAAGGGACACCCGTCACGGCGCATACCGGCGACCACCGGCAACATCACGCGCTCGATGACCTGGCTGGTGTCGGCGGCGGAGAGGATCCGGCTGTCGCAATAGGCGCCCATGCCGCCCGTGTTGGGGCCCTGGTCGCCTTCGAAGACGGCCTTGTGGTCCTGGGTGGGTTCGAGCGGCAGGATGTCACGGCCGTCGCTGAGGGCGATGAAGCTAACCTCTTCGCCCCGAAGGAACTCCTCAATGACGAGGCGGGATCCGGCGCTACCGACGAGGGCGCCGGAGAGGAGCCCCTCTATAGTTTTCAGGGCCTCCTGCCGATCATTAACGATAAGGACACCTTTGCCCGCTGCCAAGCCGTCCGCCTTCAGGACCAGAGGGTAGGTGAAGCGGTCCAAAGCGCCAACGGCCTCTTCGTAAGTGTCCGCTGCGGCATAGGCGGCCGTCGGCACTCCGTATCGCACCATAGCCTGCTTGGCGAAGATCTTACTGCCCTCCAGGCGGGCGGCGGCAGCGGTTGGTCCCACGATCAGACGGCCCGCAGCGCGAAAACAATCGACAACGCCGGCGACCAGCGGGGCTTCGGGACCAACCACGGTGAGATCCGCGCCGACCGACTCGGCAAGCCGCAGGAGAGCCTCAGGCGTTGAATCAGCGGGCTTGAGGCACTCGGCCGCCGACGCGATGCCGGGATTGCCCGGCGAGGCGTAGACTCTTGCGCCCGATGCGTCTCGTGCCAGCCGCCAGGCGATGGCGTGTTCGCGTCCTCCGTTGCCGATGACGAGTATGGTCAAAGCTGTTCCCCCGATCTTTCTTAGAATAGAACTAATTGGGCTCGGTCATTCGCTCCGGATATGAGGTTGTGGTCGTGGGCGCCGGGCACGCCGGCTGCGAAGCTGCCCGTGCGTCCGCGCGTATGGGACTGCGGACGGTGCTGGTGACGATGAACCTGGACCTGGTGGCCCAGATGTCGTGCAACCCGGCCGTGGGCGGCATCGCCAAGGGCCATCTGGTTCGGGAGGTCGATGCACTCGGCGGAGTGATGGGGGAGATCACGGATCGCGCCGGGATCCAGTTCCGCCTCTTGAACACGAGCCGGGGACCGGCGGTGTGGTCGCCGCGCGCGCAGTGCGACAAGCAACAGTATCGAATCCTGATGCGCCAGACTCTGGAGCGGGAGCCCAACCTTCGCATCATGCAGGCGGAGGCGACGCAACTGGTGCTCGAGAACGGGACGCGCCGGAGGGTTCGCGGCGTCGAGCTTCGAGACGGCCGTCAGATCCTAGCCGAAGCCGTGATTCTGACCCCCGGCACGTTCCTGAACGGCGTGGCGCACATAGGTGAAAAGATTTACACTTGTGGTCGCAGCGGAGAGCCTTCATCCCAGCTTCTGGGAGAGCAGTTGCGCTCGCTTGGTCTGGCCTGGATAAGGCTCAAGACCGGCACGCCACCGCGCCTGGATGGACGGACGATTGACTGGTCGCGGTTTGAGCCGCAGGAGGGCGATCAGGACCCAACGCCGTTTTCTTTCCTCACGGACAGAATCGAGCGGCCGCAGATCCGCTGCCACATCGCCTACACCAACGAGCGCACCCATCGCGTCTTGAGGGACAACATCGGCCGCTCGCCGCTCTACGGGGGGCAAATCAAGGGGGTTGGTCCACGTTATTGCCCGTCCATTGAGGACAAGATCGTCAAGTTCCCCGATAAGGCACGCCACCAACTATTCCTTGAGCCGGAAGGCCTGGAGACTCATGAGGTGTACGTGAACGGCATGGCCACCAGCATGCCGATCGACGTCCAGTCTGCCGCGATTGCCTCAATCCCGGGACTGGAGCGGGCGGAGATGATCCGGCCGGGGTACGCAATCGAATATGATGCCGTAGATCCGCGGGAGTTGACTCACGGCCTGGAGGTGAAGTCGATCAGGGGCCTCTTCCTGGCGGGGCAGATCAACGGTACCTCAGGCTATGAGGAGGCTGCATGCCAGGGTCTCATGGCTGCGGTGAACGCGAGTTGCCTCCTGGCCGGCAGGCCGGAGATCACGGTATCGCGCAGCGAGGGCTACACCGGCATTCTCATCGACGATCTTGTGACCAAAGGGATCGACGAACCCTACCGGATGTTCACTTCCAGGGCCGAATTCCGACTCAACCTTCGTATCGACAATGCTGACGAGAGACTGACGCCTCTCGGGCGCAGAGTGGGGATGGTTACCGATGAGCGGTGGAAACGCTTCGAGAGGAAGAGACGCCAGATTGAGGCACTGCGGCGATTGGTCCGGACAGAACTGGTGTCGCCGCAAGGAGAACAAGGTGTGAAGCTCGGGACCTGGTTGAGGCGCCCGGAAGCGAGAGTTGACGCAGTCGCCGGGACGCTCACAGCACTTCTCGGTGAGCCGCCAATCCGCGAAGTCCTGCTGACGCTTGAGACAGAGCTCAAGTATGAGGGATATGTAAGACAGCAGGAGAGACTGGTCCAGCGTTTGTCTCGGGCCCAGGGGCGTACGATCCCCGATGGATTCGTGTACTCAGCGCTTCCGGGCATTTCCCGGGAGATCCGAGAGAAATTGGAGCGTGTGCGACCGGTCAACCTTGGTCAGGCCGCAAGGATTCCAGGAGTGACACCTGCCGCTGTCGCGGTACTAGATGTATACTTGAGCCTTGCCTCCCGCCCGAATGCCAAGAGCCCTCACTGACTTTCGCAAGCGTGAGTCCGATGTGTTCGCCGAAACGCTCGGTGCGCACTTGGTCGGTGTATGTGAGCTTTCCCGGCAGCAGGTCTCTACCCTGTTCGGGCACTATCAGCTCTTTTGCCGCTGGAATCGGGTACTGAACCTCAGCTCGGTGGTGGAACTCGAGGCTGCGGTACTTCGGCACTACTGTGAGTCTCTCTTCCTGGCTGCGCACTTGCCGGAGACAACGTTGAGTGTCGTGGATGTCGGTTCTGGAGCGGGCTTTCCGGGCATCCCACTCGCCGTGTTCCGTCCGAATTGCCGGGTGACTTTGGTTGAATCGCATCGTCGCAAGGCAGTGTTCTTGAGGGAGGCGACGCGGGACGTGGCCAATGTCGAGGTTGTGGCCAGGCGGGCAGAGGAGGTGGATGCGAGATTCGACTGGCTGGTTGCCAGGGGGGTGGCTTGGCGCGACCTCAGGGCCTTCGCACTCCGGTCAGTTGCCCGCGTGGCTCTGTTGACAAGCACGACCGAATCGCGAGGAGTTGACGCCGAAGGGGCCGTGGAGTGGAAGCGGCCGGTGCCGCTGCCATGGAGGCAGCCGACAGTGCTCTTGGTCGGCCAAGTTCCACGTGAAACATGCTAGGATTCTTGCTTTGAGTCGGAGGTCAGGTTGTGGGAAGAGTGATCGCAATCGCAAACCAGAAGGGTGGGGTGGGGAAGACGACGACAGCCATCAACCTGGCTGCATCCCTGGCGGCGAATGATCTTCGGGTCCTGCTGGTGGACGGTGACCCCCAAGGGAACTCGACGACGGGTCTGGGCGTGGCTAAGGATTCCTTCCGGGCCACCCTGTATGACGCGTTGCTGGGCGAGGTAGATTTGGCGTCGGCAATAGTTGGAACGGGGTACGAGGGTTTGGATCTGCTTCCCGCAGACAGGAACCTCGTGGGCGCCAATTTGGAGTTGGTGCCCGAGGGTGACCGGGAGAGCCGCCTGCGGGAGAGGTTAGGGGACCTGCGCGGCCGATACCGCTTCATACTTATCGATTGCCCGCCAGCCCTGGATCTTCTGACCGTGAACGCGTTGGTCGCCGCCGATTCGGTGCTGATTCCGATTCAGTGCGAGTTTTTTGCCCTGGAGGGCATTTCGCAGCTCATGGACACCATTGATCGTATCAGGGATTCGTTCGGCCATTCGCTGGCGATTGAAGGCGTGCTCCTGACGATGTTTGACGACCGGACTGTTCTCGCGAGGCAGGTGGCCGCCGACCTCAGGGAGTTTTTCGAGGAGGATGTGTTCAAGACGGTGATTCCAAGGAGCATTCGTTTGGCCGAGGCTCCCAGCTTTGGGAAGCCGATTCTGACCTATGATCCGCGGTCTCGGGGCGCCGAGGCGTACATCAAGTTGGCAAAGGAGATACTGGCAAATGAGCAGCGTGTCAGACAATCGGCGTAAGGCGCTGGGCAAGGGCCTCTCGGCGTTGCTAGGGCCTCGGCCCGCGTCTGCGGTCACCGTAGCCGTACCCAGTCCGGGGCCGATGAAGTTACCCGAAGAAGTCTTGCGAGTGCCGGTCGACGAGATCGATCCAAATCCGCTCCAATCAAGGACGGTATTTCAGCAGGAAAAGCTCCAGGAATTGGCACGCTCTATCCAGGCTAACGGTGTCATCCAACCTCTAGTGGTGCGGAGGATGGGCGAAAGATATCAATTGGTGGCAGGCGAGAGGCGCTGGCGTGCCTCCCGTATGGCAGGGCTATCGAGCGTCCCGGTTATTGTGCAGCAACTCTCGGACGAGGAACTGCTCGAAGTCACCCTGATTGAGAACATCCAGCGCGAGGACTTGACTCCGATTGAGGTAGCCCACGCGTTCGAGCGGCTTGTGAGCGAGTTGAAGCTAAGTCACGAGGAGATCGCGCGGCGGACGGGGAAAGAGCGCAGCACAATCACCAACACGCTCCGTCTGTTGCGCCTGCCACGCGACCTGCAAGACTTGGTGTCGGAGCATCGCCTTTCCATGGGGCACGCAAGGGCGATTCTGGGATTGCCAACGGAGGAGCTTCAGCGGCAGGTCGCAGAGAAGGCCAGTTCGCAAGGGTTGTCCGTCCGCCAGGTCGAACGGCTGATCTCGAACCAGCGACCTAGGGATTATGAGACCCTCGCTCTAGCCTCTGAGCTACGCCGGCAAGCGTTCAGATTACACTAACCAGCGTATTCATTGGCCGCTACCTTTGTCAATGAGTCCCTTGCCTGCCGCGCGGGCCCGCTCTTGACATAACCTGCATCCCGGCTCATAGTATGTGTGGGAAGTGTCCATTCCCCCTCCTGCCAAGCGGCAGGGGCGAGGTGGTCCCAGAAGGCTGCGGGGATCACAATAATGCTAAGGAGGAAGTCCATAGAGAACGTCCACGAAGGAGGGCGGCTACCGGTTGACTTGATCGACTGGCTGTCAGCTTGAGGCGCCCGGCAACGATCCTCAGGATCGCAGGCGCAGCGGAACACGCACCGCACGGAGCATGAGTACAGCCAGAAAGTCTGGGAAGGGCGACAGCAGCCTCAAGGGAGGCGGCCGACCTTCGCAGGCGCGGTGAAGGTCCGGCGGCCGCCCGTTCCATTTGTGCTCCCCCCGGCAGAATTGACACAGCGCTCGGCGTTTCTGTAGATTCGTAGTGTCTCTGGTGTTGGCTTCGGGTGATCAACGCGTGCATTCGGTGGAGTTCCAAGACGTTTCCAAGAGCTACCCGATCTACGCTTCACCGGGCGACCGGCTGAAGGAACTTGCCACATTCGGCCGCCTGCGGCGCCATGGCGACTTCTGGGCGCTGAGGGATGTGACCCTGGCTGTGAACAGAGGCGAAACCTTCTGCGTGATCGGGGAGAACGGAGCCGGCAAGAGCACTCTCCTCCAGATGGTCGCGGGGATACTCGCCCCGACGAATGGATTAGTAACTGTTAATGGCAGGGTTTCGGCGCTTCTGGAGTTGGGCTCCGGTTTCAACCCCGAGTTCAGCGGGCGCGACAACGTGTACCTGAATGGGGCGATCCTCGGTCTCTCGGCCGGGGACATGGACCGTAGGTATAAGGAAATAGAGGACTTCGCTGAAATCGGCGACTTCATCAACCAGCCGGTAAAGACCTACTCAAGCGGAATGGTGGTCCGGCTGGCGTTTGCTGTCGCCATTCACGTCGACCCGGAGATACTTCTCGTGGACGAGGCATTGGCTGTGGGAGACCTGTACTTCCGGCAGCGCTGCATGCGCAAGGTCCATGAGCTTCGTTCCCGCGGTATCACCATCCTGTTCGTGTCGCATGCCATCGGCGACGTCAAGGCCGTCGGACAGCGAACGGTCTGGCTGGACCAAGGGCGGGTGCGCGAAATCGGCGAGACGGACCTCGTCGTCGCCAAGTACTTGGCGGCGATGACGGAGAAGGATTCCGCTTACCTGGGATTGAGGGAGAAGCCGCTTCCGCGGCCCGTGGCCGGCAGGTCGCTCCCCCCCGAAGTGATGGAGGTCATTCCCAACATCGACCACCGGCACGGAGACGGCAGGGCAGAGGTGATCGGTATCGCGGTTGTCGACAGCCGCGGCCGGCCGCTTCAACTTCTCGAGCCATCCTCAACCATCGTGGTTCGCATCAGTGTGCGTGCCAAGCAAGAGGTGGCCATGCCGATTGTGGGCTTTATGCTGCGCAACCACCTGGGCATCGACTTCTCAGGGACCAACACGGCACGGCTCGGGGTCGACCTGCCGTCGATGTCGGCGGGCGACGTGCATACAGTGGACTTCCACGTGCAGTTGCCTCATCTTTATCCAGGATCGTTCTCCATATCGCCGGCCATCGCCGACGGCACTCTCGCCAGCTACAAGATGTGCGACTGGATTGACAACGCCATCGCCCTGCAAATGGGGCACGGGAAGGGCGAAGTGTACGGCTACATGCACCTGCCGTGCAAGGTAGAACTGAACCGCCGCCTCCAGCCGGAGGATCCACACCCGGAGATGCTCCTTGACTGAATTCACCGGCGAGCGAGTCATACCGGGGCAGGTCGACGACGATCTGTGGAACGAGCATTTCGCCCGTTACGCGTTCGCCCGCCGCCTGGCAGGAAGGAAGCGCGTAGACG
>JBHGAV010000108.1:0-6503 GCA_041946685.1 Bryobacteraceae bacterium | reverse complement strand
CGCCGCACGCGGTCGTTCCGGAATGCCACCACGCCGCAGGGGTACGGGACGTAGCCCATCTTGTGCGGGTCGACGGTGATCGACTCCGATTGCGGAAATGCGAGGAATGCCTCGAACACTTCCCGGCTGCCCCACTGCATTCTGATGCGCCTTGTGTAAGAACGGCGGCTGAGATCGACGTCGCGCGAGGCAAAGCGCATGACGTCGTCCACAACTCCCGCCTCGTCGCGGGGCGCACTGGGCGCCGCGCCGGGAGGGTCCACGAACAACGACCGGATGTAGCCCGCCCAAGCCGCATCGATGTGCAGCCAGAAGCTCTGGTGCGTCTCCGCCTCGAGCCTGGATCGCAACGCCGCCACCCGGTGCACCGGATCGACCGCGCCCTCTTCGGTGGTTCCCGCAATCGCCACCACCGCCAGGGGGGTGCGGCCCGCGGCGATTGCGCGCCGCAGCTTGTCCTCGAGATCCCGCACGTCCATCCGGAACGATCTGTCCACGTCCACCAGCACCACGGCGTCCCGGCCGGCGCCCAGAATGTCCGCGGCCTTGAGCAGACTGTAGTGGGCCGTGCCGGAGACGAAGATCGCGGGCGGGCATTCGGCGAATCCGCGACCCATTCCGCCATGCCTGGGCTCCATTCCGCTCTCGCGCAGCGCGGCCCGGGCGCGCTCGGCGGCCTCGGCGTCCCCCACGCCCAGGTGCCTCTTGACCGCTTCGACGAACCGCGGCAGCAGGTAGATGGCCTCGTTCGGCCGGATGCCGAGGCATTGTCTCGGATCCAGGTCGGCGATCGGGCGCGGTTTCTGTGGGGACAAGCCGGGGAGCTTCACGCCCAGGTGCAGGCCGAGGCGCCGGGCCGCGCTCCGCACCGCGAGCGGGAAGTACCGGATATTGCGCGCCGCCCACAGCGCTTCGATGTTGGCGACCGTGCCTCCGCTCGTGATGTGCGCCCACCCGAACTCCCTGAGAAGCTCGCGCCGTGGGGCTCCTTTTGGCGGCGGGGTCTGGAAACCGAGCATTCCCAGTATGTCCCGCGCTACGTCGAGTTCCCACTCGACGGTGACCGGCGCCGCCTCCGGCGTGACGTTGTTCGGATTGTAGAGCATCCCGGCGAAGTAGCCCAAGACGGATGGGATGGTCTGATCCGACAGCATATGGGCGATGTAGCGGGGGCTGTAGAACGGGAAGTGCCGGCGCAGGCCCGCGAGCATCTCGCTCAACTGCTGGAACAGCGCATCGTTCCAGTCGAGAAACTCCCGCCGCATGTGCTGCGTGATGGTGATTTCATCCGACGGGTAATAGTTGCGCCGCCAGTGGAAATAGTCCCGCAGGATGTGCAGGACCATCTCCTCGACCAGTGCGGCGTTCTCCGCTTTCGGACCCAGGAACCAGGCGCCCAACTGCCGCGTCTGGTCGCGCGCGGTGGGGTTGCTGTCGGCCATGGCGGCTTCAACCTCACCACAAGTCTATGCCGAAACGGACCGCCCCGCGCCGCCGGCGCGGTTCCCTACCAGCTCACCGGCTTGCCCGGTTCGAGCGGCCAGACTGAAACCCCTGGCAGATCCCTTATCAGCGCGGCGAGTTGCTCCGGCCGTCCGGTGAGCGGAGGGAACGTCGCGAAGTGCATCGGGATCACCTTGGAGGGCCGCAAGAGGCGGCAGGCCGCGGCCGCTTCGAGCGGGCTCATGGTGAACAGGTCGCCGATGGGCAGGACGGCCAGCTCGGGCGCGTACAGGTCCCGGATGAGCTGCATGTCGCCGAACACGTTCGTATCGCCGGCGAAGTACACCTTACGGGAATCCGGAAGGTGCAGCACGTAACCGCACGCTTCGCCGCCGTAAATCATTTTCCCGTCATCGAGAATCCCGCAACTGTGGACGGCCTGCGTCATCGTCACCTTGACGGACCCCACCGTCTGCGAGCCTCCCTTGTTCATCGGGCGCAAGTTCGCCACCCCCTTCGATTCCAGCCAGTGGCACGTTTCGTAAATCGCGACCACCTGAGGGGAGAACTTCTTCGCCAGCGGGATCGCATCGTGTATGTGATCGAAGTGGCCGTGGGTAATCAGGACCGCATCGACCCGGCTGAACTCGTGGTTCTTGGGGTACGAAGGGTTGCCCTCGATCCAGGGGTCGGCGACGACGACCTCCCCCGAAGGCATGCGGAACTGAAACGTGCCGTGACCGAGCCAAGTGATTTCAATCATGCCGAGTCTCCTCCTCAATCCTCAACTTCCACTTCACCATTCTCGCGTAGGACGAGGAAAAGGCAAGGGGAGGCTCAAGCGGCCGGGCAGGGAATTGCGCACGTCTCCGCGCACGCGCCGGGACGCGCTCCTGAAACTTGATGGCGGAACGCTACTTCGTGTCCTGGCTCCGGCGGCGCGGCGTGGCCTGCCGTGTGCCGTTCGCACGGGGAATCCTGGGCGCCGCCTTGACGGTTGCGGGCGGCTTGCGCGCAGGCTTGCGCTTCACCAGCCGGGCCACCGCCCGCACGAGGTGGGAGACTTCATTCGCGCTCTTGGGGATGACGGCGTCGGCGCCCGTAGTCGTCTCGCTCAGGTCCAGCGCTTCGACGTAACCGGAAATGACGATGACGGGCAGCGACGGCTCGACCGCCCGGACCTTTCCGATGAGTTCCACCCCGTTCATGTGCGGCATCTTGTAGTCGGTGACCAGCAGGTCAAACTTACCCCGCTCGAACTGTTCCAACGCCTCGAGGCCGCCCGGCGCCGTTGTGACCGAATAACCGAGCTCCGCCAGGACGCTGCGGCGCGCCGATAATCCGAGCTTGTTGTCGTCGACGAGCAGTATGCGGGCTGGCTTAGGCTGATTTGTGGGGGATGAGAATCTCATCGGGACTCCGCGAAGTTAGCAAACCCGCGGGAGAAGTGTCAACGCTTTCCTATCGGTCTGGAAAGAGGCAACATCGAATACTTGATTTTTCCGCAGCGGTGGTGTATCGGTCCAGCCCTTACTCCACCTCGCGCGGCGCGATGTAGCCATTCTTGGCCAGTATCGTGTACTTGATCGGCTTGCCTTTTTCGTCCGTGATGCGCAGTGGCTCGTTGGTGGCCGGGTTCACGAGTTCCACCTTGATCTTGCGGAACTTTCCGTCTCGAGCCTGGTTGCTGGGCTGGTAGGTGATGTTGTACTGGCTACGCAGCGCCTCGGATATGGCGCGGAATATGCTGGGGAACTCGCCGTAGAACCGGGGAAAGAACGCCTGCCCGCCGGTTTCCTTCGCGAACGTGCGGAGCTGGTTGTCGGCCTGGAGGAAGTCCAGCCGCGAGATGGAGTCCATGTAGCCGCGCGCGTCGTACCACTCGCGCAGCGCCTGCATCAGGCCGAGCGCGTATATGGGCACGCCCGCGGCCTGGAGCGCCTTGCGGGTCTTGTCGAAGGTAAGCTTGCTGAAAGTATCGATGCCCGACGAGATCAAGACGATGGCCTTCCGTCCCTCGATGGAGGACATGCGGTCGGCCGTGTCGGTCAGGGCGTCGTAGAGATTCGACTCCGAGTACGCCGCGATGCGCAGGCGCTGCATCGCCTCGTAGGCCTTGCGCTTGTCGGTCGAGAAATCCGAGAGTATCTCCGGCCGCATGTCGTAGGCCACCACGGCGACGTAGTCTTCCGGCTTCAAGGTTTCCAGGAATCCGTAAGCCGCCGCCAGCGTCTGGTACCAGGTCTCTCCCCAGTAGTATTGGAACAGGTTGCTGAACTCGATGACCAGGCAGACGGTCATCGGGGCCTCGCCGAAGCTGAATGTCGCCACCTGTTGGGGCACGTTGTCCTCCAGCACCCGGAAGTGGGCGCGGGGGATGTTGGGTATGAACTGGCCCTTGTTGTTCAGCACCGCGATGTCGAGGTTCACCGTGATGACATCGCTCTTGAAGCTCGGGACGCCCTCCGGCAGGTCCACTTTTTTCCTGCCAAGCTGCGACGGGATCTTGGGCTGTTCGGCTTCGGCCTCTCCGCCCTTCTTCCTGGGCCGCGCTACGGTTTCGCCGCCCTCCTTCTTGGGTCCCTCCTGGGCGGGCAGGGCGCTTGCGGCCCCTAAAACCCAAGCGGTCAACATCAGCGCTGCACGCAGCACACGTCTCATGGTGCGCCCCCTATCAGAAATATAGCAGATGGGTAGCTGCGCCGGATAAGTGATGGCTCAGTGGATGCGACGGTCTCTGTGCGAATCGCGATCGCGCATGTAGACCTGGAACCTGCGCCGGGCGCGCGCCTGCCTCCATTCGATGAGTTTCCGGCCTAACAGGCCGGAAAAACCCGTCCGCAAAAACCGCCACCGCAGGTAAGCGTAGCCGAACACCATCCCGCCCAGGTGAGCGACGTGGCTGACGCCGCTGCCGCTCGCGGCGAACGAACTCATGAAGGCGATGGCCCCGAGGATCATCACGAAGTACTTGGCCTTGATGGGGAACAGGAAGCTGAACAGCACCATCCGGTCGGGATAGAGCACGCCAAACGCGAGCAGCAATCCGTAGATCGCGCCCGACGCGCCGATGGTCCGGGTGTCGAGACTGCCGAACAGGACGTTGGCCACAACCACGCACACGCCCGCCCCGACGCCGCAGAGGAAATAGTATTGCAGGAAGCGCCTCGTTCCCCAGTCTCTCTCGAGGTCCACCCCGAACATCCACAGCGTCAACATGTTGAACAGGATGTGGAAGAACCCGAACGGGTCGTGCAGGAACATGTAGGTGAACAACTGCCAGACGGCGGGCAGGTGGAGCACGGCCCGGGGCCACAGGCTGAGGTATTGGAACAGGGAAGCGGCGCCGGAATGCACGGCGAAGAAATACACCACGAACAGCGCGCTATTCGAAATCAGCAGCCACTTCACTCCGGGCGGAAAGTGACGGGTGTAGTAGCCCGCGCCGCGATACCTGGCGTATTGCATGGAAGGCGGAGACCGTCTATGCCAGAATAGCAAATGCCGGAGCCGGAGTACGCATGCTTCGTCCTACGCGTCCCAAGGCGCTGCATCCCCCCGGGCTGATCCGCAGATTGATCGAACAGGTACGGGGGCGGGAGCAGCGCATGGTGCGCGCCGGCGACGATCTCCCCATCCTGTTGCTCAGCTTTCCACGGGGCAAGCATGCCGCGGCGGAAGCGCTGGAAACCGCCTGGACCCACCTGCTGCGAGCCCTGAAGCCGGAGACTCTCGCTCCGTACGCGGACGTGCTCCGCGCCTTGCCAGCCATGGTGGTCGTGGTTCTTCGCCCCTCAAACGTCTGTGGCTGCCTGGGCCACCACCATCCTCCAGGCACGGAGTCGCGCCTTACCCGCCGCTTGCAGGGCGACCTGGGGCGTGCTGTCGGGGAAATCGACCTTGCCTACGAAAGCATCCGCGCATGGGAACCGCAGCCGCTTTCCTCGCTGGCTGCCAGTGGGATGGGCGGCCGGCTGGCCGCGCTGCGCTTCCAGGCCGCGCTGCTCTCCGTGCTGCTGCACGAACTGGAGCACCTCGCGCGGGGCGGAGAGGGTGAGCACACCGTCCGGACCCGCAGTAACCGGTTCTATGCAACCGTAATGGAGGAACTTGTCGCCTCGGAATCGGGCGCGGCCTACGGCATGGCTTCGCGGCCGCCGCCGCGGCCGTAGCGATTGAGCACCGACGCGCCAAGCTGCAACAGCACGGCCACGGCGAGCCACACCTGCCAGTGCGAGAACAGTCCTCTCGAAATGGCGAACTGGCCGGTCCAATTCAGGTCCGAGCCGAGACGCCAGAACGCAAGGGCAGCAGCCATCGCGGAGGCGGGCGTCAACACCGCGCCCAGGGCGAGCGCGAAGGCGCGCTCCACCGCCCCCCTCTCCGGCCAGACCGGCTTCAACCTGACCCGCACACTGCCCAGGCGTGCGTGCTTCGGTTTGAGTTGTACTCTTACTACCATTCTTCTTCCCACCTGACGGTCTGCGGAACCCCCGGACTCCCTGTGCCGCCGCCCGGCGGCAGCCCCCGCGCCCGGGCTAACCGCAGTCCTTCACCTATCAGATGTCTCCACCTCCGGATACGTTCCAGTATTTCCCCAATCCCAATCTACTACCAATTGCGATACAGTGTGTGGAGCAGGCTGCCCCGGGACTCCAGCAACTCCATCGGCGGCCTCGCGCACAATCTTTACTGGCAGCGAAAGGATTCGGAAGGAACCATATGCGGAAGATCAAGACTGCTGTGATTGGAGCCGGTTTCATGGGCAAGGCCCACTCGGACGGCATCCGGCGCCTGGGCAACGTGGAACTCGTGGCCGTGGCCGGCATCAGCGAGCAGGAGGCCAGCAGTTTCGGAAAGGCCATCGGGGTGGAACGCACTACCGGGGACTACCGGACCCTTCTGGCCGACCCGGAAATCGAGGCCGTCCATATCTGCACGCCCAACAACCTGCATTTCCCGATAGCGAAGGAAGCCATGCTGGCGGGCAAGCATGTGCTCTGCGAGAAACCCCTGGCCATGTCGGTGGCCGAAGCCAGCGAGATGGTCGAGACGGCCAA
>JBHGAV010000107.1:0-6696 GCA_041946685.1 Bryobacteraceae bacterium | reverse complement strand
TCATAATCCGTTGGTCGCTGGTTCAAATCCAGCAGGGCCCACCAGATTGTTGGAGCGTTCGCGCATCATGAGCCCTTTTGCTCCACCTGCCTCACAGCCACTCACAGGATCAGTCCTCGCCGCGAGTCCCTTCGGCAAGTCCCAGTCTTTGTTCTAAGCGGCGTAGGATTTCGGTTTGCTTCTCGACCAACTGCCTCAGTTCGAAGACGTGTTCACCGCGCAGGTCGTCAAGCCTTGCCTGGAGAGCAGTAATCTCCAACTCGGCTTTCAGGTTGATTTCGTAATCGTGCTGAGCATCCAGCCGGTCTTTGGCAGCCTGGCGGTTCTGGCTCATCATGATCACAGGCGCCTGAATTGCAGCCAGGCAAGACAAGACGAGGTTCAAGAGGATGAATGGATAAGGGTCAAAGGAACGGGCGGCCTCCCCGTTGTAGAGCAGCCAGAGCGACATGAAGCCGAGGAACAGGAGTATAAACTTCCAACTGCCACCGAGGGCGGCAACCCTGTCGGCAACCCTCTCTCCGAGGGTCAACTGCTGCTGGAACACTTCATTCGTGTTCCTCGCGATGGTCCGCCGGTGAAGCACCGCCTCCAGGGCGCGACGCTCCCAGCGGCCCAGCTTGCCAAGCTCGTGTTCCAACGTGTGGGTATCCATACTGGCCTTCCTAGTGTGAGCCATCATAACAAGCGGCCGGGAAGAAGCATGGTTCCGAGAAGCTTACAGGAATGGCGAAAACCGCCTTCCCGCGGTGAGAGGGACGTGCATCAGTCCGGCAGCACACGCGGCGCCAGACGGCAGTGAGAACCGCAGGATCCGGATTCGCGGAGGGGCTCGGCTTCACGCGCCGGCGCTCCATGAGGGGACGTCAAGGCATGCCCAGGAACCGGACCGGCCCCGGTTTTCGAGCCAGCCGGGGCCGGTGTTCTCAAGGCAAGCGTTCGGTGCTCTCAAACGAACTTGTCAAGCTGCCACGAAGAACGTGTTGCCGTGACGGTTCACTAGAAGAAGAGGCTCTTTTCCAGCGTCGCGCGTGACTTGCTGGTAGTCCGACAGATTCCTGACGGGCTTGCGATTCACTTCCTGAATCACGTCGCCCTCGCGCAGGCCCGAGCCGGCGACCGGGCTCGCCGGACTGATATCGGTCACGACGACACCTTGCGCGCTGGCTGGCAAGCCGAGTCGCCGCGCGACTTGCGGAGTCAGGTTCTCGACAGCGACTCCTTCCAGCCCGCTCCCGGCCTTTGGCGTCTCTGCACTCGCCCGTTCACCCTTTGGCGGTGCGAGCTCGCCAAGCTTAACCGTCAGTTCGCGTGTGCCGCCGTTGCGCAGAACCTTGAGGTTGACGCTCGAGTCGGGGGGCATCATCGAGATGTTCATCCGTAGGCTATTGGCGTCCGAAACCGGCTTGCCGTTGAGCTGGAGGTGGTGAAAACGCCCATAACTCGTTGCTTTTGAAAGGCGTTTGCTTCTCGCCAAGGACAAATCGGCACAGAGCGGCCCACAACTTGTCACCGGTGCAGGGAAACTGGATCTGAAGGTATTAGAGTCCGAATTTGCGGGATTTACGGACTGGAGCCGGTAGTACGGAGAACTTGGAATATCTGGAATGGCTTCACCAGGCGGGGTTGGGGCGGGCATCTGGCGCCCCGCTGCCTGCAAGGCCAAGGAGAGCCCTCTATGCGGATGATCCCTTTGGTCCTGGTTACCATCGCCGTTTTTGCTGTCGTGGTAGCCGGCGGCCTCAAGCAGAAACAGACCGGCGCCGAGGCGGTCCGTGAGCTGAAGGTCCGCTACGAGAAGAAGCGGACGCGGAGCGTGGATCACTCGAAGCTGCTTGCGTTGCAGAAGCCGTTCGCCACGGCGCAGCAAGTCACGGCGTCCTGTATCTCCTGCCATAACGAGCGTCATAAAGAAGTACTGAACTCCCCCCACTGGAACTGGTCCCAGGCGGAGTACATCACCGGGCGTGGTGTCCGGTCGGTCGGCAAGAATAACGTTATCAATAACTTCTGCATCGGGGTGACCAGCAACCTCAAGGGTTGCGACCAGTGCCATTCAGGCTACGGGTACACCACCGGGAACTTCGATTTCAACGACCCCCGGAACATCGATTGCCTGGTCTGCCACGACGGGAGCGACACGTACTCGAAGACCAATGGGGGCGGACCACCTCCGTCGGTCGACCTGAGGAAAGTGGCGCAGCAGGTCAGCCGGCCGCGGCGGTCCAACTGCGGCTACTGCCATTTCTCGGGCGGCGGCGGCAACAACGTCAAACACGGAGACCTCGAGCAGGCTCTCCTCAGCACCAACCGCCAGGTCGACGTACACATGGGCACGGACGGCGGAAACCTCGAGTGCGCCACCTGCCACACCACCCAGAACCACAAGATCCGGGGCAAGTTGTACACGGTCTCCTCCATGAACCGCGACCGCGCGACCTGCGAACAATGCCACGGCGCCGCACCGCACCCGGATGGCATCCTCAACGAGCACACCGCGAAGGTGGCTTGCCAGACCTGCCACATTCCCGAGTACGCGAAGGTCAACGCGACCAAGATGGCCTGGGACTGGTCGACGGCGGGCCGGCTCAAGGACGGCCAGCCGTTTGAGATCAAGAACTCGGACGGAGAAGCAGCCTATCTCTCGATCAAGGGCTCTTTTACCTGGGCCAGGAACGTCAAGCCGGACTACGTCTGGTTCAACGGAACGGCGGAGCACTACCTGCTGGGAGACGCAGTCCCTGCGGCGCGGCCAGTCCCGCTGAACAGGCTGGGCGGATCGTACACGGACCCTGAATCCAAAATAGTCCCGGTGAAGATCCATCGTGGGCGGCAGATCTACGACCCCGGCACGAACATGATGATCCAGCCCAAGCTGTACGCGGAGCAGAAAGGAGAGGGCGGCTTCTGGAAGGACTTCGATTGGGACCGGGCCGCGCAGGAAGGCATGAAGACCGCCGGCCTGCCCTACAGCGGCAAGTATGAGTTTGTGGACACGGTGATGTACTGGCCGCTAAACCACATGGTCGCGCCAAAGGAGAAATCGGTGGCGTGCGCGGAGTGTCACACGCGCACGAACTCGCGCCTTGCCGGGCTGACGGGGTTCTACATGCCAGGCCGGGATCGCAGCGGCCTGGTGGACGGTCTGGGCGCCCTCGTGGTGGGCGGCGCTGTTGCGGGCGCCTTGCTGCACGCGGTGGCCCGCACGCTGGGACGCAGGAGGAGGGTGAGCGCATGAGCTCTAGGAAATCATACGTTTACAAAGGCTTCGAACGTTTCTGGCACTGGACGCAGGCGATTCTGATACTCCTGCTGGCGCTCACGGGATTCGAGGTCCACGGCTCGATTCAGCTTCTGGGCTACCGGGACGCAGTGAGATACCACAGCGCGGCTGCGGCCGGATTGCTGGTGCTCATCGTGTTCGCGGTCTTCTGGCATTTCACGACCGGCGAATGGAGGCAGTACGTGCCGACACGCCGCTTCCTGCGCGCCCAGGCCGAGTACTACGTGTCCGGCATCTTTCGCGGCGCGCCGCATCCGACGAGAAAGACCCTGCTCAGCAAGCTGAACCCGTTGCAGAGGCTTGTATACCTGGGTTTGAAACTCCTCGTGATTCCTGTGATGGTGGTGTCGGGCCTGCTGTACATGTTCTATCGTTACCCGCTGAGCCGCGAGGGACTCGCTCTCGGGGCTGGTGGATTGCAGACCATCGCCGTGGTTCACACCGCCGGAGCGTTCATGCTGGTGGCGTTCGTGGTTGGACATGTCTACCTCACGACCACCGGCAGGACCCTGTTTTCCAACCTGAAGGCGATGATGACGGGCTACGAGGAACTGGACGAACCGGAGGAGACGCCGTCATCCACGGCCGAAGCGCTAAGAGGTGAAGCATGAACACGAAGTACCTGAACCCCTATTTCGCTGGTTTTCTGCTCGGATTGGTCCTTCTGGCTACAATCTTCGTAAGCGGGCGGGGTCTGGGGGCGAGCGGAGCGGTCAAGGGCGTTGTCGCCGGGACGATGTGGGCGGTGGCTCCGGCGCATGCCGCCTCGGGACCGTTCTACGAAGCCGCCCGCACCGAGGGTAAGAGTCCTTTCAAGGACTGGCTGGTATTCGAAGTGGCCGGCGTGCTCCTGGGCGCGTTCCTCTCCGGAGTGATTTCAGACCGTCTGAAACTCTCGCTGGAGCGCGGGCCGCGCGCGACCAACCGGAGGCGCCTCGTGGCGGCGCTGGCGGGAGGGGCCCTGTTTGGGATAGGAGGGCAACTGGGACGCGGCTGCACGAGCGGCGCAGCGCTGAGCGGAATGGCGGTGCTGTCGGCCGCCGGTTTCATCACCATGCTGGCCATCTTCGGCTCCGCTTACGGCGTAGCCTACTTCTTCCGGAGACTTTGGATCTGAAGGAGGAAGAACCGTCATGGGACCACTTGTACCGGACATCATCAGCAACCAGATGAACCTGATTGTGGCGCTGCTGCTGGGCGTCGCCTTCGGCTTCGTGCTCGAGCAGGCAGGTTTCTCCTCGTCCCGGAAACTGACCGGACTGTTCTACGGGACCGATTTCACGGTTCTCCGCGTGTTCTTCACCGCTGCCGTGACCGCCATGTCCGGCGTCCTGATTCTCAGCCAGTTCGGCTTGCTGGACACGGACCTGATCTACGTCAACCCGACGTTTCTCCACTCGGCCATCGCGGGTGGAATCATCATGGGCATAGGCTTTGTCCTCGGCGGGTACTGCCCGGGCACGAGTTTCTGCGGCGCCGCTGTCGGCAGGATCGACGGGATGGCGTTCGTCCTCGGCGGCCTGTTGGGGGTTCTCGGTTTCGGCGAGGCCTATCCCTATATTCAGGGCTTCTACAAAGCGGGCTCTTTGGGCGAGTTGATGGTTCACACGGCGCTCGGGATACCGGCCGGACTATTCGCGCTGTTGCTGATCGCGGCCGCCATCGGCGCCTTCGCATTGACCGGGAGACTGGAGAGGAGAATCAACCCCGCATCGCCGGTAAGAACCTTCCCGGTACGGTATCACCGTGCGGCGGCAGCCCTCCTGCTCGTTGTAGGAGTGGTCCTGGCCGCCGCGCCCGACCGGAAGACGCGGCTTCTGGCCAAGTCAGCGGACCCCATCTTTTTGAGCCGGCGCCCCGTGCGCAAGATCAGCGCTGACGAGATGGCGTTCCACCTGTTGGACCGCGACCCCCGGTACCAGCTTGTCGATGTGCGCTCTGCGGCTGAGTTCGCGAAGATGAGCCTGCCCGGGGCGGTGAACCTCCCGTTCGATGCTCTCGCCGGGAAGTCCGCCAGAGAAACGCTGCGGCCGGCCGGCACGACTAAGGTCTTCTTCGCCGGGGATGAGGCCGGAAGCCTCCGTGCGGCGGCGTTCGCCAGACTGCTGGGCTTCGCGAACGTCGCCGTTCTCGAGGGCGGGCTGGACGGCTTCGAGCGAACGATTCTCCATGCCAGCCTGCCCACCGGCAGGCTGTCCCCCCAGGAAGCCGATACGTACCGCTTCCGCCTCCGCGCCGGCCCGGAGATCGCGACGTTGATCCGCGAGCGAACGGCGCCCAAGCCCGTGACAACGATCAAGCGCGTGCAAGGCGGCTGCGGAAGCTAAGGGACCGCGCCCCTTCCTGGTGGTGGCGCGGGCAACATTCGTCAGGTTCCTGCGAGGCTGTAGAGCAGCACGGAAAGCACGATCAGCGTCACCGCGGTATAAATGCGATCAGCCTGACGCATGAACGCGTACATCGAGAAGACAACCCGGGCGATGGGCGTAGCGATCAGCAGCAGTAAGCCCAACTGGATGATGCCCCGGCCACGCAACGCCAGCGCATCTGCGACGATGCCTCGCACGCTGCGCAGGGTTGCGGGTTCCCCACGGAACACCTGGTAGGCGGGCTGCTCTGTTCCGTGGTGAAAGAGGTAGACAAGCCCTCCAAGCAGCACCACGGTTGCGGCGGTCACAACGCCAGCACGCAGGAGGTTCCCCATCGTCTTCTCCACTCTTTCATCGCTCCAGGACACGTCAGCCGCCGGCATCTCAGAGCCCCCCGCTCAGACTGTTGTAGATCATTTCGACGGCGAGGATCACGACTACCCCGGCAAAGACTTTACGGAGCAGCTTCGTCCGGGCCGAGGCCAGAAATCTCGCACCGAGGAATGAACCGGCCAGCACCCCGAGAACTACGGGCATCGCGAGGCCCGGATCGATGTAACCGCGGCTGAGGTAGACGCCGGCGCTGGCCGCGGCGGTCACGCCGATCATGAAGTTGCTGGTTGTGCTCGAGACTTTGAAGGGAAGCCGCATGGCCTGGTCCATGGCAATCACCTTCAGCGCCCCCGAGCCTATGCCGAGCAAGCCTGACAACGTGCCGGCTCCGAACATCAGGCTGAAGCCCAGCGGCACAGCGCGCACGCAATAACGCCGCTCGCCCTCCGGCGTCGGGTAGGCGCCATGCATCTTCAGGAAGGTCGCCAGCCGGTCTCCAGGGCCGTCTTCATCGCACGGTTGCTCAGCCCGTGCCCTCATAGAGTGGTATGCGGCATGCAGCAAGACGATCCCAAACACGACGCCGATGATCTGCGTCGAGATGATCGAAGCGAGGAATGCTCCAACCAGCGCCCCAACGCTTGTGGCGATCTCCAGAAACATGCCGACCCGGATATTGGAATAGCCCTCCTTTACGTAGGCAGAGGCGGC
>JBHGAV010000106.1:0-6774 GCA_041946685.1 Bryobacteraceae bacterium | reverse complement strand
CGCACTTCGGCTGGCGCGACTGTCTCGCTCCGGACCGCCGTCCCGGGCGCGCTCGGTGGCCGAGCCGGACTCACTGACGGCTGAGAAGTCGTGGCGCTCGGTCGGGATTGGACGGGTCGCACTTCGGCTGGCGCGACTGTCTCGCTCCGGACCGCCGTCCCGGGCGCGCTCGGTGGTCGAGCCGGACTCACCGACGGCTGAGAAGTCGTGGTGCTCGATCGGGACTGGACGGGCCGCACTTCGGCTGGCGCGCCTGACCCACTCCGGTCAGCTCCTGCGGTGGCGGGCTGGGGCCTGGCTACCCATTGGTTGGGTGAAATTGTAGAAGAGCCTGGGCTCCCTTCCCGGCCACCCGCACCAGGAGAGGGCGCGAGACGGGTCGCGGTCCGTTCGGCAGGCGGACGTTGGGAGGCCACCGCTCTGGCTCCGGCGGGTTCGGCTGCTCGGAAAGCTGTCTGGCCTGCGACAGGAGGTTTTGGGCGGTAGACGACCAGTTCTTTTCCTTCCTGTTGAATTTGGTCCGGGCGCATGCGAGTTCCGGCCTTCTCGGGAATGTCGCGGACCAGGACGCGGCGCGGCTCAGTACGGTTCAGCGCGGGCACATAATCGTTGACGCCGCGATTGATAATGACGTGGTCTCTGGACTGGTAATGGTTTGCCACACGGCTTCGCTGAAACACGTTCCTGTGTTCAGCGGCGCGAACCCGATGCCGCCACACCTCGCGGTCATGGAAGCGATTCGCCGGAACGAACGTCCAGGCATCATGGTGCAACCCGAAGCTGAAGCTCACTCCCACGGAGGCGCCGTAATACGTGAAGCCAACACCAGAATGGTAGTGAGCACCCGGAGGCAGCGGAGCCCAGCCGCAATAGGTGTCGGTGTAGCGCCATGAGACCCAGGCGGGAGCCCAGACCGAGTCGGGCCTCCAGCACCAGCCCCGCCTTGGATGATGGAACCACCGACCGTAGTGGAAGGGCGCCCAGCCCCAGGAATAGTCCGAGTGCCAGTACCAGCCGCAGTCCGTGTAAAGCCACCGGCCGCGGTGGCAATAGGGGCGCCAGTCCGCCTGAATGACGGCGACGGTCGGTTGCCAGCACCAGCCGTAATCCGCCACCTCAATCCACGAACCATACGGCGTGAGCGCCGAATAGAAATAGTCGTATTCGATCGCTGGAGCCGGCGCCACGTACTGCACCACCGGCTGAGGAGTGTAGACGATGGGCGGCTCCGGGTTATAGGTGGCTTGTGCCGGAACAGCCACCTCCTGCGGCGGCGCCTCCGCGCTGGGGGCAGGGGGAGCCGTCGGCGCCGGCTGGGCTGCCATTTCCGGCTGGGGGTTGCGGTGGTTCACCAGAGCGGTGATGACCACGTCGGAAATCCCCAGATCAGTCAGGTAAACAATCTCGTCCGGAGTGGGGTTGAAGGCCGTGGGTGAATTCTGGATGAATGCCAGGATGACGTCATCGCCCACACCCGACTGAGCCAGTTTCACCACCTCCTGCAACCGATCCGACAGGACCACCGGGCCGCGGCCTGGTTCATCGCGAGCCGGTTCGTTGCTCGTTCGCTCCGGCGTGGCAGCCGGATTTGGAACTGGACCTGGACCTGGCGCGGGGGCTGGAGCGGGAGTGGGAACCGGGGTCAGTTGTGGAGCGGCGGTGCTTACTGTCACCAGATCCGGCATCGGCGTGGCCGCAGCCACGGGGTAGACAGGCGGAGCCTGCACGACCGCGTTGGTCGAGGGAGATTCGCATCCCGGCAGAGCATATGCTGTCGCCAGTACAGCAATGAGCTTGAGCTGCGCGAGAGGGGTAAGTTTCATAAGATGTTCGATCCCAAGTTAACGAATGCTGGAACAGTGTCAAAGCCAGTCGCCCAGCCTGGACGGAGAAGCTTATGCCTGCCTTCCACCCCTGAGCATCGGCCTCCCGCTCCCCGAGCACTGGGTTGAGCCGATCTTCCTGTCGCTTCGAGAATTCATCTGATCCTGGCCATTCTGTTTTCGAATCGGATCTACTGGCATTGACTCGACCGTTGCAACGGTTATTCATCGGCGATTCGTCGCCCACTTACCTCCTGCCGCCCAGCGCGCCTCGGTGGGACCGGCACCACGAAAAAGATTGCGCGGTCTCCAGCCGTCGCGCACTTTAGAACACCACAGGCGAGTGGAGAGATGGCTGAGTGGATTAAAGCGCACGCCTGGAGAGCGTGAGTGGGCTAATACCCCACCGGGAGTTCGAATCTCCCTCTCTCCGCCAAGTTCAACCTGCTGCCCATCAACTGCTTCAAGAACGGTCGGCATCATCAAACCGAACAGATCGCCTGAGCGCCCCTTGGCGGCCAGGCACTCATGAGGCGTCTGGCCGCATCCAGAGAAGCGGAGCCTCGCCAGCGTCTGTTCCGGTGCTCTCGGGCCGATGGAAGCGCAGACGAATCACGGCTTGGCCTGGCGCGTGACAATGGGAACATAGCCGACTTCCAACCCCTTGGGCGGCGTGACGAGCAGGGCGGGATCCAGGCGCACCAACTTGCCGCGGGTGGGCGGCGCCATGTAGTCGCGATCCATTGGCCAGTGCGCGTGGAGCTGTTCCACGAACGTCTGCAGCATCGTCTTCTTTTGCTCGCTCCAGTTGTATTGCACGAAGGAGGGCTGATCGACGAAGCGGAACCAGGAATAGGTCACCGTCGAGCCATCCGCCAGCGTAACGGTGAAAGGGCCGAGTTTCGGGCCGGGCTGGGTCCAGGCGCCAGCGGTGGGTGAGGTGTAAGGTTCGCCCGGGCCGGCCAGCTTGAATTCCTGGCCGAGCAGCATGGTTTCCGCGGGCACGTCCTTGGCTGGGACGGGGACACGTCCTGTGCCGACGTGCTTGAAATATCGCGGGAACAGCCCCTTCGGGCTGATGTCGTTGGTGAACCACTGCAGGCCCCAGACGTTGCCCTCGAAGACGCGCGTGTCGAAGACTTGCTCGACGCCAGTGATTCTCTTGCCACCCTGGTCGTAGTGCGTTGGGTGGGTGTTCAACCTGGGTTTCCAGGCGCCTCGCTCATCGAATCGTCCGGAGCAGGTCGAGCCGCCGTTGCGCCAGGACTTGAAGGCGTCGTAGAGAGCCGCCTTCGAATAGTAGGTGACATCTTGCACCAGGACCGCGCGGCCTTCCGCGTCTACCGGGAATTGCAGCTTCGGGAGCTTCGAATAGACCGTGCCGTGGGCATCCTTGGCCTCCAGACGCGGCACCGTGTTGATTTCCATTGCACCGCCGCCCATGATCCCGGGGCGCGCATCGAGGCCACGTCCGTAAATGAAGGGGTAGTTGAAGATCTTGCCGATTTTGCTCCACGTCTCCGGAATGTAGTAGGCGATGGGGCCTTTGAAGTTGGCGGCGCTAAGGAAGCAGGTCCAACTCTGGGCCCCCGTCGGCGGGTCGCCCATGGTGGCATCGGTGAAGGGCAAGGCCATCCAGGTGTAGCCGAGGAACTCACCGTTCGGACTGCCTTGGAACGGCAGTCCGTCGGGAGGAATCAGCAGGCGGTTGCTGAGCTGCGCGATGCCGAGGCGATGATCGGGCAGCGCCTCGTTGTCGTAGAAAAAGGACCAACCCGGCGAGCCGACCTCGTAGTCGTAACATTGCGGCGTGGCATTCATGCTGAACTTCGGAGGACCGTAGCGGAAGTGGTTTCCTGCCCAGTACCCCAGCCCGCCTTCAATGGTTTGGAAGACGCTGTCCCACGTCGGACCTCGCCCCTTCCACTGCCGGGCGAGCGTGCCCTCCGGCGCCAGGGGCGTGTCCTTGTTATCGGAGTTGTCGGGGGTGATCCAGGCGCTGGGCAAACCGACCTGGAAGTTGGCTAGTGGCCGATCCACGAGCGGCCAAACGGCGGCGTAGAAACCCATGCCCGCACTGTAGGCAGATTGAGGCGGGAGCTCCTCGTGACCGAAGCCGATGTACCCATGCAAGCCGTCCGCATGTTCCGTGACCATCGCAGCCTCACGGGTTTCTGCGGTCATCTTCGTGTAATACCGCCCCACCTGACTGCCGGAACTCGGCGCCTTTGCCGGGGCTTCCATGGGCCAGTTCAACGTGCCCTTACCGTGATTGCCGTCTTCCCCGTTAAGGTCAGCGACGGCCTGCCCTTCCTTGTTGGACTGCCCCGCCAGAATGAAGACCTTCACGGGACTTGCGCCGATCGGTTGTGCGCAGAGCGAAGGCATCGACGCAAGGAACACGAGTGCTGCAAAGGCGTAAAGCGGATACCAACAGGCGCCGCACAACTTCTCCAGGAGCTCGGTCGCCCCCGGACGGCCCGGGTCTCCTGAGGCAAAAACGACGCTCCAGTGTGTCGTCGCTAACATCCCTGCCGCCCTGGGCAAAAACGCGGCGCCGTCGCTCGAAGTGGTCATGACCACACAATAGGCTGCGGCGGACGAATTGCACGCGCAATGTCGTGCGGGCCGGTGCCTCCTGAACTTGCGGAGTCTTCGCGCTGGAGTTGGCGATTCTGTTGAGCAGCCGCCTCACCACGGCGCAGAGGGGTCGGACGGGCTGCAAGGCGTCAGAGGGTACACAACAGCCAATCCCTCGAGATCACCTTTCGCCGGCTGCCTGGCCTTGCCAGACGCTGCCATCGCGGCGCACGGCGTGACCGTGGACCGGCCAGCGGGCGAGCGCTTGTCCAGGATTCGCTTCTTTCACCTCAGAACCGGTCTCCACTGCGGAAGAGATATGGTCGGATTACCGATCGTCGAAACGCGCTGCTGGAGTCTTGAGATCATCAGCGGAGCAAGAGAGAAGTGCGGGATGGGTCAGTTCGTTTGCCAACGCTTGAAAGATTTTCGTGGTGAGGACACTCGCGTAACCCAAGGCAAATCCGGCGATGGCCCGCCTTTTGCCGGAATACTCGCCGGGCCTGTTGCAGGTACGGCGGTGTGCGATGCGAGCCGGTATAATGGCCGGCACAAGCCCGCGAGGAGCTGCGGAACCGGCTGCACTTTGACAGCGCTATGCTTGAGCATCAAGATGCTGTCATGCGAACAACGGTCACTCTGGATAAAGACGTCGAGCGGTTGCTGCGCGAAGAGATGCACCGTTCCCGGAGCGGGTTCAAACAAGCGCTCAATGCTGGCATCCGCGCGGGGCTGAGCCAGAAGAGAGCTCCCGCGGCCCGCCGCCCGTTTGTTCTGAAAGCCAGGCCGCTCGGTCTTCGGGCCGGTTTGGACCCCGCCAGCTTCAACAAACTGGCCGATGACCTGGAGGTGGATGCCTTTCTTGGGCAGAGCAGGAAGCGGAGGCCAAAACGTCTCTCAGCCTGAAGCGCGCTTCCCTTCGTCAGTTGGAGTGACCGCTGAGATCACGCCGTTGGCGGGTCGCTAAGTCCAAGATACAGACGCAGGGAAAGCAGCATGGCTTGAGACACTCTCCGGGAATCCAGACGAGGTGGGCTTGCCCCCTCCCGGGAACCGTGAGGTGCGCCCACACGGCCTGCCTTGGTTAGATGAAGCTTGGCAGGGCCTTCCCATCCGCCGATACTGCCCTCCTCCAGAGACTCTATGGACTGCGCCTTGCCGATGCCCATAGTCCGAGCCGGCTCGACACCGGGTGGTCGATATTCGGGGCCGATGAAGCGGCGGCTTGCGCCAATTCCGCGCCGCGAACCACCCGCTGCGTTGTTGCTTCTGATCCCATTCTGATTTCCATGGGCGGCCTGTTGCAGTTTGGACCCGAAGGAACCCGGAGCCAGACCACGCTCAATCCGCCTCCCAACAACAAACGCTTTCGGGCGCCTTTTGGACAGCACGCTTCGGGGTATCCGGGGCAGAACATGGCGTTTGTCGAACTGCACAATCCGTCTCTCCAGCGCGGCCTTTACTTTGGCGCGCATGATCCGGTGGCGCGATACAAGCAGTTCTATTTCCTCGAACGAGGGACGGCGGCGCGCCGCGATGTGTCCGGCTGGTTGGTGCATTACCCGTTTCTGCCGCCCGGCCAGACGTTCACCGGTTCACCGGTCGTGCTCCAATTCCATGAGGGCGATTGGGTGGCCGCGGGGAAACAGATCTACCGGCCGTGGTTCATTCAGACATTCGGGCTCATGAGACCGGAAGAGGATTGGATTCGGCAGCACAGCTTTTACCAGATGATCATGATCATGCTGCCGGAAGGGAACATCAACTATCGCATTTCGGAGATTCCCCAGTTGGCGCGGGACGGCCTCAAGTACGGTGTGAAGTCGCTGCAGATCGCGGGCTGGCAGTTCGGCGGACACGACAACGGCTATCCCTATTACGAACCGGATCCGCGCTTGGGGACTTGGGATGATCTGGAGCAAGCCATTCGGGAATGCCACAACCTGGGGGTGAAGATCTACTTCTTCGCGAATATCCACGTGAACAACCTCGATACGGAATGGTACGAAACCGAGTTGAAGGATTACAACTTCGAACTGATCAGCGGCCACCCCGCGTGGGTGGCAGGGTGGGGGATGGGCACGCTGGCGTCGCGGACCTCATTGACCACGCCCCTGATGGCCTTTGCGGACATTTCCTTCCCTGGTTTGGCGGATGGGCACGCCCGGTACTTTCGGAAACTGGCCCAGATCGGCGCGGACGGCCTCCACATCGACAAGAAACCGAACTGGTCGTGCCGGGGCTGAACGAGGCGCGAAGAGCGAGGGTGTTCCACACTTTTACCAACATGTCGTGGCTGGGGGTGCACGGGCCGGAACAGTTCTACTCCTACCCTGACACCCTCTCGATGCCCTGGGCCGAACTCGGCCAT
>JBHGAV010000105.1:0-7003 GCA_041946685.1 Bryobacteraceae bacterium | reverse complement strand
TTCTTCCCTTTCAGAGTCAGGTTAGCAGAATCGCGGCCGGGCGATTCCGGGCCGCCGGGAGCCGATGGAGCGCCCGGCACTCTAGGAAGCATGGGGCGGGAGAGAGGCGCCAGATCCAGACCAGATCCAGACCAGATCCGGTCTGGTCGCAACATCTCTCCGGCCAGAGCCGCTTTTTCCGCACTGGTCGAAGAGGTGCAGCAGGGAAATGAGCTAACTCGCCTGGCGAGTGACAGGTGTGCCCTCCACTCGTGGCAATGCGCCACGAACGGTTTCACATGCCAGTGCAGCGACGCTTCGATGAACACGATCACGTGGTCCAGGCACTCCCGGGCGCCGGAGCCGAATCGCGGTGAATGGCAGCGTTCGCTACAATGGGTTTCCATGAAGGCGGCGCTCGCCCTGAGTTTGAGCCTTGCCGTGATTGCGGCATTCCGCGACGCTCCATTCGTCCATTTCCATCTGGACGGCCACACCGATCACGCAAGACAGGCGCACCACGGCTGGGGGGTTGATGATCATGCCCATCCGGCGCACGCCGCTGCAGATCCGCACCACGGCTCCATGGAGGTACTGGCGGCGCTGGGCAGCGACGGCGACGCGGTGTTCTTAACGTGGCTTCAGACTGAACCGCAGGTCCGTCCGACCGTAGTCGCCGCACTCCCGATCCTCGCCGCCCTAGCCTGTCCGCCAGTTGTGGTTGTGGCACGTGTGGCGGTGCCGGTTCCACGATCGCACGATCCGCCCGGCCGCTCCAGCAGTCGACCTCGCTCCCCCCCTCCATTCGATTCCCACCTGGCTGCATAGTCCGGTCCAGCTTTTCCTGGTCCGGGTCATTGATTTATCCATTCAGGAGATTGACGTCCATGCGGAATCGATACCCGCGCGGGCTGACCACGCTGCTACTATTGGCGGCACACGCCGGCGCGCAGGAGATTACGGAAAAGGACCTCGTACGGCGTTTCCTGGCCGAAAGCCCTCACCTGAGGGAACTGGCGGCCGGGGTGGCCGCCGTGCGCGCTGAAACGCGCGGCTGGAGCCTCTGGCCCAATCCGGCGGCGGGGTACAGCCGGGAAGGCGCTGGGCTGACGCAGTTCCTTCAGTACGAGCAGACTGTCCCATTGAGCGGACGCCTTGGCCAGTTGGGGCGAGCGGGCGCCGCGGCCGTTGACTCCGCGCAACGAACCGCCGACTTCACCCGCTGGGAACTGGTCAGCGAAATCCGCTCGGCCTTCTACGCCCTGCTGAGCGCGCAAGAGCGCGAGACGGCGGTGCATGCGAATCTCGAGAGGCTCGACGAAATCCTGAAGATCCTGAGGATGAGGGAGCAAGAGGGGGAAGGCTCGGTGTACGACCGCCTTCGCGCCGAGCGTGAGCGGGCCGAGGTCGAGACGGAGCTCGCGGCCATAGGGATCGGCGCCGCGCAGGCGCGTTCGCGAATTGGCGCGTTCCTGTCGCGAGGCACCATCCCGGACTCCCTGACGGTGAAGGGATCGTTGGCAAGCCTCGAGCCGATCCCGGCGGTCGAAGCTCTGCTTGCGAAGGCGCTGGAAGCTCGTGGAGACTACAGGGCCGAGCGGGCGCAGATCGCCGCGCTCGAGTACCGGAGGCAGGCGGCCGAGAGGCTTCGGATTCCCGAACCCTCAGTGGCTGCCGGGCTCAAGCGCGCCGAGGTTGGATCCGGCATGGCCAACGGAAGCTTCGTCTCACTCTCCGTTCCACTGCCCTTGTTCAACCGCGGCAGGACCGAGGTTGCCCGCTACCAGGCGGAAACCGAGCGTGTGCAATCGCGACGGCAGGCCCTCGAGCAACGGATTGTCGCCGAGATTGACGGTGCTCGAAAGACCTTGGAGGCGCGCCGCAGCGTCCTGGCCGGCTATGAGCGCCGCGTCCGGGAACAAGGCCGGCAGTTGGAGCAGATCGCGCGGACCGCATACCAGGAAGGCGAGATCGGCATTCTGGAACTCCTGGACGCCTACCGGGTGAATCTGCAATCCCGCCTGCGTTCACTGGAATTCATGTCCGCCGCCAAGCAGGCCGAAATCGATCTGGAGCGCGTGGTCGGAGCGCCGGTGCTGAATCAGGAGATACTGCCGTGAGGAAACTGGCGCTATTCGTCCTGCTGGGCGGCTTGCTCGCGGGCTGCCGGAAAGGGCAAACCGGCGCGGACGCATCGCACCCGGCCGTGCAGGAGCCCGAAACGATATCGGTCAGCAACTGGACCGGCAAGACCGAGCTGTTCATGGAATACCAGCCGCTCGTGACAACCGTGAAGAGGCGGTTTGCGGTCCATTTCACGGACCTCTCCAGTTTCAAGCCTCTCACCAAGGGCTCCGTCACGGTGGCGCTGAAACGCAACGGTCTGGAGGCCGAGAGCTTCTCTACAACGGCGCCTTCAAGGCCCGGCATCTTTGGCGTCGACGTTCAGCCCAAGCGGGCCGGCCGTTATTCCATGAGCGTTACATTGAACGCGGAGCCGCTTCGTGATACGCACGAGGTTGGCGAGGTAGTCGTCTACTCCGACCCGAAGGAGATCCCGGGCTCCCAGGAGGAACCCGGCGAAGAGCAGATTTCATTCCTGAAGGAACAGCAGTGGACCCTCGACTTCGCTACCGCGCTGGCTCAAAGACGCAAAATGCGGGAAAGCATCGTCGTTTCCGGCGATGTCCGCCCGCGCAGCGGGGGCGAAGTGGAGGTTGCAACACCTGTCTCCGGACGTGTCTCGCCTTCCGGGCGGTTGCCGGTGATTGGAACTCTGGTCGAGCAGGGACAGACCTTGGCTTCAATCGTCCCGCTCACCCCCGTTCCCGCAGACCGGCCCGCACTCGAACTGAGCATCTCCGAAGCCCGGACGGCGCTCGACCTGGCCCGCCGCGACCTCGCCAGAGCCGAACGTTTGTTGGCCGCCGGCGCGGTTCCGGCTCGCCGCGTCGACGAAGCGCGGGCAGTGGAGGCCACGGCCGCAGCGCGCCTCGCCGCCGCGGAACGGCGTCTCCAGCAGTTCGAGGCTTCTCGCCAGGGGGATGGATCCGGCAGCGGGGAATCCGCCTTCGTGGTTCGCGCCCCCATCAGCGGCGTCATCTCTCAGGTCGGTGTGACCGCGGGCGCTAACGTCACCCAAGGCGGCCCGCTGTTCCGCGTCGTGGCGGTCGATCAGGTGTACGTCGCGGCGAACGTTCCGGAAGCGCAGCTGCCCCGCGTTTCAACTCTCAACGGCGCCGAGGTGGAAGTGACCGGCTCTGTCAGGCTTCCTGCCGGCCGCCTCATCGCCAAGAGCAGCGTCATACACCCGGAGGCCCGGACATTGAGCTTCCTCTTCGCCGTTCCGAACCCCGGACGCACACTGGCCATCGGTCAGTCTGTCTCGGTCAGGCTCTTCCTCAGCGGAACGGTAGATGCCGTGACAGTGCCTGAACCGGCTGTCATCGACGACGGTGGACGACCTGTTGTGTTCGTTCAAAAGGAGGGTGAGGCCTTCGCGCGAAGGCCGGTTACGCTCGGAATCCGCGAGAACGGCTTCGTGCAGATCACCCAAGGAGTGCAGCCGGGCGAGAGGGTAGTGACGAAGGGAGCCTACCTGATCCGCCTGGCCGCCCTTTCGTCGCAAATCCCGGCTCATGGTCACGTGCATTGAGGAGTGATGAATGATCGACGCCTTGATTCGGTGGTCCATCAATAACCGCGTGTTGGTCGTCGTTTTGGCGGCGGCGCTGTTGGCCTGGGGCGGATATCTCGTCACTGCCATGCCCGTAGATGTTTTGCCGGACCTGACTGCTCCCACCGTGACCGTCCTGGCCGAAGCAGGCGGAATGGCGCCAGCGGAACTGGAATCGCTGGTGACGTTTCCCGTGGAAGCGTCTTTGAACGGGGCGAGCGGGGTGCGCAGGGTGCGATCAGCAACTGCGGTTGGCGTCGCCATCATCTGGACGGAGTTCGAGTGGGGCGAGGACATCTACCGAGCCCGGCAAACCGTAACGGAGAAGCTCAATCTGGTTCGAGGGTCTCTACCGCAGGAAGTTCGCGTGGCGCTCGCGCCGATTTCCTCGATCATGGGGGAGATTCTCTTCGTCGCTCTGGAATCCGGCCGGCACTCGCTTCTCGAGCTTCGGACGACTGCCGACACCGTCCTGCGCCGCCGGTTGCTGGCTGTCTCGGGCGTCTCGCAAGTCACGCCCACCGGAGGCGCCCAGAAGCAGTACCAGGTGCTGGTCGCGCCTGCCAGACTCAGGAGCTACGGCCTTACGGTTGCGCAGGTCGAGGAAGCCCTGCGGCAGTCCAACCGGAATACCTCGGCCGGTTTTCGCGTGGCGAGCGGCCAGGAGTATCTCATTCAAGGGATCGGCAGAGTCACGCGAACAGAAGACATTGCCGATACAGTGCTGGCTTCGCGGGACGGCACTCCCATTCTCGTCCGCGATGTCGCGGAGGTCCGCATCGGAGAAGCCCTGAAGCGCGGGGAAGGATCCCACGACGCCGTCCCTGCGGTGATCATCGGCATCCAGAAACAGCCGGGGACGAACACGCTCGAGTTGACCCGTGAGCTGGATCGCGTGCTCGATGAAATTCAGGCCACCCTTCCCGCCGGAATGAAGATCGATAGGAATGTCTTCCGGCAGGCGGACTTCATCGAGATCGCCGTCCGCAACCTTCTCCACGCGCTCCGGGACGGCGGTCTGCTGGTGATTGTCGTCGTTGTCCTGTTCCTGGCCAACCTGCGAGCCAGCATGGTCACCCTGTTGGCCATCCCGCTCTCGCTGGCGGTCTCGCTGTGGAGTATGAAGTGGGCCGGGCTGACGATCAACACGATGAGCCTGGGCGGCTTGGCGATTGCGATCGGCGAACTGGTGGACGACGCCATCATCGACGTGGAGAACGTCTTCCGGCGGCTTCGGCAGAACCGCCAGAAACCCGAAGACCAGCGCCTGCCGGCGAAAGAGGTCGTCTACCAGGCGAGTACCGAGATCCGTGGTTCGGTGGTGTTCGCCACTCTGATCGTCATCCTCGTCTTCCTGCCGTTGTTCTTTCTGGGGAGTGTGGAAGGCCGGCTGCTGAAGCCCCTCGGCTTCGCCTATGTGGTCTCCCTCGCCGCCTCGCTGGCGGTCGCGTTAACCGTGACTCCGGCATTATGCTCTCTTCTGCTCCCCAAAGCCAGGTCCGTCCTGCTCGGTCGCGAACCCCGCCTGGTAACTTGGCTCAAGCGGATGTACCAACCACCGTTGCGATGGTCGCTCGATCATCCCTATGTGGTACTTGGCGCGTCCGCTCTGCTCCTCGGCCTGTCGGCGGCAAGCGCCTTTCGCATGGGGCGGGCTTTTCTGCCGGAATTCAATGAAGGGACCCTCACGATCAGTGCGGTGACGCTCCCTGGTACCAGCCTCGCAGAGTCCGACGAACTCGGACGAAGCCTCGAACGCATTCTTTTCAGTGTTCCCGAGGTGGTCTCCACCGCGCGCCGCACCGGCCGGACGGAGTTGGATGAGCACGTTCAGGGCGTGGAGTCCGCCGAACTCGACGTGAATCTGCGGATGCGCGGCCGGCCCAAGCACGAAGTGCTGGAAGAAATCCGGCAAAGGGCCACTCTGCTTCCAGGCATGAACGTGACGGTCGGTCAGCCCATTTCCCACCGGATCGATCACATGCTGTCAGGCTCTCGTGCCAACGTGGCGGTGAAGATCTTTGGAGACGATCTGCAGGTTCTACGGGGTCTGGCCAGGCAGGTCCACGCTGCCATGCGTGGTGTGGAGGGAGTCGTGGATCTGTCCATCGAACAGCAGACTGAGATTCCGACGGTGCGCGTCCGGTTTGACCGTTCGGCGCTCGCCCGGTATGGCCTGGGCGCCGGTACTGCCGCCGAGGCGCTGGAAACCGCCTCGCTCGGACGCACCGTCGGGCAGATCCTCGAAGGACAAGTATCCTTTCCGCTGGTGATTCGTTATGCCGGTCAGAATGGATCGGACCTGAACTCGATCCGTCAGCTGATGATCGATACGCCGTCCGGCGCCCGAGTCCCGCTCTCCGCGGTGGCCGACATCCGCGAGGATCGCGGCCCGAACTTCATCAGCCGCGAAAACGTCCAGCGCAAGATCGTGGTCCAGTGCAATGTAGCCGGCCGCGATCTCCGCGGTGTGGTCGATGATGTCCGGAAACTGGTCCGGGCAGCCGTGAAGCTGCCCCGGGGCTACCATATCGACTACGGGGGGCAGTTCGAGAGCGAGGCACGCGCTTCGCAGCGGATTCTCTGGCTCGGCCTTGGCGTAATTGCTGGGATCTTCGTCATCCTGCTGACCGCGTTCCGCTCCTCGCGCGATGCTCTGATCATCATGTTGAACCTGCCGCTCGCTCTGATTGGCGGCACAATCGGTGTATTCGTCGCAGGAGGCATCCTCTCGGTCGCTTCCCTGATCGGCTTCATCACGCTGTTCGGCATCGCCACGCGAAACGGAATCATGCTGATATCGCACGTGAAGCACCTCGTCGACGTCGAGGGGGTCATGGACTGGCGCCAGGCCGTTGTGGCGGGGGCGTCCGAGCGGCTGGCCCCGATCTTCATGACCGCCATGGCGACAGGCCTAGCGCTTGTGCCGATCGCCCTGGGCCTTGGAAAACCCGGCAGCGAAATTCAGGCTCCCATGGCGATCGTGATCTTTTTCGGTTTGTTCACCTCGACGCTGTTGAACATGATCGTGGTGCCAGCGGCCTACTATCGCTTCGGAGGGAGTCGGGGGCGGGACACCATCGATAACTGAGCGCCCGACTAATGTGATTGCCGGGCAATGAACCATGCGGCCTGCCGTGCCGCCAGCCTGCAGGCCTTCCGGTGCTGCTCGATCAAGGCAGCCAATGTGTCCGGGTCGGAGGAGGCCCGGACACCGCGTGCTCGCTAAGCCAGGCGCTCAGGCCCAAATGGAAGAGCTCGTCTTGCTGACTTCCGAAGATGGTAGGTCCGTCCGCCTCCTGGGATCCCGGTGACAGCGGCCTCAGGCTTCTGCCAGCGCCTCTCGCA
>JBHGAV010000104.1:0-7105 GCA_041946685.1 Bryobacteraceae bacterium | reverse complement strand
AACGCGCTCGGCGAGGGTGGGTCTCTGGTTGAACTTGTCGTCAAGGTTCTCCACGTTGAACGTGGCGATGCGAAGGGAAGTTGCCATGCCAAACTCCAGTCAGGGAAGGATCTCCAGGCGGGACCGGGACGCAGGCCGGTTCGGGGCTCCCCCGGCGTCCCGTCCGGCTGTGCAGGCCGGGACGTGGCTTCCGGTCGTCTGGCTACCCTCAAGCATAAGGCCAAAACGATCCGGCCGGCGCAGTTATTTGCGCCCGCAAGGAGAGACTCTTCTTTGGATGGGTGGCGACTCACGGGCCACAGCCGCGCGCCGCCCCCTGAGCCCAGGCCCCGGACTCGCCGGGACGGACTCCCGCCGGCTCTTCTTGCTCCTGAATCCGTGAAATGCCCTTGACAGGGGTGGACGGGAGCAATAGTCTGGGAGTCGCCCCGTGAACGGCACTACAACTACATCGCGCGGAGCACAGGCTCACACGGGGCGCCCGAACTCCCTCCCGTTCGAAGGGCCTCTTCAGGAGCACTTGAGGGATCCCTGACGGCCGGCCCGCAACGCCGCGGGGTAGGCCTCAGGAGGTCGGGCTCAAGAGCAGGGTTCGAGTCCGAAGCTGACGTCCACGGGGGGGAACAATGAGACTAGTTAACGCGTGGTCCTGCGCCTTCGCGCTCACATCGATGATGACGCTGGCGGGCTGCCAAACCGCGCCGCAACCGGAGCCGAAGAGCGACACCGCAGCCGATATTAGGGCGATCGGCGCGCTCCGGGACAAGGTCAGCGCCGCATACAATTCCGGCGACGCAAACGCTCTGGCCGCCGCCTACACCGACGACGTGATTGTGATGAACGCGAATCAACCGGCGGTCGAAGGCAAGCAGGCCGTCCGGGCTATGTTCGAGACCCTGTTCAAGGAGAACGCCGTCAAGCTCGTCATCACTCCGCTCGAAACCCAGGTGGCAGGCGATTGGGCCTACGACCGCGGCAACTACGCGCTCACGATTACCCCGAAATCCGGCAAGCGGATAGAGGAATCGGGCAAATACCTCGTTATCTGCAAGCGGCAGCCCGACGGCTCGTGGAAACTCAGCCGGGACATAGGCAATAGCAGCGAGCCCTTGCCGGCCGCGGCGCCTAAGAAAAAGTAAAAGGGGCGACACGGCAGCCTGGGCGCGAGTGCAGCCAGGCGAGCCGGAAGCGGCCTGGCACGCCCGACGCTAATCACAGGGGGCCCTGTGTCCGGGACGGCGGCATGGCGCCGTCCCGCGATGGTCCCTACCAGTACAGCTTGAGTCCCATCTGCATCCGGCGCGGGCTGTTCGTCTGCGATGTCACTACGCCGAACGACGTACTGTCCAGACCCGTGCCGCCGGTGCTGAACCGGACACGGTTAAGAAGGTTGAAAGCTTCCCAGCGGTAGTCCAACGAAAACCTCTCGCTGATGGAGAACTTCTTGGCGAGACTCAGGTTCTCCTCGAATATCGGGAGACTTCGCGCCTTCGGGTTGTGCCGGGTCATGTTGCCGAAACCGGTGGGCTGCGTGGGGAAGACGCTCTTATCCAGGAACCGGTCGACCGCCGGGTCAAACTTCTCGCCCTTTATCGGGGCGCGCCAGTTGTCGTAAGTGGTGATGGCCGGGCGCGTGTCCCGGTTGAAGATGGGCAGCGGGTTGTTGCGCGTGACGCGAATTGGGAAGCCGCTCATGTAGCTGGCGATAGCGCCCAGCCGCCAGCCTCCCAGGATCGTGTTGGCTACACCCCCAGATCCGCCGAGGAGGCGCTTACCCTTGCCCACGGGCAACTCGTACACCGTGCTGAGCTTCACAGCGTGGGACTGGTCGAATTCGCCGATGGACTTCTCCAGCCGGCGGTTGTATTGATCTTGTGTCGTGCCATCACCTTCCACCTGGCTGTCCGTGTCGGTGAGAATCTTGGAAAACACGTAGTTCCACTCCATCGCCAGCCCGCTGAAATACCGCCGTGTGGCTTTCAGGATTAAGGAGTGATAGCTCGAATGCCCGCCGTGGTCCCCATTCCCCCGCACACCGGTGACGACGTTCAGGAACTGCGGGAACGGCCGCAGCGCCTGGTTAACGGTACGGGTCCTTTGGACCGTTGGATCCACGAAGTTGGCGTAGGGGACAGGGACGCCGGCTGCCTGGGCCGCGGCGGAGCGGATGTCGGAGAGCAGCAGGTTGCGCGCAGCCGTCACGCCCAACTTCTCAACGTAGGCGTTCCAAACCGGCGTCGGGACCTGGTTGAGATTCACCAGGCTGCCCATCAGGTGGGTTCCGATCGTGGCGCTGTAACCTGCTTCGACCACCGTGTTCGCCGCGACTTCCCTCTGCAGGTTGAAGGTCCAGTACAGGGTCTCCGGCGACCGGGTGGCGTTGCCGGGCAGGTGATAGTGAATCTCGTCGTTGTTGGCGATCGTGGGATCGAGCTTCGCCTTAGGATCCATGCTGATCGGCAGGGGATAGGGGGGCAGTCCCTTGTCCCAGTTGAACGCCGGTGTGATGCCCTGGTCGGAGGAACTGAAGTTATACCGGGCGAAGAAGCCCTGATAGTGGCCGCTGTCGCGGGTCACGGTCACCTTGTTGAACGACCGGCCGAACGCGGTGCGCAACGTGGTCTTGTCGTTCAGAGCGTAGGCCAGGCCCAGCCGCGGGCCGATGCCCTTGTACCAACCGCTCACAAGCGTGTGGCTGTTCTCGGTTCCTTCGCCGAATCCGGCGAAGCGGAGCGCGCCCGGATAGCCGTTGATCGCGGTATTCGGCTTTGTGGGGGCCAGGTCGGAGTACCAGTCCTTCACCGCATGCGGAGCCGGGCTAAGATCCCACCGCACCCCCAGGTTGAGCGTCAGCCGCCGGCTCAGGCGCCAGTCGTCCTGGGCATAGAAGCCATAATACGGGTAAACCATCGTGGAATCGCGGATCGTCTCGGTGGCGCCGCTGTGCGCATCGCCCAGAAGGAACGAGGCGAACGAGCTGCCGCTGCGGAACGATGTGTCGCCCGGCACGCTGGTGCCCAGAAAGCTGAAGCTTGCCTGCCCGGAAATGTTCTGCTTCCCGAACCCGGTCGACGGCTGAGTCTGGTAACTGACGCCGAACTTGAACGCATGCTTGCGATGGTTGTAACTGAAATCGTCCTTGAACGCCCACATGGGCTGCTCGTGGCCGCTGCTCGCCGTGCCGCCCCAGCTCGTGAATTCGGTGAAGGACATGTTGGGGAAGTTCACGTCGCAGTCGATGACGTTCGCCATGCACACCTTCGATTTCCAGCCTCCGACTGCGTTCGGCGTGCGCTGGTCCTTGAAGAAGACATTGCCCCCGATCTGGAAGTGATTCAACAGGGCCGAGGAGATGACCCAGTCGTGCGTCATCCGGTAAGACTGGATGTTATAGAGGATGATAGTTCCGTTCCATAGGGGTGTCGGCAAGCCCGGAGGTCCGTCGGCGCCCAGCGAATCCTCGTACTTGCTGATGTTCATGAAGAAGCCGAGCCGGTGGCTGTCGTTCAGCACGTGGTCTATCTTGGCGCTCCCCTTGTTCTGCGGCGACTGAACCGTTCCCGAGCTGTTGATCCAGTTGTTCCGGACGTAGCCGATCGTCCCCGGCTGGCCTCCGCGGTTGGGCTTGACGCCCTGCGCGTAAGGCATGATCTTCTGGGACAGGGCGCTGAAGCGCGCCTTTGGAACCCGGTTGCCTGAGAAGGCGTCCCGGATGAAGCCGCTGCCCGAGGGATTGGGGCGTGTCGTCGCCGGATCGTAGATCGGGAGCAGCTTGTTGTTCTGGTCCACCCAGTTGGTGAAGTCACCGTCGTACATCTCCGGAGTGGGAATGCTCGCAATCACCGCTTTGCTGCCGACGCGGTTCCGGAATCCTTCGTAGGCGAGGTAGAAGAAGGTCCGGTTCCGCCCGTTGTAGAGCTTCGGGATCACGACTGGCCCTCCACCCGCGGCGCCAAAATCGTTCTGCTTGTAGACTCCTTTCTGCTGCTCGAAGAAGTTCCGCGCGTCCAGTTTCTGGTTGCGCAGGAAGTCGTAAGCCGTTCCATGGAAATCGTTGGTGCCGGAGCGGGACGAGAACGTGACGATTCCCCCCGCCGCCTGCCCGTATTCGGCTTTGAAGCCGTTGGTGTCGACCGCGAATTCGGTGATGGCCTCGAGCGATGGCGCAGCATAGGCGACCTCGAACGTTTCGGCCGGCCGGTTGGTCGTGATGCCGAGGCCGTCCAACGTGGCGTTCCACGCGCGCATCTGCCCACCGCCCATGGACATCTCGGTGTCGCCGCTTGAGGTAACTTGCGCGGCAATCTGTACCAGGTTGTACGGGTTCCGCATGGTTCCGCCCACCACCAGCGGGAGCTCGTCCACAAACTTGTTCTCGACCGACGTCGAAACCTTGGCGTTCTCGCTCTGCACGCTCAGAAGCGAGCCGGACACCTCGACCGACTCGGCCACCGAACCGATCTCGAGCACCGCGTCCACGCGGACTGTGCCGGAGGCAGTGACCGCCACGTCATTGCGCAGATACCGTTTGAATCCGCCGGCTTCCGCCGTTACCCGGTAAACGCCGGGATACACCATGATGTTGTAGTTGCCGGTCTCAGTAGAAATGGTCTTGGTGGCCACGTTGGTGGCCGTGTTCGTAGCCACGACCTGAGCCCCGGGGATAGCCAGGCCGGAGGGATCGAGCACTTGACCGGTTATGTTTCCACTGGTTCCCTGCGCGTACAAAGCTATCCCGCACAGGCAAAGACAAAGGACCATCGCGAAGGACTTCGCCATGCGCTCCTCCCAGGGAGGCAGCTATATCAGATTCCGGCGCCCCTCCGCAAGCGGCCCTCGGGGCCTTAATGGTCGGCGATGCCGCCGTCCGGGAACCGCAGTTGTTGCCGCGTGTGAGGCTGGTAAGGGCGCTTGGCGGCCACCTTCTCGTCCAGGTTTACGCCCAGGCCGGGGCGGTCCGGGGGTTCCGCGAAACCTTTGTTATAGTTGATCGCGCCGCCGTAGAACAGGTCCTGCCAGTACTGCTCGTTTCCGCGGTGGCTGATCTCCTGGATGGCGAAGTTAGGGGTCGAAAAATCGACATGCAGAGACGCCAACGTGCTGACGTCGCTCTGCGGGTTGTGCGGGGTCAGTTCTATGCGATAGGCCTCGGCGATAGTGGCGATCTTCTTCATCTCCAGGATCCCGCCGCAGTGGACCACGTCGGGCTGAACGTAGTCGACGAGGTGCCGCTGGCAGATCTGGCTGAAGCCGTACTTGGTGAACAGGCGTTCGCCGGTGGCCAGGGGGACGCTGGTGTTGGCCCGCAGGTGCGCCAGTTCGTCGAGGTCCTCGATCTGCGTAGCCTCCTCGACGAAGAACGGCCGGTAAGGCTCGGCGCGGCGGCAGAAGTCGACGGCCATCGTGGGCGTGGCCTTGCCGTGGAGGTCGACGCAGATGCGGAAATCCTCGCCCACAGCCTCGCGCACGGCCTTAAGATTCGCGATTCCCTCGCGCACCGAGCGGACCGGGTCGATCACGTCGCCCTGCGTGGTGATGAAGCCGCCCTTGGCGCCGGTCCATCCCTCCGACTTGGCTTGCATCCACGACTTGACGTTTTGCTCGGGAGTGTTCCCCCCGGCGTGAACGTACATCTGTACCCGCTCGCGCGCCTTGCCCCCGAGCAGCGCCCAGATCGGCTGGCCGAGCGCCTGCCCAAGGATATCCCACAGGGCGATCTCGACCGCACTTATGGCCGAGTTAAGGATCGGGCCACCCCGCCAGCGCGGCCAGCGGTACATGGCCTGCCAGTGCATCTCGATGTCCGCCGGATCGCGGCCAACAAGGTACCGCTTGTGCTCTTCGATGGCCGTGGCCATCGTGGCTTCCTTGCTCGTGACCGAGCCTTCCCCCAGTCCCGTGAGGCCCTGGTTGGTGTAAACCTTCACGAACACGTAGTTGATGGCATTGGCGCCGCCGCGGTTGACGATGAAAGTCTTGAGGTCCGTGACTCTCAGGTTCAGCGGCTTCGCTTTCTCTCGAGCTTGCGCCAGCAGACCCTCCGGCGACGTGAGTCCGGCAAGGCCGGCTGCCGCGGCGGCTGCGGAAGATTCCAGAAATTCACGGCGTGTCATGCGATGCTCCTTGGCGTCCAGCCAGGATATCACCGTCCCGGCCCGCCTCCCAGCCATCACGTGTCTGTCCGGGGCAGCGCCCGCTCAGCGCGCGCGGCGTGAGCCTGCCGGCGCGTTCTTGACGTGCTTATCGGCGAAGTTGAGGTACTGCTCCCAGTCGTAGGCATTGATGTCGTGCTTGCCGGCGCGAATGTGATACGCCACCGTGTTCTGAATGGGCTGGTGGATCCCCGGCATCCGGTCGGTCCCCAGATCCTGTTTGCCCAGGAGCCTGTATACCGGTCCCGCGGCCACCGCGGCCAGGAACTCGCCCTTCGGGTCCGCCCACAGGTCTTCCTCGGCGCTGGCCACGTACAGGGGGCGCGGCGCGATGAGCGCCAGCAGCATGTGTTGATCCACCGGCATTTCGTCCTCGCGGCCGCTGTACTGCTTGTAGTTCGCACAGAACCAATGCGGAAACCTCTGGTTCAGGTCCGCTACGGTTTCTCCGAACCGGCGCCGGCTGATGGCGGCTCCGCCTTCGCCGGAGTCGTTCGAGATCACCGCGGCGAAGCGCGTGTCCTGCGCGCCGGCCCAGAGGGCCGTCTTCCCCAGCCGTGAATGCCCGTGAACGATAACCCGTTCCGCGTCCACGCGTTCGTCCTTCTCCAGATAGTCCATCGCCCGGCTCAATGCCCATGCCCAGGCGCCGATGGCGGCCCAGTCGTCGGGAGCGGGCCCCGTCTGCCCCGGCTTGAAGAAGAGCGGGCGGACTCCGTACCGCATCCCGCCGTCGAAGTCCGGCTCGATGTCGAAGTAGTACGCGGTCGCCATGCCGTAGCCGCGCTCGAGGGCTTTGTCCACGAGCCACCGGCTCGCCGCGCTTCCGCGCGAAGACTCCGAAGCGGCCCGCTTCTCCTGGCGGGACCATACCTCGCCCAGGCGGATGCCCGGATCGCGGTCCACGGTGTGGTTCCCGGTGAAGTTCAGTCCGAGGAACACCGGCACGCGAC
>JBHGAV010000103.1:0-7139 GCA_041946685.1 Bryobacteraceae bacterium | reverse complement strand
GAGCAGGAGGTAAGGGCGGCCGCGCGCGAATTGCTCGTCCGGGGCGCTCGAATGGCCCTGATTTCGCTGGGCGCGGAAGGCGCCGTGGCAGCCTGCGGGCAGCGCGTGTGGCGGGCGCGGGTTCCCGTGTCAGCCTCTGGGAGCACGGTAGGCGCGGGCGATGCCATGGTAGCTGCCCTCGCTTATGCCATGATGACCGGCCTCTCTTTCCCGGAAGCCTTGCGTCTGGCCACCGCCGCCGGTGCGGCCAGCGCCTCAACGAGAGGAAGGCAGATTCCCGGTCTGGACGTTATTGAGAGCCTCGTGCCTCGCGTGATGGTCGAGGAGTGGGGCGTGGGAACGGGCGGTGAGTGATGCGAGCACGGTTTAGAGCGGCCGGCGCGTTCCTCGCCGGCATGGTTGTCCCTAACATCGGCGCGTTCATCGCCTGGGGATTCTTGACGGCACTGTTCATCCCGAGCGGCTGGATCCCGAACCCGCACCTGGCCAGGATCGTGACGCCCATGAGCATCAACCTGCTGCCGATCCTGATTGGCTTCACCGGAGGGCGTCTGGTGCACGGGATCCGAGGCGGTGTGGTCGGAGCTACCGCCACGATGGGCGCGGTGGCCGGCAGCGATGTCCCCATGTTCATGGGGGCCATGGTCTTAGGACCGCTGGGCGGCTGGTTGATGCGGAAATTCGATGAGGCTGCCGCCGCCAGGGTTCCGGCCGGATTTGAAATGCTGGTTGCCAACTTCTCGGCCGGCATTCTGGGCCTCGGTCTGACGCTGCTGGGATACGTCTCGGTGCAGCCGCTGGCCCAGGCCATCGTTTCTTCGCTGTCCGCCGGCGCACGCACGCTCACCGCGGCTGGGCTGCTTCCGCTGCTCGCCCTGCTGATCGAGCCCGGCAAAGTGCTCTTTGTGAATAATGCCATCAATCACGGCGTGTTTGCGCCCTTGGGAGTGGCCGAAGCCCAGCAGACGGGCAAATCCATTTTCTTCCTGCTGGAGCCGAACCCGGGACCCGGTCTGGGCCTGCTGGCGGCCTACTGGTTGTTTGGACGGGGAGCGGCGAAGCATTCGTCACCGGCCGCCATGGTAATTCATTTCTTCGGCGGTATCCACGAGATGTATTTTCCTTACGTGTTGATGAACCCTCTAACCATCCTGGCAGTGACGGCGGGCGGGCTGGCCGGCGGCGCCGTTTACGTGACTACGCACGCCGGGCTGGTGGCGACTCCTTCGCCCGGCAGTATCTTCGCGCATATTGCGCTGGCGCCCCGCGGGGGTTTGCTGCCGGTCCTCATGGGAATCGCCGCAGGCGCCGTGATATCTTTCGTAGCCGCCGCCCCTATCGTTTCCCGTAGCTCTTCGGCGGACGGGCCACCGCGGGAAGCACCGGCCGGGAGCGCGGCATCTCGTCTTCGGCCGGCCGCGATCCTGTTCGTCTGCGAGGCTGGGATGGGCAGCTCAGTCATGGGCGCGTCCATATTGCGGCGCAAACTGCGGGAAATCGGGTTGAAAATCGAAGTTCGCCACGCAGCGCTGAGCGAGGTGCCGCCTTCAGCCGAGGTCCTCGTCGTACACCGCAGTCTGGCGGCGCGCGTGCGGGAAGTTGCGCCGCGCGCACAGATTTACGCCGTCGATGAATTCCTGAACCCCCGCGTCTACGAGGATCTCATCCGTCAACTCGCGCCCGAGGAGGAAAGAAATCGTGCTGCTCGCACCTGAACGCATTCTGCTGGGGAGCCGGTATGCCTCCAAGGAGGAGGTGATCCAGGCCATAGGACGCGTCATGCTGGATGCCGGCGACGTCACCGCCCGCTACGTAGACGGGATGCTCGAGAAGGAGAAGCAGTGGAGCACGTGGATCACCGAGCACGTCGCCCTGCCGCACGGCACGAATGACGTCAAAGACCAGGTTCTGCGGGACTCGCTGGTGGTTGTGCAAATCCCGGAAGGAGTTGATTGGGGACAAGGCAAGACCGTCCGCCTCGCAATAGGCTTTGCCGGGACAGGAACCGAGCAGCATCTGAACATACTGGCGGACCTCGCGCGTGTCCTTCAGCACCCCGAGCTGGTCGAGCGGTTGGCCACAACCGGAAGCCGGGAAGAAGTACTACAGATCCTCAACGGAAGTGAGGCCGCACGATGAAAGCCGCAGTTTTTCACGGACCGAAAGATCTACGCCTCGAAGACGTCCCGGTACCGGCGATCTCCAGCCGCGAGCTGCTTCTCAAGGTCAGAGCCTGCGCCATCTGCGGCAGCGACGTGAGGACTTACCGTTCGGGAGCAAGCAACATCACCGAGCCGGTGACCATAGGCCACGAAGTCACCGGGACGATCGTCGAAGCAGGCAAGCAGCTCACGGGCTTTCTGCCGGGCCAAAGGGTCGCGGTGGCTCCCGCGGTTCCGTGCGGCGATTGCCCCTACTGCGCAGCGAACACGGAAACCATGTGCGACAACCTCCGTTCCATTGGCTATCAGTTCCACGGAGGATTCGCTGAGTACATGGCCGTGCCGTACGCCGCGGTGAAAGCCGGATGCGTAAACACGATCCCCGACAATCTCTCGTTTGAGGAAGCCACGCTCGCCGAGCCTCTGGCCTGCGCCATCAATGGACAGGAACTCCTGGATGTAAGGGCGGGTGACTCGGTGCTCATTCTCGGCGCGGGACCTATGGGTTGCCTGCACGCCTGTCTGGCGAAAGTCCGTGGCGCGTGGAAGGTCATTCTGGTGGACGTCGTCGAACAGCGGCTGGAGTTGGCGCGCGCCTTTGGGACGGATGTCCTCCTGAACGGGAATTCAACGGATCTTCGGGAAAGGGTCTGGGAGGAAACCGGCGGCGCGGGCGCCTCGGTCGTGATTGTCGCGGCGCCTTCCGGCAAGGCCCAGGAACAGGCGGTGACGCTGGCTGCGAAACGCGGCCGCATCAGTTTCTTTGGCGGCCTGCCGAAGGACAATCCGCTCGTCTCACTGAATGCCAACCTCGTCCATTACAGGGAGCTGTTCATCATGGGGGCTTATGGCTCCAGTCCCAGTCACAATCGCATGGCGCTGGAATTGCTGGCGAGCGGCAAAATCCCCACCTCACAGTTCTTGGGTCTGACGGTTCCGCTGGAAAGAATTGAAGAAGGGCTGAAGGCCATCGCCGAGGGCCGGGTGCTGAAGGTCGTGGTGAAGCCGGATGGAGACTGAATGGCGGCGGTGTTGAAAGGAGTGGCGGCTTCTCCGGGCATTGGCATAGGCAGAGCCGTCCTTTGGGATAAGGTCAGGCCGCGGCGCAAGGCGGCGCACGCGGCGGGCCCCGAACAGGAACTGGCCAGGCTGGAGGCCGCCGTTGAAGCCGCCAGGAGACAGTTAGGCGAGTTAATGGAGCGTGTCCGGTCGCGGACCGGGGCCAAGGAGGCTGCGATTTTCAAAGCCCAACTGCTGATGCTGGACGATCCTGTGTTTCTGGACCCTGCCAGGGAGGGGATCCGGGCGGACGGCATCTGCGCCGAAGAAGCGGTAGATCGCGCCGTCAAGCCCCTGGTGGAGAGGTTCCGCGCTCTGCCCGACGACCTGCTGAAGGAACGCGCCACCGATATCGAAGACCTGGCGCAGCGCGTATTGAGCAGCCTGGATCGGACCGTGTCGTCCCCGACGGCCCTTCCTCCGGAATCTGCGATTCTTGCCCGGGTTCTGATGCCATCCGAGGCCGGCTCGCTCGATCCGGCCAAGGTGCGCGGATTGGTCACCGAGGAGGGAGGCCGCACGGGCCATACTGCGCTGCTGGCCCGAGCCATGAACATTCCCGCAGCACTGGGCGTGGCAGGAGTGCTGGAACAGGTGCGGGAGGGGGATTGGATCATCGTGGACGGGGATCGTGGTGAGGTGACCCTGCGCCCGGACGACAGCACGCTGGAACTGTACCGCAGGCGGGCGGCAACCGCGACACTGGCAGCCATCGACTCGCTGCCGGTGATGACTGGCGATGGGTTCCGCGTCGAGGTGGCGGCGAATGTGAACCTGCCGCGGGAGATCGCCCTGGCCCGGTCGGCCGGCGCCGAAGGAATCGGCCTGTTTCGCACCGAGTTTTTGTTTTTGAACCGCGAGACGCAGCCTTCGGAAGAGGAGCAATTTGCCTGTTACCAAAAAACCCTGGCAGAAATGGCGCCTTCCCGAGTGGTGATTCGCACCATGGACCTGGGCGGCGAGAAGGACGTGCCCTGGTGCCCATGCCCGCCCGAACCAAATCCGGCCCTGGGACTAAGAGCAATCCGGCTGTCTCTCTCGCGCAGGGACATCTTTGAGAGGCAGCTCCGGGCGATTTTTCGAGCGGCCCCTTCGGGCAATCTGGCGATCCTATTGCCGATGATTTCCGATCTGGAACAGGTTCGCTCGACGAAGAGGCTCATCCGCGAGCTGCCGGGCTCCGCTGGCGTTCCGCTGGGCGTCATGATCGAGACTCCGGCTGCTGCCCTCCTTGCCGAAGAGTTGGCCGAAGAGGTGGACTTCTTCAGCATCGGCACCAACGACCTGATTCAGTATGTGCTGGCTGTGGATCGGCTCAATGAAAGGGTGGCCGAACTCTATGAGCCTTTCCACCCCGCCGTCCTGCGGCTGATCCGCAATGTATGCGCCGCGGCCGGAAGGAAAGGAAAGTGGGTGGGCGTCTGCGGTGAGATGGCGACCGATCCGGAGGCCGTGGCTTTCTTCGTCGGGGTGGGCGTAAGCGAATTGAGCGTAAGCCCCGGGCTCATCCCACGGATCAGAGAGCTTGTGAGTCAACTGCGCCGAACCGAGCTGATCCCAATAGTGGAGCAAGTCCTCAAGCTGTCCACTGCGAGCGAGGTGCGGCAGGTTCTTCGGCGGTACCTGACGGAAGGAACCGGTGAAGCATGTTCTCCAGGAATGTCCGCATCTTGAATCGCTCCGGCCTCCACGCCAGGCCCGCGGGCCTTTTTGCGGCCACTGCGGCGCGTTTCAGCTCCGGGATCAAGGTGATCCGGGGTGAGCAACAGGTGGATGGACGAAGTATTCTCGGATTGATGCTGCTCGCGGTGAGCCCCGGCACAGAGATCACGATCGAGGCCTCTGGGGAAGACGAGGTCCAAGCCGTTGAGACCCTGGTCGAGCTGGTCGAAAGAGACTTCGACGAAAACAGATGTTCGCAAATGTCCCCCACCGGGGGCTCGTGAGCCCTCGCACGTGAGTGCGTCAACGTAGGGAGCTTCTGCGAAACCGGCGAGACCGTGTGGGATGATGTTGTTGGTTTCGCCGGGTTCGGGTATACTCAACGAGGTTGCCGGAAATGGCAACCCTCACCAGCGGCGAGGAATGAACGGGAAGGCGGTGCGAGTCCGCCACTGCCCCGCAACTGTGAGCGACACTGAACGGCTCGTGCGGTCACTGCCCCGAAGGCGGGAAGGCCGCACACCCAGCTCCGGGAAAGGCCAGTCGCAAGTCAGGAGACCGGTTCCTCGCTGAAGTCCGCGGCTCGCCGCGGATCGCGATGAGTGATCGTTCCGCGGGAGAACGTCTCATGCATCTAAGAATTCGGTTCCTTTCCCCTTTTCTTTTCGGAATTGGTGTGCTTGTGCCCGGAATCGGCGTCCTGGCTGCCCAGGAGGCCGCGGTCGAGGGCACGGTGCTCGATCCCTCCGGGCGGCCGGTGCGCGGCGCGCGGGTGGAGTGCGCCGGCAGGGCGCAGGTGACGGGCCTGGAAGGCCGGTTCGCCTTTCAGGGCGTGCGGGGCTGTGACGCGGTCATCTCCGCGCCGGGCTTTGAGACCAGGCGGATGAGCCTTGAGTCGGCAGGTCCGGCGGAAATCGAGCTGGCGTTGGCCGGGCTCACGGAGCGGATCGTCGTCTCCGCCACCCGGCGCGAGACCAGCGTCGAGGAGGCTGGGGTGGCCGCGAACGTGGTCACCCGCGCCGAGTTCGAGCAGCGCCAGTTCCCGATGGTGTACGAGGTCTTGAGAGAGATTCCGGGCCTGCACGTGGCCCGGTACGGGCGTCCGGGAAGCCTCACACAGGTGTTCACGCGCGGCGCCCAGCGCACCGGCGCCCTGGTGCTCATCGACGGCGTGCCGGTGAACGATCCGGGCGGGGAGGTGAACCTGGCCACGCTGACCTCCAGTTTCCTGGAGCGTGTCGAGGTGGTCCGCGGCCCCGAAAGCGCGCTGTTCGGGGCGGAAGCCTCGGCCGGAGTCGTCCAGCTTTTCACGAGCCGCGGCGATCCGGAGAACCGCCTGCCCCGGGGCTCGCTCACGTACGAACGCGGCAGCTTCCAGACGGACCGCTGGGTCGCCGGCCTGAACGGCGGCTCCGGCGCCCGGCTCGATTACGCGCTCGGCGCCGAGCAGTTCCACACCGTGGGAGAATTCCCCAACGACTATTTCCGGAACACGACCGGCACGGCCAACGCCGGCTTCCGGCTTTCCGAGAGCACGCAGGCGCGGGCGATTTTCCGGAGCTTCGATGCGATCGTGGGAACGCCGAACCAGGTCGGATACGGGATCATCAACTTCGACGCCCGCCAGGCGAACCGCGATGCGTTGCTGGCTCTCCGCGTGGACGACACGCGGGGCCGGAACTACGTCCAGCGGTTCTCGTTCGGCTATCACCGGCTGCGGGAGACCTTCCTGGATAAAGGCGTGGGCGGCCCTTACCAGGTGGCGGCGCTGCTGCGCGACGTGGAGACGCCGGTGCGCCGGGTCTACCTGGTGCGGCTGGTGGATCCCAACCTGCCCGCCTCCGCGGCGCCGCCGGGCACGCGCCTGGTGAAGCAGAACGTGGCCTTCTTCCCCTCCGATCCCTACGTCACGCTCACCTCGCGCAAGAACTTCGACTACCAGGGAACGCTGACCGATGCGGGCGGGGCCACCGTCTTCGGCTACGAGTACGAACGGCAGCGCGGGGAGATCACCGGGTTCGACGCGAGCCGCCACAACCACGGGCTGTTCGTCTACCGGCAGCACAGCTTCGCCCGCCGCGTGTTCCTCTCGGGCGGCCTGCGGGCGGAGCGCAACAGCGTGTTCGGGACCAAGCTGGCGCCTCGCGGAGCGGCCAGTTTTCTGCTCGCCGGCGAGCATGGCCGGCTCTCGCAGACCTTTCTGCGCCTGAGCGCGGGACGCGGCATCACCGAGCCAAGCCTGCTCCAGAACTTCGC
>JBHGAV010000102.1:0-7662 GCA_041946685.1 Bryobacteraceae bacterium | reverse complement strand
GCGGCTGCGCTGGTCGATCATCGCCAGCAGCTTCGCCGGCGCCGAGGCGGCCTGGGCTTTTGGGAGGAGCAGCGTGAACGCCATCAGGCTCTCCGCCGGCGCGGTGTCGGGGTAGAGCACGCCGTGGGCCTGGCCGCAGGGCAGACGCTTGGTCAGCAGGCGGGAGGCGGACGCCGTCGCCTGCAGCGGGCCGACGTACTCCCGCCCGCGGCCGTTGACTCTGACGAGGCGCAGGCAGGTGTCGCTGATCTTCGCCGCCCCGAGCACCGCCTTCACCGCCTCCGCCGGCCCGCCCACCGACAGGAACCGCACCTCGTCGTAGGGATCGGCGAGGTAGGCATGGACCAGCGCGATCGCGCCTTCGTGGTCGATGTAGAGGAACGGGGCGGCATGCGGCACGGAGGTCTCCAGGTGTAGGAGCTCGATTCGTAGTAGGGGAAGGCAGGGATTCCATTCGAGGAGGAGTGGAGTGCGGCGCGGCGGCTGGTTGGAAGCGTCAAGACAGAAGTGGTTGCAGCCAGCGGGCGGTCACGTCATCGTCTGGAGTTCGCCCGATCGGAGATCCAGCGCGGTGATGACGATCTTGAGGACATCGCGCTCGGTGATCGTCCGGCTGCCGTCTTCTCCCTTCTCTTCCAGGCGGACGGTGTCCTTCTCGGTCCGGCCTTTCACCAGCAGCCGGTCGCCTGTCCTCGGGTCCTCCACCAGCTCGTTGTTCAGGTGGCCCGAGGCGAGCACGAGGGCGAGGTGTCCTCGCCGCAGCGGCATCAGGGGTCGCATGCGGCACGCGGCGGCCTCGGGATGGAGCCGCCCGAGGATTGGCTCGTACAATCCGTACTTCTCCATCTCCTGCACGAGGTCCTCGGGCTCCACGGTCAGGCTCTGGAACAGGAGGTTGGCCACCGGGCACGCGACCGGGACGATGTGCGCCGGCTCCACCTGAGCCGGGAGATCTGGCGGGATGCGGATCCGGCTCCCGATCGCGCGCAGCGTCCGGAGCACCTCCTCGTCTCGGAAAGGGGTAGCCTTGCGGACGGCGAACAGGACGATCTGCTGGAACCGGGCGTACTCCTCCCCCGGGAACCGGAAGACTTGGATCTGCTCGCAGTGGTAGGCGAGGACGCTCGCCACCTTGCTGCTGAGCCGCCTGTCGGGGATGAGGTAGACCAGGACGCCCCCGGGCGCCAGGTAGCGCAGGCTGGCCTGGAGAAAATGCAGCTCGAGCCGCTGGGCCGCCTCGTCGAGGTCGGCCCGGACGTCGAAGTCGTAGGGCGGGTTGAGGAAGACGAGCCCGAAGGCGGCGTTGGCCACCCGGGTGCTACGGATGTCGGCGCGGAGCACCCGGGTGAGCGCCGAGCGGGCGGCGTCAGCTCGCTGCCGGTTCAGCTCGATCCCGTAGCGTTCCACGGGATCCCCCAGTCCGGCCGTGGCGAGGCAGAGCGCCGTGCCCTCTCCGCAGCAAGGGTCGATGGCGCGGATCAGCCCGGGGCCGGACCGGGTGAGAGAGCGGGCGACGGCCTCGGCGATGGCCGGCGGGGTGGGGTAGTAGCCCATTCGGGCTTGGCTCGCGAGTCGGGCCACGCGGAACTCCTGTCGGGCGGGTCGGCCCGTGGCACGGGACAGCGTATGACTCCATGTGCGAAGGCACGCAACCCCTTTCACGCGGGCAGAGGAAAACCCAATTCGCCACTGCTTACGCTAGCGCACCCTTGTAGTAAATGATCCGCGTGGCTAGGACCGGACCTATCGCCTTCCCTTCTCCGGACGCCCTCTTGACTTTCCTTTCCTCGGTGGTAGCGTTGCCCGAATCTTTCCATCGCATCCCCGGTGAGTGTCGGGCACGGAGCTATGGCAATTTCGGACAAGGCTCGGAAGATCCTATGGGGGCGGTCAGGGAACCGTTGCGCGATGTGCCGGCGCGAGCTCGTCGTCGCCGCGACGGCTGCAGACGACCAGTCCGTGGTGGGCGATGAGTGCCACATCGTTTCCGCGGCCGGTCAGGGCCCACGTCACGATCCGGCGTTCCCGCCGGATTGGCTCGACGAGCCTGAGAATATGGTTCTGCTGTGCCGTGTGCATCACAAGATGGTGGACGATCAGCATGAGACCTACACGGCTGACATGCTTCGGACGCTGAAGGCGAATCACGAAAAGTGGGTGTCGTCCAGTCTGGGTGACGGCGATGTGAGACCCCGGGTCCGCGTTCGTCGCCTTCGTGAGACCATCCCGAGCCACCTGCTTCGCCTGACGTCAGGCCGAGAGATCATGACGGTTGTGGACGGCGCTTGCGCCTTCTCTTTCGATCAGGGCGAGCTGGAATCGCAAGCGGAGGCGGATCTCCTAAGCGAGTTCCTGCAAGAGGCACAAGACTGGGGTGATCTGTCGGGTGAACTCGAGGCCCCTGATCGGGTGCAGGCCAGCTACCGACTAAGCGCGATGCTGAAACAGGTGGAGGACGCAGGTTTCTGGGTTTTTGGCGGTCGCGAGGTTCGGCGCTTGGAAGGCGGGACAGAGTCATCCTCCCCATGGCCAGTGGCGATTCTGAAGGTGGTCCGGTCTAGCAGTCCAGAAATTATCCGCATCGGCTTGAACGATCGGCGACAAACTCCACCACAGAGCACAGACGTCGATCGCCATGGAGAAACGAGCCAGGATCCCTGAGCCAGCTATTATGGGATTGCCTCCTGGGTCAGGCACCGTTCGCGCGACGGCCACGGGACACCGGAGGTAGCGATAGAGCCGGTGGCGCTTCTTGGCGAGGAGTATCTCGTTTCGATCGCCAAGATCCCGGCTGACACGTCGGAGGCGCTGACCGGATCAGCAGTTGGATAGGGCCCGCAAGCCTTGAGGGTAGAAGGGGCTGACTCCACGGAGCGAGCGCCTCTGCTCCCTCCATTGAACAGAGGCCGGAGAGCAAATGCAGCCATTCCCCGGAAATTCGGACGGGCATGGGAATGTAGTCTTCAATTTCCAAGGCAACCCGGTCGGTGACTTGCCTGCTTTTGCTCACGGCTATCACCGAGCGGGCAAAGCGCTTGCCGCCACGCTGGACGCAGCGCCTGGATATGCCGACTATGAGGGTTACCCAATCTTCTTCGTGTATCGGCATGCCCTTGAGCTGTACTTGAAGGCGGTTGTCTACCGGGGCGCAATGCTGCTGCACCTCATTTCTGAATGCGATCTCGATACCAGCAGGCTCTTCACCAGTCATAGGCTAGCACCTCTGCTGCCTCACGTCAGGGCAATTTGGGCGAGTCAGCACTGGAGTTTCGAGGGGACCCGCTTTGGCTCATTCGAACATTTTGAGAGCATAATTCGCTGGCTCGATCAGGTAGACCCACAATCGTACTCCTTTCGATACCCCATGAGCCGGACCGGCGAGGCGCAGCTGCCACATCATTTCGTGATCAACGTCGTTTCTTTCTCCGGCACGATGGATGCTCTACTTGACCTTCTTGCTGGCGCGGTGACAGGCTTGACGGAAGAGTTCCAACTGGCGGCTGAAGCTCGATACGAGCTCAGTCAATACTTTGAGCGTCAAGCTAATACCGAGGAGCAAAACGAAGGACTCCGTTAAGGCTGCCGCGCTATGTCGAAATCGCGGAGATGCCACCACACCGTGATGGTCCTAGATTCGGCCCGTAGTTGGGCAGTGGGAATCTCAAGGGCGAGGTGGTATGAACATTCCTGACGCGGAAACGATCCGGATAAGCGCCATCAGCCACCTCCGGGAACTCGGCACCAGCGAAGCAGCGGACGTCCTCAGCAGGTGCCGTATTGAAATCGGCGGCACAGCGCAAAGGTACTCCAATTCGACTGCGCTTGGACTGAATATCACTCTCCGCTGCCGGGCTTCCGACCTCGTCGAGTTCACGGATCAGGAGTTGCCATTTGAGATGCCAAGTCAGCTACACATGTCCATCGAAACGGCCATCCAAGCGGTCCTCCCCGCTCAGCTGAAAGTCCATGAATTGTCGGCGCGGTCGTTCCTCGTGGATCGAACCGAGTTTGAGAAGAGCGAGCTCGAGCGAATGATTGAAGCGCAGATGGATGTGATGATCGCCGTGGCGACCGGCGGTCCGCGAATTCAGTCGAAGAACGACGAGTATCGGGAACGAAGAGAAGCGATCCGGGAGATGCTGAGGGTATCGCAGAAAGCTGATCCAAATCCCTTCGAAGACCTTTGGGCGTGGTATGGTCGGTGGCGCAGTGGAGATCTCCCGACTTATCAGTCGCGCCGAGAATATGTGAGAGCTCTGTATCGCCCCCTGCTTGAGGAACTAGCAGGTGGCCCACCTCGAAATCCGGCCGAGCCAAGCCGCGAGCCGACTGGTTGGGACCGGGTCGATCGTATCGTCGACAGGATCATCAGCAGTCTTGCTCAGGCCAGTCGAGAGGAGGAATACCAAACGGTTGGCTTGCTTTGCCGTGAGTGCTTCATTTCGTTGGCACAGGCGGTTTTCGATCCCGCAAGACATGTATCAAGCGACGGCGTCACCCCAAGTGAGACGGACGCCTACAGGATGTTGGAGGCGTACTTTTCTGCCGAATACACCGGTGCAGAGAACGAGGCGCTGCGGCGCCACGCAAAAGCGTCTTTGAGCCTGGCGAATCAACTCCAACACAAGCGAACGGCCATGTACAAAGACGCCGCCCTTTGTTCAGAGGCAACGCGGACCGTGGTGAACATCGTCGCCATTACGTCGGGCAGACGATAGCCGCGATACTCGCCAATGCTGGCAAAGGTCGTTGCATCTCGCCAGCCGTCCAAGAGGTTGGCCAACATGACAGATAGCATCGCAATTCAGAGCGCAAATGGGGTTGGGGTCGGTACTATCTCTTTTGGCGCGAACCTGGACCGGCTTGGAGTTCGGAAGACTGCCTCCGGCGCCGAAATTGAGTTCCCCGTGGTGATCAACCTTGGCTGGAATTCGACGGCGGATCCTCAGCCGCTCTTGACCGACGTTCATGCTCAGATAACTGGGGTGAGCGAGCAGCGGACGATGTTCCCCCTTGGGCGAGGCCGATGCATCGGCTGGTTCGTGGGTGGCATACCGTCAGCGAGTATCGGCACGAACCTCGTGTGGGAGGCGCCACTGACGGCGTTGGCTGCGTATGAGAAGTCCCGCGATGTGGAGCCGCCACGTTTTCGATTCGCGGTGCTCGCGGAGCTTGCATTTCTTCTCACCGCCTCCGGGCACCAGGTTCGGACCGGGCCGCACCAGGTCTACGGTGAAGTGGAAGTGACCTATTCCAGGGACGTGTGGATCAGAGCGATGCGGAATGCCGCGGTTTCCCAGGCGGTATTTCTCGAAGTCCCGCTCCCTTCCTCACCGCCAAATCCGTGGGATGCCGTCTGGCGTTCGATTGCCGAGGCGGCGGTGGCATTCGAGCGCGGCGGGGAGACCGGCCGCAAGGGGGCCATTCTCGCCATCCGCCAAGCCCTTGACGAATGGCGGAACATCGAGGGGGAGAAGGAAGACCTTGGACCCGGATGGAAGCCGGCAAGCAGAGAAGACCGGGAAGCGCGTACGCTTCGACAGCGATTGGATGCTCTCCGCTACCATCTTCGCGATTACGCCAATCTGGCCGCGCACAGCGAGGCAGCTGAGTTCTCCCGCGAGGATGCTGTCCTGTTGCTCTCGACGATCTCTGCTCTCCTGGCTATCCGAAAGCCATAACCCCGCCTCATGACCTCTGAACCGCTCACGACGATCGGATTGATTGCCGTGACGGTCGATGTGTGATACAACCCCCTGAAATTAGCCCGTCTCCGGAGGGTCTTCGCGCAGATGATCCTGGAGCCAGCGGGAACAATCTGGGCGCCCACCTTCCCGGGTCGGCGCCCCTTTTGTTGACCATCCTGGTCAGTTTCGGAGGCACCGTGGACGAGGCCAGATTCCGTCTCGGCGCCGAGGTCCACCTCCCGGGGCACTTCGCGGAGCCGGTAACCCTCGAAGCGGTCCGTCCGCTCGGTGGCGGCTACGAATGCCGCGTCCGCCTTCGTGATGGGACACTGGACGAGGTCGTGATCTCATCGGACGAGGCCGCGGCCCTCGCCGCCGTTTCCTCCCCACCGGCAGCCGCCCCCGTCGATGCCGCCGACCTCCAGCTCCTAATCGAGTCCGCCCGGATTCGCCTCGCTTACGCTCACGACCGACAGTTCGCGGTGAGCCTCTCCGGCATCCGGACCCTGCCGCACCAGATTGAAGCGGTGTACCAGCGGATGCTCCCCCAGCCCTGCCTCCGGTTCCTGCTCGCCGACGACCCAGGCGCCGGCAAGACGATCATGGCGGGACTCCTCATCAAGGAGCTGAAGCTGCGGGAGGCGGTGACCCGCATTCTGATCCTGTGCCCGGCGCCGCTCACGATCCAGTGGCAGGACGAGATGCAGCGCTGGTTCGGCGAGACCTTCGACATCATCTTCGCGGCTGTGGACCAGCAGCAGCTCTCGAACCCGTGGCAGCGCAGCACCCAGGTGATCGCCTCGCTGGACTACGCCAAACAGGAAGAGGTCCGGGAGCGGGTCTGGCAGCAGCCGTGGGACCTCGTGATCATCGACGAAGCGCACAAGTGCTCGGCCCGGACAGGGAGCGCTGGGCCGGGCCGCGGACCGAGGACTGTCCCGACGAAGCGGTATGAGCTGGCGGCGAAGCTGACTGAGAGGGCTGAGACGAATGTTGTCCTGCTCACCGCCACGCCGCACCACGGCGACGAAGACAAGTTCGCCCACTTCCTGCGGCTGGTCGACGCCGATCTCTTTGCGGAACCCCACCGCCTCGGCCGGCAGGCCGCCGACCTCCGGAACGAGGTCTTCCGCCTGGGCGCCGACTGTCCCTGGGCGCTTCGGCGGATGAAGGAGGACCTCCGGGACCTCGACGGCCAGCGCCTCTTCCCCGACCGCCACGCCATCACGGTTCCCTTCACGCTGAATCCCGACGAGTTCGCGCTCTACAAGGCCGTCACAGCCTACATCAACGAGTTCATCCCCCAGCAGCAGGGGCAGCGGAAGACTTCCGCAGCCCTTGCCCGCACGGTCCTCCAGCGCCGGCTGGCCTCCTCCGCCTGTGCGATCCACGAGTCACTGCTCCGCCGTCAGAAGAAGCAGCAGGACCTGCTGGCCGAACTGGAGGGCCTGGCACCCGCCCAGCGCGCCCGGCGGCTGGCGGCCCTGCAAGGCCGGCTGGCCGACGCCGAGCAGGATGAGGACGACCTGGACGAGACCGATCGCGACGTCCTGGTGGACGACTTCACGGTCGCCGAGGAGCTGGATCAGCTCCGGGCGGAGATCGCGGCGCTGAAGGACGTGGTGGAGCAGGCCCGCAAGGTGCGCGAGGCGGCGGCCGACTCGAAGCTCCAGGCCCTCAAGTCATGCCTGGCCCGCGCAGAGTTCGACCAGCTCAAGGACGGCCGCGGGAAGCTCCTCCTCTTCACGGAACACCGAGACACCCTCACATATGTCCAGGAGCACCTGACCCGGTGGGGCTACCGGACCTGCGACATCCACGGCGGGATGAACCCCCACGAGCGGAAGCGGGCGCAGGAGCAGTTCCGGACCCAGGCGCAGATCTGTGTGGCGACCGAGGCGGCCGGGGAGGGCATCAACCTCCAGTTCTGCCACCTGATGATCAACTACGACATGCCCTGGAACCCGACCCGGCT
>JBHGAV010000101.1:0-7688 GCA_041946685.1 Bryobacteraceae bacterium | reverse complement strand
AACTACCATCACCTTTCGATTGGTAGGTCTATTACATTACTTTTGCGAAACGCAATAACAGTGTTTGTGTTGATCAGCACACCCGCCGAAGTGGAAATGGCCGTTTCCCCTCTGGACGAGACGCTTGGCACTCACCGACAAGTGCCTTGGACTTCATCCAACCAGGAAAGCATCGAGAAACCCGCGTGCCCGTCCAAGAACTCGGTTGCACATCCTTACGGAAAGCGTTAGAATCTGCAACCGCTATGAAGACGCACGCGTCCAGCCCCGCAGGACGATTCGTCGAGGAACTCCTCGGCCAGGGACGGTTCGTCTTCACCCGGGAGGAGGCCGGGCGCAAGCTGCGGCGGTCTCCGGCGGCCACGTACATGGCGCTGCACCGCCTGGTGAAGGCGGGCGGGCTGGTCATGCCACGGTCGGGGTTCTACGTAATCGTGGACCCGCAGCACCGCGCCGCCGGAACCCTGCCGCCGGAGTGGTTCGTTCACGACCTCATGAAGAACATGAACCGGCCGTACTACGTGGGGCTTCTGTCGGCCGCCCAGCTGCACGGCGCGGCCCATCACCGCCCTCAGGAATTCCAGGTCATGGTTCCGCAGCGAACGGTCCGGCCCATCCGAGCGGGCAACGTCCAGATTCGGTTCTACGGCAAGGGCCTCTTCGACTGCTCGCAGACGCAGGAGGTCAAGACCCCGACCGGGCTGATGAAGGTGGCCACGCCCGAAACGACCGCTTGGGACCTTGTGCGCTACTTCAAGGCTGCGGGGGGGCTGGAGAACGCCGTCACTGTTCTCTCGGAGTTGGCCGAGAGGCTCGATGCGAAAAGGCTCCTGCATGCCGTGAAGCGCCACGGCGAGGTGGTGGTGGCGCAGCGGCTGGGTTACCTACTGGACCGGGCGGGACGGCGAAGCTTGACAAGAGGCCTAGCGGACTGGATCACGGACGCCCCACTTCGACCGCTTGATCCGGGAGCGCCCGCCGGCGACGCCTCGCAAAGCCGCAAGTGGCATCTGCTGGTGAACGTCCAACTGGAACCCGAGGCATGATTCCCCAAGCCGCGATTACTCACTGGAGGAATATCGTCCCTTGGCCGCAGGACGCTCAGGTCGAACAGGATTTGATTCTGTCACGCGCGCTCATCGAGATCTTCCAGGAGCCGCTGCTGTCGAAGGGGCTTCTGCTGCGGGGCGGGACGGCCCTCCATAAGTTGTTCGTCAAGCCGCCGCGACGTTATTCCGAAGATATTGACCTCGTGCAGGCCTCGCCTGGCCCCATCGGGGCTGTGCTTGACGCCATCCGTGCCCGGCTCGATCCCATATTGGGCTCTCCACGCCGGGAGCGCAATCCTGACAACGTGACGCTCCGCTACCGGATGGACTCGGAGATGCCGCCTGTGGTTCCGATTCGGCTCAAGGTCGAGATCAACACGCGAGAGCACTTCACCGTTTTTGGCGCGGCGTCGCAGGCGTTGAACGTCCGCTCGCCATGGTTCGAGAGCAGGGCCGACGTTCAGACATACTCGCTGGACGAGATCCTGGCGACGAAGCTCCGCGCGCTCTATCAACGCCGGAAGGGACGTGACCTTTTTGACCTGTGGATGGGCCTTGGGATGAGAACCGTCGACCCCAGGAAGGTCGTCCAGGCGTTTCGCCGCTACATCGAGGCGGAGGGAAGCAAGGTAACCTGCGGCGACTTTCAGAAGAATCTGGCCGCCAAGGTCGAATCCCGAGCGTTCAACGATGACCTCCGGCCGCTCCTGGCCCCTGGAATCAATTACGACGCCTCGAAGGCGGCGGAGATTGTCTCGGGCAAACTGCTTTCCCTGCTGTGATCCCGCCTGCAAGGTCCTTCGCTCCGCGAACGCATTCATGCGTTGAGCATGGGGATGTGATTCTTCGGCAGCATCAGCCTTCGCCTTGTCCAATAGATACCAACAGGGCCGGCAAGGGCAGGGATCGTACTTGACATCCGTCGGGCGGCCGGGTTTGATGCTGGCGTGGCCCTTCAGCGGGGGCGGCACCGCGAGACGGAAAGGGTTGCCTATGGACGACCGCTGGCTATCGGTGGACGAGATTGCCGCATACCTCGGGATCGGCCGGGACACCGTGTACAAGTGGATCACCCGGCGGAAGATGCCCGCCCACAAGGCCGGTCGCCTCTGGAAGTTTCGGAAAGAAGAGATTGACGCGTGGGTCCGGCACGGCGACGCGGGCGGCACCGCCACCGGCCCCGGCCAGCAGCGGCGTCGGCCGGGGCGCAGCCGGCCACCCCGCGGCCGCCCCGCGCCCTGCGGCTGAGGTGCGGACCGCACTGCAAGAGCGGACACGGGCCGGGCGAAGCAGCGAATCGTGATTCAGGATGGCAGAACGGAACCAGCAATGACCGACACCGAATTCCCAATCGGCCAGCAGGTGAGACTACCGGGCCACTTCGGTGAACCCGTTGTCCTGGAGGCCGTTCGGAAGATCGGCAATGGCTACGAGTGCCGGGTGCGCCTGTTGGACGGGACCCCCGACGAGGCCATCCTCTCGTACGACGAAGCGGCAGCTCTGGCGGGGCTGAAGACAGCGCCGACCGCCCGCGTCCAACCCGCAGACGCCGAGAAGGTGCGGCTCTTGGTCGAGTCCTCCCGGATTCGGCTGGCCTACGCCCACGACCGGCAGTTCGCCGTCAGCCTCTCCGGCATCCGCACGCTGCCCCACCAGATCGAGGCCGTGTATCTCAAGATGCTGCCGCAGCCGCGGCTGCGTTTCCTGCTGGCCGACGACCCGGGTGCCGGCAAGACGATTATGGCGGGGCTTCTGGTCAAAGAGCTGAAGCTCCGCGAGGCCGTCACCCGGATTCTGGTCCTCTGCCCAGCGCCCCTGACCATCCAGTGGCAGGACGAGCTTCTGCGGTGGTTCGGCGAGGAGTTCGAGCCGATTGATGCCCCCCGCGACAAGGGGCAGCTCCTGAATCCCTGGGCCAAGGAGAACCAGGTCATCGCCTCCATCGACTACGCCAAGCAGGACGATGTGTGCGAGCGGGTCTGGCAGCAGCGCTGGGACATGATAATCATCGATGAGGCCCATAAGTGCAGCGCGTACACGAAGCGGTCCTCCAAACGGGGCGACGAGGCTGAGAAGACCAAGCGATACCAGTTGGCCGAGCGCCTGTCGGCCCAGACGGACCACCTCCTGCTGCTCACCGCCACGCCGCACCACGGGGACGATGACCGATTCGCCCACTTCGTCCGGCTCTTGGACCCGGACCTGTTTCCCGAGCCGCATCGCCTCGGCGAGAAGGCCGGCGAAATCCGCAGCGATATCCTGCGGCTGGGACCGGATTGCCCCTGGGCGCTGCGCCGGCTGAAGGAGGACCTCCGAGACCTCCGTGGCGGGCGGCTCTTCCCCGACCGTCACGCCCACACGGTCACATTCCGGCTCAACCGCGAGGAGTACGACCTCTACAAGGCCGTCACGGCCTACATCAACGAGTTCCTGCCGCAAGCTAGCGGGCGGAAGAAGGCCAGCGTGGCCCTGGCGCGAACCGTGCTACAACGCCGCCTGGCCAGTTCCACGATGGCGATCTTCGAGTCCATCCGCCGGCGTCTGGACAAGCAACAGGCCCTGCTCAAAGAGTTGGAGGACATGGCCCCCGCACAGCGGGCGCGCCGGTTGGCCCAGCTTCAAGGCCGGCTGCCGGATGCCGAGCAAGACGAAGACGACCTCGACGAGGCCGCTCGCGACCAGCTCAGCGACGAATACACGACCGCGGTGGAGTTGGACCAGCTACGGGCGGAGATTGCGGCCCTTCAGGAACTCCTGGCCCGGGCGCGTCGGGTTCGAGACCACGCCGCGGACTCCAAACTGGCCGCTCTCCGTGAGTGCCTGGCCAAGGCCGAGTTTCACGAGCTGTCCGACGGCCGCGGCAAGCTGCTGGTCTTCACGGAGCACCGCGACACGCTTACGCACCTCCGCAGGCACCTTGACGAGTGGGGATACACCACCTGCGAAATCCACGGCGGCATGAACCCGCGCGAGCGGAAGCAGGCCCAGGAAGACTTCCGCACCGCCAGGCAGATCTGCGTGGCTACCGAGGCGGCTGGCGAGGGCATCAATCTCCAGTTCTGCCGCCTGATGATCAACTACGACCTGCCCTGGAATCCCACCCGCCTGGAACAACGGCTCGGCCGCATCCATCGGATTGGCCAGGAGCGCGACTGCCACGCCTTCAACTTCGTTGCCGGAGAATCCGAGGAAGGACAACCCATCATCGAGGGGCTGATCCTGGAACGGCTGCTCCACAAACTCGAACAGATGCGGGCGGTACTGGCCGACCGCATCTTCGACGTGATCGGCGAGGTGCTCTCGCTCAACGACGTGAACCTGCCGGAAATGCTGCGCGAGGCCGCCCATGACCCGCGTCGGCTGACGGAGTACCTGGACCGCATCGAGAAGGTGGACCCTGCTCGTCTGCTCCAGTACGAACGGGCCACCGGCATCGCCCTTGCCCGCGCGAACGTGGACTTCTCCGCCTTTGAGCGTGCCAACGCCCAGTCCGAGGAGCGGCGGCTCATGCCGCGGTATGTCGAGCAGCACTTCCTGAACGCCGCTCACGAAGTTGGGCTGAAGGTCGAACCTCGCGCCGATGGCCTGTGGCGCATCGAGCATGTGCTGGCCGACCTGCGTTCCGACCGGCTGGCTTCAGTCCAACGCATGGGCAAGCCGGATGCATCGTACCGGAAGATCACCTTCCACAAGGAGCATCTCGACGAGGACCAGAACCTCGACGCCGTCCTCAGCGGGCCGGGGCACTGCCTCTACGCCGCCGTGGACGAGCGGCTGAACGAGATTCTCGCCCCTCTCATCGGCGGGACGGCCGTCTTCGTGGACGCCAACACCGACCAGCCCTACCGTCTGCATTTCTTCGAGTTGGCGATCCGGGGCCAGAGCACCCAGGGCCAGGTCCAGACGCTTCACGGCGAACTGGTTGCCGTCCGGGAAGAATTGAACACCCCAGTTGACTCGCCCGAGCACTTCTCAGTCGTACCGGCCGACTGCCTGATCGACCTGCCCTCTCATCCGGCCCCTCCAGCCGCCCTGGACGCGGTGGACCCGTCGCCCGCCTGCGACTTCCTTCGCAGCACGTACCAGACGGAGCGTCGGCAGGCCTGCCAGGAGGAGCGGCGGCATTTCGTCCACGTCTGCCGCGACTACCTGGAGCGGTCCTTCACCGCTCGCATCCGCGCCGCCCAGGACCGGGTCATGGCCCTGCGGGCGAGGGAAACCGAATCCCCGGAGGTTGCCTTGGCCCGTCAGCGGGCCGAGAACGACCTGGCCGACCTGCGCCGGACGCGGGAGGAACGCCTACTTGGCCTTGACAGGCTGGCGATTGCCAAGCACGGCCCGGTGCGCCACGTCGCCACGGCCTTGGTCCTGCCGGCCGGGGCCGATGCAACGGCCGCCCTGGCGAGCCTGGCTGAGGAACTGGACCCCGAGGTGAAGCGCCGGATCGAACTGGCGGCCGAGGACATCGTGATTGCCCACGAGACCGCCCGCGGCTGGGAGTGCGAGCGGGTGGGCCACCTAAAGATCGGCTTTGACATCCGCAGCATGGGCCCCGCTGACCCGCAGACGGGCTACCGAGACCCGGTGAACGGAATCCGCCGCATCGAGGTCAAGGGCCGGCGTCGCGGCGCATCTATCCGGCTGACCACCAACGAGTGGTACAAGGCCGCGCAACTGGGCGATTCGTACTGGCTGTACGTGGTCTGGGACCCGCTGGACAATTGCAGGGCCGAGCCGCTGCGCATCCAGAATCCGGTGAAGCACTTGGACTACGCCAAGCGCGAGGTGGTCGCCGCCCGACACTTCGACATTCCGCCGGAAGCCATAGAGGCTGCCGCAAAGGCGACGAAGGGATAAGCCATGGCAGACAAAGGCACAGGCGGCCATGATCGGGAATCCGACCTCCGAACTAATCTGGGCGGGCAAGGTTTCCCAGAGATAGTGTTGCGTGCCTGGGAGGACCAGGGGATCACGACGCTTCTGCCGATTCAACGCAAAGCCATCGAGGCTGGCTGCCTGTCTGGTCGGAACCTCTTGGTGCTCGGCCCCACCTCGTGCGGCAAGACCTTCGTCGGTGAGATCGCGGCGGTGAAGAACGCCTTGGCGATGAAGAGAACCCTATATCTGGTTCCCTTCAAGGCACTGGCAGAGGAAAAGCACGCCGAGTTTCGCCAGAAGTATGGCGGTGCTGGGATAGGCGCAGAAGTCCTGATCTCCACGGCTGATCGGCGGGACGACGACAGACGGCTGCCTGATGGCGACTTTCATATAGCAATTCTGACATACGAGAAGCTTTCCGCCCTGTTGGTATACGGCCCCTCGATCCTGGACGGCTTGGGTACGGTCGTGATTGACGAGGTTCAGATGATCGGGGATGAAACCCGGGGTGCCGAGTTGGAACTGCTCGTGACCCGTATCCGCCAAGTGGCCCCGCGACTGCAACTTCTCGGGCTGTCGGCGGCCGTCTCCGAGTTGAACGGATTCGATACCTGGTTGGGGGCGACGGTTGTACGGGACGAGTCACGCCCTGTGCCCTTGCGCGAGGGCGTGGTCGTGCCTTCGGGCGAATTCACGTATGTTCAATGGCGGGATGAGAATAGGCGGGACGGAACGGAGAGACTTCCGGCGGTGCAAGGCAATAGCCATGAGGACCTGGGGACCGCGCTCGTAAGCGAGATGCTGAGAGAGCCCAACGCGCAGATTCTCGTGTTCGTGAGCTCGGTGCGGGCCACTCAGGAGTACGCGCAGGCCGTAGCCCAGCGTGCAGCATTTCTCGCCCCGGCCGCAGAGGCGAAGCGAGCCATCGCCGCTTTGGAGCAGACCGAGAGCACCGAGCAACTCGCCAGGATGCTGGATCGCTCCGTCGCATTTCACAACGCCGACCTCACGATTGAGGAACGACTGGCTGTAGAAGCAGGATTCCGCGCTGGCACCATCCGGTGCATCGTGTCCACCTCAACGCTGTCGATGGGGGTGAACCTGCCGGCCTCGACGGTCGTGATTGCCGAGCATACGAAATGGTCTCGGAATGCAGGAGGCTGGGGGCGGCCGCCGATTACCGTCGCCGAGTATCGGAACATGAGCGGGCGTGCTGGCCGCTTCGGCCTGAAAACCGATAGTTTCGGGCGCTCTGTTCTCATCGCGGAATCGGCTCTTCGGCGCGAAGCCTTGATGAACCAGTATATCAATGCCGTGCCGGAGCCGCTGGAGTCCGCTTTCTTGAAGCAGCCGCTTGACGTCCGCGTCCTTCGCGTAATCGCCTCCGGGCTCGCCCCCAACATCGGCAGGCTCCGGGGATTCCTGCTGGCGACCTTCGCCGCGACGCGCCTGTGGACGACACGGGCCGCCCGAACGGAGATGTGCAAAGAACTGGACAGGGTCGTCGACGACCTATGCGCCAAGGAGCTTGTGTCTACCCAAGCGGGCGGCGGCTTGTCCGTGACGCCGCTTGGCAGGGTCTGCGCCGCGAGTGGCCTTCGTGTGGCCACCTTCGACAGGATTCGGTCCCTGGCTACCAGCGGCAACCAGTCGATCATCGATCTGGTGCTCATTGCATCTCAGTGCGATGACACGGGTCCTGATGTATAGCTCGTAGTTCTTGGGAATCGGCCCCGTGTTAGACTTCTTTGGTCATAGGTA
>JBHGAV010000100.1:0-7908 GCA_041946685.1 Bryobacteraceae bacterium | reverse complement strand
CGGGCTAGAGACACTGGCAAAACGATTGATTCTAAACAGGCTGCTCAAAATGGTTCGGCATCGGCGGGGTTCCCATTGACTCCGATTCACCAAATGGCGGAACCCGTACCGATGACGCGAGACCAGCATTGTCTATACCCGAGGGAATTTCCCCTCGAGTTTCCGGGCCGAACGGGGCAGTTTCCCGCCGCAAGTCCGAACTCAGCAGGCCCTTGCGAGGAGACGGAACGCTCATCTGGCCATGGGATCGAGGCGAATCGAATACTCGGGCCATACCGGCTAGAGATCTGCTGGTATGGTGATGATGACCTTTCCAGTGGTCTCGTCCTCGATCATATGACGGAAGGCCTCATGAGCTTCACTCAGTTGGTACGTACTGTCGATGACCGGTGTGATCTTCCCGGCTTCAAGGAGTTCCCGGACGACGGCCATTGCCTCCTTCTTCGTGAGCAACGGACCGCCGGGGCCGCGCAGTTGTTTCACGAAGCGTGCGAGGAGGGTCAGCTTCAGGAAGTGGGGGATGAGGCCGAACACCCGCTTGCCTGATGCTCCGAAACGTTCATGCCCGATCAACACGTATCGGCCGTCAGGCTTGAGCGCGCGCCGGCAAGCTGAGAATGGGTGGTTTCCGGGGACGTCGACGATGAGGTCGTATTGAATTCCGAGGCGAGTGAAATCCTCTTGGGTGAAGTCCAGAACTTCATCTGCCCCTAGTGAGCGCAGCATGTCGAGCTTCCGCGTACTGTCCACCGCCGTCACGCGCGCTCCGCGGGCCCTCAGAATCTGCAAGGCGAGGGCGCCCACACCGCCCCCGGCGCCATTAATCAGCACGTTCTGTCCCGGCGGCAGCCGGTCACGGAGGTTTAGCAGGGCGATGTAAGCGGAGGTAGGCACCGAGGCGGCCTGTTCGAACGTGATGTTGTCGGGCTTCAGCGCCAGCAGGTCTTGTGGGACAGACACATACTCGGCGAACGCGCCGCCGTTGGTCCATTGATAGGCGGCGATAGTCTCGCCAAACACCGGGTCACCCGGCCGGAACCGGGTCACGCCTTTGCCACAGGATTCGACGATCCCCGCGATGTCCGTGCCGGGGATTGGGAGCTTCGGTCTGAAGAACCCGGCCCCCATCAGGCGAAGGACGTAGGGCCGCCCTGCCACGACGTGCCAGACATCGGGATGGAGTGACGCCGCTCGCACGCGAACCAAGACATCATCGTCGCCGACCACCGGCTTGTCGACTTCCCGGAACTCCAGTTCATACGGAGATGCATACCGCTTTTGGATGATCGCCTTCATGGGCTTTCAAGAACGCCGACCCGCTGTGCGGCGTCCGATGGAAATATGAATGGATTCAGTAGCCGCCTTGCCTCTGAAGCCCACTATGTCGCCCCGCCCAAGGTCTCGATCAGAAGCCGAAATCGGCGGCGGCTGACCTCCAGCCTGACGCCGTTCTTCAGCAGCACCTCCCCGGACCCGCCTGGCATCGGGTGGACCTCCCCGATCGCATTCAGGTTGATCAGCGCCGCCCGCGAAATTCGAAAGAACCTCCCCGAGTCGAGACGCGCTTCCAGCTCATTCAGGGTCGGATCCATCCAGTACCGCACCCCATCGGCCACCAGTCGCGTCAAGCCGTCCTCGGAGGAGAAGTACAACACCTTGGCCTCGCCCACCACCACGTAATGCTCGCCGCTCTTGACCAGGAACCGCGCAGGACCGGGCCGCTGGCTGCGCACGGCGCGGTCGAGCGATTCCTCGCGCGCCGCGGCCCCCAGCGACCGCACGCGTTGCAGCGCCTCCGCCAGGCGCACCCGGCTGATCGGCTTGAGCAGGTAATCCACCGCGTGTAGCTCGAAGGCGTCCACCGCATGCTGCTCATAGGCCGTGCAGAAGACCACATGCGGCCGCGGCTGCGGCAGGCAGGCCGCGACATCGATGCCTGTGCACCCCGGCATCTGGATGTCGAGCAGGATCAGGTCGGGCCGGAGCGCCGCCGCCATTTCCATCGATTGCGGCCCGGTTTCGGCCTCCCCAGCGATCTCCACATCGGGATGGGCCGCCAGCATCTGTTTGAGCCGTGCGCGCGCCGGTGCCTCGTCATCCACAATCAACACCCTCATCCGTTTTCGGCTCCTTGCCTCGGAATGCTCAGAAACACGCGCGTGCCGTCAGGGCCATTTTCCCACCACAAGCGGGCAGCGGCGCCGTAATAGCCACGCAACCGCTGGGCAACATTGCGCAACCCATGGCCGTCGCTCTCCGACAGCGCCATGCCGGGCGCGAATCCCGGACCGTTGTCGAACACCTCCACCCGTAGCTGCTCGTCCGCCAGATACGCGCGCAGCTTTACCGTCGCCGGTCCCTCCACCGCCCCTACGCCGTGCTTGACCGCATTCTCAATCAGCGGCTGTATGCTCATCGCGGGGATGGGCACTGCCTGCGCGGCGGCCTCGATGTCGAACTCCACGCGAAGGCGCCGGCCGAAACGAGCCTGCTCCACCCGCAGGTAGGCCTGCGCGAACTCGACTTCGTCGTCCAGCCGCGTCCATTCCTTCTCCGACTTGCTCAGCGTGTAGCGGAAGACTTGCGACAGTTGCTCCACCGTTTCGTCGGCCAGCGCCGGGTCATCCGGAATGAGACCGGCGATCGCGTTCAGCGCGTTGAACAGAAAGTGCGGGTTGATCTGCGCCCGCAACGCCTTCAGCTCAGCACGGCTGGCCAGCAGCCGCAGTTCCTGCTCCCGCTCCTCCCGTTGCCTGCTTTGCTCGCGGAACCGGACGTTCTCCAGCACAACCCCCAAGGTGCGCGCCAGTGATTCGAGCAGCCGCCGGTCATCGCTGAGGAAGGGCAGCGCGTTCGGCCTGGGCGCGAGCTTGACCCATCCCGCGCGGTTGGAGCCCTGCTCGAGGGTGGCTGCCAGGCCGTCTTCGGGGCACTCCGGCGGCCCGGCGCCATGCTCGAACCGGACCTCGACCGCGGTTCGAAAGATCGCCCGCAAACCGACCCCGGCGTTGGCCCGCAGTTCGGCCTCGGTCGATGACTTCTGCACGTCGCGCGCGAACTGCCGCTCCGCCGCGGCCGGCGGGTAGGGGCGGCCCAGCCAGAACCGGTCGATGGCAGAGGCCAGGCGTCCGTACAGCCAAGGAGTGACCAGCCACAGCGGCGTCAGCAACAGCGCGCAGATCCAGGGACGGCTCCAATCCCCCGGCAGCCGCTCGTATACTCCGGGTGCGGTGGCAAAGAAGAAGGTCAGTCCGGCCAGCGCCACCGCGAAGAACGTCCCCCGCTTGATCAGCACGTCGAAGAACACCAGCCGCTCCTGGTAGTAGAGCGTGACCGCGAAAAATGCCAGCAACAGATAATCCGCCGCCTGCTCCAGGCCGAGCACCGCGCTCACCAGAGTGAGGGCGAGCAACACCCGGTACCACCAGCGCTGGCGCGCTTCCTGCGGCTTTGCCGGGCGCCTTGTCAGGAACAGTAACGCAAGGCCAGCCGCGCCAGTAAGCCCAAGCACCACGGCCGGGGCGCCCTCCAGCCGGTCAGCCAGCTCCGCTGGAGCCAATCCGCGCGCCAGCGCGATCGCGGCGGAACAGACAAAGAAAACGACCAGCCCGATTTTCCACAGACGGGGGAACGCCAGGCCACCGGCCTCCTGCCGCCAGATGATCTGCAGCAACAGCGGCGACAGAAGCCCGGTTGCCAGGTTCACCGCCAGGCTCAGAGATCCCGTCCACGACGAGCCGGGCAAGAGGGTATTGGCCACCCAGAGCAGCAGGTTGCCAACGAAAGCCGCAGCGCACACCGCCGTGAACACGGCGAGCGACCGGGCGGTCCGCTGCCCCCACACCGCCCACGACACGGCCAGCACGGAGAACGTCAACGCACCGAAAGTGAATGTGACGAGCGAGATCAGGTAGAGGAGCTGGTATCCGGACATTTTACGGCGCGTTCTTCACCGGTTGACCCGTGACCGAGCCGAGGACCTGCAAAATAGCCCGGTAGTTGCCCTTGTCCGCCTCCAGCAGCACCGCTCCAGGCTTCCCGTCTTCGCCGCGGAACTCGATTCCGACGAAATGCACTTGGCTCTGATGCAGCAAACCGAAGAGCACGAGCGGCGTCGCGATAACACTTAACGCCACCAAATCGGCGACGCGGCGGCGTGCCTCCTGCCCATAGCTCAACCCCGTAACATCCGAGGCCTGGATGCGGACGGTTTTCCGCCCGCTGAATACCAGACTCAGGCCGTCGGGCGTCACAGTCAAGGTCGTATTCCAATCGAACGGGTTGACCTTGGCCTCGACCGTGCCCCCGCTATAGCGGAGCCTGTTCCAGGAATTGCCCCCGGCCGCGACCGGCGTGGAGGCGATCAGGCTAAACAGGACGATCCATGTGACCAACGGGCGCATCGGCTTCAAGCAGCTTCAGTATAAAGAGGTCGTGGGCGGCGCACCAAGCGCGAGTCGGCGAGCGGCGCTGCCGCTCGATGAGCGGCGCTTTCCGCCGATGGACGGTCCGTGGCACTGTCGCGCCGTTCATCGCCTGGAACGACCGTTCCCTGGAAATCTGTCGGCCCCAACGGGTGTTTACGATACGATTGCCACGGAGACAAACGCAATGAAACGATATTCCCTAACGGCCGCCGTACTCGCCCTGCTGGCCGGCGACTTCGCCCAAGCGCAGAACAGCGATTTCGGAATTCTGCTGGGCGTCTCGCTGCGGACCTCCGCCGTCGTCAGCCCCGGCCGCGTCGAGAGTTCGATGGGCGCCAGCGTCCAGCTAAACTATGCTGCGCAGTTACATGAGGCTGCCGCCGGCAGGCTCTATCTGGAACTTCCGCTGCTGATTGCCGCTGATAGCCGCGGCGCCGTCACGACATCGATCCAAGGGTCCAAGACTACGACCGTCTTCTTTACTCCAGGGGTGCGCTTCCACCGCACCATACACCCCAGGGTGGCGTTGTACGGGGCCGCTGGCGGCGGCATCGCTTCCCTCGCGCGCAGCGACTCGGTCGTCGGCGTTGGCATCGTGAGCAGCCGCTTCGATCGCACCACTTCCGCGGCGCTCGGCTTCGGCGGAGGCCTCGACTTTCGTCTTACCCGTCTCCTCAGCCTGCGGGCCGAGGGCCGCGACTTCATCACGAAATCCGGCCTGGGGGGCGAGCGTGGCCGCAGCCACGCGTTTTTCACGGCAGGAGTCGGGTTTCACTTCTAACAACTTCACCGCACCGCGCCCTTAAGGGCGCGGGGGTCGAAAACAAAGCCGGTTTCCTAGGAGTCTGATATGAAAGCTATCGCTCTGTCTATCTGTCTGGCGTTGGCCGCCTTCGCACAGGCGCCCAGCCCAACGCAGTTCTCCCAGGACCTTGCGTTCGTGGCCAATGAACTGCCGCAATTGCATCCGAACTTGTTCCTCAACGTCACTCGCGCGGAGTTCGACGCGGGTGTGCGCCGACTGGAAAGCGAAGCCCCTCGCCTGTCACCGGAACAGTTCTACACCAGGCTCAGCGCGCTGGTTGCATCGGCGCGGGACGGACATACCAGCATCTATCTGGAGTCGGCGCAGGCGCAGCCGGCCGGCTTCGTCCTGCTGCCCATTGAATTCCGCTGGTTCGCCGATGGGATCTTCGTCACAGCCACCGCGCCCGATCAGTCCGCGTTGCACCGTGCTCGTCTGATTCACATCAATGGCGTCCCCATTGCCGAGGTCAGCGAGCGTCTGGAATCGGTGGTCCCGCATGAAAACGACTACTTCTTCCGGTATCGGGCGCCGTCGTTCTTGCGGAACGCCGGCATATTGCGCGGTTTGGGACTGACGCCGCTGACCGGGCCCATCCGATTCGGCCTGCGTCTGGAGACGGGCGAGGAGACCGCGGTGGATCTGTTCCCTGGACCGGCCAGCCTGGTCCAGGCCGTGGACATGCAGGAGGGATATCTGCCCGCCTGGATTACGCGCTCCGATGAAAACTACTGGTCCGAGTATTGGCCCCATGCCAAGACCCTGTACATTCGCTGGAAGTCTCTACATCCGATGCCGTCGAGGCCGCCCGATCAGTTCGCTGCCGCCACGCTGGCGTTGCTGGATCGAAACCCCGTCGAAACGGTGGTGCTCGATTTCCGCGGCAATCTCGGCGGCAGCACTGCCTTGATGCTGCCGTTGTATCTTGGACTGACGCAGCGCATCACCGCGCTGAAGGCTGACCCGAATTTCCGGATCTACGGACTTTCCGACGGCGGGACGTATTCCTCCGGTTTGTTCGCAATCGAGTTCCTGGCGCTGACCTCGCCACCACCCGAGTTGGGGACACTGGCGCCCGACGCGGCAAGTATTCAGGCTACGATCGCCGGCGAGCCCACGGGCGGCAAGCCCGCCCATTTCGGGGAAACCAAGAACTTCACACTGCCGGGATCGAAGATCCCGGGCCAGTACTCGACCCGATACTGGCCGCTGTGGCCGGGGATTCCGGACAGGGACGCCATCTACCCCGACCTGCCCGTGGAACTGCGTTCCACCGACTACTTCGCCCGGCACGACCCCGTACTGGCGGCCGTCATGGCACACGCTCCCGCGGTGCTGACGGCCCCTTCGGGAACAGCGCTGGTGGTGAACAGCGCCAGTTTCCGCCGCGAAACGGGCATCGCGCCGGGCTCCTTCGCATCTGCCTTCGGCGCCATTCCGTCCGGGACGATACAGGTGACGGTTGACGGGCGCGCGGCAACGATTGTGGCCGCGGCGCCGGCCCAAGTCAACTTCCTTGTGCCGGCCGGGACTCCGCCGGGCCCGGCCACACTCGAAGTTTGGCAGGGTGGTCAGGTTGCAGCTACCGGCCAGTTCCAGGTCACTACGGCGGGGCCGGGCATCTTCGTGACGAACGCGGCGCTCGGTTCCCAGCCGGGCGCGGTGTTGAATCAGGATAATTCGCTCAATTCGCGTGACGCTGCCGCCGCGCGCGGCTCCGTCGTGCAAATCTACGGCACGGGTTACGGCCCGCTGAATGGGTCGGGCGAGGCGGAGGTGGAAGTGTGGATCGCTGAAAGGCCCGCAGCCGTTCTGTACAGCGGGCCTGCGCCTGGCTATCCGGGCCTGTGGCAGATCAACGCGCGCGTGCCCGACGAGGCTGACGTCGCCGGCCAGGTGCCGGTTTGTCTGAAGGCGCACGGCCTGGTGAGCAACGGCGTCACGGTTTTCGTCCAGCGCTAAACGACCTGAATATCAGATAATCAGGGCGCAGAGGCTTTACTGCCTTCTGTTACGGACCACTTTCTTCACAGCGGTGTTTAATGGATCGGAAAGAATTCCTGATGCATGCATGTGGCCTCGGGGCGTGCGGATGTGCCCTGGGCCTGTCCGCCCGGCCGAAGCCGTTGTTGGGCGCCCAGGCCCAGGTTCCCGACCAAAGGCTCGTGTTCGCCCGCTACCAACTGGCCAAGCTGGTCGGCTTCATGAACACCGACACGCCGGAGGACATCGCTTCGGCCATTCTGGAGAAGACCGGCCGGGAGTGCTGCAAACTGGCGCAAGTGCCCGCGAAGTTCAAGGGCGATCCAGAGGGGTACCTCGCGGCTATCGGGCAACTCTGGAATACCGGCTCCTCCTGGGATAGGGCCAAGGGCGTCGTCACGCTCACCATTCCAGATGATGGTCCCTGTGGCTGTCCTCTGGTTGACAGCCGGCGAACGCCCGCAATTTGGTGCAACTGTTCAGTGGGGTATCAGAAGGAAGCCTTCGAGACGGTCTTTGGAAAACCGGTTCAAGTGTCCCTCCGGGAATCGAAGCTGCAGGGCGGTAAACGGTGTGTCTTTGCGGTGAAACTCGCTTAGAGACCGCTGCCGACGACGCGCCTGCGGCAGCGTCCCTAGGCCGGGAAGCCAAGCGCCACCGTCGAGGAAGCGAGCGGGAATTGAGACGAAGTTG
>JBHGAV010000010.1:0-87629 GCA_041946685.1 Bryobacteraceae bacterium | reverse complement strand
GAACTGACAGCCGCAACGGTGCCGGGCACCAAGGGGCGGCTGGCGCGGCCGTCGCTAAAGAAAGCGCTCGCGGCCTGCGGCTTGTACTTGGGCTGCCGGTCCATGTCGGGGAAGATCTCGATGGGCGTCTGACGCGTGGTGACGCCGCATCCGGCGAGAGAAAACAGCACAACGAAGGATGGCCAGAGCCGCGTCATTCGGCGTCCTCCTCCACCACTTCCGTGCGTATGGCTCCCAGAGAGGCGAGCAGCCGCGAGCAGGCCTCCGTCTCGAACTTGGGATCGTCGCCTTCGATCAGCAGCATGTAGCCGTCGTCGGTCACCCGGCGGAACGTCTCCGCGCGGAAGACCGGGTGCGACAGCCGCGGCAGGCCATTCGCCGCCAGCATGCCGATGACGGCGCCGAAGGAAGCCAGCAGAACCGTAAGCTCGAAGGTGACCGGGATCGAGAACTCAAAGGCGAACAGCGGCTTTCCACCGATCACCAGGGGGTAGTCCACCGCGCCTGTCCACCACTGGAGCAGCAGAGCGGAAATCGCGCCCACCACGCCTCCTGCCAATGACAAGTACCCCAGCCGGGAGCGGCCCAAACCAAGGGCCCGGTCCAGCCCGTGCACCGGGTGGGGGGTGAAGGCGTCCATCCTGGTGTAGCCTTCCGCGCGTGCGCCTCTCACCGCCGCCAGCAGCGCTTCCGGCGACGGGAACTGGGCGGCGACGCCGTGCACGCGGGGCGTCATGACTTCACCTCCCCGTGGGATGGCGCGGTTGCGATTACGCCCTTCACTTCCGCCATCGCCACCATGGGCAGGAACCTCACGAAGAGCAGGAAGAGGGTGAGGAACAGGCCGATGCTCCCGGCGAAGGTCAGGATGTCCACCGGAGTCGGGCGGAAGTAACCCCAACTGGAGGGCAGATAGTCGCGGTGCAGCGAGGTCACGATGATCACGAACCGCTCAAACCACATGCCCACATTGATCAGAATGGACACGACGAAGATGACCGGCAAGGTGTTGCGGAGTCGCTTGAACCAGAGCAACTGCGGAACGATGACGTTGCAGGTGAACATGGTCCACACCGCCCAGGCGTAAGGACCGATCGCCCGGTTGACGAACACGAACCGCTCGTAAGGATTGCCGCTGAAGAAGGCGGTGAAAAACTCCACGGCGTAGGAGTAGCCGACAATCATGCTGGTGGCCAGCATCACCTTGCACATGTTGTCCAGGTGGCGCATGGTGATCAGGTTCTCCAGACGGTAGACGCTTCGCGCCAGGATCATGAGCGTCACGACCATGGCGAAGCCCGAGAAGATGGCGCCGGCGACGAAGTACGGTGGGAAGATCGTGGTGTGCCAGCCGGGGATCACCGAGACGGCGAAGTCGAAGCTGACGATCGAGTGAACCGAGACCACCAGGGGGGTGGAGAGCCCAGCCAGCAGCAGATAGGACATCTCGTAGTGCCGCCAGTGGCGGGCCGAACCCCGCCAGCCGAGCGCCAGCACCCCGTAGACGAACTGCCGGATCCGCGTGGTGGCGCGGTCGCGCAGCGTAGCCAGGTCCGGGATCAGGCCGACGTACCAGAACAGGGCCGACACGGTGGCGTAGGTGCTGACCGCGAAGACATCCCACAGCAGCGGGCTCCGGAAGTTGGGCCACATGCCCAGATCGGCGTTGGGCAGCGGCAGGAGCCAGTAGGCGCGCCAGGGGCGGCCGACGTGGAACAGGGGGTAGATGCCTGCGCACATCACGGCGAACAGCGTCATCGCCTCGGCCGCGCGATTAATCGAGGTTCTCCACCGCTGGCGCAACAGGAACAGGATGGCGGAGATGAGCGTTCCGGCGTGGCCGATTCCGATCCAGAAAACGAAATTGGTGATGTCCCAGGCCCAGCCGATGGGCTGGTTGTTTCCCCAGACGCCGACGCCGGTGGTCACCAGATACGCCAGCATGGCGCCCAAAACGAGCGTAAGAGTGGCGCTGATTCCGAAGGCGGCGTACCAGGCGCGCGGCGGCTTTCGCTCGACGATCCCGCTGACGGTCCCGGTCACGTCGGCGAGCGTCGGCCGCCCTAGGATCAAAGGGGTGTCCAGCCCGTTCGCGCGCTCGATTACGTTCTCCGCCATCTTCTACCCCAACTCCGGATTCGGGTTGCGCAGCTTCGCCAGGTAGGTGGTGCGCGGCTTGGTGTTCAACTCCGCCAGCAGGCCGTAGCTCCGGTCGTCCTTGCGGAGGCGCGCCACCCGGCTGGCGGGATCGTTGATGTTGCCAAAGACAATGGCCTCGGCCGGGCAGACCTGCTGGCAGGCCGTCCGGATCTCGCCGTCCTTGATCGGCCGGCGCCCCTCGCGCGCCGCCTGAATCTTCTTCTCCTCGATGCGCTGCACGCAGTAGGTGCACTTCTCCATCACGCCCCGCATGCGCACGGAGACGTCCGGATTGAATGCCATCTTCTCCAGTTCGCTGATGTCCTTGTGGAAATCCAGGAAGTTGAAGCGCCGCACCTTATAGGGGCAGTTGTTGGAGCAATAGCGCGTCCCTACGCATCGGTTGTAGGCCATGTCGTTCAGGCCCTCCGGACTGTGCGTGGTCGCCGCCACGGGACAGACGTTCTCACACGGCGCGTTCTCGCATTGCTGGCAGGTGACCGGCTGCGACACCGAGCGCGGGTCCTCCGGCGGGCCCTCGTAGTAGCGGTCGACCCGGATCCAGTGCATCTCGCGTCCCCTGGTCACCTGGTTCCTGCCCACGATGGGGATGTTGTTCTCCGCCTGGCAAGCCAGGACACAGGCGTTGCACCCCACGCAAGCGTTCAGGTCGATGGACATCCCCCACTGGTAGCCCTGGTCGTAGGTGCGCTCCCTGTACAGCGAGAAATGCTCTTCATGGGGCGCGGACTTGGCGACGAATTTGGGGTTCCGGCGGTATTCCTCCAGGGTCGCCTCCAGGATCAAAGGGCGGCCCTCCAGACTGTGGTGATTCTGCGTGATTGCGAGCCTTCGTCTTCCGCCAGCCGCTCGCAATTCCACGCCGGACGCCGACCAGGGAGCCGAAGTGGTGCGCAGTGGGTATGCATCGTACCCCACGTTGCGCCCCACGCGGCCGCAGCGCCTGCGGCCGTAACCGACGGCCACCGAGACGCACTCATCGGCGTGGCCCGGCTGAACAATCACCGGCAGCAGCGCCTTGCGGCCTGCGCTGCCCACACTCACCAGGTCGCCGGTTGCCAGAGCCAGCTTGCGCGCGGTGGCGGGGCTCACCAGCGCGGCGTTGTCCCAGGTGAGCCGGGTCATCGGGTCGGGCGCCTCCTGCAACCAGCCGTTGTTGGCGAAGCGGCCATCCCAGCCCGCCCAGCCGGGAACAAGAGACAACTCCATACCGGAGGACGATGCGGGCAGCTTGCCCACGGCGGCCTCGATGCGCCGGCCGTCCGCCGAGACGTCCACGACGGGGCTGGCCGAGCCGGCGATCACTCCATCGTGCAGGGCCTTGCGCCACGTCTTTTCTCTTGTGGCCGCGGGCCACTGTGAGAGCCAGTAGTTCCTGACAATGTCGTAGGCGCGGCGGTCCTTGTATCCCGTAACCAGCGCGGCCACCTCCGCGGCTGTCCGGCCGCCGAAAAGCGGCTCGATCAGGGGCTGCTGGATGGAGGCTGTGCCGTCCAGGGCGCGTCCGTCCCCCCAGGACTCCAGGAAGTGCGCCTCCGGCAGGTGCCAGGATGAAACGGCCGAAGTCTCGTCCTCTTCCATGCCCAGTCGAATCGCGTGGGGGACCTTCTTCATGAGGTCCGCAAAATCCACGTCCGCCGGCGCATTGAAAACCGGATTTCCCCCTAGGATGACCAGCGTCTCCACCTGTCCGGCATCCATCTCGGAGGCGAGCGACTGAAGCGCCTGGATCTGCGGTTGGAACTCGCCGCGCGGAATCGAGAGATAAGTCACGGTCGCGCCGGCATTTCCAAGCGCCTGGTTGATGAAATGGGCCAGCGCATGCACCTCTGCGGGCTGCCGCGGCCCGGCCACAACCAGCGACCGGCCTCGATGGGCCTCAAGGTCGCCGGCCAGGGCGTTGAGGAACTTGTCCTGCGCAGGGGCGCCGCCGGGCAGCCCGAACCGGCGCGCCAGATCCACCGCGAACCGGATCACCTCACTGGGCCGGCGCCGCGAGCGATGATCCGCCATGGCGCCGGTCGTGGAGTAACGGCTCTCCACGACGTAGAGCCGGTTCATGGAGGACTGGGCCGAGCCGGCCTGCCGCCGCCGCGCGAAGTCGCGAATCCACGCCAGGCTCAAGGCGTCCTGCCCGAGGAAGTCGCCATCCAGAGAGACAACTACGTCCGCGCGATCAAAGTGATAATGCGCCTGGCAGGCAATCCCGAACGCGATCTGAGCGCCGGCCAGCGCCTGATCCTGGTTAAGCGGCTCGTATTCAATCCACCTGGATTTCGGGAAGCGCTGGAGCGCGTGCTTCCGGAGGGCTTCGAGCGAAGGAGACGCCAGACTCTCGCTCAGGAAGCGGAGCCGCGCGCCGTCGCCGATGCGGGCCGGGTCGAAGTGGGACTTAACGAAGGACTCGAAGTTGTCCCAGCTCGAGGGCTTTCCCGCGGCGAGCACGGTCCGGGACCGGTCGGGATCATACAGGCCGAGCACGGCGGCCTGGGCGTATCCCGAAGTCGCACCCAGGCTGGCCGGGTGGTTCGGGTTCCCTTCGACCTTGGTCGGCCGGCCGTCGTGGGATTCAACCAGCAGGCCGGTGGCGTAGCCGCCCAGGGTCATGCTGGTCGCGTACCAGAGCGGCACTCCGGGTACGAGCTCTTCCGAGCCATAGCTGGCAGGAAGGATGTTCTCCTGAGGACGGCGGCAGGCGGTCAGCCCCGCCAGGCCAAGCGAAGCGCCCATCAACTGGAGCAGCTTCCTGCGCGATGTTGTGCCCGCCAGTTCTGAAGCGCCTGAAGGGAACTCCCGGTGGAGCCATTCCTTGAAGCGGGGTGTCTCGGCGAATTGCTCCAGGCTTCGCCAGTACTTCTTCCCGGTCATGCTCATCGGTGGCACCCCGAACAATTCGTCGGTGGAGCTATGTGATTGGCCGCCACCAGTTCGCGTCCCAACTCCACGGGGTCCCGGTCCGGCTTCCAGCCAAGGTTCGTCACCAGTTCCCGCGGCCGGATCCTGGCCGCCGGGTTTCTGTGGCAATCAAGGCACCAGGCCATGTTGAGGGGTTCGACTGCTTTCACTTCGATCATCTGGTCGACGCGCCCGTGGCAACTCACGCAGCTTACGCCCGCGCTCACGTGCGCGCTGTGGTTGAAGTAGACGAAGTCGGGCAGCCGATGTACCCGCACCCAGGGGACCGGCTTTCCGGTGGCATAGCTTTCCCGGATGGGGGCCAGGGCTGTGCTCTGGCTCTTCACTCGTTCGTGGCAGTTCATGCAGGTCTGGGTAGGCGGAATTGCGGCCATGGCGGCCGTCTCGACGGTGATATGACAGTAGCGGCAGTCCAGGCCCAGGTCGCCTGCATGCAGCTTGTGACTGTACGGCACCGGCTGCACGGGAGAGTAGCCCACTTCCCTTTGCCTGGGATGAAAGAGCCATGAGCCCAGGCCGACGGCCGAGGCGAGGCCTGTCACCAGAACCACCAAGGAGATCCGCAGCAACCTGTCCGCTGATTTTGCGAATACCGGCTTCATCGTCTGTCCAGCAACATGAACGTGTACAAGAGCGGCAAGTAAGTCACCGACGCCACGAGCAACTGCCGGGCACGCACCCCATTCAACCCTCGCGCGGCACGCACAGCAGCCGCGAAGTAGATCAGGCCCAACGCCAACGCGCCGGCCGAATAGATCAGCCCCCCGCCAGCCAGGAGGCTGACCGGAATCAACAACAAGGATGACAGAAAAATCTGCCCTGCGGTTGCCTCCTCACCCGGCAGCATGACGAGGCCGCCGCGCGCGTAGTCCTCCCGGTAAATCCAGGCAATCGAAAGGAAGTGAGGAAACTGCCAGAGAAACAGGATTGCATACAACACCCAGGCGTGCGTGTCCAATTTTCCCGCCGCCGCCGCATAGCCGATGAGCGGAGGCATGGCGCCTGGAAATGCGCCCACCGCGGTGCAAACGGGCGAAAGGCGTTTCAGCGGTGTGTAGGCCAACAGGTAGGTTCCCAGGGTCAGGGCCCCGAGCAGGGCGGCCAGCAGGTTGACGGCCAGCCAAAGCTCCAGGAATCCGGCCAGCGCCAGCGCGATTCCAAACCCCAGGGCGCGGCCGGGTGTGACGCGGCCGGCCGGCAGTGGGCGACCCTGGGTGCGCTTCATTCGAGCGTCAGTGTCGCGCTCGTACCACTGGTTCAAGACGGCGGTGCCTGAAGCGAGCAGGCCCGTGCCAATCACGGTATGGAACAGAGCGGCCAAACTCCACACCGGCCCCATGCCCGCCCAGAACCCTATCCCCGTGCTCATTAGGATGAGCCAGGTAATCCGAGGCTTGGTCAGCTCGATATAAGGTCGCATGAACCTAACTTGCCGGCTTCGTCGCCGGGCAATACAGTTGCCGCCAAACCTGTAACACAAGGATGAAGCTGGCCCCCATGGTAAGCGCTCCGACCCCCACGTGAGCCACGGCGACGAACACCACCAGCCAGCCGGAGCTGCCCGCTCCATCCGTTATGATGCGCAGAACATACGCCAGGACTCCAAGAACTGGGCGTGCCGCCCATGAGCGGCATCAAGGCCCTCTGGTTCAACCTTTTCCACGCACCATGGGCACGAAGCGGACCGGGAAGACGGAGCGCTCGCGGATCTTTCCGTCTGCGGCCTTTTCCAAGACGATCAGATCCTGCCCGAGCACAGTGCCCCCAACGGGTGCGACCAGAACTCCTCCGGGCTTGAGTTGGGCCACGAGGGCCTTGGGAATCTCGCCGGGCGCTGCGGTCAGGATGATGCGGTCAAAGGGAGCTTCCTCGGGCCACCCCAGGTATCCGTCACCTTGCCGGACGGTGATATTGGTATATCCGAGCTGCTTCAGCAGCTCCGCACTACGCTTGGCGAGTTCGGGCACAATCTCGATGGTGTAGAGCTGCCTGACCAGGGGGGCCAGTACGGCCGCCTGGTAGCCCGATCCTGTTCCGATCTCGAGGGCCTTGCTGCTCTTGTCGGGCCGGAGCAGTTCCGTCATGACGGCCACAATGTAAGGCTGTGAGATGGTCTGTCCCAGGCCGATGGGCAAAGGGCTGTCCACATACGCTTGGCTCCGCAGGGCTTCAGGCACAAACAGATGCCTCGGGGTGGCTCGCATAACCTTGAGAACGGCAGGATTGCGGACTCCGCGCGCCTCGATTTGCTCGCTGACCATCCTCTCACGCTGGCTTGTGTACGGATCCGCGGCCCACAGCACCAGCCCCCAGACGGCCACCGCCAAATACGGGAAAGCCATACCTGAATGCTACCTGGGCTGGCGTACAATGTCCAAGTGACCGAAAAGAGCACGGCTATGCCCCGGACTTCCTCCGAAAGCCCTTCCGCGCTGCTGCGGCAGCTCGGCGTCGTCAGCGCCACCGCCCTGGTAGTCTCCAACATGGTCGGCACTGGCATCTTCGCCACGAGCGGCTTTCTGGCTGGTGACCTGGGCACGCCGGGGCTGGTGCTGGTGATTTGGGTCGTGGGGGCGCTGTTCGCCCTGGTCGGGGCCTTCTGCTACTCGGAACTCGGCGTCAACTTCCCAAGTTCAGGTGGCGAATACGTCTATCTGACCCGTGCCTACGGGCCCACGTGGGGCTTCATGACCGGCTGGGTCTCCTTTTTCGCGGGCTTCTCGGCTCCGATTGCCGCCGCGGCGCTGGCGTTCTCCGACTACCTGGGCTATTTCTTCCCCGGCTTGAAGCAGGAGAACGCGCAGCTCACAATCGGCTCGGATTCCTTCTCCTTGAAGTTGGGAGGGGCGCAAGTAGCCGCTTCCTGCCTGATTGCGCTGTTCACCATCCTCAACTTCTTCGGTGTGAGACGGATTGCACGAATTCAAAACGTGCTCACGGGCGCAAAGATTCTGGTGCTGTTCGCCTTCATTGTTCTCGGCTTCGCCATTGGGACCGGGGACTGGGGGCACTTCTCGATGTCCACCGACCGCACTTCGACCACGCCTTTGGCGGCCCAGTTCGTGATCAGCCTGTTCTGGATCTATGTCGCCTACAGCGGTTGGAACGCGGCGACATATGTGGCGGAGGAGTTGAAGCGGCCCGAAAAGACCTTGCCCGTCGCCCTCGCCCTGGGGGCCGGTCTGGTCGCGGCCCTGTATTTCGGATTGAACCTGGTCTTCATCTATGCCGCGCCGCTTGGCGAAATGAAGGGAGTGCTCGCGGTGGGAGCGCTGGCGGCATCCAAGCTGTTCGGCGCCGGGATCGCGGGGGTGTTTAGCGCCCTCATGGCGCTCTCCCTGGTTTCCACCGTGAACGCCATGGTGACCATCGGGCCGAGGGTCTACTATGCCATGGCTAAGAACGGCGCGTTCCTCCCCGTGGCCGCCAAGGTGGATCCAAGATGGCACACACCCGTGCCCGCCATCCTGCTGCAGGGCGCTTGCGCGGTGCTGATGACGCTGACCCCGTTCCCGCAACTGGTCATCTACATCGGCTTCATGCTCAACTTCTTCGCCGTGCTGTCGGTCAGCTCGTTGTTCATCTTCCGGCGCCGAGAAGAATGGCAGAAGCTGCGCGTGGTCAGCTTCGCCTGGCCGCTTTTGCCCGTGCTCTTCCTGCTGGTAGGCTTGTGGATGACGGTGTACGGCATCATGCTTCAGCCGAAGGTTTCGGTTGCCGCGGCGCTGACGGTCACCGTGGGCGCGATCGTGTACCACATGCGCCGGAGACAATCGTAAACTCATGAGCACCACAATTCTGGACGGCATCCGCATTCGGGATCAGATTCTCAAAGAGTCCAAAGAGCGTGTGGCCGAACTGGCGGCATTGGGCCGCCCCCCGGGCTTGACTGTCATCCTGGTGGGCGACGACCCGGCCTCGCACATTTACGTGCGAAACAAGATCAAAGCCTGTGAGGGACTGGGGATTCGGAGCGAGCGGCTCACGCCGCCGGCCACATCCTCGACGGAGGAACTGATCGGCATCGTGGAGGGACTGAACCGCCGGGACGAGGTCGACGGCATCCTGGTGCAAATGCCTCTGCCGCCGCAGGTGGACGCCAAGCGCGTCCTGCTGGCGATTTCTCCAGAGAAGGACGTGGACGGTCTCCACCCGATGAATGTCGGAAACCTGGTGACCAACCGGCCGGGCCTGCGGTCCTGCACCCCCGCGGGCATCATGGAATTGCTGAAGCGTTACCAGATCCCGATCGCAGGGAAGAACGCGGTGGTGGTGGGACGCAGCGACTTGGTCGGCAAGCCCATGGCGTTCCTGCTGCTCCACCAGCACGCCACCGTGACCATGTGCCACTCCAAGACCGCCGATCTGGCCGGAGTGTGCCGCCGGGCGGACATCCTGGTGGCGGCCATGGGACGGGCGGCCATGATCACGGCCGAATACATCAAGCCCGGCGCCACCGTCGTGGACGTGGGCATGAACCGCATCGACGACCGCGCTCGGGCCGAGGCGATCTTCGCGCGGAAGCCGGAGAAGCTGGCCGTGTTCGACAAGAACGGCAGCGTCCTGGTCGGCGACGTTCACCCCGTCGACATGGAGGAGTGCGCCGGCGCGTATACTCCGGTTCCCGGCGGCGTGGGCCCTCTCACCATCGCCATGTTGATGTCCAACGCCATCGACGCCGCCGAGCGGAGAATCCGCGGATGCTGAAAGTGGGGCTCACGGGGGGCCTCGCCACCGGGAAGAGCTTCGTAGGCAAAGCTTTGGCGGCGCTGGGCTGCCGGCTGATCAGCGCGGACGAGATCGGGCGGGCCTTGATGCAGCCGGGCGGGGAGGCGTTTGAGCCGATCACGCAGGAGTTCGGCAAGGAGATCCTGGCCGCGGACGGATCGATTGACCGCAAGCGGCTGGCGGCCATTGTCTTCAGCGACCCGGCGCGGCTGGACGCGTTGAACCGGCTGGTTCATCCCCTGGTGATCCGGGAGCAGGACCGGCTGCTGGCAGAGATCGCGGCGAGGGAGCCCGGGGCGATCGCGGTGGTCGAGGCCGCGGTCATGATCGAGGCGGGCACCTACAAGCGTCTGGACAAGGTTGTGCTAACCATATGCCGCGAGGAGCAGCAATTGGAGCGAGCTGTCGAACGCGGCGGCCTCACCCGCGCGGAGGCGCTGGCCCGGATCCGCCGCCAGATGCCGCTCGAAGAGAAGCGCAAGGTCGCCGACTATGTGATCGATACCTCCGGTTCTGAAGCCGACACGATGCGGCAGGTGCGGGAGGTCTATAATTTGCTACGGAGCGCCGTATGAAGATGCGAATCGTTGTGCTCGCCCTGTTGATGGTAGCGGCGTTTGTCTACCTGACAAGTGTGGCCGACTGGAGGCCGCTGCGGTTATTCCAGTCGGTGAGCGACACGGGGCGCCTGTGGAGCGAACCTGATCATGCACGCTCCGCCGGCCTGAGCACGGATGAGCTGAACAATGTCGAAATCTACAAGTCGGCCAACCAGGCGACGGTGAATATCAGCACGGTCGTCTATCGCGAAGGCTGGTTCTTCGAGCTGGTGCCCGTTCAGGGCGCCGGCTCCGGTTTCCTGATTGACTCGGACGGTCGGATTCTCACAAACGACCACGTTGTTGCCGGGCGCGGCGCTCGGATCAAAGTCATCCTTGCCGATCGAAGCCAGTACGATGCCAGCATTCTCTATCGCGAGCCCGACAACGACCTGGCCCTGTTGAAGATTGAACCCAAGAAACAGCTTCCCTTCCTGCGTCTGGGAGACTCCGACGGTCTTCAAGTCGGCCAGAAGGTCCTGGCCATTGGCAATCCATTCGGGTTGGAGGGAACGCTCACGACCGGCATTATCAGCTCGCTGCATCGCTCGGTGCGGAGCGAGGGCAGCCAGGGCATGGAAGACATGATCCAGACCGACGCTGCGATCAACCCCGGCAACAGCGGCGGCCCGCTGCTTGATTCGCAAGGAAGTGTGATCGGGATCAACACCATGATTGTGGGAGCCGCCAATGTGGGCATCGGCTTTGCCCTCCCCATCAACCGCGCAAAGGTGCTGCTCGAAGATTTCCGCACGGCGGCGAAGCGGCCGCAGACCGGTGTTCGGGGGATGTACATCTCGGGGAATCTTGCCGAACTGCTCGACCTGCCCCCTGAAGGCGGGCTGCTGGTGTTCACGGTCCAACCCGGCTCGCTCGGCGCTCAGGCCGGGCTGCGCGGCGCGCGCCAGCGCGTACTTATCGGCAACTACGAGATCCCTGTCGGCGGCGATCTCATCATGGCGATTGACGGCCGGGCGGTGGAAACCGCCACGGCTCTGGATAGGGCCGTGGCCAGGAAACGCCTGGGCGAGACACTCGAACTGACGATCTACCGCAACGGCCGGACTTTGAAACTTGAGGTCAAAGTCGGCGAGGGAACGCAGCGTCTGTAGCCTGGTTGCAGGAGGTGGCCCGGCCTTACCGGCCCGTCGAGTACGGGGAGAGGAGGGAGACTCCGCATTTCGCGCCGACGGCCGGCAGCCAGTATCAAAAAGACCTCGAGAAAGACGGGCTTTAGCGGATCAGGCCGGCGAGCAAGGCGCCGGGAAGTTCGGGCATGGCGTTCCTACTCCGCCAGCTCGTACACGGTCACCTCGCCGATGCGGAAGATCTCGCGGTAGTGCTCTCTCAGGACCGCGCGCGCCAGAGGAGTCTCTTGTTCGGACAGCGCACCCGCGCACAGACGCGCGTCGCAGAACGCGTACCCTGCGCCCCGGCTGCGCGCGAACTGAGGCAGGTTCTGGCGCCAGGTCCCGATCTGGCGGGGCTCCAGATAGAACTCCTTCAACGGTTCATACATTGTCGCCTGCCTTCCTGTATACAGATACAACACGCCGTCGTGTGCCGCCACAAACCGCGCGGAGCTGGGCAGGTGATCGCGAATCCACGCGTAAGCCGCGCGTTCGGCAGCGAGGCCGGACTCGAACCTCTGCAGATCTGCGTGATACGTGGAGAAGCCGAGCGCCGCCGAGGCGCAGCACAACGCCGACAGCGCCGCCAATCCCATCGGGCGCGCATGTCGAGGAGCTGTAGAACGGACCAGCCGCAACACGAGAGATCCCAGGCCGGCTGAAATCAGCGGCAGGACGGGCAACAGATAACGCAGCAGCGGCTTGTAGGGCCAGATCACCAGCATCGCGAGATAGGCGGCGGCGAAGACGTGGTACGGGGTGACGCCACGCCGCCTGGCGAGCCACGCGGCGCCCACGATCGAGAGCCCGCCCAAGAGCGCCGGCGCGGCTATCGCGGCGACAAATGCCGCCGACATCCCCGCATACTCGAGCACCGAGCGAAGATTATTCAAGGCGAGACCGGGCGCCCTGCTCCAGGAGAAGTGGAGCAGGAAATCCCCCAGGTAGTTCGTGTAGAAGAGGGTCGTGGCGTCGCCCGCGGTCGGCTGGTGCGCGCGCGCCCAAAGGCCCCAACCCACGACGAAGGGCGCCATGGCCGAGACGAACAAGAGGGCGCGCGCGCGCCCGCGCCGCCAGAGCAGATAGAGCGGCGCGGTCAGAAGCGCCGGGAAAACCGCCGAACGCAGCAGGCAGGCGGCGCCGCTCAAAACGCCCGCGAGCACCACGCGCTCCGGTCCGCGCCGGCCTGAGTCGTCTAACAGCAGCAGAACGACAAGAATCAGGAAGGAGCAGGCGAGGTCGGGGCCGACCGAAGTGGCGGCTGCCAGAACCGCTGGATTCATGACCGCCAGAGCGCAGAGCAGCCAGGATTCCGCCGGCTCGAAGCGCAGCGACAAAAAAGTACGCCGCAGGGCGATCACGTAGATCGGAAGGAACACATACGAGGCCAGCATGAACAGCGGCAGGTTTCCGGGAAAGCCGGGGGCGAGCCTCCATAGCAGCGAGAGCCACAGCGGGTAGAGCACCGGGTACTTGGTCTGGAAGGGTTCGCCGGGCAGGCTGAGAATCCGGTAGCCGCGGTTCTCGGCCAGCGATTTGCCGGACACAAGGTAGAGTTGATCGTCGCCGGTCGCACGCAGGTGCGGCATCGCTCTGAAACGCCAGGCCAGGTACGCCGAGGGCGCGAGCGTGACGAGCAAGAGGGCCGGGACGAGCAAGTGTGAGCGCTGCATGGTCCGGTCTACTCCAGCGGCGGATAGGGTGACAACCTCGGCGGGTCGAGGTCGGCTTCCAGGAGCCAGCTGCGGCGGCCCTTGAAGTAGGTGAGCAGACGGCGGTTGCTCGCCTCGTTCATCTCCCGCGCCCAGACCACCTTCGCCCGGTCGATGTCGGCGGCGTTGTATACCCACTCCCGCTCCGGGTCGTGTCCTTCCCTGTAGCGCACGACGACCAGGTGCGTGCCCGGAGTCTCGCTCAGGCGGCTCTGAATCTCAGCCCGCTTGACGAACCCCTTCGGGCTGTGGAACCAGGTGGCAAGGTCCGACGGCATCAGGCGCGCCCGGACCGGCTCCGCCCCGAGCCGGACCAGCAGCATCACTGCGCAGACCGCCGCGAAGGCCGGCGCAAGCGGCGGGCGCCACGCGCTCAGGTGCCGCAATCCTTGAAGCAGAAGGACATAGAGCAGGGCAGTGGCGGGCGCCGCATAGTGCTGCACGAAGAACAGGTTGGCGCCGAGGCCCACCACCGAGAGCGCCGCCGTGACGATAAGCAGCCGCATGCGGCGATCGCGCGCCACGCGGTGAAGCATTATGAGAGGAACGGTGAGCAGAGGACCAAGAAAGAACGCCCAGAAGTAGACCGCAAAGTGGACGGCGTTCTGAAGGAAGCCAGACGGAGTGCTCGCCCACTGTGACTGCCTGAGCAGCCAGTTGACGTAGAAGTCCCGCATGGCGGCATGGTTGTAGACGGGCCGGGGATTCACAGATTCCCAGACGAAGTAGCGTGCCTGAACATAGGTCTCGCGGTTTACCTGGTAGGGCAGGCGGAAAGGATCCTCCGCGACACGAAAGTTGTAGTAGAGCATGGCCGAGGCGGCGAGTACGAGGACCAGGGCGACCGGCGCGATCACCCGCGACGTCGGCCGTCGCGCCAGCAGTACGATCCCCGCGGGAAGCGCCACCAGGAGCCCCTCGTAGGGACGGCTGTTCGCCAGGATGGCCATGCCCACTGCAAACAGCGTCGCGTCGAAGGCCCGCTGCCGCCGCATGATCCTCGGGAAAGCGCCGAGCACCAGGGCTCCCCCGATTGCGGCCACGGCGCCGCCCCAGTAGCTGTTCATCCAATAGCTGAACAGGCCCAGGCGGACTACGGCCACCAGTCCTCCGAGCAGCGCCCATCCGGGCGGCAGCCAGCCCTGGAGCATCCAGCACATCGCCGAGCACATCAATCCCGCGCTAAGCCAGACTCCCCACCAGGGATGCCCGAACAGCACCTTTCCCGCCGCCAGCGTCATGCCCTGCGCGGGCGGGTACATGGACATATAGGTGGGCTTCTGGTTGACGTGCATCGTTTCGAAGTGGACCCACATGGGATGGGTCGGATTCGTCAGCCGGCCCGAGGCGAAGGTGTCCGCCGCAAGCAGGTAGCTGAACTCGTCGTGGGCATGGGGGACCGGGACCGGCAGGATGGGCAGCAGTGTCAGCCGCCCGCCGAGAGCGCAGAGCCCGACTGCCGCCACGGCAAGGCCGCGGCGACGCGCGAGCGCAAGAAAGACCCGGCGAGCGCCTCTGAACCACGGCTTTCCCTCCAGCGCAATGAGCAGCGCAACCGTTACCAGGAGCGCTTCCAGAATGAACAGCGGATTCTCGAGCAGGACGCGCGGTACCGCTGCCAGCAATCTAAGCATCAGCCTGTCACCAGATCGCTCAGAAACCCCAATGTATCGGAAACCGATGCCCGGCTGCGGTTCCACGGCTGCGGGAAGAGGATGCCGCGCACGCCGCTCGCCTCGGCGGAACGGAGGTTATCCTCGCTGTCATCCACCATCGCGTCCACTCTGCCGAACCATTTCAGGAACTCCCCTTTGCCGCGATGATAGGCGGCCTCGCCGGGCTTGAGGCGGACCGGCACGACCCCGAGCGCCCGGACGTAACAGCCGAAGTGGCGAAACAGCCAGTGGCTCATCTGCGGGAGGCTTCCGATGGGGCGCGCGGTCACCACCACGTGCAGGCAGCGGGAGCCGCACCCGGCCAGCCAATCCAGGATTTCCCGATTCGGTACGAGATCGGCCGCCTTATCGGATGCCCGGTAGGCGTCGATCATTTCCAAGAACTCGCCGGGCTCGATTCCCAGGATGCGGTGCGGGGGGTTCTCGGTGAGATCCCGGTATTGGAGCCCGCAGTCCGGGTGCGTGGGACGCCATTCCCCCTGGAACCAGGCCCACATGAGATTGTTCAGGACGTCGTCCATGTCCCAGGCAATGGTGATCATTTCACGAACGCAAGCCGCCTCAACCAACGCGCTCGCCCCGCTTATATCAAGAATCGGCCTGTGCCCGCAACGGCGCAGCGCGATCACGTGCAACTTCGACAGACGCTTGAAAGCCGGGCAGATCGCTTGACATTTCTCGACACGCACTCGTACTTTTGTGGAGAGTCAGTGGTTCCAGGAGCTGACAGGAGTGTGACGGGGTGAACGAACCAGCCGGCCGGAAGAACATCCAGCGCGACATGAGACGCATCTCTGTCGGTTCGTGGATCTTGATCGCAGCTACCGTATTCTATCTCTCCCTCTCGGTGGCAGTGGCCTTCACAAAGGCCCCCTGGGCGGACGAGGGGTGGATCGCCGCGCCTGCCTACAACCTGATGACCAACGGCTCCATGGGCACGCCCTCCCTGGAACCCACCGGCTCCAACCTCAACGCGAACCTGAAGGGGATCAACGAGTACACCTATACGATCATGCCGCTGCACGTATTGATGCAGGCGGCCTGGTTCAAGGTGTTCGGATTCGGTTTGCTCTCCATGCGTGCGATCTCGACCGCATGGGGTCTGGTCGTGTTGGTTTCATTGTTCGTGATTGTGGAGAAATTGACGCGGAACAGGGTGCTCGCGTCTCTTGCGTTGTTGATGACCGCGATTGACTTCACATTCATCGATGGTGCCGCCGACGGCCGCATGGACATGATGTGCGCGGGGCTCAACTTCGGGGCCTTGGCGTGCTATCTCGCCTGGCGGGAAGAACACTTCGAGCGGGCGATCCTCGCTGGCCATTGTCTCATCGCTGCCGCGCTCTTCACGCATCCTAACGGTCTCCTCGGCGGAGCCGGATTAGTCTTTCTGACGATCTGGCTGGACAGAGGCCGGCTAAGGCCGAGACACCTCTATGCGTTACTGCCCTACGTGGCGGGCGCACTGGGATGGGGCGCGTACATCTTGCAGAGACCGGACTACTTCTGGGCGCAATTTCGAGCGAACGCGGGCGTCGGCTCGGGCGCAAGGTTCGCCGGAGTGCTCGATCCCCACGGGGCCGTCCTGAAAGAGCTCTTTGTCCGCTACGTGGCGCACTACGGATGGAAGTATTTCTGGATGCCTTATATAGGCAAAGCGACGATCCTCGTCCCGGCCTTTTACTGGCTCGCACTGTTCACGCTGATCGCCGGTATCCGGGCTAAGCAGGCGCCCGGCGGGAGGGAGATTCCGCTGCTGGCAGCTCTGTATCTCATTTGCATGACCTTCCTGGTGGGGTTCAAGGCTCCAATTTACCTCGTGCACATCATTCCCCTCTACGCGGCGGTATTCGTGCTCTGGCTGGAGCGATTTCCTCGGACGCGTGGGAGTATAGCCTGCGGCGCCGCCATCGTCATTACTCTGGTGTCTCTGCACGTCAAGACGCTGGTCGGGCAGATCCGCGCAGACGATTACGGGAAGGGATACGTGCCCACGGTGGCATACCTGAAGCAGCATGCCGGGGAGGACGCCGCCATCATGGGAGATTCTACCCTCGGCTTCGCGCTTCCGTACAGGCGTATTGTTGATGATGCGCGGCTGGGCTACTACAGTGGAAAGAGGACGCCTTATATAGTTGTGGACTTCTGGTACCAACACTGGTGGGAGGGGTTCGGCGCTGATCAGGCCGCGGTTGCGGCGCACATCAGGAGGGTCTTGACGGAAGAACACGACCTGGTGTTCCAGGCAGGAAGCTACAGAATCTACAAGCGAAAACCGGGACGCACAACGACATAGCCTAAGGGAACCCCCGTATGGGACAGAAGAACGCAGCCGTTGTGCTGACCACGATTGCCAATCCGGTCCTCCTCGAGCAGTACCACGCCAATTTCGTAGAGTTCGGCCATCTGGAGGCGGCCACCGTCTTTGTGATCCCGGATCGGAAGACCCCGGCGAAGGCGTTCGATACCTGCGCGGTGCTGCGCGCCAGGGGCCTGCGAGTCTCTTGCCCCACCCTCGAAGAGCAGGATGCGTTCCTGAGACGCGCCGGCATGCCGCCCGACGCGATACCCTACGACTCCGACAACCGGCGGAACATCGGCTTCCTCATGGCCTTAGAGCTTCAGCCCGACCTGCTCGTCTCCATCGACGACGACAACTTCTGTTGCAGGGGCGAGGACTTCCTTTCCGAGCACGTGGTGGTCTGCCATGACGACGCGGAACAGACCGTGGTCGATTCGTCTACGGGCTACCTGAACATCTGTGATCTGCTGCGTCTCGATCGGCCCGTACCCATCTACCCCCGGGGGTTCCCGTACCATGCGAGGCACATGCCCGAGGTCGTCCGTTCCCGTCGTGAGCGCGTGCCGGTTCACATCAACGCGGGTCTGTGGCTGCGCGACCCCGATATCGATGCCATCACCTGGCTGGTGAGCGGGTCGAAAGCCTCGTACTTCAAAGGCCCGTCCATGGTGCTGGGTTCTTCGACGTGGTCGCCGGTGAACAGCCAGAACACCGCTCTGCGGGGGGAGGCGATTCCTTCGTACTATTTCATCCGGATGGGCTACAACATCGGTGGTCGGGAGATCGACCGGTATGGGGACATCTTCTCGGGTTATTTCGCCCAGGCGTGCGCCAGGCACCTGGGCGGCTACGTCCGCGTGGGGACGCCCATCACGGACCATATCCGGAACAGCCACGACCATTTCAGGGACGCCACGCGGGAATTGCCCTGCATTCTGCTTCTTGAAGACCTGCTGCCGTGGCTCAGAGAGGTCAAGCTTACCGGCACGACCTACCAGGAGGCATATCGCGCTCTCAGCGAGGCTCTGGACGACGTGGTGGAGCGCATGACCGGGACCATCTGGACGGACAGCGCGCGCGGTTTCTTTCACGAGACCGCGCGGCACATGCGGCTTTGGCTGAACGCATGCAGGACGATCGCCGGGTCGTGACAAGGTGACCATGAAGGTGAGCGTGTTGATGCCCGTGTACTCCGAGACGGACTTGCTGACCGAGTCCATCGGGCGCCTCTGCCGGAGTCTTGGCGGATACCTGCACGAGATCCTGATCGTGGTCTCTCCGAGATCGAGCCCGGAGTGCCTGGAACTTTGCCGGCAGCTTCCCGGGCAGGATCCGAACATCCGCATCTTCGTCCAGAGCGACAGGCCGGGCATTGGCTGGGCGTACCGTGAGGCCATCCCGCACATGACCGGCACGCACGGTCTGATCATGTCCAGCGACCTCGAAACCGATCCTGACGATGCCGGGAAGCTCGTGGATGCCGCCCTGGCAACTGGGGCCGACATCGTGTGCGCCAGCCGCTGGCTGAGCGGAGGGGGCTTCACCGGCTACGACCCCGTGAAGCTGGTTCTAAACTACGGGTACAACCTGATCTTCCGGGTCCTTTACCGTCTCCGGATTTGCGACATCACATTCGGGTACAAGCTGATCACGTCCGACGTGCTTCGCAAGGTGCGCTGGGAATACGGGCGGCACGAATTCTGCGCCGAGATCCTGCTGAAGCCTGTGCGGCTCGGCTACCGCGCCGTGGAAGTGTCTACCAAGTGGGTGAAGCGTCCCGAAGGGGAATCCAAGAACGCGTTTCTACGCAACCTCAAGTTCGCCTCCGCGGCGGTTTCGATTCTGCTGACGCCCAAGAGCCGCCTGCTCGCGTCCTGATGGGAAGGCCTCCCGGGCAGGTTTCGCTTGCCTTTCCGGGTATAATCGTTCTGTGAAAACCGCCGTGCTGGCTGTTGTCTCACTCTCGCTTGCGCTGGCTCTAGGGGGCTGCAATCGGGGACTGGAAAGCAAGGAGGCCGTGCGCCAGGCCGTCCTCGACCACCTCTCCCAGCGTGGCAATCTGAACCTGAACTCCATGCAGATTGACGTGGTCTCGGTCGCCTTCCGCGAGAACGAGGCGGATGCGGCCGTTTCCTTCCGGGCCAAGGGCGACCAGAGCGGCCCCGGTATGACCATGAACTATACGCTCGAGCGGCAAGGGAACCGCTGGACGGTGAAGGGCCGGGCGGATGGCGGTTCCACAGCCCACGGCGCCGCGGGCGAGATGCGGGAGGGTATGCCTTCCGGCCACCCGCCGGTCGGCGGCGCCCCAGCCCCCGAGACCAAGAAATGAAGCGTGTCGCCATCCTGGGCGGGGGTCCGGCGGGCGCTTTCGCCGCGGAGCGGCTGGCGTCGGCCGGCTTGAAGACGGTGCTGTTCGACGAGAAGCTCGCCTGGGAGAAGCCCTGTGGCGGCGGGCTGACGTACAAGGCTTACGAAAAATACCCTTTTCTAATCGAGAACGACCGCCCGAAGAAGCTTGTCACTATGACTCAGTTGGCCGCTCCCGGCGCGGGCGCGGCCAAAATGGATCTGCGCCAGCCCATGGTGATCTATTCGCGCTACGAGCTGAACCGCATGTTGCTCGCGCGCGCGGAAGAGGCCGGGGCCGAGATCGAGCAGGCCCGCGTCGTCGGCCTGGACCGTAACGGCGGTGGGTGGCGGCTCACAACCAGGCACGGCTCGCTTTCGGCCGACTTCTGCATCGTGGCGACGGGGGCGCGCAACCCCCTTCCCGGTGTGGGGACGGAGCTGACTTCCGCGGACACCATGCTGGCGATGGGCTACTATGTGCCGGAGGAGCAAGAGCACATCGATATTCAGTTCCTCCCGCAGCTTGAAGGCTACATCTGGGTCTTCCCGCGCTGCGGCCATCTCTCGGTCGGGATCTGCGGGAAAGGGGAGCCGGCGCGGCGCCTGCGGGCCAGGCTCGAGGCTTACATGGAAGAGAAGGGGATCTCCGGCAAGAATGGGTCGTTCTACAGCCACCTTCTCCCCTCCCTGGCATCGCCTGCCTGGCGCAAGAACAGGGTGGCCGGTGAGGGCTGGCTGGCCGTGGGCGACGCCGGCGGTCTGGTCGATCCCATCACGGGAGAGGGACTTTACTACGCCATGCGCTCCGGGGACCTCGCCAGCCAAGTGGTGCTCTCCGACGCCCACGCCATGGATCAGAAGCCGCACGCCTACCGTGCTCTCCTTGAGCGGGACTTTGCGGCGAACCTGGAGTTTGGCGCCGCGCTCGCCCGGCGCCTGTTCAGGGGTAGCCTCCTCTGGGCCAGCGTTCCGCAGCGCATGATCCAGTTCATGCGCCGCAGCCCGAGATTCCACGACCTGATGCAGGACCTGTTTGCCGGGACTCAAGGCTACATCGGCCTCAAGGACCGCCTCCTCCGCAATCTGCACGGGACGATGCTCGAGACGGCCGTGAGTTTTCTGCTGAGCCGCCTGGTGCCCGGCGAGACCTGATCACCGGTGATCCGCATGATTCACAAGAAATCGGAGGAGCTGTTTGCCAGGGCGAAGCAGTCGATCCCCGGCGGCGTGAACTCGCCCGTCCGCGCATTCCGCGGAGTGGGAGGTTCACCCCTGTTTATCACCCGCGGCCGTGGCTCGCATATCTGGGATGCCGATGGTAACGAGTACATCGATTACGTCGGTTCCTGGGGCCCACTCCTGCTTGGCCACGCGCACCCTGAGATCCTGAGGGCGGTGGAGGAGGCGGCCGCCGAAGGAACCAGTTTCGGCGCTCCCACCGAGCGCGAAATCGAGCTGGCCGAGACCATCCGCGAATTCGTGCCGTCTATGGAACTGGTGCGGCTGGTCAACTCCGGCACCGAAGCCACGATGAGCGCCATCCGCCTTGCGAGGGGCTTCACGGGCCGCGACCTCACGGTCAAGTTCGAGGGCTGCTACCACGGGCACGTGGATTCGCTCCTGGTGAAGGCCGGATCGGGCGTGGCGACCCTCGGTCTTCCGGACACGGCCGGCGTGCCGGCGAGCTTCGCCGACACGACCATCGCGCTCCCGTTCAACTCGGTCGAGGCCGTCCAGCGGGCTTTCCAGGCGCACGGCGGTCGGATCGCTTCGGTCATCGTAGAACCGGTTGTGGGCAACATGGGATGTGTGCCGCCGGCGGAGGGATTTTTGGAGGCTTTGCGCACGATCACGGAGCGGCACGGCGCGCTGCTGATTTTCGACGAGGTCATGACGGGCTTCCGGGTCGCCCCCGGCGGGGCCCAGCAACTCTATGGGATTCGTCCCGACCTGACCACTCTCGGCAAGGTCATCGGCGGAGGGCTGCCCATCGGCGCTTATGGGGGCCGGGCGGACGTGATGTCCCGCATCGCCCCATCCGGCCCCGTCTACCAGGCGGGCACGCTGTCGGGGAATCCCCTGGCGGTCGCCGCGGGCCTGGCGATGCTGCGTCACCTCAAGGCGCACCCGGCGATCTACGGGCAGCTCGAGCGGCGCGCGGCGCGGCTGGTGGCCGACATTCCTCCAGGGCTCACCGCCAACCGTGTCGGGTCCATGTTCACGCTCTTCTTCTGCGAAGGGCCGGTGACGAACTACGAATCGGCCAAGCGCTCGGACACCAGGCGGTTTGCCGAGTACTTCCACTCCATGCTGGAGCGTGGCATCTACCTGGCGCCATCCCAGTTTGAGGCGGCCTTCGTCTCGGCGGCGCACACCGACGAAGATATCGAGAGGACCGTCAGCGCCGCCCGGGCGTTTCTCGGTGCATAGACTGCTTCCTGTATGGATAGAATTGAGAGTATGACACAGGCGGCTAGTGATGCCGGACCTTTAGAACCGGCACGCTGGAAGACTTCTCTCTCCGTGGTTTCGGCTGTTTTGCTGGCGCTGACCTTCATCGTCGCCGGTGTCTGGAAAGTGACGGATCCACTCGCGGCCGCCGTGCGAATGACCCAGGCGCAGGTTCCCCAGGCGCTTAGCCTGCCCGCGGCGCTGGCGTTTGGCATCGCGGAGACTTTCGCCGGGGTGTTGCTGCTGGTTCCCCGTTTCCGGCGTTGGGGAGCGTGGCTCAGCGGTCTGCTCCTGGTGGCTTTCATAGTCTACATCGGGCTCTACTACAACGTTCTCAGGGGCGAGGAGTGCAACTGCTTCCCTTGGCTCAGGCGCGCGGTCGGCCCGGCGTTCTTCATCGGCGACGCCATCATGCTGTTGCTGGCGGCCGCCGCCGGATGGTGGGCCAAGCCCTCTCACGGCGTCCGCAACGCCCTGATCGTGCTCGGGGCCGTTGGCGTCTTCGCGGGCGTCTCCTACGGAGTCGTCGCAGCCCGGCGGGCCTGGGTGACAGCGCCGGAGACCATACAGGTCGCCGGCAAGCCGTTTCCGTTGCATCAGGGCCGCGTGTTCCTGTTCTTCTTCAACCCGGAGTGCCCTCACTGCGACCACGCCGCCCGGGAACTGGCCAAGCTGAATTGGGGGGGAACGAAGGTGATTGCCGTTTCGACCCAGATGCCGGAGTTTGCGCAGGAGTTTGTGTCTTCGACCGGCCTTCCCGCGTTGCTCAGTTCTGACGCCGCGGTGCTGAGCAGGACCTTCTCTTTTGTGGGAGTGCCGTACGGCGTGGCGCTGGAGAACGGGCACCAGCGCGCGGTGTTCACGGATTTCGACGCTCAGCCGGTTGCCGGCTCGTTGCGCCAAATGGGCTTTATCAGGTAGAGCCGGGCGCGTCAGCGCCGCTTCAAGGTCGGCCGCTCGTCGTCATCTGAACCAGACTTGGAGTCCTTGCCGCTCTTGCCGTCGCCTTCTACCGGGGCCGTGCTCCCGCCCGGCGCCTTGCGCAGAGTGGGGCGGTTGGCATCCTTGGGGTCCGGCCTTCGGTACGTGTTCAGAGCCAGCAACCGGTTCTTGACGTCGTTGAACTCGGAGGTGCTCACCACGTACTCGGGCTTGGCCTTCAACATCTCCTGGATGTTCTTCTGGGATTGCTTGATCCGGTCCTCGGTCATCGGGTGCGTGCCGAACACCTTGGCGATGGTCCCGGGTTTCTTCTTCTCCAGGGCCTGAATCTTCTCGAAGAAGTCGACGAACGCAGTCGGGTCATAGCCCGTGGCGTACATGTACTGCAAGCCCAGCCGGTCGGCTTCCTCCTCGAAGCCTCTGGAAAACGTCAGGAATGTGAGCGGAATCGCCAGCCCGGCACCCTGGCGGATTGCGTATCCCGTCCATCCCCCCATGAAGATGAGGGGCAAGCTCAGCCAGTTCGCGATCTCGCCCCGGGAGGCCTGCCGTGTGCCGTGGCGGGCGGCAACGTGAGCGATCTCGTGCGCCATCACCCCGGCCAGCTCCGCTTCGCTTTCCGCTCGAAGTATCAATCCCGAATTGACGAAGAAATAGCCTCCCGGGAGCGCGAAAGCATTCACCTCGTCGCTGTCGACCACCTTGATCGTAAACGGCACCTTCGCGTCGGAGTTGCGAACCAGGTTCTGACCCACCCGGTTGACGTACTCGGCGACCACGGGGTCGTCCACGATCTTGACACCCTGCTCGACTTCCTGGGCGAGTTGCTTGCCGAGCTGAATCTCCTTCTCGAGCGAGTACAGGTTGACCCGCCCGTCGACATCCCGGTTGCCGATCTCGTCTGGGTTCTTGCTCTTATCCTTGGATGTCCGCTTCTTGCTGGACGTCTCCTTCTTGTCCGTCGCGGTCTCCTGGGCTGCCATCCGCGGTCCGGCGGCCGCAAGCAAAAAGGCCAACGCCAACAGCGGAGTGATTAAGACTTTCCACCGGCAGGTCATGGCAGGTCCCTCCTTCCCCGGAGTGCTATAGGCATTGTACCGCCTCCTCTGTGGCGGCCACTACTCCGTTAAACGTATAGTCGAAAGCATGGGTTACGACGAACAGCCTCTGTGGCTCCAGTACCGCGATTCCTTCCCGGTCACACGGCGCCTGCTCTACCTCCACCACGCGGGGGTCGCGCCGCTGTCCAGGCCCGCCGCCGATGCCATGCGGGACCTGGCCGATGACGCATGCCAGTTTGGCTCCTACCACTACGATGCGTGGCTTGCCACTTACGATGCTCTTCGCAAATCGGCGGCAAAACTGATCGGCGCTCAGGCCGGAGAGATCGCGCTGGTGAAGAACACCTCCGAGGGGATCGCGACCGTGGCCACTGGCCTGGGCTGGCGTCCGGGGGACAAGGTAATCGCCTTCCGGGAGGAGTTTCCCGCTAACTACTTTCCCTGGAAGCGGTTGGAGGCGCGCGGCGTGAACGTCCTATGGCTCTCGATCTACGACGGGCTCGACCGGATAGACGAAGCCTGCCGCGGGGCGCGCCTCCTGTCCATCAGCTTTGTGCAGTATCTCAGCGGCTACCGCGCCGACCTGGAGTCCATCGGTGGGATCTGCCGCCGGCACGGATGCCTGTTCATGGTGGACGCAATCCAGGGCCTGGGAGCATTCCCGGTGGACGTTCGCAAGGCGGGGATTCACTTTCTTGCCGCTGACGGACACAAATGGCTCCTGGGGCCGGAAGGATGCGGAATTCTTTACATTCATAAAGACTTGCAGGATCACGTTGAGCCCGTGGAGTTCGGCTGGACGAACGTGGCCGGATACAATGATTACGCCAGCCGGGACATGGCCTTGCGTCCCGACGCCGGCCGCTACGAGTGCGGAACCCTCAATACGATCGGCTGTTACGGCCTTCGGGCCGCGATCGACTTCCTGCTTGAAATCGGGGTGGAGCGCATCGCCCCGGCGGTCCAGGCCCTCGGCGACCAGATCGGCGAAGGCGTGGTCTCCAAGGGTTACGAGCTCATGATCGCCCGGACCCCAGCCAGCGGCGCCGGCATCGTCAGCTTCCGAAAAGAGGGCTTGGACAGCCGGCTGGTCGTCAGTCGTTTGAAGGAACAGGGAATCATCGCCGCCCCACGGCAGGGCTGGGTGCGGGCTTCGCCCCATTTCTACATCAGCCCCGAGGATATTGACCGGATGATCGCGGCCCTGCCCTGAGGGCCGCGTTACGACCGGCGGACCAGACCGCCCCGGTCGCGCCGGACGGAGTAGAGCACTTCTCCATCCCGACTGCGGACGCGCGCCATAAGAGGCATGTCTCCGGGCAGCGCGTGGGTCGCGCATCCAAGGCATGGATCATAGGCCCGGAAGGCCATCTCCACCATGTTCAGGACGCCGTCGGAAAGCGTCTCGCGCGTCACGTGCCCACGGGCGGCCTTCTCCACGCTCATCGACATGCGTGCGGCGTTGTTCTGCGTCGCGACGATCAGGTTGGCCTTCTTCACCAGCCCGCGCTCGTCGGTCACATAGTGATGCACCAGCGTTCCCCGGGGTGCCTCGACCACGCCGATGCCTTCTTTCGGCACGGCTGTCGGCAGTTTTCGGATGTCGGGACTGGACACCTCCGGATCGTCCGCCAGTTGCTTCATCCGCTCGGCGGAGTAGAGCATCTCCACCAGCCGGGCCCAGTGATTGGCCAGCGTATGGTGCACCGGCTTGCCGCCGAGCACGCTGAAATACTGCTCGTAGGCGGCTTGCGCCTTCGGCGTGGCCATGCCGTCGGCAGCGTTCAGGCGTGCCGCCGGCGCGACGCCGTAAACGCCGCTCGACGGGCCGTCGTTGAAGCCCGTCCAGCCCGGCTGCTTGAGGTAGCAGAACTTCATGTAACTCCAGGGTTCGACCCGCTCGCTTACGTAGTCGAAGTACTTCGTCGAATCGAACTTGGCCGCTTCCTTGCCTTCGGGTGACACCACGCGAAGCTGGCCGTCGTAGAAGTTGACCTTGTTGTTCTTGTCCACCATGCCCATGTAGTAGGTGTGATGGGTATAGGGGTCCGACAGGATCAAGTCCACGTAGCCTGAGTTCTTGAGGACGATGGAGTCGAACAGGCCCAGCGTGAACTGCGCGAACTCGACGGCTTCCGCCGCCACCTGCCGGAACTGGCTCCGCTCCTCCTCGCTGATTCGCCGGGCCACGCCGCCGGGCAGGCCGAACACAGGATGTCCTGCTTTGCCGGCCGCGAGCGATACGAGGCTGCGCAGTTTCCGGCGCATCTCGATCACCTTCTTGCCGGTCTCGACGCCGACCTTGCCGATCACGCCGAGGATATTGCGCTCGGCGGCAGGGGCCGTAGGGCCGACGACGAAGTCCGGCCCGCCGAGGACATAGAAGTGCAGCGCATGGTCTTCGACCATGAAGGTGGAATAGACCAACTCGCGGATCTTCCGCCCCGCCGGGGTCGGCTCCACTTGATAGACGGCGTCCAGCGCCTTGGTGGCCGCCATATGGTGGGCGGTAGGGCACACCCCACAGATGCGGGAGGTGATCTGCGGAAGGTCCTCCACCGGGCGGCCCTCGGCGAATTTCTCGAAGCCGCGCAGTTCGGGCACCTGGAAATAGGCTCGCTCCACGCTGCCCGAGTCGTTGAGGAAGATGTCGATCTTGCCATGCCCCTCCAGCCGCGTGATGGGGTCGATGGTGATCCGGTGCTCCATTGCGGTCGTCGTGGACATGGAATTAGGCCTCCACCTTCTTTCTCACCAGCAGGGACGCCGGAAGGCTGTACCGATAGAAGCTGCCGACCGGGTCCGGGACCGAGCCCAAAGCTTCGATGATGCCCTCGTCGTCCTTGGCTTCCAGCAGGGAAGCCAACCCGGACATGGCCTTTGCGCCGAAATCCCTGACCCGGCTCGTCGGGCCGAAGCAGCCGGTGCAGGGCATGTTGCCCTGGATGCAGCGCGTGCCGCAGCCTCCCCGGGTAGCCGGGCCCATGCACATCAGCCCCTGAGCCAGCAGGCACTTCTCCTGGTCGATCAACACCTGATGCGGCCGCTTGAATCCCGCAATGGAGAGCTTGTCGGGCTTGGTCTCCTTCCGCGGGCACTCGTCGCACAGCGCCCGGTCCGGAGCCAGCACCGTGCCCTTGGGCGGGAGCTCGCCGCTGAGGAGGGTGTCCACCGCCTGCTTCAGCAGGTCGGGCGTGGGCGGGCAGCCGGGGACCAGGTAGTCCACGTCCACCACCTGCTCCAGGGTCTTAACGGTGTCATAGAAGGCCGGAAGGTGGAGCTTGCGGCCGTTGTCCGCGTGGTTCACCTGGGGGACAACCCCCTCGGGATTGACAATGCTGCCGACTTCCGAATAGACCCTCTGAAAGATACTCTTGCGGTCCCACAGATTCGCCAGGCCGGGGATGCCTCCGAGCTGCGCGCAGGCCCCGAAGGCGATCATGAACTGCGACTTGCGCCGCAGCAAGCGCGCCATCTCTTCCTGCTCGGTCGAGCGGATCGCCCCGTTGAGGAACGTGGCCACGATGCTGCCGTCCTCCATGGCCTCGATGTCCTTGCGCTTGAAGTCCATGGCCACGGGCCACATCACGATCTCGATCGCCGCTGCGACGTCGAGTATCCCCTCGGCCAGGTCCACGACGGCTTCCTCGCAGCCGCCGCAGGATGCGCACCAATAGAAGGCGACCTTCGGCTTGGCGCTCATGCGGTCACCTCCTCCGCCACGGCTTCATCCGGCTGCTTGATCTTGAGCGGACCCAAAGCGCGGACCTTCTCCACCATGTCGTTGATCACCACTTTCACGCGATCCCCTTCTGCGGCCGAGATCCACTCCAGCCGCAGACGGTCCTCCTCGATCCCCATTTCCCTGACCATCCGCTTGAGAAGGTGGAAGCGGCGCAGCGCTTTGTAGTTGCCCTCCTGGTAGTGGCAGTCGCCGGGATGACATCCGCCGATCAGCACGCCGTCGGCGCCCTTGGCGAACGCTTCCAGGACGAACTGCGGGTCCACCCGGCCCGAGCACATCACGCGGATCACACGCGTGTTGGGAGCGTACTTCAGGCGCGACGTTCCCGCCAGGTCGGCCGCCAGGTAGGTGCACCAATTACAGAAGAAAGCCACGATCTTCGGTTCGAACTGTGTCTGTATGTTCACCAGGTCAGGCATTGGCTAGCACCCCCTCGATCTCGTCGAAAATCTGGTCGTCTTCAAACAGGTGCTGCCCGATCGAGCCCGACGGACAGGCCGCGACGCATGTGCCGCAGCCCTTGCAGAGCACTTCCTGAACGAACGCCCGGTTCTTCTCCGCGTTGAACTGTATCGCGCCGTACGGGCAGAGGGGCACGCAGGTGCGGCAGCCCGAGCACTCCTCTTCGACCACATAGGCCGTGTAGGGTTCCGTTTCCACCTCCCCGGCATCGATAAGGGCCAGCGCCTCCGCGGCCGCCGCTCCGGCCTGCGCCACCGTGTCGGGAATGTCCTTCGGCCCCTGGCAGCAGCCGGCCAGGAAGATTCCGTCGGTGAAGGTGTTGACCGGCGCCAGCTTGGGGTGCCGCTCCAGGAAGAAGCCCTCGCTGGCGCAGGAGATGTTGAACATCCGCCGGACTTCGGGGGCGTCGGGTTGCGGCTGAATGCCGACGGAGAGAACGACCATGTCCACCGGAATCCGGCGCACCGTGCCCAGCAGAGTATCTTCCACTCGCAGGACCAGCTTATTGTCCTCGGTGGGGTCCAGGGCCCAGTCCGTGACCTCCGCCACGCGGCCGCGAACGAAGTGAACACCCTCGTTCAGCAGCTTCTGATAGAACTCTTCGAAACCCTTGCCGGGGGTGCGCATGTCGATGTAGAAGTTGAACACCTCCGCGCCGGTGTGTTCCTTGAGCAGATGCGCCAGCTTCAGCGAGTACATGCAGCAGACCCGCGAGCACCAGCGGTTGGTTTGCGTATCGCGTGAGCCGACGCAGTGAATGATCCCGATCGACTTCGGCTTGCGCCCGTCCCGCAGGACGACGTGGCCGCTGGTCGGGCCCGAAGCATTCACCAGCCGCTCGATTTCGAGCGACGTGTACACGTTCGGGTACGTGCCGTAGCCGTAGTATGGCACCTGATTGGCGTCGAACGCCTGGAAGCCGGTTGCCAGGACAATGGCCCCCACGCGTATCTGCTCCACCGTCTCCTTCTGCTGGAAGTTGATGGCCTTGCGGTCGGCGCAGGCCGCCAGGCAGCTCTTCTTGCACTTGCCGCTCTTGAACTGGATACAGGTTTCCGTATCGATCACCGGAACCTGGGGGACCGCCTGCGGAAAGGGAATGTAGATCGGCTTGCGCTTGCTCAGCCCCATGTTGAACTGGTCCGGGAACTTGGCGTCCTTGTAAACGCAAGCATCGATGCACTCCAGGCAGCCCGAACAGAGGTCCTCGTCGATGTACCGCGGCCAGCGGGTCACCTTTATGTCGAAGTTCCCGACGTAGCCGCTCACCTCGGTGACCTCGGCGTTCGACCAAAGCGTGATGTTCTTGTGCGCCTTCACCGACGACATCTTGGGGGTCAGGATGCAGGCCGCGCAGTCTAGCGTCGGGAAGGTCTTATCGAACATCGCCATGTGGCCGCCGATGGACGGCTGCTTCTCCACCAGATAGACCTTCTTTCCGGCGTTGGCCAGCGTCAGCGCGGCATGGATGCCGGCGATGCCCCCCCCGACGACGAGCACGGCGGGATCGATCGGAACGCTGCCCCTCTTGAGCGGCTGGTGCCGCGCCACGCGGCGCACCGCCGCGCGGACCATGTCCTTAGCCTTGTCGGTGGCTTTGGCCCGGTCCTGGTGCACCCACGAGTTGTGCTCGCGGATGTTGACCATGTGCAGGTAGTAGGCGTTCAGACCGGCCTGTTCGACGGCCGTGCGGAACGTGTGCTCGTGAAGGTGCGGCGAGCAGGACGCCACCACGATGCGGTCCAGATTGTGCTCTCGAATGTCCTGCCGGATCAGTTCCTGCCCCGGATCCGAACAAAGATACTTGTAGTCCCTCGAAATCGCGACGCCCGGCAATCCGCGGCCGTAGTCGGCCACGTCCTTGCAGTCCACGACAGCCGCGATGTTGCTGCCGCAATGGCAGACATAGACTCCGATTCGAACTGCGCCGTTCCGCTCAGACATACGCTTCCACCTCCTCGTGGGCGGCGAACCACCGGCGTATCAAGCTCTGGCCGGCAAGCGAGCGCTGCAGCCCCAGTTGCCGCATCTCGCCCCCGAGCGCCCATCCGAGCACCTGAGAGAAGTACAGAATCGGCATGTCGAAGCGTTCGCCGCTCTGCTTGGCGATCTCGGCCTGGTAGACGTCCAGGTTGAACTGGCAGAGCGGGCAGATGGTGACGATCGCCTCGGCGCCCTTTCGGGCGGCTTCCTTGAGGAGGATGTAGTTGAGGCGCAACCCGACCTCATGCATCGTCCCGGTGAGCGAGCCGCCGCAGCACTTGGTCTTCAGCGAGTAGTCCACCGTCGGGGCGCCCACGGCGTTCATCAACTCGTCCATGCGCATCGGATTATGCGACCGGTCCACCTCGTCGTATGGCCGCACGGCCTGACACCCGTAGTAGCAGGCGATCCGTCCGCCGCGCCACTTGCGCTTGGACAGGGACTTGATCTGCTCCACGCCCACGTCGTTGTACAGCATCTCCAGCGGGTGCCTGACCTTCACCGAATTCATCGGCTCCAGCCCGGCCTGCCGCAGAGACTGTTTCACCTTCTCGGCAACCGCGGGGTGATGCTCGACGTAGTCCTGCGTCTTACGCAGCACCAGGTAGCAGGCGCTGCACGGCGCCAGAACCTCGCTGGCGCCCATCTTGTGCGCGATGGACAGGTTCCGTGCCGACATCAGGAACGCCGCGCCTTCGTCAATGCACATGTAGGACGTAGCGCCGCAGCAGTTCCAGTCTTCCAGTTCATCCAGCTTCACTCCCAGCAGCCGGAACAGCACCTTCAGGCTCTCGTCGTAGGCGAGCCCGGTGGCGCTCAGCGAGCACCCGGGGAAGTAGGCGTATCTCGACCGGCAGTTCTCATTGGCGCTCATCGCGAAACCTCCTGCGGCGCGGCAAGTTCGCTCTGGAGTTCGTGCGTGCGCTGGATACGCTCCTGCCGCAGGCTCATGCGGCCCGTGCGCATCAGTCCGAATCCGTACTTGGCCATCGTCAGCAGCACGAACGGATTGGACTTCAGAGCCATTCTGACAACCAGCCAGACCTCACTGTTGCGCCCGTGCCGCCGCACCAGGTTGAAGAACTCGCGCGCGAGCACCGGAATCGGAAAACGCCGCGGGTACATGCGATGCTTGATCGCTTCCCGCTTCAAGCTGTACATCAAGTCGGTTATGTGGACGTCCTGAGGACAATGAGAAGCGCAGGAATAGCACGATGCGCAAAGCCAGATGGTCTGGCTGCTCAGAGCGTCGCTGCGGAATCCTTCGCGCACCAGGGCGATAATGCGCCTTGGCGTAAAATCCATGTAGATGGAGAGGGGACACGTTCCCGAGCAGGTGCCGCACTGGATGCAGGACCAGATTCGATCGATTCCAGGCTGCCTGCTGATCTCGTCCGCCCAGACCGGATCAGCTTCCCGCTGGAACTTCATCTTCCTTCGGATGAGTGCCAGCACAATAATGACTCCCGTGATGACCGCTAGTTAGACAAAAACCCGAGGCCTGCTGTGATGTATGGATTACACCCGCACTTTAGGGGCCAATAACCCATATTGGGAAAATCGGGTCTTTTTGTAGAAATTAATAGACTTGCGGCTTCATTCGCCCCAGGTTGCGGGAAGATTGGGCGATTTGCCCCAGATGCAGTTGGGGCACGGACCTAAAATCGAGGTGCAGCGCCCATCCCAGCCGCCAGCGCAGTGTGGATCTGGCGGGCCAGCGGTTCGACCGCCGCAGCCACCAGCGGGGTCATCTCCTCCGTCATCGTGAGGGTGTCTCCTCCCTCGATGGCGAAGATGTCGACGGTCTCCGGCATGTCGATGCCCATCTTCCTGGCCAGTTCGAACGCCTCCCAGATGCTGATCTCGTGCGCGTTGATCAGCCGGGCGCTGCCGGCGACGTTGTCCAGAGCCAGGCGATGCACGCGCCCCGGCGTGGGATCGGGCACCGTCAGGCAGTCGATGATCACGGCATGAGCGAAACCGCTCAGCAAGTCGATCAGCTCAAAGCCGCCGCGCATGCTCTCCAGCACCTCGACGTCCTTGATGGGGGACTCCTCGAGCAACCTCCGGATTCGCTCGGCCACCGCCAAGCCCACGCGATCGTCGGCAACCACGGGGTTGCCCAAACCCAGTACGGCGGTGCGACGTGTGCTGGTCCCGCTCACGCCGCCACCGGGGTTGCCTTGACGCCGGCCGTCTCCCGGGCCCGGCTCTTGCTCTGAACTCCCAGCAGGTACAGCGCCAGCGGCCGGTAGAACAGGTGGGACCACTTGCCGAAGGGCACTTCCACCACCAGCATGGGCACCGCGATCATCAGGTGAATTACGTAAAAGTAATACGTCGGCATCGCCAGGTTGACCAGCCGCGCCAGGTGCAGCAGGATGCCGGAGAGGCTGGTGAGGAACAGCAGAATCGGAAACAGCCAGTCGGCCATGTCGCTATACTTGTGGATCTGATCCTTCTTCTTCCTGCGATCCTGTATGATCCACAGCGTGGCCCCCATCAGAACCAGCGTGGAATAGTAGCCGAGCAGGCTCGTCCAGTGGAACGACGTATCCTCCACCTGAAACCACTTCAGAAAGACGACGACAAGAGCGAACATCGTTCCGTAGGCGGTGACCAGCAACAGATGGCGCAGCCAGTGCTTGGTGGAGTCCGACGCGCATTCGCGCCAGCGTTTCTGCGTCAGTCCTTGAACCACAAACTCTCCGATCTGGCTGATCAGCGCGCCGAAGCGAAGCGGCGGACCCTGCCGCCGGACAAACCAGAACATCCGCGCCGCATTGCTCAGGAGCAGTCCTCCCAGAAGGGCGGCCAGCGTCAGGTCGCCCCAGTGCACGATCTCCTTCGGCGCGAAATAACCGAGGTTGACGCTATCACGCGCTTCGGGATGTGAGGCGAGCAGCCGGAAACCGAAATCGGCGGGGACCGTGAACAATCCCAACACCAGGAGGGCGACCAGCAGGAGCATGATCACCTCCCATCGTTCCTGGCCGTACATGAGGCGGCTCAGCCCGGTCCAGTCGTACATGCTGATCAGCCAGCGGCGGCTGGCCATCATGAGCTTGCCCGGCTGGGCCTCGCGGGGGCAGGTATCCGAGCAGTCCCCGCAGTAGTAGCACAGCCAGGGGTCGAGGCTGCCGAGCATCTTGTCCTTGAGGCCGAGCTGGATGTACCGGATGTAGCGGCGGGGGAAAACGGCATCCTGGTTGGTGAGCGAGCAGACTGCGGTGCAGTTGCCGCAGTTGAAGCACTTGACGGCCGTTTCCCCTCCATAGTGGGCCAGTTGACCGGTAACTCTGGGATCGACACGAACGCTCACGATGATGCCTCCTTAAGCTCGTAGCGGTAGTACTCGCCCGCCGGGCCCGCCTCGGCGACCCTGCCGTATTTTTTCATCGCCATTAGATGCCAGAGGACCTTCTGGCTGGGAATCTTGGTCGCAGCGGAGATCTCCGGCACAGTCAGCGGACCGCCCCTGAGCGCGCCCTCGATCGCCTTCACCGTTTCCCGGGTCTCCTTGGTCCGCGCCTTCTTCGCCTCGCTCACTCCCCCCTGGCGTTCACGGAACACCTTCAGATCCTCCCGCCAGTTGCGTTTCGCGTCTCCCATGGGATGCCTCCTGTCGCGCGACTCCCCGCTCAATCCGCACACGCCATCGCCGGCTTGCGCGGCTGGGTGCGATGAAGGTACATGGCGGCCTCCATCGCCGCCGCGCCCGCCTCCACGATCGCATCGGGAATGTCCTTCGGGCCGGTCGCCACTCCCGCCACGAAGATGCCGTCCCGGGGGCTGTTGGCCGGCCGGGTCGTCACCTCCCGGATCTTGAAGAAGCCGTCGTCGTCCAGCCCCGCCGGCACCAGTCCCTCATCGGGACGCCAGCCGGGAATGATCCCCTGGCTCAACACCACAAGGTCATGGCGGATGTCGGCCACCCGTCCTCCTTCGTCGTTCAGTTCCACGCGGAGGGACAGATCGTGATCCCCGACCTCGGTGATCTTGGCTACCTTGGCCTTCACCACGCGGACACCCTCGGCCAGCGCGCGGCGGTAGAACTGCTCATAGCCCTTGCCGAAAGCCCGAATATCCATGTAATAGATGGTGACCTCGGTCTCGTGACGCTGATGTTTGATCATGATCGCCTGCTTGAGCGCGTACATGCAGCACACGCGCGAGCAGTAGGGCACGCCTATGGACTTGTCGCGGCTGCCCGCGCACTGAACATAGGCGACCGAATTGGGGACCTTCCCGTCCGAGGGCCGCAGCACGTGGCCGTAAGGGCCATTCGAGCTCTGCACCCGCTCCATGGCCAGGGGGTTCATGACGTTCGGATACTTGTTGCCACCGTATTCCTTCTTGGCGTCCATGGGTGTGGTCTTGAGTCCCGAGGCGATGATCACGGCGCCCACGTCCACCTTGAGCTTCTGCGGCTCCTGGGTGAAGTCGATGCAGTTGGTGGGGCAGACCCTGGCACATGCGCCGTCGAAGATGCAGTAGTCGGGGTCGAGCACCGGAACCTGGGGGATGGCGTTTCCGTGTGGAATGTAGATGGCCGCCCGCGCGCCCAGGCCGTAGTCGAACTCGTGGGGGGCCCACTCGTGGCAGGCGAGCTCGCACTTGCTGCACCCGATGCAATCCTCTTCCACAACGTAGCGGGGCTTCTTTGTCAGCATCACCTCAAAGCCGTTTCCCTCCCGCCGGACCTCATCCACTTCCGTGTAGGTGAGCAAGGTGATGCGCTCGTGGTGCGCAGTTTCGGCCATGCGCGGCGTACAGATACAACTGCTGCAATCCAGCGTCGGAAAGACTTTGTTCAGGCCGACCATGATGCCGCCGATCGAGGGCTCCCGCTCCACCAGAAGTACTTCGTATCCCTGGCCCGCCAGATCCAGCGCCGCCTGCATGCCGGCGATGCCGCCGCCCACCACCAGCCCGTCGTAGCGTTCCTTGATCTTCGCCATGCTGATCGTTCTCCCTCAGTCCCGCCTGGCCTCCGACAAAACCTGTCCTTCGAAGTCTCGGACCCGCACCACCAGCGGCATCTGCCCAGGCAGACTATGCGTGGCGCACCCAAAACAGGGGTCGTAACCCCGGAATGCCATTTCCACCATGTTCAGCACCCCTTCGGTGACCTCGACGCCCTTGCGTATCAGGCCCTCGGCGGCCTGCTTGATCGACATGCAGATGGCCGCGTGGTTGTTCGTCGTGCCGACCACCAGGTTGGCCTTCCTGACGATGCCGTTCTCGTCGGTGACGTAATGGTGCGTGAGCGTGCCCCGCGGCGCTTCGACGATCCCCACGCCCTCGTGCGGTGTCTTGTCGCAGACCACCCGGAAATTCTCCGGGTGAGTGATCTCGGGGTGCTGGATCAGCTCCAGGCTCCGCTCGGCGGCGTTCATCAACTCGACACAGCGTGCCCAATGGATGGCGAGCCTGTGATGGACGGGCTTTCGCCCGCTCCGGTCGCCCGTCAGGGTCTCGAAGTACTCCTCGTAGGCTTCCTGCGCCAGCGGGCTATTCATGCCATCGCCGGCATTGAGCCGGGATTGTGGAGTCGCCGTGTACACTCCCGACTCCATTCCGTCAACGAACCCTTTCCAGCCGACGGCCTTCAGGTACGGGAACTTGAGATAGCTCCAAGGCTCCACCCGCTCGGCAATGTGCTTGGTGTAGTCGGGCGGCGCGTAACGGCACAGCTCCTTGCCCTCGGGATCGACGACCCGCACCATGCCGTCATAGAAATTGACCTGGTTCTTCTCGTCCACGAGCCCCATCGAGTAGGTGCGGTGCATGTAAGGCCCGTTCAAAATGAGGTCCACGTACTCCCGGTTCGCCAGAACCACGTCGTGCAGGATCTTCAGCGTCAGCTTGCCGAACTCGACCATGAAGCGGCAGATCTCTTCCACCCGCTGGCGCTCGTCCTTGTTCAGCCCCTTGCTCATGCCGCCGGGGATGGCGTTGGCCGGGTTCACCGGCTTGCCGCCGAAGATGCCCGCCGCTTCGTGTCCCCAGGCGCGGCACTTCAGCACCTGCCCGGCGATCTCCAGCCCGACTTTGCCGATGACTCCGATCAGATTGCGCGTGGCCGGGTCGCTCTTCGGCCCCATGACGAAATCCGGCCCGCCCAGCGCATAGAAGTGGGTGGCGTGGTCGGTCACATAGAAGATGTTGTACTGCAACTCGCGCAGCAGCTTCGCCGTGAGCGGCAGTTCCGCTCCATAGACCGCATCGCAGGCCTTGGCGCTGGCCATCATGTGCGCCTCGGGGCAGACTCCGCAGATGCGCGGGGTGATCCTCGGCAGCTCCTCGACCGGCCGGCCCTCGCAGAACTTCTCGAATCCCCGCAACTCGGGGACCTGGAAGAAGCAGTCGGCTACGTTTCCTTCCCGGTCCAGGAAAATGTCGATCTTGCCGTGGCCTTCCAGTCTGGTCACCGGGTCGATGCTGATCCGCCGGTAACCCTGGCCGTTCGCTGTGGTGACGGTGCTCATCTCATCCTTCCCCTCTAACGGCGGACCTTCATCATGCTCGACGACATGGTGAAGCGATAGAAGCTGCCCGAGGGATCGGCGATCTCCCCGACCAGTTCCCGCGCCCGGTCTTCCGACCCGGCATCCAGCAGGGACCCGATGGCGCCCACCATGGCGGCCCCCTGGTCGCTCACGGCCGCCGGCGCCCCGTAGCAGCCCTCGCAACGCATGTCGGCCTTCAGACAAAGCGCGCCGCAGCCGCTTCGTGTCGCCGGGCCCATGCACAGAATCCCTTGCTCCAGCAGACACCAGCCCGGCTCGGGGCGGAACTGGTGATGGCGCCGGAACTGTTTGATCTTGACCAGGCGCTTTTCCCGAGGGCACTCCTCGCAGACCGTCTTGTCCGCACATCCGACCCGGACCGCCTCGTTCCTGGCCGGCACGGCTCCCGAAACGAGCGCCTGGATGGACTCCCAGACCCGGTCCGCCTGCGGCGGGCACCCGGGCAGCACGTAGTCCACGGGCACGACGTCCTTCAGTTGCAGCACCGCCGGATAGAAGCGCGGAATATGGAGCTTGCCCACGGCCGCGTCGAACTCCGGTTGCGGCTCCACCCCTCCCGGGTTGTCGAGCGAAGGGTTGTCATGATAGGCGGCGGCGAAGATGGCCTCCTTCGTCGTGAAGTTGGCCAGGGCCGGGATTCCACCGTCGCCGGCGCAAGCTCCGTAGGCCACCAGCGTCTTGCTCTTCCGGCGCAGCAGCCGCGCCACCTCTTCCTGCTCGCTGTTGCGCACGCCGCCGTTGTAAAAGCAGACGTCGATGTGTCCATCGGGGTAGTTCGCCACGTCCTGATACTTGAAATCCGCGGCGCAGGGCCAGAAAACGACGTCGGCGATCTGGATGAGGTCGAGAATCCGCGTTCCGATCTCCAGCAGCGAAATGTCGCAGCCGCCGCAACTGGAGGCCCAGTACATTCCCACTTTCAGCTTGCCGTTCGCGCTCATGCGTGCCCCCCGCCCCACGGATGAAGATCCTGTCCGTGGCCGACGCCCCGCTGGTGCATCAGCCGGGGCCAGTTCAACGGCCCCAGCGCTCGCACCTGCTCGGTCATCTCGGTCACCAGCCGGCTGAACTTCTCGCCTTCGGCCGCGCTCACCCATTCGTGCCGGAAGCGTTCCGGCTCGATGCCGAGATCGGCGAGCAGGCGCTTCAGCAGAGGCATGCGCACCATCGTCTTGTGATTGCCCGACACGTAGTGACAGTCGCCGATGTGGCAGCCGAGCACCATCACTCCGTCCGCCCCTCGCGCGAACGCCATCGTGATCAACTCCGGGTCAATCCGTCCGGAACACATGACCTTGATAATGTCCACGTTCGGAGCGTATTTCATGCGGGCCGTGCCCGCGCTGTCAGCGCCCGTGTACGAGCACCAGAAACACAGAAAGCCCACGATACGCGGCTGCCAGACCTGCGCCCGCTCTTCTCCATGATCTGCCGCAATCTGCGTCATGGTTCTCCTCTCAGCCCACCGCCACCGGCTCCCCGGGTTGCTCCAGCAGGGCCAGCAGCTCCGACTTCACCTGCACATCCTCGAATCCCAGTTGCTGCAGGGCGTTGGACGGGCACGTTGCCACGCACGTTCCGCATCCCGTGCACAGAGCCTCGTTGACGACGGCTTTGCCCTTGGCTTCGTCCCGAGAAATGGCCGCAAACGGGCACACGGTCAAGCAGACGCGGCAGCCGCTGCAGACATCTTCCTGAACGTAGGCCACGAAGGGATCCAGCTCGATCTCGCCGGTGGTGATGAGCGACGAAGCCTTCGCCGCCGCCGCCGCGGCGGCAGCGGTCGATTCGGTAATGTCCATCGGCCCCTGGACCGTGCCGGCCAAAAACAGCCCCGAAGCCGCCAATTCCACCGGTCGCAGCTTCGGGTGCACCTCCATCAGAAACCGGTCCGCGCCCACGGAGCAGCGGTACAGGTCCACGAGTGTGCTCATGTCGCGGGCCACCAGCCCCGTCGCCAGCACCAGCAGGTCCAGCGGGACTTCTATCTCCTCACCGAATGTCAGGCGGTCAAAAGTGCGCACCACCAGCGGGGACTCGCCCTGCGGATCCCGCACCACGCGCGGCGGCCGCAGCGGGTCAAACCGGATGAACGACACGCCGAGCTGGCAGACTTTGTCGTAATAGCCCTCGTGCCGCCGCCCGTATGTCCGAATGTCCTCGTGGAAGTCGTAGACCTGGAGGTCGGGCTGCTGCTGCTTCAATTCGGCGGCCGTGTGCATGGTCGTGGTGCAGCAAACCCGGCTGCAGTACTCATTGATCTTGCCGTCGCGCATCGGCTTGTGGATGCCTTTGCGCTGAAGGCTGCCGACGCAGTGCATGAACCCCACGCTCCGCAGCGGCCGGCCGTTAACGGCAACCTTGCCCTTGGTCGGACCGGTCGGATCGAGCAGCCGGTTGAGCTGCGCGAGAGTGATCACCTCGGGAAACTCCCCGAATCCGTACTCGCCGTGGCGGACCGGGTACGTGTTCAGGCCGACGGCCAGCACGATGGCGCCGGAGCGGATCTCGACCCGGGACGGCTGCTCGTCCAGGTCGATCCCCTTGCCTCCCGCAGCCTCCACGCAGGCGCCGCACTTGGTGCAGGTCCGCCAGTCGATCGCCGGAATGGCGGGATAGCACCCTTCATAGGGAAGGTAGATCGCCTTGCGTTTGGAAAGGCCGAGGTTGAACTGGTCCAGAGACTCTTCGGGGCAGGCGTCGATCACGGCCTGCGGGTCGGTGCACTCGCTGGTCGCGCCGCGCGGAGTGATCCGCACCGTCGTCCTGAAGTCGCCGATGAACCCGCTCGCGCTTTCCAATTGGGCGTTCGTATGGACCGTAACGTTCGGGTGCGAGGTGACCTCGCGGATCAGAGGGTCGAGTATCTCGCGCGCCACCTGGCCCGTCGGATAGATCCTGTGAAGCTGCGCCATCCGCCCGCCGAGGAAGGGTCCGGATTCGATCAACACCACTTCGATCCCGCGCGCGGCCATGTCGCGGGCTGCCGTCAGTCCCGCGACGCCTCCTCCGATCACCAGAGCGGAGGGATGAATCGGGATCCTGCGCTTGTCCAGGGGAACCAGATGCGTCGACCTTGCCACCGCCGCCCGGACAAGCCTGAAGGCCTTCTGCGTAGCCAATTCGCGATCCTCGATGACCCACGACACCTGTTCACGAATGTTGGAATGCTCGAACAGGTACTGGTTCAATCCGGCACGCGCGACCGTCCGCCGGAACGTCATTTCGTGCAGGCTCGGTGAGCACGCCGCCACGATGACGCGGTTCAGTCCGAGTTCACGGATCTTCTGCTCGATCATGCCCTGACCCGGATCCGAGCAGCAGAACATGTGTGTCATCGTGCAAACAACGCCGGGCAGCTTGGCCGCTTCCGACGCCACGCGCTCCACATCCACTACATCGGAGATGTTGCCGCCGCAATGGCAGACGAAAACTCCAACGCGCGGCGCGCTGCCCCCCTCCTTGTTGCCCGCCTTCTCCGAAATCCCCTCAAGGTTCATCGGCTGCTCTCCTGCCTCTGGACTCGGCTCCCTGACTCGCGTTCGGCGCGCTCAAGCGCGCACGTATTCCCCTCCCCAAGTCGCCCCGCAACACAAAAGGAAAGACAGTATATCAGAGTATTTTCAGGTCTAAAACTCATTTTGTTCGCGAAACGAGGCTGCCGAAAACTTCCTCAATCGACGTGGGGAAACTCGACGCTTTTCGGGCCAGTTTTGCCCTGCAACAATTAGCCCGTTCCATCTTCTCGTCGCTTCGAGGCGTTGAAGCCATTTCGCGTTCGCCGATCCTGCGCGCCTGACCTCCTCGCTCGCGCTGCGATTGCTGCTGCGAGACGGCTGCGATCCGCTATAATCACCGCAATGGCGCCGGGCATCCTCCACCTGCACACGTACTTTCTTTTTCCGTTCTCCATCGACAAACAGACCGTGCTGGAGGACCACAGGGACATCTGGGCGACGGGCCGGCGCTGGATCGACGGACTGGACGAGTGGCTCGCGGCGCACCGGGAGGAGGGGCGGCCGTCCGTGGCCGGCGCACTCGGCCCGTGGCGGCGCGCGGCTTACGCGCGCTTCGACGCCGATTCCCCCGCCTACCAGGACATGGTGTTCTTTCACCCCATCGTGCGCCGCGTGTTCTTCGACACGGCGGATGAATCTGGCGCCTCGGGCGAACACGAGTCGCTGCTGCGCTGCTACCAGATCCCGATTCCCGAGGGGTCCAAGGTCTGGTTTGAAGCCGAGGACCTGAAGGGCAGGCGGGCGAACGTGGAGGTGACGGACCTGCGCCTGTTTCTGTTCGCCAACGGCATCGGCATCCTCTCGATCGGGGTGGAAGCGACCCGTATCAGCACGGTAGATGCGCTGTGGATCAACGAGACCATGCGGAAGGTGTATCCTTCCAGCGGCCGGCAAATCCGGGAGGGCCGTTTCCCATCCCGCATGGCGCTCACGCTCGACCACGGCGGAAAGCGACTGCCGCTGGCGGAGGAGAGGTTTGAGCACGAGGAGATGACCGGGGTTCTTCCGCCTCTGTCCTGCACCATCACGTCCCTGCTCTACTTCGCGGACTACCGGCGCGAGGAGTACGAGCCCGTGCTCGACGAGCGCATGATCGTCTACACGTACGTGGCGCTCGACCCCGCGGGGCTTCCCGCGGATTACATCCGCTCCGAGCAGTACCAGGTGTTACTCAGCCGCTTTCTTTACGTGGACCGCATGGGTGAGGGTTACCGCTACGAGCCGGGATTCACTCAGGCCCAGATGCAGGCGCAACTTTACCGCCGCTGGGCGCACCTGGGGACGTATTACGGCTTCACCAGCTACAGCAACCTCACCGCCGCGTTCGGCACATTCGACTGCGACGAACATGCGCTCCGCGAGGGCTTCCTGATTCACCGCATGTTCAACACGCGTTACTACCTGATGGCCTTGGTGGCCCTCTTCTACCGCGCCACGCTGCTCGATTTTTCCGAAAGGACGGCGCTCGTGTCCAAGCAGCTCTACCTCGACCAGGAGGACAGCCGCTTTGCCACGGAGAACATCCGCCTGGCCAGCGACCTGCGCGCCGACTTCCTCCACTTCTCCAACTACTGGCACTTTGACGAGCTGGCCAACAAGGACGAGGAGATCGAGCACTTCACCATGCAGTGCCGGGAGTACCGTATCGGACCGATGAAGGTTCAGATCGAGGAAGAGATCGAGAAGCTAAACGCCTCGCTCCACAACTTCTATCAATTCCGGAACACGGAGGCCGTCAACCGCCTGGCCGTGCTGAGCCTGCTGCTCGGCGCCGGGGCTGTGGTGACGGGCTTCTTCGGCATGAACTTCGGACGCGAATTCGCCCGCCTATTCTTCGAGCCGGACCACGCCAGCCTTCCGTTGCACTACCTTGCCATGGCCTTCGTCGCCCTGGTGGCTTTCGGGGCCATCTCCTTCGGATTCTTCGTGATCGCGAGGAACTGGTCGGACTACTGGGAGACCCTGTCATTGCGCCGCCGGCCCTCGGGTCCGGCCCAGGAAGGGGCGAGCCTCCGCAAGGGATCATCCACCCACCGCCAGCCCAACGGCCGCTGACACATCAGAATAAGTACGGGTCGATAGCCACCGGGTGAATCGATGTGAAGGTGTTGCGAGGCGAGAAAAGCAACCCCAGGCCTGAGACCGCCACCTGCGTGGCCGGGTCCACATAGAACTGGACGACACCGTTCTTGCCGGCCGTTTCGGGGTAACGGTTTGAGGTTTCGAAGGCCAGATGCTGTCCGGGAAGCAGCGTGATGGTGTCGTCTTTGATGATGGTCCCATCGGGGTTCCGGAATTGCACGGCCACATTGGCGGTTGTCTTCGGGTAGGGATTCACCAGAGCCACCGAGGTCACGTACCCGTTTCGGTTGTCGAAGGGGATGTAGAAGGTCGAGTCCGCTTCACCGGCGAAAGGCACCACCGCCTCGGCGTCGTTGGTGGGCATCCAGGCTGCCTTGAACACCGCCATGCCGGAGATCCAGTTGACCGTTGACATGTAGGCCCACCCCTGGCTGGTCGTCTCCGCCTTCCCTGTGGTTTCGAGGAAGACCGCGCCGCCGGTTGGGATCGCCTTGGTAACGGAGGTCACCACCCCCTCGTTCTTCAATTCGAGCGGCCAGGGCGTGCCGTCTTCCTTGTAGAAGTAAAGTGTGAACTCGCCTGCCTTCCCGCCCATGTTGACGAGCATGATCCGCGTGGACCAGCCCTGCCCGCCCGGGCCGCCGTCGACCACCTGAGGCAGCACGTTGTCCCATTCGGTGGTCGCCACCTTGTTCACGCGCCCGTCCGCAGCCATTAGCGGAATGGCAGCAAGCGCCGCGAGAGCGCACATATACCTCATGCCCGTCCTCCTTCCCACACCTACCATCCTATGAGATCCGAGACGCGCAGAGTTAAACGCCGGTTTCCAGATCAGCCTCAGCGGGCAGCCTATCCGTGGTAGTATGTCCCACTGAAGGGAGTTCCCATGAGCGATTTTGACTTTTCTCGTCGATCATTTTTGTCGGCCGCTGCCGCGGCGCCTGCCCTGGCGGTCGACAGCTCGGACAGAATTGCGGTCTTCAATCCGCCGCCGGAGCGGACGCGGCTCCTGGTGGCCACGGCAAGGTCCGTGGTTGGACCTGCGCGCTACACGGACGCGGAGGTCAAGCAGATCGTGTCCGCAGGCAGGAACGTGGAGTGGATCAACCCCAAGAACCAGCAGGAATTGGACGCGGCGCTGCCCACTGCCGACGTGATCCTGGGCTCGCTGAATGCCGACATGCTGTCGAAGGCGAAGAACCTGAAATGGCTGCAAGCCACGGAAGCGGGCCTGGAGACCACGCTGTTCCCGGAGTTGGTCAAGAGTAACGTGGTGGTGACCAACATGGCGCGGATGTTCGGACCGGCGCTGGGCGAGACGGCTTTCTCCATGCTGCTGGCGCTTACGCGCGGTCTCCAGACGTATTACTGGCCGCAGTTCGGCCAGAAGAAGTGGGCGAGGGTCTCGCAAGGTCTGGTTGAGTTGCAGGGAGCTCCCTACAGCAGTGAAGCGCTGCGGACCGCCAAGACCATCGGCATCTCTGGTTGCGGCGGGCTGGGGCAGGCGACGGCCAAGATCGCAAAGTACGGTTTCAACATGAGGGTTCTGGCAGTCGATCCCAAGCCCATGCCCAGACCGGTGTTTGTGGACGAGCTCCACGATCCGACCTGGCTCATGGAGATGGTGCCGCAGTGCGACGTGCTGGTCAGCGCCACTCCCTGGGTCCCGCCCATGCCGGACGCCGGCCGCCCGGCCAGCTATGTGACCGAGGGGTTGTTCAGTGATAGGGTCTTCAGGGCGATGAAGAAGACGGCGTACTTCATCAACATCTCGCGCGGCCCGCTGGTGGAAGAGAAGGCGCTGGTCGCCGCCCTGAAGGAAGGCCGGATCGCCGGCGCGGGATTGGACGTAGTCAGCCCCGAGCCATATCCGGCCACGGGTCCGCTCTGGGACTGCCCGAACGTGCTCATGACGCAGCACAGCGGCGGTTTTGCGCCGGAACGGCAGATCCGGCTGATCGGGCTGATCGCCGATAACGTGCACCGGTTCACCAACGGCTTACCGCTGGTCAACGTGTGCGACAAGCTGCGCGGATACTAGGCGCCAATCGCTCTCTGGATGGCGGCCGCGATGCGGGTGGAGTAGTCCTCCACGTGCCGCCGGTCGGCCGCCTCCACCATCACCCTTGCCAGAAGCTCGGTGCCTGAGTAGCGAACCAGGATCCTGCCCGTATCGCCGACCGCGGCCTCCGCGGCGGCGATCTCCGAGTCCACGTCCGGCAACTGGGCGAAGGGCACTTTCTCGCGAACGCGGATGTTGACCAGTCTCTGGGGGTAGTGTTCCAGGCCCCGGGTCAGCTCGTCCAGGTCCTTGCCGGATGCCAGCATCACCTCCAGCACCCGCAGCATGGTCAGCAGACCGTCCCCCGTCGTGGCGTAATTATGAAAGATGACGTGGCCGGACTGCTCTCCGCCCAAAACCGCGCCCGTCCGGAGCATCTCTTCCAGCACGTACCTGTCGCCGACGGCGCACCTGGGCATCCGGATCCCTTCCCTGGCCAGCGCCTTCTCCAGCCCGAGGTTCGACATGACTGTGGAAACCACCGTTGGCTGGCCGTCCGGGCCGGTCAGCTCTCCGCGCGCTAGAAGGAAGCGGCCGGCGAGCAGCATGATCCCGTCGCCGTCCACGATCTTCCCGCTGCGCGACACGAACATCGCCCGGTCGGCGTCGCCGTCCAGCGCCACACCGGCATCGGCGCCCCGTCCGAGGACCGCCTCGCGCAGCGACTCCAGGTGCAGAGTGCCGCAATTCAAGTTGATGTTCCGGCCATCGGGCTCGCAGTGGATCGCTTCGACCCGGGCGCCGAGCCTCTCCAGCAGCGCCGGCGCGAGCTTCGTCGCCGCTCCGTTGGCGCAATCGACGACGATCCGCAGCCCTTCCAGCGAAGCGGGAAAGGTCGCGGCCAGATAGTCCAGGTACCGCTGGTCCAGGCCCGGGTCCTCTTCCAGTTTCAGCGGCGCCGGTTCGACCCCCGATTCGAGCAAGGCGAAGATCTCACTCTCGAGCTCGTGCTCCTGCTCGTCCGCCAGCTTGTAGCCGGAATGGCCGAAGACCTTGATCCCATTGTCCCGGTAAGGATTGTGCGACGCGGAGATCATCACGCCGGCGACGAATGCGTCCGCCCGAGTGAGGTAGGCGACGCCGGGTGTTGTGATCAGCCCCGCAAAGCGCGCCCGCGCCCCTGAGCTCGCCAGCCCCCCCGCTACGTGCGAGGCAAGCCACGGGCCCGACTCGCGGGTGTCGACGCCCAGGATGACTTCCGGATTCGAGCCGAACCGGACCGCGAGCCGCCCCAGCGCCATGCCGACCGCATGCGTTGTGCGTGGGTCCAGCGGATACTCGCCCGCCACCCCGCGAATCCCGTCCGTTCCAAACAGTTGCCGGGCCATTCAGCGCCTTTCTCCCGCCGGCGTGGGGGACTCCAGAAGTGTGCTGCTGGAGCCGAACAATTCGCGCACCGGCGCCGGCACGGCTTTGAGCAGTTCGCGCGGCTCGCCCACCACCACGATCCACAGGAGCACGGCGATGGCCAGCGACAGCAGCTTCCAGCCTAGATTCTCCAGCAGACGGCGTCTCATGGCCGGGCCGCCTTCCCTCTTCTGACATCCGCCTCCGCCGGCGCGCCCTCTTCGGCTTCCTCGAGAAGGAGCGTGCTCGAGCCCCGCCGTCCGAAGTGCTTCGCCATGACCTCATCCACGCGCTTCAGGGTCACGTTCAGTTCGATCTCGCCGTGCGCTGCCACGGAGACGCCTCCGGTCTGCTCGGACACCACGATCGCCAGACAGTCGGTTTCCTCCGTGATGCCGATCGCCGCCCGGTGACGCGTTCCGAGGGTGCGAGTCAGGGCTGGATTCATGCTCAGAGGGAGAAAGCAGGCTGCGGCGGCCACCTGGTCCTTTTGCACGATGACGGCTCCGTCGTGCAGCGCCGCACCCGGGTTGAAGATCGAAAGGAGCAGGTCCCGCGACAGGCGGGCGTCCAGTTTCACACCGCTCTCAATGAAGGTTCTGAGCCCGGTGTCCCTTTCCAGGACGATAAGCGCGCCTGTTTTGTTCTGCCGCAACGTCCGGATCGCAAGCAGGATCTCATCGGCTGATTCCAACCGTTCCAATCGCCCTCCGAAACCGAGCCAGCGCCGCCTCCCGATCCGGATGAGAGCCCGGCGTATCTCCGACTGGAAAATGACGATCAGAGCCAGGGGAGTGTAAGGCAGGATCAACTTCAGCATGGACTCGAGCAGCAGCAGGTGGAGAAGCCGGGCGAACCCATACAAGGCGAACAACACCAGAACTCCTACCAGCACCTGAGCGGCCCGCCGGCCTCTCACCATCATGAGGAACTGGTAGACCAGAAAAGCCACCAGTAAGATGTCCAGCACGGCGGCCGGCCCGAATGGCGGGAATATCGATCCTGTCTGCAACAGCAGCGACATCCGAACCTATATCTTACCTTTATTGCCGCGGTCTGCCGAGAATCTTTTCGCATCGTCGCCGCATCCTCCAACCATGCCCTATAAACTGGCCGTGAACGGCCTTGCGCGCACGGTGGATGTTCCCGCCGATACGCCCCTGCTCTGGGTGCTCCGCGATGTTCTTGACCTGAAAGGAACAAAGTACGGCTGCGGCATGGGGCTTTGCGGCGCCTGCACCGTCCACCTCAACGGCAAGGCTGTGCGTAGCTGCACGACGCCGGTTGCGGAGGCCGCCGGCGCCCGCATCACCACGATTGAGGGCCTGTCGCCGGACGGGACCCACCCCCTCCAGCTTGCCTGGCAGGAAGTCGACGTTCCGCAGTGTGGTTACTGCCAGGCCGGCCAGATCATGAACGCCGCGGCCTTGCTGGCCGAGAAGCCCAGGCCCTCGGACGGCGACATCGACGCCGCGATGCACGGCAACCTCTGCCGTTGCGCCACCTACCTGCGCATACGCCAGGCGATTCACAGGGCCGCCGAGATGGCCGCGGCCCGTGGAGGGCGGCCATGAAGACCGGCAGACGCGAGTTCCTGCGAGCCACGGCGCTGGGCGGTGGCGGCCTGCTGCTCTGCCTCCACCCGGTTTCGGAGGCAGTTGCGCAAGGCCCCGGCGCAGCTCCCACGCCCGCCCTGGAGCCGAACGCCTTCATGCGGATCTCCGCGGACGGGGCCGTGACCATCATGGCCAAGAACCCCGAAGTAGGGCAGGGAGTCAGGACCATGCTGCCCATGCTCATCGCAGAGGAACTGGACGTCGATTGGAAGAGCGTCAAAGTCGAGCAGGCCTTCCTGGACGCCCGCTACGGCCGCCAGGCCGCTGGCGGGAGCACCGCGACCCCCACCAACTGGGACCCCCTCCGGCGCGTGGGCGCCGCCGGCAGGCAGATGTTCATCGCCGCCGCCGCCCAGACCTGGGGTGTGCCGCCGTCGGAGTGCTACACCTCTTCGGGCAGCGTCTACCACCGTCCCTCCGGACGCTCGGCCGGTTACGGCTCGCTGGCTTCTCTCGCCGCCACCCTTTCCCCGCCGGATCCGGCCACGGTGCCGCTCAAAGATCCGAAGGACTACAAGATCATCGGCCACCGAACCCCTCACGTCGAGGTCTCGGACATCGTTACCGGCAAGGCTGTCTATGGAATCGATTTCACCTTGCCCGGCATGTTACACGCCGTTTACCACAAGTGTCCGGTTTTCGGAGGAAGGGTGGTCCGCGCCAATCTGGACGTCATCAGGGGCCTGCCGGGTGTCCGCCAGGCGTTCGTGGTGGAAGGCAACGCGGTGCGCGATCCGGTCGTTGCGGGAGACCCGGGCCTGGAGCCGGGCATCGCCATTCTGGCCGATACCTGGTGGCAGGCCGAGTCCGCGCGGCAGAAGCTGGAAGTCACCTGGGACGAGGGCCAGGCGGCCGAGCAATCCAGCGAGGGCTTCGCGCGCCGCGCCGGGGAACTGTTCAAGCAGCCTCCCGGCCAGACTCTGCGCAGCGACGGCGATGTGGAGGCCGCCCTCGGGGGCGCAGCCCGCGTCGTCGAGGCGACGTATTCCTACCCCTTCATTGCGCACGCTCCCCTGGAGCCTCAGGGCTCCACGGCCCGCTATCGGGACGGAAAATTGGAAATCTGGACCACCAGCCAGCAGCCGGCCACGGGCCGCGCCCTGGTCTCCAGGTTCCTGGGGATCCCCGAAAGCGATATCACCGTCCACCTGCTGCGGGGCGGCGGCGGGTTCGGCCGCAGACTTACCAACGACTACATGGTGGAGGCCGCCTGGATCGCCCGCGCCGCGGGGGCGCCGGTGAAGCTGCTTTGGAGCCGGGAAGACGACATGACCCATGATTACTTCCGTCCTGCCGGATTCCACCTTCTGCGCGGCGGTCTGGACGCTTCCGGGAATCTTGTGGCCTGGCGCGATCATTTCGTCAGCTTTGGCGAAGGCGCGCGGTTCTCTCCGTCCGCCGGCTTTTCCGCCAACGAATTTCCGGCGCGCTTCATCCCCAACTTCGCCTTGCACACCTCGGTCATGCCGCTGCGTCTGAAGACGGGCGCGCTTCGCGCCCCGGGCAGCAACGCGCACGCTTTCGTCATGCATTCGTTCCTTGACGAACTGGCTCACGCCGCGGGCAAGGACCCGCTGGCGTTCCGGCTGGCGCTCCTGGCCGTGCCGCCCCTTCCTCTCCCCAATCAGCAGGGTTCTGTCTTCAACGCCGAACGGATGCGCGGCGTCCTGGAACTAGTGGCCGAGCGCTCCGGCTGGGGCAAACGCCGGCTGCCCCAGGGCACGGCGATGGGAGTCGGCTTTCATTTCAGCCACCTCGGCTACTTCGCTGAAGTTGCCGAGGTCACCGTCAATGCAGACAGCGGCGTTCGCGTGAACCGGGTTTGGGTGGCCGGTGATGTCGGCTGCCAAGTCATCAATCCATCCGGCGCTGAGCAGCAGGTGCAAGGCTCCGTCATCGACGGCATGAGCGAGTTGATGGCTCAGGAGATCACGCTCGACCGCGGCCGGGTTGTGCAGACCAACTTCCACGAGCACGATTTCGTGCGCATCGACCAGGCGCCGCCCGTCATCGAAGTGCACTGGCGGCTTTCCGACAATCCGCCCACGGGGCTGGGAGAACCGGCGCTTCCTCCCATTCTTCCCGCTATCGCCAACGCCATCTTCGCCGCCACTGGCAAACGCATCCGCGACCTGCCGCTGTCCAAACACGGCTTCACCTGGGCGTAGCGCCCGGTGTATACTTCCTTTCGTCGCCATTTCCGCGAGGAAGGCGTGAAGGAGGTCTACACGTAAGATGCGTTCTAACTGGATTCGTTGGGGGGCCTTGCTTGCCCTAGCCGCCGGCGCGACCCTGTCTGCGCAGGGACAGGGGGCCGCCAAGCCCAAGCTGTACAACACCGCCAAGCAGAAGCTGCTGGAAGGCAAGCAGGTCTTCAGCTTCACGCAGTCCCGGATGGACCCCAAGGGCTACTGCGAATCAGCGAAGCACTACGACTACACCTGGTTTGAAATGCAGCACAGCACGCTCTCGTTCGCGGATATCGAAGCGATGATCGCGGCGTGCCCCGACGTTCCGGCGATCCCCATGATCCGGCTGCCCGACGCCCAGGAGTTTCACATCCAGCATGCCACCGACATCGGCGCGCTCGGCGTGATCATACCCACGGTTGATGACGAGGGGCGCGCCAGGGAAGCCGCCAAGTGGGCGCTCTTTCCGCCAGCGGGCCGCCGCAGTTCGGGCGGGGGCCAGGCCAGTCGTCTCTGGGGCAAGTATGGCAATTACCGGCAGACGGTCAACGACAACATGCTGGTGGTGGTCATGATCGAGACGCCCACCGGCGTGGCCAACGCCCATGAAATCGCCCGAGTTCCCGGGATCGATGTGGTGATCATCGGCAATGCCGACCTGAGCTCCTTCTCCGGGCTCAACCAGAAGGACCCGAAGTATCTGGAGATGGTCACGAAGGTCCATGACGAAACCTTGAAAGCGGGCAAGATCTTCGGCCAGGCCAACGCGACATACGCCACGGGCCATCCGCTCAGCGGCACATCCAAGTTCTTCCAGAACGGCCCATCCAACGACGGCTGGACGCCTCCGGGCCGCGGCAACGTCAGCGCGCCCCCGCCGGGCGAGCGGTAGGACTTGCATGTGGGGCGGGTATTCTTACCCGCAGCCGGTCTCTGGCCGGCTGGACCCGCTTGGAAGCGGGTCCGCGGCCTGAAAAGCCGCCCCACTTGCGTCCCGGGAAGCTGTTCTACGTACTCTTGATCTCGGTCCACAGCCGGTCCCGGAGGCGCTGGAGGGAAGGGGGAGGGGTCTGCCACCACTCGCCGCGCGCCAGCACATCCGGCGGCGGATAGAGCACCGGATTGCGCCGCAACTCCTCCGGCACGCGCGCGCAGGCCGCCGTGCGCGAAGCCCTCGAGATCGATGCCGATACCTCCGGCCGCAGCAGGTAATCGATGAACCGGTGCGCCAGTTCCACCCGCCGGCTCTCCCGCAGGATCACCGCGCAGTCGGCGTACAGCGGAAAACCCTCCGACGGGTAGATGAACGCCAGGCCGGTCGACGCGTCCATGGCCTGCTGCGCCGTCGTGCCCCACATCTGCGCCGCCAGAACGTCGCCCGCCGCCAACTGGTCGCGCACCTCGGCGTTCAGGTAGGCGCGCAGCAAAGGCTTCTGCCGGATCGCCTCCTGCTGCGCCCGCCACAACTGGTCCGGGCTGGTCGAGTTCACCGGCAACCCCAGCTTCTTGAGCGCCGCGCCCAGTACTTCGGCCGGATCGTCCAGCATCGTGATCCGCCCGGAAAGCCTGGTGTCCCACATCGCGGCCCAGGACGAAGGCGCGGGGTCCACCTTACGGCTATAGGCGATGCCGGTCCCGCTCCACATGTACGGCGCGCACCACTCCAGGTCCGGGTCCCATTCCGGCGAGCGGAAACCCTCGTCGAGCGACCGCAGGTTCGGCAGCCGCTCATGGCTCAATCGCGCCAGCAGGCCCTGCTCCCGCATGGGCCGTATGAAGTAGTGCGTCGGAAAGACCACGTCCCAGCCGGAATTGCCCGAGAAGACCCGCGCCAGCATCTCCTCGTTGCTTTCGTATACGGCATAGCGGACGCGGATGCCCGTCTCCCGCTCGAAGTTGGGGATCGTGTCCGGCGCCACGTAGTTCGACCAGTTGAAGACGTTGAGGCGCGCCCCGCCCCGCGAGCAGCCGGCCGCGCCCGCCGCCGACATCAGGAACAGCCTGCGGTTCACGCGCGCCTCCACCTCTCCGCCGCCACGATCAGCGCTCCGAATCCCACCACGATCAGGGCCGACACCGCGTTCATCACCGGGCTGGCGCCGCGCCTGGCCATGGCGTAAATGACCATGGGCAGCGTCTGCGAATCCACGCCCGCCACCAGGCTGGTGATCACGTAATCGTCGAAGGAGACCGTGAACGCCAGCAGGGCCGCCGCGGCGACCGCCGGCCAGAGCTGCGGCAGGGTCGCTTCGCGGAACGCCTGCCATTCGGTGGCTCCCAGGTCCATGGCCGCTTCCTCCAGCGCCGGGTCGAGCGTCCGCAGCCGGGCCACGACCACCACCACCACGTAGGCGATCGAAAACGCCACGTGCGCGCCGATGACGGTGTGCATGCCCAGTTGCGCGCCCAGGTAACGAAAGATCCACTGGTAGAAGGCCAGCAACGAGATCCCGATGACGATTTCCGGCGTCACCAGCGACAGGTAGAGCGATCCGGAGATGAATCCCGAGCCGCGCTTCCAGAGCCCATAGGCGCACAGCGTTCCGATGACGGTCGAGATGGCCGTCGCGGCCAGGGCGATGAGGAGGCTGTTGACCGCGCCTTCCACCAGTTGCGGATCGCGCACGGCCGCCCGGTACCACTGGACGGTGAAGCCCTCCCAGACAGTGAATCTCGACGAATTGAAGCTGAATAGAATAAGCACCAGCAGCGGGACGTGCAGGAACGCCAGGGCACCCGCCGCGTACAGCGCCAGCAGCCGCCTCACAGCAGCTTCTCCTTTTCGCGCCGCACCCACAGCGCCAGCATCCCCATCGTCACCGCCATCAGGACTAGCGACGCCGCCGACCCGAAGGGCCAGTCGCGCGCCCCGGTGAACTGGTTCTGGATCAGGTTGCCCGCCATCACGGTCTTGGCGCCCCCGAGCAGGTCCGGCGTCAGGTAGGCGCCCAGGCAGGGGATGAAGACCAGTACCGCGCCCGCCCGGAGTCCCGGAGCCGACAAGGGGAGGATCACGCGCCGCAGCGTTTGCCAGGGCTTCGCTCCCAGCTCCGCCGCGGCTTCCAGCAGATTCGGGTCGATTCTTTCCAGAGTGGCGTAGAGCGGCAGCACGGCGAAGGGCAGGTAGCCGTAAACCAGACCCACCAGTACCGCGCCGGCGCTATAGAGAAGCGGCAGCGGCTCCCGGATGAAGCCCAGGTGCAGAAGCGTGGCGTTGATCAGGCCCGTGTCCCGCAGCAGGAACATCCAGGCATAGGTGCGCACCAAAAAACTGGTCCAGAAGGGCAGCATCACCAGGCCGAGATATAGGCCCTTCCTTCGACCGGCGCGCGAAATGAACAGCGCCAACGGGAATCCCAGCAGCAGGCACCCCAGGGTGGCCGCGGCCGCCATCAGAACGGAACGAATCAGAATCTTGAGGTACAGCGGATCGGCGAGCCGCGTGTAGTTGTCGAGCGTGGCCGGACCCTCGACGCCGCCGAACACCCCCCGGCTGAGGAAGCTGTAGAGCAGCACCACGCCCAGCGGCGCGATGAAGAGCACGCCGATCACCACGGCCGCCGGGCTTAGGAGAAGCAGGCGCAGGCGCTTCATGCGGGCTCTTGGGGGAATCGCATTTCGTCGCACTCGCGCCACCACACCTGAACGCGCTCGCCCTGGTCGAAACCGCCGTCGGGCCGCGGAACCTCGGCCACAACGCTTCCGCCGGAAGCGAGGTGGACCTCCACCTGGAACAAGTTGCCCAGGAACACGGATCCGGCGACGACGGCCGGACAGGTCCGCGCTCCCGCCGGGGGAGCCGCGCGCGTAAGCCGAGTGGCCTCCGGCCGGATGCCGGCTCCGTCGATCCAGTTGACGGCGCCCAGGAAGCCGGCTACAAAACGGGTCCGCGGATGGAGGTAGATCTCCTCGGGCGTGCCGGTCTGCTCGATCCGACCCTGCCGCATCACCGCGATCTTGTCCGAGAGAGTAAGCGCCTCCTCCTGGTCGTGCGTGACAAACAGGAAGGTGATGCCGATCCGGCGTTGAAGCTCCTTCAGTTCGCCGCGCATCTGCTTGCGGAGAGCGGGATCGAGCGCGGCCAGCGGCTCGTCGAGCAGCAGCACCTCCGGCTCCAGCACCAGGGACCGCGCCAGCGCCACCCGCTGCCGCTCGCCGCCCGAAATCTCCGAAGGGTAGCGCTTCTCCTTGCCGGCAAGCTGCACCATCGCGATCGCCTCGCGGGCGCGGCGGTCCGCATCTGTGGCGCCCCGGCGCTTGAGGCCGAACCGGACGTTCTCCTCCACGGTCAGGTGCGGAAACAGGGCGTAGTTCTGGAAGACCGTGCTGACGTTTCGCTCATAGGGGCGGAGATGGTTGATGGACTGTCCGTTGAGGCGGACCTCGCCGCGGGTCGGCTGCTCGAAGCCCGCGACCAGGCGCAACGTGGTGGTCTTGCCGCAGCCGGACGGCCCCAGCAGAGAATAGAAAGAGCCCCACGGGATCTCCAGGGAGATCCCCTCCAGGGCTGTGTGATCCGTGTAGTGTTTGGCCAGATCGCGCAGTTCCAGAACGGGCTGCATCTGGAACAGATCTTAGCGCACGGCAGGGATCGAAGCGTCCGAGTCCGAGGCGCGCGGCCCGGCGAGCAGGCCGGTCAATTCACCCCACGCACGCGCGCAACATCCGAGAAACACCAGGGGCGAGGAGAGCAGAAACCAACCCAGGTAACGCGGGCGCCTTGCCACCCGCCAGCCGGTCAAAGCCAATAGAAGGAACGGGTACAGCGGCGACGCGGCGATCGCCGCCCACCGCCGCCAGCCTTCGAGCTTCCTCTGGTGCCGGGCCACCAATATGAAGAAGCGCCGGTGCTCGACCACATGCGCCAGAAATTCGCCCAGGCTTGATTCACAGGTATGATACACGCGGATGGCGGGGCTAGAGAGCACCCTTTGTCCGTCCCGCGCTGCCCTCCACTGAAACGCCGTGTCCGAACAGTAAGTTCCCGCGAGAAACGGGCCATACCGTTCGAACGCTTCGCGCTTGAGGGAAAGGCAACAGCCCGCGATCTCGCCGATTTCTTCCGGCTTCGTCCGGGGCAGCCACAAGCTGAATTCACAGAAGTAGTAGGCCCAGGCGGTCACGCTGTTCCGGCTACCGTTATCGATCGCGCCGCCGACCAGCCAATGCGGCGAGCGGTGCGCCTCCAGCACAGCCTCGACCCACTCCGCCCCGACATAGCAATCGGCGTCGAGGAACGCGACGATGGGCGCCCGCGCTACTCCCAGCGCGAGGTTGCGGGCGTCCCCGCAATACAGGCGCCGCGCGGATGCCAGCAGGCGGACTTCCGGAAAGTTCCGCCGTACGTGGTCAGCCGTCCCGTCCGCGGAACTGTCCACCAGAATGACCTCGAACCGTCTGCGCGTCTGTTGCCGCCGGAGACTGGATAGGCAATCATCCAGCGTCGAGCGGGAATGGTAGCAGGAGATGACGACGCTCAAAGCCGGCGGCGCCTTGAAGGAGTCGTCAGGAGCGCGCATAGGTGGTCACTTCTGCGACAGTCTCCCGGGAACAGTCCCCACCCTTGTAAGCGTACGTACAGTCGGTGCAAAGTGGGATCTCCTCCCAATTCACGCGAAAGCGTCGGCGGAGGCACTGGTATGCCTCCCCCTGCCAGATCTGGCGAAGACTGTGGTCCTTAAGGGAACCGAGGACGTACCTCTCCCGGGGGTCGAAAGGGCACGGGCACACCGTTCCGTTCCAGTGAATGACCGGTGCCGTCCAAAGCTGCCGGCAGGGATTGCGGCGGAGCCGCTGGCGGCCGCCGGTTCGCGGGTCAGGAGCAAACCGCCAGTAACTCTTGTCCTCCGGGAGATAGGAGGCGCCCCCTCCCGGGTCGGCCTCCTCGCGATCTCCGTACGGGTCCATCGAGCGGGGATTCAGTGTCTTGAAACTGAGCACGTCCGCGCCCGAGCGAGGCGCCAGCTCCCTGACCTGGGGGATCTCGTGCTCGTTGTGAGCCATCACGATGAAGCGGAAATTGATGATCGGAGTAACGCTGCCCAGAGCCTGCTTCAGAGCCGCGACGTTTCTCATCCCTTCAAGAGCGGCCGTGAGCAGCCCTCCCTGGCGATACCGTTCATAGGTCTGCTGTGTGACCCCATCGATGGCGAAAATGATCATGTCGATGCCGGAGCGCACCAGGCGCTCCGCCATCTCCGGCTGTGCGAACAAGTGCCCGTTCGTGCTCGAGATCACCTTCACACCCTTGGCCTTGGCGTAAGCGATCATCTCGAAGGCGTGCGGATTGACAAAAGGTTCACCCCAGTCCCAGAACAGCAGCGTAAAGACGAATTCTCCGGTCTCGTCCAGCAATCTGCGGAACAAAGCCGGGTCCATATGCCCTTGCGGACGCTCCAACCCTCTGGTGACGGGGCAGAGCGAGCAGGCCAGATTGCAGTGGGCGGATGGTTCCACCATCAGGTGGATGGGCATAGCCCATGGCCGAAGCGGCTTGGAATGCACGGATAACTCTGCCTTCGCGGCATTCAGGAGTTTCTTCGGAGGGATATCGCGGAACTCGAGCGGAACGCCGTCGCACAGCAAAGTCATCCTGCGGAGGACGGCTCCCCGGATGCCCTCCAAGTTCCTGCGCAGCGGATCCGCACGAGGCCTTCTAGTCGTTAGTTCCATTTCCTGTGTTCCGAGTGGCTCGTGGCGTCGCCGGACCAGGCTCGCACACCGCGGCGCGGGTGGTAGGCAGGCCGAGATACCACTCCCACTGCTTCTTAACGCCGGCCGGGAACGACCATTTCGGCTCGAACCCGAGGAGCGACCGGGCCTTTCTGATGTCTGCGTGCGTCTTGGTTGAGTCGCCTGGTGGGCGATCCCGGTGGAGGCGGATCAAGTCTCGCTCGGTAACGCGGCTGATGACGTCCAGACACTCCGTCAGCGAGATCGGTCTTCCGTTTCCGACGTTGATAGCTTCGAACCGCACGTCCAGGTGCATGGCTGCGAGGCAGGCATCGATGACGTCATCCACATAGGTGTAGTCGCGCTGGGTTTCGGCTCCTCCAAACACCTCCACCGGTCTTCCGCTGCTGGCGGCATGCAGGAACCGGAACACACCCATGTCGGGCCTCTGGCGGGGTCCATATGCCGTGAAGAAGCGCAAGGCCACGCTGGAGAAGGAGAACTCGCGGGAATAGGCGAAGCACAGATTCTCCGCGGCGAGTTTCGACACGCCGTAGGGGGAGATGGGGCGCGGCGGCTGCGTCTCCCCCATGGGATAGCGCCCGCAGGCGCCATACACCGATGAGGAGGATGCCAGAAGGAAGCGTCGCGGCGGACGGCTTCTCAGCGCTTCCAAGAGAGACTGAGTGGCAAGAATGTTGCGCTGCACATAGCCGGCGAATCCCCGGCCCCAACTCTGCCGAACGCCGGGCTGTCCCGCCAGGTGGAAGACGTATTCCGGAAGCTCAGGGAACATCGAGACGGTGAGGTCCGCTACGTCCACTTCCAGAAGGGCGTAGTTGGGGTCCCGGAGCGCTGTGGAAACGTTCTCCCTCTTGCTCTTTGGGGAATAGGAGCCGGTAAACGAGTCTACGCCGATTACTTTGTGCGACTCACTCAGCAGCCGGTCAACAAGATGCGATCCGAGAAAACCGGCGGCCCCTGTCACCATGCAGACCGGCACGCATGACAGTATACATGGCCGCTGTTGTCAGGCGGGAGCGCCAGTCCCGCCCCGCGCTAACCCAGGAAGCGCTTCTCGACTTCCTTCCAGTTCACCACGTTCCACCAGGCGGCCAGGTATTCGGCGCGGCGGTTCTGATACTTCAGGTAGTAGGCGTGCTCCCAGACGTCCACGCCCATGATGGGGAACTTGCCCTCCATGAGGGGACTGTCCTGGTTGGCCGTCGAGTAGATGTCCAGCTTGCCCGCCTGGTCCTTGACCAGCCACGCCCAACCGGAGCCGAAGCGCCCCATGCCGGCCGCCGTCAGTCTCTCCTTGAAGGTGTCGAAGCTGCCGAACGTGCTCTTGATGGCCTCGCCCAGTTTTCCGGCGGGCTGGCCGCCCGCGTTGGGCCCCATGATGCTCCAGAACATCGCGTGGTTGACGTGCCCGCCGCCGTTGTTGCGCACGGCGGTGCGGATGCTCTCCGGAACGCTCGCCAGGTTACCCGCCAGCAGCTCTTCCAGGCTCTTGCCGGCCAGCTCCGGCGCGGATTCCAGCGCCTTGTTCACGTTGGTCACGTAGGCGGCATGGTGCTTTCCGTGGTGGATCTCCATGGTCGCCTTGTCGATGTAAGGCTCCAGCGCGTCGAATGCATAGGGCAGGTTAGGCAGTGTGAATGGCATCTCGTTCTCCTACTGCAAAGGATGCGCGCAGGTGGGGTGAGGATTCAGACTTCCGGCGAACCGCTCAGCCTTCGGCGCCGCCGGCCTTCTCGAACGCGTCCGCTAGCCGCAACATCCCCGCCTCGTCGAAGTGCCTGGTCAGAATCTGCATGCCCACGGGGAGGCCCGAGGCCGTCCGGCCGCACGGCACGCTCATGCAGGGAATGCCTGCCAGCGATCCCGTGATCGTGTAGATGTCGGAGAGATACATCTCCAGCGGGTCGTCGATCTTCTCCCCCAGCTTGAAGGCGGGGAAGGGAGAGACCGGCGCGACGATCGCGTCCACCTGCTCGAACGCCCGTGCGAAGTCCCTTGCGATCAGGGCGCGCACCTTCTGGGCTTTCAGATAGTAGGCGTCGTAGTATCCCGCGCTCAACACATACGTGCCGAGCATGATCCGCCGCTTGCACTCGGCTCCGAAGCCCTCCCCTCGCGTGGAGCGGTACATATCGACCAGGCTGGCGGGTTCCTTCGTCCGGGTGGTGTAGCGCACGCCGTCGTAGCGCGCCAGGTTGGAACTGGCTTCCGCGGTGCAAATGATGTAGTAGCAGGCGATGGCGTACTCGGTTGACGGGAGGCTGATTTCGCTTACCTCGCAGCCCAGATTCTTTAGTGTTTCGATCCCGCGGTGAATCAAGTCGCCCGTCTCGCTGGCCAGCCCGGTGAAGTACTCCCGGGGCAGGCCGACACGCAGGCCCCGAACGTTGCCGTCCAGCAGGCTCACGTAATCCGGCACCGGCGCGAACGCGGAGGTGGAATCCATCTCGTCCCGTCCGGCGATGACCTGAAGCAGCAGCGCCGCGTCCTTAACGTTTCTGGCGAACGGCCCGATGTGGTCCAGACTGCTGGCGAAGGCGATCAACCCGTAGCGCGAGACCCGTCCGTAGGTCGGGGTGACGCCGGCCACCCCGCAAAAAGACGCCGGCTGGCGTATCGACCCTCCGGTGTCAGAACCGAGAGAGACCACGGCGGTGCCCTGCGCCACCACGGCGGCCGACCCGCCGCTCGACCCTCCGGGCACGCGGTCCAGCGCCACCGGATTACGCACCGGCCCGAACGCCGAGTTCTCGGTGGACGAGCCCATAGCGAACTCGTCGCAGTTCGTCTTCCCGACAATCACACCGCCGGCCTGTTCGAGCCGTGTCACCGCAGTCGCGTCGTAGGGAGGGACGTAGTGTTCCAGAAGTCTGGAGCCCGCTGTGGACCGGATCCCTTTGGTCAGAATCACGTCCTTCACCGCCACCGGAACGCCGGCCAGCGGGCCGGCATCCTCTCCACGCGCGAGTTTCCCGTCGATCCGCCGCGCCGACTCCAGCGCCCGCTCCGGGCAGAAATGGAGGTAAGCGGCGGTTCTCGGATTCTCTTCGCCGGCAAACCGCAGGGCTTCCCGCGCAAGCTCCTCGGCGCTGAAGCGGCGTTTCTGCAGGCCCTCCCGGACCAGGTCCACCGTGAGCGAGGCGATCTCCATCCGGGCTACCTCTCGATCACCTTGGGAACTTTGAAGCAGCCGCTTCCGGCCAGGGGAGCGTTCGCCAGGGCAATATCGCTCCCCAGGACGGGCCGCTCCTGGTCTTCCCGCAGCGTGGCCGTCTCTCCTGCGTCATAGAGGACCTGCGCCATGGGCTCCACTCCGCTGGTGTCGAGCTCATTCAGCTTGTCCATGTGCGCCAGGATCTCGTCCAGGTCGTCCCGGAGCCGGCGCACCTCTTCAGCCGACAGGTTCAGGTTGGCCAGGCCGGCCACATAGCGCACTTCCTGCTCGGTGATCTTCACGCGGACCGCCTCCTCCGCTGCTTGCGGTATATCGAGCGCAACACGGGGTCCTGGATCTGGTCCGCCTCATCCGGCCGTGTGTGCGGCTCGGAGGCGAGTTGAGGCAACCTGCGGCGTGGGACTACCCGAAAATCGATGTCGCGGACCACCGCCGCACCCACCACCTCCTCCAGCCTCGCCAGGATCTGCTTCCTCAGCACGCTGAGCTGCCGCTGCCAGACCGCGTCCTCCACTTCCACGCGGAGGCGCCCGCCGGAAAGGGACGTCGCCCGCGTGTGAACGGCTATCTTCTTGCCGACCGCAACCGGCCAACCGGCGCAGGCCAGCTCTTCCAGGCACACCGCGCCCCCGGCCAGTCTTGTTCTGGAGATGACTCTGCCCGCGCGCTCCATGGTGGGAATGAGCGTTCATTGTACCATGCGGGTATGCTCGTGCTCGCCTCCCAGTCGCCGCGCCGGAGGGAGATCCTCTCCTCCGCGGGTATCGAGTTCATCACCCGTGCCGCCCCGGTCGACGAAACCCTGCTGGCAGGCGAGGACCCCCGCCAGCACGTGCTGCGGCTGGCACGCCAGAAGGCGCTGGCGGTGGCCGTCTCCTCGGGGGAAACGATTCTCGCCGCCGACACCGTGGTAGTCGTGGACGGGTGCGTGCTCGGCAAGCCGGAGAGCCGCGAGCAAGCCGCCTGGATGCTGCGGCTGCTCTCCGGCCGCGAGCACGAGGTCGTCACCGGCATCTGCCTGCGTACGGGCGACCGCCTCGTGACGGATGCCGAGTCCACCCGCGTCCGGTTCGTCGCCATGTCGGACGAGGAAATCTCAAGCTATGTCCAGAGCGGCGAGCCGATGGATAAGGCCGGAGCGTACGCCATTCAGGGACTGGCCTCCAAGTTCATCGACCGCATCGAGGGCTGCTACTTCAACGTCGTCGGGCTCCCCGTCGCCCTCGTTTATCGCCACCTGAAAGAACTACGGCTATCCGCCTGCGGCCTCTCCACCAAGCTATAATGTTTGCTTCCCCTCGGGAAGGGGTGTCTCGCCTCTGGCGATAGCGGCGTTCCGGCAACTCGTATGAAACAGATCTTGTGGTTTGCGGGCCTGGCATGGGCCGCTCTCGCTCCCCTCTGTGGGCAGACGGTGGAAGTCTCCGTCCTGCGCGGTTGGGCCCGGATGAGCAAGACGCCGCTCGGATCTTCATCCCCCGTGTCTCCCAAGGACACCGACACGACCTTCAGAAACGGCTACAGCAACGGTCTTCGCCTTACCTGGAACCCGCACCGTTACTACGGCTACGAACTGGGCTACCTCCAGACGCGGGCCACCCTGCGAGTCAAGACCCAGGCTTCCAAGGACGTGCCTAAGGAGACCCTGGATCGCACGGTGAAACTGCACCAAGCTTTCATCGACTTCCTCGTTTACTGGATGCCGAAGAACGAGCGGTTTCGGCCTTTCTTCGCCTTGGGGGCTCAGGCGCAGAAGAGCATCAGTCCCCGCAATGTCCCCAGTTGGTCTGGGTACTCAACCCGCAACTACGGATTCCACTACGGACTGGGCATGAAGATCAGGCTCTTCCAGCACGCTCAGGTACGCCTCGATGCCCGCGATTGCCTGACCGGCAAGCCCTACGATTTGGATATTCAGGAAATAATGAGCGCCCGGGGTAACTTGAGACACCAGGAGGCGTCCGTAGGAATCGGCCTCACGTTCTGAGCGGCCGCCTGAGTGGCGGTCGGAAAGAACCCCTTTCTTCCCCTCTTATTCGCCCCAGAACGGTCCTGGTACCCCCGCCGTCCAAGAAGCATAGCCATGCGTTTCTGTAGCCGCAGCAATGGTTTGGCCGGACGCCGCACGCCTTGCGTTCAATCCTCCTCGGCGCGGGGCTGCTTCGCGAAACGGCGAAGTTATTGTACAATTGCTTACGTTGACGGTATAAAACCGCGGTGTCCGCTGGCCGGCGATCGAGGGGCAGGAGGTTCATGCGCCTCTGAGGTAGACATAATGCCTAGACGTGCATTGGTGTTGGGGAGTATTCTTCTTTGCCTGTTCATTTTCTTGTCCGCGTCGTGTGCGCAGGGTGCGCAGGAGAAACGGCAGGAAACTGCGCCTCCGGCTCAGGTGAGCCCCGAGGAAGAAGCCCTGAGGAAGTCGGTTGGGGCGCCTGTCGACCCGAACACTTACTTGATCGGCGCCGAAGACATCCTCCAGGTGAGGGTGTGGCGGGAGCCGGACTTGTCGGGCCCCGTCTCTGTCCGGCCCGACGGCAAGATCTCCTTGCCGCTGATCGGAGACTTGCAGGCAGGAGGCATTACGCCTCTGAAGTTGGCCGAGTTGATCAGGGAGGGGCTGGTCAAGTACGTCACCGAACCCGAGGTGATGGTTTCGGTCCTCTCCGTGAACAGCAAGAAGTACTTCGTGATCGGGGAGGTGAACCGGCCAGGCCAGTACCCGCTCGTGGTGCCGACGACCATTTCGCAGGCGCTAACCATCGCCGGCGGCTTCCGGGAGTACGCGGACACCAAGAACATCCTGATCATGCGGGGTCCGAAGCGGTACAAGTTCAACTATCGCGACTGGGTTAAGGGCAAGAATCTGAGCCAGAATCTGCTATTGGAGGGTGGGGACCAGATTATCGTGCCTTAGGACGAGCAGCAGGATTGACGGAGGCGCCTCTCTATGCAACCGAGCACTGAACCCTACGCCGTCGGTAGAAGGCCGATGGATGTCTCCGACTACTTCGACATGCTTCGCCGGCACCGCGGGTGGATCATTGGACCGGCTTTTGCGGGTTTGGTAATCTCCGTCGTCGTCGCCTTCCTCTGGCCCGACACCTACGTCTCGGACGCGACCATCCGCATCGTTCCTCCGGCCGTGCCGGAGAGGTACGTCCCCTCGAACGTCAACCTTCAGATCGGCCAGCGCATCGCCGCTATGGAGCAGCAGGTTCGCAGCCGCACCAACATATTGAACTTGATCAACCAGAACGGCCTGTACCCTCGGAAGAAGGGACGCATACCGGACGAGGATTTGGTTGAACAGATGCAGAAGGATGTCACGATCGCACCGGTCCTGGCCTTGCGGGATGTGGCGGAGAACCGGCCGCTATCCACCGCTTTTCGGGTATCCTTTGCATACGAGAACCGGTACCTGGCCCAGAAAGTGGTGAGTCAGATCGTTGCAATGTTCCTGGACGAGACAGTCAGAACCCGCTCGTCCGAATCGGTGATGACCACTGAGTTCCTGAGAGAGAAGCTCGACGCGGCCAAGAAGAACCTCGATGCGATTGAGGACCGCCTGACGCAATACAAGCTGAAGTTCTCCGGCAAGTTGCCCGAGCAGTTGTCCTCCAACCTGGGGCAGTTGAACGCGCTTCAGGCTCAGCTTGCCACGGCGGGGTCGTCCATCAACCGCGCGACTCAAGAGAAACTCCTGCTGGAGAACAGCCTGCGCACGGCCAAGGAGCAGCTCCAGGCGACTCCCGCCTCGGCGGCCACCTCGATGGAAGCGGCGGTCAAGAGCGACCGCGTCATCCAGTTGGACCGCCAGGTCCTCGCACTCGAAACCGCCTTGGCCGGCATGCGCCAGCAGTATAGCGACTCGCATCCCGACGTGCGCCGCGCCCGGTCGCAGCTTGCCAGCTTGAGAGCCAGCCGTGACTCTCTTATGAAAGAGGAGGAGAAGGCCGCAGCGGCCGCGGCGCCTGACAAGCCGGCCCCTCTGGTCGAGAGCCGCGAGATGAAGCAGTTGCAGGCGGAGATTTCTAGGCTCCAGGGCCAGATCGAATCCAAAGATGTGGAGATTCAGAACCTGGTGAAGGAGCAGGCCAGACTGGACAAGGCGATCAAGGTCTACCAGGAGCGGATCGAAGCCAGTCCGCTCGGCGAGCGTGAATACGCCCTCATGACGCGCGACTACAATCTCGCCAAGCAGCAGTACGAAGAACTGGTCATGAAGAGCAACCAGTCGTCCATGGCCACGGACCTGGAGACCCGGAAGCAGGGGGAGACTCTGGAGGTGCTGGAACAGGCCTCGCTTCCGCAATCGCCCACCGAGCCGAACCGCTGGATGGTGGTGGGGGTGGGCACTTGCATCGGTGTGCTGCTGGGTCTGTTCCTCGCCGGAGGCCGGGAAATGAAGGACACGTCCCTCAAGAACCTCAAGGATGTGAGAGCGTACACCGGCCTGCCCGTCCTGGGCAGCGTGCCTCTGGTCGAAAACGATCTCCTGGTGCAGCGGAAGCGGCGGCTATCCTGGGTGGCTTGGTCGGGCGCCTGTATTGTCGGATTCCTCTTGATGCTGGGCTCGGTCTACTACTACTTCACCAAGTCGGCATAGCGGGAGTAGTCCTTTGGAGGAGAGATGAGTCGCGTACACGACGCGTTGCGGCGCGCAGAGCAGAGCGGTGACGGAGGCGACCGGTCCAGACGGTCTCCCGCAAGGCTTCTCCCGGGCTTGGAGGATCTGCTGTCGGCGGTGCAGGAAGTCCCCTATACGCCGGCACCTGAATTCTTCGTCATAGACCCCACCAAGCCGCGCGATGCCCACAGCGAGGAGTTCCGTACCTTGCGCACTCGCCTAAACCACATGCAGAAGCTCCAGCCCATTCACTCCGTGGTCGTCACCAGTGCCTGCCCTGCCGAAGGCAAGTCATTCACCGCCGTCAATCTCGCTCTGGCCGAAGCTCAACTGGCCGACAACCCCACGCTACTGGCGGATTTCGATTTCCGCCGCCCCGTGCTTCACAACATCTTCCAAATAGACCGCAGCCCGGGCGCCACCGATTTTCTGATGGGAAGCGCGCCGCTTTCGGCGGCGATCAAGCGCGTCGCAGGGACAAACTTGTACCTGCTTCCGGCGGGCTCGTCCGTGCTGAATCCGCTGGAGATGCTCAATCTCTCGGAGACCAAGTCGCTCATCGAGCAACTGCCGGTCGTCTTCAACTGGGTCCTGCTCGACAGCCCCCCCCTCCTGTTCGCAGCGGACGCCAACCTGCTGGCCACCATCAGCGACGGCACCATGCTGGTAGTGCGCATCGGTGTGACGACGATCGACTCGGTCACGCGCGCCATGCAGTCACTCTGCGAAAACAACGTATTGGGGATTGTCGCCAACGGCGCCAGGGCCGGCGAGCTTTACAGCAAGTACACCTACTACTATTCGAGCTACTACTACAAGGAGAAGCGGGAGCCTAAGGAGGAGGCTGAGGACTAGACATCCTCGGCGTGGATTCCGATCGCCTCGCGGAGGGCATATCCTCTCCGGTGGTGGCAGGCGGAATGGGACGGATCGGCCACATCGACGCGGACAGTCGTCTCTGCTGGGCCCTCGCGGGACTCGAGGCCGGCATTCTGGGCGGGTTGTGCCTGCTGTTCTGGCAGGCGTGCAGCTCGCTGGTGGGCGGGGAGGATGCGCGAATCGTTTCTGTGGACTTGGTGTCGGGAATCTTCGGCCGCAGGGCTCCGGTGGGTGGGACTTGGGCGTCGGCCGCAGCGGTTTACGCTTTGCAGCTCCTCGGCGGCGGCTCAATCGGAATGCTGTTTGGGCTCTTGCTGCGTGCTCCATGGGCGTGGCGGCGGATGCTCTTGCTGGGCTTGTTGGCCGGTCTGACCTGGTACTACCTGGCTTATGAAGTCCTTCTGCGAACGCTGGCGCCGGCCCGGTACCCGCCTGTGGCGCGCCTGCCGCTCATCGTCTCCCATCTGGTCTTCGGCGTGGTTCTCTCCGCCTACCCGCGTTTCTTGAATTCACTCCGCCAGGACCTTTGAAGGGGGGCATGATCGGAACTTCCTCTTTGCGAGGCGTTGTTCATGCCGCCGCATTCGAGCTAAAATGTAGGCTTCGCGATTCACTCCGATGAGGGATCCTCTGCTGAAACGGAGAACGAGCCGGGTGCGTCTCAATCAAGGCGCGGAGTGGAAAGGAACTAGGTTTCAATGAGATCCGGCAGGCGCCTCCGCCTGTGGGCATTGCTGGTCTGCCTGTGCCTGACGTCCGCTCTGTGCGCACAGCAGACTCCCGCCCCGCAACAACAAAGCCCGTTTGAGAATGTCCGCCCGTCTTCGCAGCCTGGCGAACCCAAGCCGGAGCAGCCCAAACCGGAACCGGCCAAACCCCAAGCTGCCGGGCAGCAGCCTTCGCCTTTCGAGCCGTCCAAACCGGCGGCGGAACCCGCTCCTGCGCCGCCCGCCGAAGACGTCATCGAGGCGATCGAATTCCGTGGCGCCCGGAGGGTCCCCCAGGACACGCTGCGGGCGATGGTCCTCTCCAGGAGGGGCGACAAGATCGATGAGGACTCCCTGCGCCGCGATTTCATGGCGCTGTGGAACACCGGCCGCTACGACGATATCAGGCTGGAACTGGAGCCCGGCAAGACGGGGCAAATTCTCCGCTTCGTGCTTACCGAGCGCCAGGTCGTGCGGTCCATAACTTATCCCGGGATCAAATCTCTCACCGTCTCGGAAATTCTGGATCGTTTCAAGGAGCGGCGGGTCGGCCTGAGCATCGAGTCGGTGTATGACCCGAGCAAGGTGCAAAGGGCCAAGGTTGTGCTTCAGGAGTACCTGGCCGAACGCGGCCGCCAGTTCGCCGAGATTACGCCCGAGATCCGCCAGTTGCCGCCCTCCTCCCTGTCGATCGCCTTCAATGTGAAGGAGGGACCCAAGGTCAAGGTCGGCAAGATCGATATCCAGAACAACGCGGCCTTCCGTGACCGCGTGGTGATCCGCTCCATGCGCGGCCTGCGCCCGATTGGGATTCCATACTCCATCCTGTTCGAGTCGATCTTCTCCAAGTCCTTTGACTCGACCAAGCTCGACATGGACATGGAAATGCTCCGTAATTTCTACCAGGAGCGGGGGTACTTCACGGCTCACGCCGTCGGCCACAAGGTCGAGATCCGCGACGTGGGAGGCGGCAAGTTCCGCGTGCCGCCCATCTTCCTGAATCGGCCGGGAAAGCGCGCCGATGTGACCGTGGAAGTGGAAGAGGGACGCCGGTACGTCCTGAACAAGGTGAACTACGTCGGGGTGAAGCTGTTCCGCACCACGGACTTCCTGACCCGGGACGTGTTCAAGATGACCCCGGGTGAGTACTTTTCGACGGCGAAACTGCGCAAGGGATTGGATGAGATGCAGAAGCTGTACGGCGGCTTCGGCTACATCGATTTCGTCCCCGAGCCGAACTTCGACCTGGTGCCCAACTCCGACAAGCTCGACATGACCATCAGTGTCGATGAGGGCAAGCAGTTCTTCGTGCGCCGCATCGACTTCTCCGGAAACACCACGACCCGCGACAAGGTGATCCGCCGCGAGTTGCTCATCGACGAAGGCGACATGTTCAGCACTCGCATGTGGGAGCTGAGCATTCTCCGCTTGAACCAACTCGGCTACTTCGAGACTCTCAAGGAAAAGGAGGCCGCCGACATTAAGCGCGACACGCGCAACAGCACCGTCGACATCACCCTCAAGGTGAAGGAGCGGGGAAAGAACTCGATCGGGCTGCAAGGCGGCGTTTCGGGCATTGCCGGCAGTTTCATCGGCTTCAACTATTCCACCAACAACTTCCTCGGCTTGGGCGAAACCCTCAGTCTGGAAAGCCAGTTCGGGGACCGGATCCGCAGCGGCACGCTGGGCTTCACCGAGCCCTATCTGTTCGACCGCCCGATCAGCGCCGGCTTCACCATCTATACGCAGCGCTTCAACTTCGATCAGGGCCGCGAAGTCTCGCTTCTGTCGGGCCGCAACCTTACGCCGCTGTACAACGCTCTGGGCACCGAGAACCTGCTGAACTACGTGTCCAACGGCCGCGGCTTCACCGTCTTCGCCAGCTACCCGCTCAGGCGCACCTTCGCCCGCGTCGGCCTGACCTACGGTTACGACGTCTCCAACATCACCGTGCTCACAACTGCCGCGAAGAACTACTTCGACTATCTGAACTTTCAACAGGGCCTGGGCGGGCCGAATTCGCTGACCGGCATCAAGACCAGTAAGATTGTTCCGTCGTACACCTACAACACCGTCGACCACCCCATCACGCCTTCGCGCGGCAAGAGCTTCTTCATTTCCCTTGAGTATGCCGGCGGACCGTTGGGCGGGAACGTCAACATGCTCCGGCCGACCATAAGCACCACGTACTTCCGCGCCGGGCTCAAGCCGGGGCACGTCATCGGTATGCGGGCCATGGGCAGCATGCTCACTGGTTACGGAGGAAAGCTCGCGCCTCCCTTCAGTCGTTTCTACATGGGCGGCGAGCAGGATATCCGCGGATTCGAGATCTGGGGGATTACCCCCTGGGTCTTCGTGCCGAGTGAAGCCACGGTCAACGTGCTGAACAACGACGGATCGGCGCGCACGCAGAAGGTCATCGTCAACGGCGTGGCGCAATACAATCCCGTTTACCAGACCATCCCCGTGTACCAGCTCACCATGGCGGGAGGGGACACCCAGCTTATTGGGAACTTCGAATACCGGATTCCGATTGCCGGCCCCGTCACGCTGGCCGGCTTCTTCGACGCCGGAGCCAACAAGATCATCAGGCCGAGCCAGCTCACCCTGACCAGTGACCGCGTGACTAACCTGAACTCCAGCTTCCCACAGGCCGGGTTCAAGGGCCGTGCTCTGATCGCGCCCGGCTTGCAACAGGTCCGGACTTCGACCGGCATTGAGTTCCAGGTGATGATGCCTGTGGTCAATGCCCCGTTCCGTTTGTACTGGGCCTATAACCCGACTCGCGTGCAGCGGTACGTGCAGCCGCCCATAGTCACCGACCGGTCCTATTTCCCCAACCAGGCCACGTTCATCAACTCGGTCGCCACTTACGGCCAGGCTATCCCGTGGTTCGAGAAGAAGACTACCGTTCGCTTCACCGTCGGCCGGACGTTCTGACCCTATGATTCGCGGTTGTATGCTATGATCGAAACTCGTTTCAGGAGCACCTCTGTGAACATGAAATGTCTCCCCGCCATGCTGCTCATCGTGATCTTCGCGGCTGGCGTTTTCGCTCAAACCGCCTCTCAGCCGAGCAAGGTGGCGATCATCAATCTCCAGGGCGCGATCTCCAGTACCCAGGATGGGCAGAAGGCTGCCGCCGAGCTCCAAGAACGGTATGAGCCCAAGCGTAAGGCTCTGGAGAAGCAGCAAAACGAGATCCAGGCGCTCCGCGACCAGCTCAGCCGGGGCAGTAACACCATGAGCGACGAGGCCAAGCTGGCCCTCCAGCGGGATATCGACCAGAAGACGAAGGCTTTCAACCGCGACACCGAGGACGCCCAGGCGGACTTCCAGATGGACCAGGATCGCCTCTTGCAGGGATTCTTCGAGAAGATGCAGGTGGTCATCGACAAGTACGCCCGCGACAACAACTACGCGCTGGTTCTCGACATCAGCAGCCAGCAGTCGCCGGTGGTCTACGCCACCAACTCGATCGACATCACCAGCGACGTCATTGCGCTTTACGACAAGAACTCGCCGGCTCCGGCCGCGGCCAAGCCGGCCCCGCCGGCCAAGGCTCCAGCGGCGGCTCCGGTGAAGAAGTAGGTACTGTGGTCTTTCCGCTGCCCGCCGGGTGGTGAGCCGGATCTTCATCCCATGGCAAACCGCGTTTCGCTTTTCGTCACCTGCATCGTGGATCAGTTGTTCCCGGAAGTCGGCATGGCCGCCGTGGAGGTGCTGGAGCGCCTCGGCTACGCCGTGGACTTCCCGGAGAAGCAGACCTGTTGCGGACAGCCTGCGTTCAACACGGGTTACCGCGAGGAGGCGCGGGAGGTTGCCTGCCAGTGCCTCGAGGTCCTGCGGGACGCCGAGTATGTCGTTGTGCCTTCCGGCTCCTGCGCCTCCATGATCACCCACCATTATCCGGAGCTGTTCGCCAAGGATCCCAAGAGGCTCGACGAGACTCGCCGGCTCGCGCCGCGAATCTGGGAATTTAGCAAGTTCCTGCTGGAGGTGGCGGGTGTGGAAGACGTCGGAGCCCGGTGGGACGGGGTAGTCACCTTCCACGACAGTTGTCACGGCCTGCGCGAGCTTAAGATCAAAGACGGTCCGCGGCGGCTGCTCTCGCGGGTGAAGGGGCTTACGCTTCGGGAGATGGATGTCCCCGAGGAGTGTTGCGGCTTCGGAGGGACCTTCTCGGTCAAGTTCCCTACGATTTCAGCCGGGATGTCCCGCACGAAGATCGAATCGATCCTCAAAACCGGCGCGGATGCGGTCGTCGGGGTGGACGCCAGTTGCCTCTTGCAGCTTCGCGGCGTCATGTCCCGGGAAGGAGTGCCGGTGAAGACCATGCATCTGGCGCAGGTCCTCGCTGCCCGCTGACATTCTGCCATGCCTCCAGCCCCCCAAGAACAATTCGATGCAACGCTGACCAATGCGAACTTGCAGCTCGCCGTCTACACCGCCACCGCCCGCTTGATGCAGAAGCGCAGGGCCACGGTGAATCCCGAGGTTCTGCCGGATTACCAGGATCTCCGCGAGCTGGCCAGTGAGCTCAAGCGGCACACCGCCGAAAACCTGGACTACTACCTGGAGCAGTTCGAAGCGAACGTGATCTCCCGCGGCGGCAAGGTCGTCTGGTGTAAGGACAGCGGCGAGGCCAACCAGTTCGTTGCGCGGCTCGCCCAAGAGAAGAACGCCCGGCTCTTCACTAAGGTGAAGTCCATGACCACCGAGGAGACGGGGCTGAACGAGCACCTGGAGCACCAGGGATTGGAGCCCGTCGAAAGCGACCTCGGCGAGTTCATCGTGCAGTTGGGCCGGTCCCGCCCTTACCACATCGTCGCTCCGGCGCTGGATCTTACGCGCTATGACGTCGCCGACCTGTTCAGCCGCACCCTCGGCGTGGAGCGGGAGGTCGTCCCGGAGAATCAGACCAAGATCGCCCGGCGGGTGCTGCGGGAGAAGTTCCTGGCCGCCGATATCGGGATCTCCGGAGCCAACTTCCTGGTGGCCGACTCGGGTGCGGTCGTGCTGGTCACCAACGAGGGCAACGGCCGCATGTGCACCACGATGCCGCGGATCCACGTCGCCATCGCGGGCATCGAGAAGCTGATTCCCCGGGCGCAGGACCTGGCGGTCTTCCTGAAGTTGCTCGGGCGCAGCGCGACGGGCCAGCCCCTGACTGTGTACACCTCGTTTCTGAACGGGCCGCGCCGCGAGGGCGAGATCGACGGCCCCCAGGAGTTCTACGTGCTCCTGTTGGACAATGGGCGCACCAGGCTTCTGGCGGACCGCGAAAAGCGCCAGTCGCTGCACTGCATCCGATGCGGCGCCTGTCTCAACCATTGTCCGGTCTACAGGAAGATCGGCGGCCACAACTATCCCTGGGTGTACTCCGGGCCCATTGGTCAGGTCATCAGCGCCCAGTACCGCGGTGTGGGGCGCGACCCCTGGCTGCCGTTCGCGTCCAGCCTTTGCGGGGCTTGCGCCGAAGTCTGCCCGGTCAAGATCGAGTTGCCCAGGCTCCTGCTGGAGCTCCGCAGCGAAGTGGTGGCGGACAGCGCCCGCCAGGGACAATCCCGGCTGGAACGGCTCGGATTCCGCGCCTGGGGGTGGCTCATGCGTCACCCTCGGTTGTACGAATTCGCCGGAATGATGGGATCGCTCTTCGCGTCGAGTCCGGAGCCGGGCAAGTGGCTGCGCGGGCTTCCTTTCGTTCCAAATGTCGGACCGCTTAAGGCCTGGACCAGCGTGCGGGATTTGCCGGCGCTGCCTCCCAGGAGTTTCCGGCAACTCTGGCGCGTGCGCCAGGGAGGAGGCCGATAGCCATGTCGCGCGAACATATTCTGCACAAAGTCCGCACCGCTCTCGGCCGCAGCGCAGGTCAAGCCGCCGCTCCTCCACCGGCTCCGCGCCTGGTGATCAAGGAAATGGACCTGGAGACCCGCCTGGCCCGGTTTGCCTCCGCCCTGGAGGCTCTGGGGGGAACCTTCCAGCGCGCGGATTCTCCTGCGGATGCCTGCGCTTGCGTCGCGGCCATCATCAAGGGGAAGGACTGTGTGGCCTCGGGCGCCCCGTACCTGAAAGAGTGCGGCATCACCGCTCTGCCCGGCGTCCGGGCCGGCATCGCCGATGAGCCGGAACTGCGCCGCCTCTGCGCTGTCGCGGATTTCGGCATCACCAGCGCGGAGTACGCCTTGGCCGACACGGGCACGCTGGTCATGCTCTCCTCCGCCAGCGAAGCCCGCATGCTTTCGCTTGTCCCTCCGGCGCACGTGGCGGTATTGCCCAAGGAGCGTTTCCTGAGCGGTCTCGACGAGTTGTTTACCGTGCTGCCGCGGCCGGCGGAGCAGACCTCCTCCATGGTTCTGATCACCGGCCCGAGCCGCACCGCGGATATCGAGCAGATCCTTATCCGCGGCGTACACGGTCCCGGAGAAATCCACGTCATAGTCGTTTAATATAGAGATATGAACCCCACGCGAACGTTGCTTGCAGCATCTCTGTTTCTGGTCTTGGCGAGCGTGGCCTCCGCCCAGGTTCTCGAGATCGGGCCGCAGTTCGGAGTCAATCGTCTTTCCAACAACGTCCTCTCGCAATCCGACGGAGCCAAGCTTACCAGCGGGTTCCGGTTCGGCTTCCGGGTCGGACTGAACTCGCACGCCCGCCTGGGACACGAAGCGGGGTATGCGTACAACCGAACGAACCTGGAGTATGCCGGGACCAAGTACGGAATGGCCACGCACCAGGGCTTCTACGATCTGCTGCTCTATCCCATTGAGGAGGGCTCCAAGGTTCGGCCGTTCATCGCCGGGGGCGCGCAGTTCAGCAACTTTGTTCCTCCCGGCTCTTCGGCCACGTCCGGGGGCGGCGACACCAAGTTCGGTGTGAACTACGGCGCCGGCGTGAAGGTCAGGGCGACGGAGAAGTTCCTCATCCGTCTCGGGGTCCAGCAGTTCCTTTCGCCGAAGCCGGACTGGTTCTTTGAGGCCCCCAAGGGCTGGCTTCGCATCAACGAGATCTCGCTGGGCGTTTCCTACACCATGTAGCTTCGGCCTTTGCTCCTCGCGGGCACGCGGACCAGCGCGTACGCCAGACCCGCGAAGCCTGCCAGCGACAGCCACGCCCCCCACGCCGGATAGAATCCAGGCTGGTCTGTGCCGATGATGAGGTCGGCCAGCGATGGTACACCGGAGACGAACAACACCGCAAGCAGAATCCCGACAACTGCTTCTCCCGCTATGAGGCCCGAGGCCACCAGCGTCCCTTTCTCCTCCACCCGGGCCTTCTCCTCCGCGCTGTAGCCCACCGCGATACGGTCCGCCAGCGCCTTCAGAAGCCCGCCGGCGAAGATCGCCGAGGTTGTGTCAAAGGGGAGGTACATCCCCACGGCGATCAGCATCGGCGCTCTGGCTCCGCACAGGATCAGGGCCACGCCGAGCGCCGCCCCGATGCCCAGAAGCCCCCATGCCATCTCTCCGCCGACAATACCCTTCGCCAATTGCGCCATGAGGCCGGCCTGTGGCGCCGGCAGCGCCCGCCCGCCGATGCCTCCAGTCGCCAGGTTGGCCTCGTGCAGCACGATGATCGGCCCCATCAGGAAGAAACTCAGCAACGCCACCGACACAATCTCCACCACCTGCATCTTCCACGGCGTTCCTCCCAGCAGGTGCCCGGCCTTCAGATCCTGTATCAGCGACCCCGAAACGCAGCAGGCGCAGCAGACCACCGCCGCCACTCCCAGCACGGCCGCCACGCCCGCCGGTCCCTTCACTCCGATCGCCAGCAGGATCAGCGCCGCGATGACCAGGGCCGACAACGTCAATCCCGACACCGGCTGGTTGCTGCTCCCCACCAACCCGACCAGGTAGCCGCCCACCGCCGACAGCAGAAAGCCCGTCACCGTCATCACCAGCGCCGACACGATCGCCGCCAGCCACCCCTGCGTAAAGAAGTAGTAGATGCCCGTAATCGGAACCAGCAGCGCTACGACACCCGCCAGCACCCACCTGGCCGGGATGTCCCGCTCGGTTCGATCACTTGCCGCGTGTTCCCTCGCCGCCGAGGTGGACGCGCCGAACGCGCCCTTGAGCGAGCGGAAAATGGAGGACCGCATCGAGTACAGCGTGTAGAACGCCGCCACCAGCATGGCGCCGACGGCAATGGGCCGCACGACGTTGTACCAGACCGTATAGGCGGCCACCTCCGGAGACGCATTGCCCAGCCGCACGGGTAGGTCGGGGTCGAAGAACAGCAGCAGCGGGATGAACAGCCACCACGCGATCAGGCCGCCCGCCACATTGATGGACGCCAACTTCGGCCCGATGATGTAGCCGATGCCCAGCAACGCCGGCGAGAGGCTAGGCGTGGACCAGGCAATTCCCCCCGCGTGGGCAACGTCTCCGATCGGACGGCGCTGAAAATCGAAATGCCGGACAACCGACTTCGGGAAGTTCCAGAAACCCTCCACATAGTCCCGGAATACCGGAAAGCCTTTATCGCTCTTGAGAATCTGAATCAGCCCGCCGAAACCCATGGCTCCGAAAATGGAGCGCGAGGCCGCGCCGGCCCGGTCCCCCGCTCTCACGATCTCCACGCTGGCTACGCTCTCCGGCCACGGCAAACCCGCGTCCACACACAGCGGCCTCCGCAACAGGATGATGAAGAACACGCCGATCAGCCCTCCGGCCAGCAGGATGAACGCCGCCTCCCAATAGTGCGCGCGCAGGTCGCGCCATAGCCGGACCCCATTGATCTCTACCAGCACGAACGCGGGGATGGTAAAGATCGCGCCGGCCACCAGAGCCTCCCCGACTGACGCCGCCGTGCGCGCGATGTTCTGCTCCAGAATCCCGCCCCTCAGCCCCCGGACCGGGAGCCGGAACAGGGCCATGGCGATAACCGCCGCCGGTATCGTAGCCGCCACCGTCTGTCCGGCACGCATGCCGAGATATGCGTTGGCGGCGCCGAAGACGAACGCCAGCAACAGCCCCAGTACGACAGCTTTCACGGTCATCTCCGGCGGCGGCGATTGTCCGGTCCTTGCCATATCAGCCGATCTTATCAAGTCGGCAAGCACCGGGATGATAAAATCAAGTGCCTGTGGCCGATCGCCCTGAACCACTCACCCGCCTGACTCTTGCCGAAAGGATCTGGACCAAGCGCATCACTTCCTATAGCTTGCGCGAGCTTGTGGAGATGTTGCTCTCCCGCATGGGGCGACGCCGCCTACGGAAAGGATTGCAGTTTCTGCTCTGGCCGGTGACAACCCGTCTCGCTGTTCTGTACCGGCTTACACTTGCGCGGAGAGTAAGGATCACGGCAGTGGTGGGCAGCCTCGGCAAGACTACCACCGCGCAGGCCTTGTGCGCCGCGCTCGGGCTCAGCGCCCGGCAAAAGCTGGGCGGCAATTCGCTCGGGGGTGTTCCGCGGGCAATTCTCAGGCTGCGGCCCTGGGACGCGCGCACGGTGGTCGAGGCGGGCATCGACGGGAGAGGGCAGATGGCGCCCTTGGCCAAGACGGTGCGCCCGCAGGTCGTGGTCGTCACCACGATCGCCAGCGAGCACAATCGGTCTCTTGAGACCCTGGAAACGACCCGCGACGAGAAGGCGTATATGGTTCGCGCCCTGCCGCCTTCCGGTGTCGCCGTGCTCAACGGAGATGATCCGAACGTGCTGTGGATGGCAAGCCAAACCCGGGCGAAGATCGTCACCTTAGGCTTCGGCGAGTCAAATCAGGTTCGGGCGACCCACGCTGAGCTGGACTGGCCTCGTGGAATGCGGTTCCGTCTGCACGCTGCCGGATGCGAGCGGGAGGTAATGATCGGATTGTATGGCCGCCACATGATCTACCCGGCGCTGGCCGCGGTGGCGGTCGCCCTTGAGGAAGGGGTATCGCTGGACGACGCGCTCCCACGCCTGTCCGCTCTCGTTCCCGTCTCGGGCCGCATGGCGGTGAAGCCGCTCGCAAGCGGTGCTGCACTCATTTGCGACGATCTGAAATCGACGCTGGAGACGATCCACGCAGCGCTCGACCTGCTGGAGGAGGTTCCCGCAGCGAGGAAGATCGTGGTGCTCGGCCCCATTTCGGAGGCTCCGGGAAGTGCGGGGCCCCTCTACCGCGCCCTCGGAGAGCGCATCTCCCGTATTGCCCAACGGGCCGTGTTCGTGGACTGTTATCGGGAATATAAGGCGGGCGTGTTCGCGGCTGGCATGAAACGGGACGCCATCCTGGACGCCTCCGGGTGTCTCCCTGCCGTTGACTACCTTCGTCGTGAATTGCGTGGCGGGGACGTGGTGTTGATAAAGGGCCGCGACCAGCAAAAGTTGTCCCGTATCGCCCTGGCTCTGGAAGGCAGGAAGGTGGGATGCGCGGTCGGGCTTTGTCGTTACCGCGCCATGCGCTGCGAGACTTGCCCCCTGCTCGAAGGCTGATCCCATGCCGGCGCGGAAGGCATCAGGGCTGTGGTGCCGCAGGCTCGCCGGCTTGCAGCGGAGGCCTCAACAGCGATTTCCCTTGCGCGAACTGGGTAAGGTCCTCCGTAATCCGCTGGGCCGGCGACGGCTTGTGGTGCAACTTGTCCACCGCTGCTGGCCGGCCATATTCCGGCTGGCGGCGCTGTGCCGGCGGACGCTGCTGTATCGGCCCTTCTTTGTCGCCGTGGTGGGCAGTTACGGCAAGACCACGGCAACGCGCGTGATCACCCACGTGCTGGGCCGGGAGCTTCACCACAGGGCTGCGGCGAATGGGATAGGGCGAGTCCCCTACGCCGTCCTCCGGGCCAGGCCCTGGGACGCCGCTGCCGTGGTCGAGGTTGGTATTGACTGCCAGGGCCAGATGGCCGCCATCGCGGAGATGATGCAGCCCGACTGCGCCGTGGTCATGTCGGTTGGAATCGAGCACCACAGTTCCTTTGGGTCGCTCCAAGTGACTCGCGATGAGAAAGCCGACATGGTGCGTGTGCTGCCGGCATCCGGGCTGGCTGTTCTGAATGGGGACGACCCGAATGTCCTTTGGATGGCGGGTGAAACCAGGGCCCGTGTCGTGACCTTCGGCTTTGGCGAGGACAGCCAGGTCCGCGCTTCGGACGCAGAACTGGACTGGCCCCTTGGAATGCGCTTTCACCTGCACGCCGGCGGGCAAGTGTGCGATGCTCGAATCCAACTCCTCGGACGTCACATGATCTACCCGGCTCTCGCTGCCGTAGCCGTAGGTCTCGATCGCGGTGTTCCTCTGGACCTGGTCCTCGCCCGGCTGGCATCCATCACCCCGTCGCCCGGCCGGTTGTCCGTGCATAAGCTGGCGAGCGGAGCGTTTGTGCTTCGAGACGACGCCAAATCGGCGCTGGAGACGGTTCACGCCGCCCTCGACGTTCTGGAGGAGGTGCCCGCCGGGCGGAAGATCGCGGTCATGGGCCCGATGACGGAGCCGCCCCCCCACTCGCGGCAATTCTACCGTGATTTGGCGGCGCGGCTGGCGGGGATTGCGGGCTTGGTCGTCTGTGTTGACAGCTACAGAAACTACGGCCCAGGGCTCCGGAAGGCCGGCATGAGTCACGACGCGATCGTCGATGCGGGAGCCGATCTCGGAGAGACAATTGGGCTTCTCCGGGAGACGCTTGGACCGGGCGACGTGGTGCTGCTGAAGGGCCGAGGCCGCCAGAAGCTCGAGCGCGTCGCAATGGCGCTTGACGGCAGACAGGTGGGCTGCACCACGGCATATTGTCCCGCCCGCAGCGCGCACTGCCCCATCTGCCCGATGCTGGAGAAGGGATGGACCGGGTGTCGCCCAGTCGCCTGCCCATGAAACCTGCTCCGATTCAGCCCCGCGGGTGAGCCAGGAAGTAGTAGTCTCGCGACTCGCGGAAGTCCGCGGCAAACTCGAGCTCGCTGAGTGACGGCTTCCCCGAAAGCCAGTCCGACATGCGCGACACCTTCAGGCCGTAATCCGACAGCAAGCGGTACATATCCTCCGGCTGTACGCCGTACCAGTCTGCGCCACCGAAGCCAAATTCAAACACGATGAAGGGTCGGCTGCGGCACACGGTTTCTCGGCCGCCTCTAAGCACCTGGAATTCTCCGCCCTCCACGTCGATCTTGATGAAACGAATAGGCGCATTCTGGGGTATCAACTCGTCGAGCCGCGCCGTTCGCACTGTGATTACCTCGACGCGCTCCCCGGGCCGATCGTACCGCCTGCGCTTGAGCCCGCTGTAAGCAGGGTTGCTCACCACATGCTGGAATGAGGCGGTCGTCTCCTCTGTGTCGCTCAGAGCGACGTCATGAACCGCCACACCTGGGAACTTCTTCACGAGGACGCGATAGAACTGCGTCAGCGGCTCGAAGGCGAAGTGGTTTCCGCGCGGCGCCAGCCGGACCATGTGTTTCAGCAGCTCGCCGGCGGACGCGCCGACGTCGATGCAGTTGGAAGTCCCACACAACACACGTTGCATTACGGCCACGGTCTGCCGGTCGTAGTCACGGCTGCCCGCGGGTTGCTTCCGTAACCAGTCACGCCACCCCATAGGGCTTGAGAACAGACTACTTCAGCGCCTGGAACAGATTGCTGTAATCGTCCGTCCAGGCGCGGATGCGCAGCGCCGGCTCAATGTGACGCCCGTCGGCCTTGAATACCGGCGAAGCCAGGAATTCGCGGTTTGAGCTCACCAGCACCCAGCTTGCCGTCAGAGTCTGCTCCTCCGGAATGCCCGGGCTGAGCACCGCCAGGTACGATCGCCCCAGCGACTGCGCACCCCTTGCCACCACGCTCGTCAGATCCACGAAACGGTTGGAGACATGAACCGCCAGCACGCCGTTAGGCTTCAGATGACGGAAGTAGAGCACGAACGCTTCCCTGGAAAGCAGGTGCACGGGAACCGAATCCCCGGAAAACGCGTCCAGCACCAGCACGTCGAATTGCTGCTGCGGCTCGCGTTCCAGCAGCAACCGCGCATCGCCTTCCACAACATCCACTTTCGCTGGACAGTCCTTGAGGTAGCTGAATTCTGTCCGGGCAATCTCGGTCACCAGCGGATTGAGTTCGTAGAACCGGAAATAGTCCCCCGGCATCCCGTAGACCGCCAACGTTCCGCATCCCAGGCCGACCAGCCCCACGCGCCTGCTCCCCTGCGCGGCATGCTGGATCGCCAGGGCCCCGCCCGACTGGGGGCCGTAGTAAGCGGTCCCCTGTCTTCTCCGCTCGGGGGCCAGCCATTGGGTTCCGTGCCGCACTGTGCCATGCAGCAGAGTCCGCAGCGCCGTGGCACCTTCTCCGCTGTCGATCACCTTCACCGTCCCGTAGAAGTTGCGGCCGGCAACGCAGGCTTGCTTCAGGGGGGTGTACACGGCGTCGCACACATAACCGATCAGGGCCAGCGTGAGCCCCAGGCGTATCGCGGAAGCCGTGCTCCTCGGCGTCAGCCGCCAGGCCAGGAACGCGCACAGAGCCATCGCAATCGGAAACTCGAAGTTGTCGCTGTAGGTCCGCGGGGCGATCAGTGCGACGTACATCCCTCCCAGCGCTCCTCCCAGCGCGACCATGAGATAGAACTGGGTCAAGTAATTGGGCTCCGGCTTGAGGCGCGCCAGTTCGCCGTGGCAGAACAGGCAGCAGACAAACAAGCCGGCGCTCAACAGGCCCACGGCCAGCGCCAGGCTCTTGCCGCCGCCCGTGTACACCAGGGCGAACGACAGCGCGAAAAGCGCCAGGGTGGTCATCCACCCAAAAAGACCGCTTCGGTACCAGCGGCCGTGCGAGAAGCACAGGATGAAGCTGAGCAGGTAGAGGCTGAGGGGGAGCACCCACAGCAACGGCACGGGCGCCACGTCCTTGGTCATCGTGTTTGTCACCGCCAGCAGCAAGGCCGATGAGCACGCGGCCAACGCGACCCATACCAGCCTGTCCCTCAGCCCCGGTGCGGGGCCGGTCTCTTCGTTTTCCGCTGCTTCCGCGCCCGGTCCGTTCCGCAGGCCCAGGACGGCCAGCGCGCCGGACAGAACCGCAAATGCCGTGTAGCCCGCCGCCCAGATGTACGTCTGGCTGCGCAGCGTGAGCTGCGGCTCGATCACGACGGGGTAACACAACAGTCCCGCCAGGGACCCCGCGTTCGAGAACGCGAACAATCGGTATGGCAGCGCCGCGCCCCGCCTGCGTGCGTACCAAGACTGCACCAGCGGGGTCGACGCCGACAGCATCAGCAGCGGCAGCCCCGCCATCGCCGCCAGCCGGCCCAGGACTCTTAAAGTCGGATCGCCCGCCCCTCCAGCTCCATGCCCCCATCCTTCAGCCAGGGGAAGAAGGGCAAGGCCGGCCGCCAGCAGCAGAACCTGTGTCACAGCTTGCAGCCTCGGCGACAGCTTCGTCGCCAGCCAGTGCCCGTAAAGATACCCGGCGAGCAGCACCAACTGGAAAAACATCAGGCATACCGCCCAGACCCCGGCCGACCCGCCAAACTCCGGCAGCAGAATCCTCCCTGCGATCGGCTGCACCAGGAACAGCAGAAACGCGCTCAGGACCACTGTGAGGGCGTACAAGAACATTCTTATGATTACCTCCCGCTTCGTGCCGGCATGGCGCCGGAATTCTGCTCGCGCCTCGCTCCGGCGGGCCAGCCGGCCGCAGAACTACGAGGAGTCTTGGTATGATTCCTTGCGGCATGAGTCTTCCCGTCCCGCGACCAGGAGTGCCGCCGGCCCTGAGGGCATTCGGCCAGGCGCTGTACCACCGGCTCTTTCGGATCCACTTGCGCATGCGGATCTGGGGCGCGGACCGGTTCGGGACACCGGAGGCGGACGTGCCTCTGCCTCCCGCCATCCTGCGCTATCGCATCAGCGAGACCCTCTCCGTGCGTGAATTCCTCCGGGTCGGCGAGGGCTGCGCGAGACTCATACGACAACACGTCCTCGAGGCCGGCGTGGATTTTGACAGCGCGCGCCGCGTTCTGGATTTCGGATGCGGCTGCGGCCGAACGCTTCGATGGTTTCTGCCTGGCGATCGCCCCGGCCGGTTTTGCGGCGTTGACGTCGACGCGGAGGCGGTCGAATGGTGCGGCAGGCATCTGAAAGGAGCAAGCTTCCAGGCCACCTCGCCGGCCCCGCCGCTGCCGTTCCCTGACGATCATTTCGACATTGTCTACGCCTTCTCCGTGTTCACCCATCTCGATGAGGCCATGCAGGACGCCTGGCTCGCCGAGCTCGGCAGGATCTTGGAGCCCGGAGGCGTGCTGCTGCTCACGGTGTTTGGCCGCGCCGCGCGGGAGAGCCTGGACTCCAGGGGCCGGAGCGCGCTTGATTCCGATGGCATCGTACATCGCAGATCGCAGAAGCTGAGAGGCTTTGTGCCCGAATGGTATCACACCACCTGGCACTCGCCGGAATACATCGCCAAACGCCTGTCCGCGCGGTTCAGCGATGTCCGTTACTCGGCGCTTCCGGATGGTGCGCAAGACATCGTTACCGCCAGAAAGCCCCAACACGCCTCGCCCGCCGGCGGCGCCTAATCTCCCGCCCGCAACCGGCTGTGGTGGCGGCTGTAGCCGAAATAGATGCACAGGCCGATGACGAGCCAGACCAAAAGCCGTGTCCAGTTTTCCCAGCCGAGCCCGTACATCAAAGCGAAGTTCACAAGGATGCCCAGGACCGGCACCACCGGCACCCACGGCGTGCGGAACGGCCGGGGCGCCTCCGGTTGCGTCCGGCGCATGACCATGATCCCCGTGCACACGATGATGAACGCGAACAGCGTCCCGATACTCGTCATGTGCCCCACCATCGAGATCGGCGCGAATGCGGAGAACAGGCTCACGAAGCCCATGAAAAGCAGGTTCGACCGCCAGGGTGTCCGAAACTTGGGGTGGATGTCTGAAAACACCTTCGGCAACAGGCCGTCCCGCGACATCGAGAAGAACACCCGCGACTGGCCGAGCAGCATCACCAGGATCACCGACGTGAAGCCCGCGATGATCGCCATCTTGACCAGCGGCTGGAGCCACTTGAACGGCGTATAGGCGATGGCCACGGCCACCGGAGCGGCCGCCCCCCGAAACTCCGTGTAGTGCGCCAGGCCCGTCATCACCACCGAAAACGCCACGTACAGGATCGTGCAGACGATCAATGACCCGATGATGCCGATCGGCATGTCTCTCTGGGGATGTCTGGCCTCCTGGGCGGCGGTCGAAACTGCGTCAAAGCCGATGTAGGCGAAAAAGATCACGCCCGCCGCCCGCAGAATCCCGCTCCAGCCGAATTCCCCGAACTTGCCGGTGTTCTCCGGAATGAACGGCGTGTAGTTGGCGCCCTTCACGAACCAGATGCCCACCCCTATGAACACCAGCACCACCGCCACCTTGATGATCACCACGATGGCATTGACATTCGCGGACTCCTTGATTCCGATCATCAGCAGAATCGAGATCACGCAGATGATGAACACCGCCGGCAGGTTGACCATGCCGTGCACGAGCTGCCCGTCCGGGAGCTGCACCGGCTGCCACGGGGAGGCCACCAGGTAGGGCGGCATGTTGATTCCGAAATCGTGCAGCAGGCTGACCACGTAGGCGGACCAGCTTATGGACACCGTGGCCGCGCCCACGGCGTACTCCAGCACGAGGTCCCATCCGATCACCCAGGCCAGGAACTCGCCCATGGTCGCGTAGGCGTAGGTATAGGCGCTGCCCGCGATCGGGATCATCGTCGCGAATTCGCTGTAGCACAGGCCGGCGAAGGCGCAGCCGACCGCGGCCAGCACGAAAGAGAGCGCGATCGCCGGGCCCGCGTTCTCGGCCGCCGCAATTCCCGTGAGCGAAAAGAGCCCCGCGCCGATGATGGCGCCGATCCCCAACGCGACCAGGCTGGCCGGACCCAGGGTGCGCTTCAGCGTGTGCGCACCGCCCTCCGATTCCGCTCTGATCCGGCTCAGTGGTTTGGTGGCGAGCAGACTCATCCTCTATCCTCTCTGCTTGTATAGCACAGTCAGGCCGCGCGCCTGCCGTGCCAGATGTAGTACACCGGAACTCCCAACAGCACGATGATCAGCCCCGGCCAGGTGTAGCTGGGCTTGTAGATCAGCAGCAGCACTTCGATCAGGCCCGCCATGGCGATGTACACCAGAGGCAGGATCGGATAGCCCAGCGCCCGGTAGGGCCGCTCCGCCTCCGGCAGTTTCCGGCGCAAGACGAAGATCCCGGCCACCGTCAGCATGTAGAACAGGAGCACTGCAAATATGACGTAATCGAGCAGGTTGCTGTACGTCCCCGTCAGGGTGAGCAGGCAAGCCCATACGCACTGCACTACCAGGGATACCGCGGGAGTGTGGTGAACCGGGTCCAGCTTCCCCACAGGCTTGAAGAACAGGCCGTCCAGCGCCATCGCGTAGTAGACCCGCGCGCCCGCCAGGACCATTCCGTTGATGCAGCCGAAGGTGGAGACCATGATCGCCGCCGCCATGATCTGGACGGCCGCCGGCCCGAATAGGACAGACACGGCCGCCGTCGCCACCCGGTCTTCCCGCGCCTGCTGGATTGCCTCCAGCGGCAGCAGCCTGAGATACACGAAATTCGACGCGATGTAGAGTGCGCAGACAATGCCCACACCCAGGCCCAGTGCCAGCGGCACGTTCCGCCGGGGCCGGCGAACCTCGCCCGCCGTGAAGGTGACGTTGTTCCACGCGTCGGCGGAGAACAGCGCCCCCACCATGGCTACGCCCACCAGCCGCAGCGCGTCGAAGCTCCAATTCGCGTTACGCCAGAAGCCCTCGAAGTTGCCCTGGGCGGGAGTTGCGGTCCGCGTCGCCAGGAAGCCCAGTCCGACCAGCCCCAACAAGGCCCCCGTCTTGGCAATGGTGAAGACATTCTGTACCACGGCCCCGGTCTTTACCCCGCGCGTGTTCACCCAGGTCAGCAACACCAGGACCGCTATCGCCACCACCTGTTGGGTGTTCAGGCCAACGGGCCCGGCGCGCAGCAAGTAGCGATCCGCCGCGATCGCGGGGAAAAACACGCCCGTGAACTTGGCGAAGGCCACGGCCACTGCGGCGACGGTTCCCGTCTGAATCACCAGGAAGAGCGTCCATCCGTACAGGAACCCGCTCAGTGGGCCCAGCGCCTCGCGCAGGTAGACGTACTGTCCCCCGGCCTGTGGCATCATGGCCGCCAGTTCCCCGTAACTGAGGGCCGCGATCAGCGTCATCGCCGCCGCCACCACCCAGGTCACGATCAACAGGCCGGGGCTCGCCACCTGCCGCGCGATGTCCGCCGACACGATGAAGATGCCCGACCCGATCATCGAGCCCATGACGATCGTGGTGGCGTCCAGGAGGCCAAGCCCCTTGACCAGCCCCGTCTTCTCCTGTTGTTCGGGAACGCTCATGGTAAAACGCCATCATAACTTGATCGAGCCGGACGGCTAGTCTGCCGCTGTAAACTGGTTCCTGGAGAATCGGCTTTGCACGCGCACGCACACGGCTTGCCCTCCGTCAGGGTCTTGAAATGGTCGCTGGCCGCCACCGTGTTGTTTGTCGTCGTGGAACTGCTGGCGGGCGTCCAGGCCCGCAGCCTGGCGCTCATCTCCGACGCCGGCCACAACTTCACCGACGCGCTGGCGTTGCTGCTGGCCTGGTTCGGCCTCTACCTTCAGTCCAAACCGGCCGACGACGTCAAGACCTACGGCTACCACCGGGCCGGCGTGCTTGCGGCCTTTGTGAACGCCCTCGCGCTTGTGGGCCTGTCGCTGTACATCTTCTATGAGAGCTATCACCGGCTGGTGGCTCCCCAGCCTGTCGACGAGGCGACCATGTTCGTGGTCGCCGGCCTGGGTCTGATTCTCAATGCAGCCATCATGTGGGCCATGCGGCGCGACCAGCGCCACGACCTCAACATCCGGACCGCGTACCTGCACATGCTCGGCGATGCGCTCGGTTCGGTGGGCATTCTCGTGGGAGCCGGAATGATCCGTTTCACGGGGTGGGAACTCGTGGACCCGGTCCTCTCGATCCTCATCGGGGGGCTGATCATCTGGACCGCCTGGGACGTCATCCGCGAGGCTCTGAATATCCTGTTGGAAGGACTGCCTCGAGGGATGGACCTACGGTCCGTCATCGCCTCCATGCGCCAGGTGGAGGGGGTCCTCGACGTCCACGACCTGCACATCTGGAGTTTGGGCTCGCGCACCCACGCGCTGAGCTGCCATGTCCTAATCGCCGATCTGCCCCCCTCGGAGAGCGATTCGATCCTCAAGCGTATCAACGCCATGCTCTCCAGCCGCTACCAGATCGAGCACACCACGATTCAATTCGAGCACTTGTGCTGCGCCGTTTCGGAAAACGGCTGTCCGGTCAGCTCTCCGCCAGCAGGCCCAGCAGCTTCTGCTGGAGCGCCGCGGCGCTTTTCTCGTCCGGGCTGACCGCCAGGACTGTGTCGTCCCCCGCGATCGTCCCGACCACCTCCGGCCACTGCTCGCCGTCCAGCGCCACGGCCAGGGTGTTGGCGTTCCCCGGCGATGTCTTCAGCACCACCAGGTTGCAGGCCACGCGGACTTCGATCGGGAAATCGGCGGCGACCGTGGCGAAATCGGGGCCGCGCCGCCCGCGGCCCATCTGTTTGTATCCCTCCGCGGTCTTGACCAGGCCCAGGTCGCGGATGTCGCGCGAGAGCGTCACCTGCGTGGTAGTCACGCCCTGCTCCTTCAACGCGCGCGCCAGTTCCTCCTGCGTCTGTATGGCGCGAGTGCGGATCAGGTTGAGAATCTGTCCTTGACGGTAGCTCTTGTTCACCGCATCTCTCTGAGACGCTTCCCGGCCTCCTCGAGCGCCGCCGCCACCGACGCCGGCCCGGTACCCCCCGGGATCTCTCTGGTCTTCATCCCCTCGCTCGGGCGCAGCAGCCGCGCCATGTTGGGGGAGAACTCGGGAGCGAAGGCGGCCAGCTCTTCGGGCGTCCAGTCCGAAGGCCGCTTGCCCTGGCGCACGCTCTCCAGCACCAGCTTCCCCACGATCTGGTGCGCCTGGTGAAACGGCGTCCCGGCGCGCGAAAGCGCTTCGGCCAAGTCCGTCGCCACCACCCAGCTCTCTTCGGCGGCCGCCGCGGTCTTCTCCGGGTGCAGCACCGCAGATTCCACCACCACCCGGGCCATCTCCAGAGAGCCGGCCAGTTGGACGGCTGCATCGAAGAGCGGCTCCTTGTCTTCCTGCATGTCTCGGTTGTAGGTGAGCGGCAGACCCTTCATCGTCGTAAAGAGGGAAGCGTAAGCCCCGAACACCCGCCCGCACTTGCCGCGGATCAGTTCCAGCGAGTCCGGGTTCTTCTTCTGCGGCATCAAGCTGGACCCGCTGGTGACCGCGTCGCCAAGCTCCAGCCAGCCGAACTCCTCGCTGGAGTAAAGAATCCAGTCCTCGGCCAGCCGCCCCAGGTGCAGCATCGTGAGGGCCGCCGCGTGCAGGAAGTCCAGAAGAAAATCTCTGTCCGCGGAAACGTCCATGCTGTTGCGCGTGATGCCCTCGAAGCCCAGATCCCGCGCGATCGCTTCCCGGTCGAAGGGAAAGCCACTGCCCGCCAGCGCGCCCGACCCGAGCGGCAGCAGGTTGGCGACCCGCCGGGCCTGCCCCAGCCGCTCCCAATCCCGTGCGAACATCTCGAAGTAGGCCAGCAGGTAGTGCGGCCACAGCACCGCCTGCGCGCGCCGCATGTGCGTGAATCCGGGCAGCACCGCGTCCGGATACCGCCGGGCCAGCGCCACCAGCGCCGACATCAACCCCGCCAGCAGCGGCCGGATCTCGTCAATCGTCCCACGCAGCCACAGCCGCGTGTCCAGCGAGACCTGCTCGTTGCGGCTCCGTCCGGTGTGGATCTTATCCGCCACCGCTCCGGCTCGCTCCTTCAGCTTCCGTATGACCAGAGTGTGCACGTCCTCGTCGGTGGCGCCCTCCCAAAAGGCCGGCCGGCGTGATTCCTCCCGGATCTGGTCCAGCGCCTCCACGATCGCCGCCCGCTCCGCGCCCGTCAGGATGCCGACACGCTCCAGCGCCCGTGCGAAGGCCTGCGACCCCTGCACATCGGCATCCAGCAGCCGGCGGTCGAATGCCAGCGAGTTCGAGAACCGCTCGAATACCTCCGACGGACCGCTTTCGAAACGTCCGCCCCAGAGTTTCATGATTGCTTCTTTGTCACTGCGGCCCGGATCTGAACCGGCAGGCCGATCAGGTTAATGAAGCCGCGCGCGTCCTTCTGGTCGTACCCGGCGCCCATCGTGAAGCTGGCGATGTCGAGCGAGTAGAGGGAATACGGCGACTTCCGGCTCACCGGCTCGATGTTGCCCTTGTACAGCCGCAGCGTGACTTCGCCCGTCGCCGTGCGGCTGGTAGTCTCGAAGAACGCGTCCAGCGCTTCCCTCAGCGGCGTGAACCAGAAGCCGTTGTACACCAGCTCCGCGTAGTCCACCGAGAGCTTCTGTTTGTAGTGCAGGATGCTCTTGTCGAGCGTCAGGGCTTCCAGTTCACGGTAGGCTGCCATAATGAGGCTGCCCCCGGGCGTCTCGTAGCAGCCCCGCGATTTCATCCCCACGAAGCGGTTCTCGACCAGGTCGATCCGTCCCACGCCGTGCTCGCCGCCGATCCGGTTCAGTGTCTCCAGCAGCGCGGCCCCGCTCACGTAATGCTGGCCGTTCACCGAGACTGGCCTGCCTGCGTCGAAGCCGATTGTGACCTCGGCCGGCTTGTCCGGAGCCTCCTTCGGGCTCTTGGTCAGCATCCAGATCTCGTCGGGCGCCGCGTTGGCCGGGTCTTCCAGGGCGCCTCCCTCGTGCGAGATGTGCCAGATGTTGCGGTCGCGGCTGTAGATCTTGGTGGTGCTGGCGGAAACCGGCACGTTGTGCTTGGCCGCGTAGTCCAGCGCGTCCTCGCGGCTCTTGATGTTCCATTCGCGCCACGGCGCGATCACCTGAAGGTGCGGCGCCAGTGCCTTGTAGGTCAGCTCAAAGCGCACCTGGTCGTTGCCCTTGC
>JBHGAV010000001.1:0-146647 GCA_041946685.1 Bryobacteraceae bacterium | reverse complement strand
TCGAACCCTCGGCCACTGGAACCACAATCCAGCGCTCTACCAGCTGAGCTACACCCACCACGGGGACAATCCATTTTACCATGGGGTGCTCTCTACAGCCCCGCCTGCTTCCAGAGGTCGTCCACGCGGCGCTTGACTTCGGGGGACATCTCGATCACACCGGGCCAAGGGCGGGTAAAACCTTCCTCGGGCCACTTACGCGTGGCGTCGATCCCCATCTTGGACCCGAAGTCCGGCAGGCGGCTGGCGTGGTCCAGCGAATCCACCGGCCCCATCACGAACTCGATGTCGCGCTGCGGGTCGATGTTGTTCAGTGCCCTCCAGGCCACCTGGCTCGCGTCTTGCACATCCACATCCTCGTCCACAACAACGATGCATTTGGAGAACATGGCCTGCCCCATCCCCCAGATGGCGTGCATCACTTTGCGCGCGTGCAGCGGGTAGGACTTCCGCATCGACACCAAAATGAGGTTATGGAACACGCCTTCGGCGGGCATCGAGATGTCGCGGATCTCGGGCAACTGGAGCCGCATCAGCGGCAGAAAAATGCGCTCGATGGCCTTGCCCATGTAGTAGTCCTCCATGGGAGGCGGTCCCACGATTGTGGCCGCGTAGATCGGATCCTTGCGCTGGGTGATGCAGGTGACGTGAAAGACGGGATAGGCGTCCTCCAGCGAGTAGTAGCCGGTGTGGTCGCCGAAGGGGCCCTCGGTGCGCAACTCGCCCAGTTCCACATATCCTTCGAGCACGATCTCGGCGTTGGCGGGGACCTCCAGGTCCGACATCTCACAGCGCACCATCTCGACGGGCTTGCCGCGCAGAAAGCCGGCGATCATCATTTCGTCCAGGTCCGGAGGCAAGGGTAAAATCGCCGAGTACATGGTCGCCGGATCGGAACCGATGGCGACGGCGACATCCATGCGGCCGGAGCCCTGTTCCTTCAGCCGGCGGCGGTAGTGCTCGGCGCCCTGCTTGTGGGTCTGCCAGTGCATCCCGGTGGTGCGCTCGTCGTAAACCTGCATCCGATACATGCCGCAGTTGCGCTTGCCGGTATCTGGATTCCTGGTGAATACGAGCGGCAGCGTGATGAAGCGGCCGCCGTCCCCGGGCCAGCACTTCAGGATCGGGTAGTCGCTCAGGGAGAAGCCGTCGCGGCGGATGACCTCCTTGCACGGGCCGCTGGAGACGGTCTTGGGGAAGAACGAGCCCATTTCGGCGAGCTTGGGCAGCATCTTTAGCTTGCCGATCAAACCCTCCGGCATCCGCATCTCGAGATACTCCGAGATGCGGCGGGCAACCTCCTCCACGGAAGACACCTCCAGGGCGATTTCCATCTTCCGCATGCCGGCGAAGCTGTTGATCAAGACGGGGACCGAGGATCCCTTGGGCTTCTCAAACAATAGGGCGGGCCCTCCACGCTTCACGGCGCGGTCGGCGAACTCGGTGACTTCCAGGACCGGGTCCACCTCGAACCCGATTCGCTTCAACTCGCCGTGCTGCTCCAGCGCGGCGATGAACTCGCGCAGATCGGAATAGGCCATAGGGGGTCGCCTCTATCTACTATGATTGAGGTTTCGGAGAAAATCCAAGGAGAAAGCATGCCGAATCGTATCGCATTCGTGACCGGCGCCAGCCGTGGAATCGGAAGAGCCATCGCGTTGAGGTTGAGCCGCTCCGGGCACGAGATCGTGGTCGCCTCACCGGAACTGGAGAACAACGAACTGGTGGCGGCGGAAATTCGCACGGCCGGCGGCAAGGCGATGACGCTGGACTTTGACGTCACCTCGCTCGACAGCATCAAGCGGGGAGTCGCCGCGGCGCTCAAGGAACTGGGGAAGATTGACGTGCTCGTGAACAACGCGGGAATCACGCGCGACGGCCTGGCCATGCGCATGAAGCCCGAGGACTGGCGGCTGGTGCTGGAGATTAATCTGAACGGCGCCTTTTTCACGACGCAACAGATCCTGCCGGGCATGTTGCGAGAACGCTGGGGCCGCATCATCAACATCGCCTCGGTGGTGGGCCAGATGGGCAATCCCGGCCAGGCCAACTACGTTACCTCCAAGGCGGGGATCATCGGCCTGACCAAGGCGATTGCGCAGGAAGTGGGGAGCCGCGGCATCACCTCCAACGCCGTGGCGCCGGGATTCATCGAAACCGACATGACGGCCAAGCTCCCGCAGGAGGTCAAGGACCGCATGCTGGCCACCGTGGCGCTGCGGCGTCCGGGCCAACCCGAGGATGTGGCGAACGCCGTGAACTTCCTGGCCAGCGACGACGCGGCCTACATCACCGGCCATGTTGTGAACGTCAACGGCGGCATGTATATGTAGGTTAGATGGAGGATTCGACGCGGCGCGTGTTTCTGGGGGCCGCTCTGGGTTCCACGGCGGCGCGGCGAAAGGACTTCGAGCCCGCCTACCTGAAACTGGAGCGTAGCGGGGAACTCGACCGGCGCGCGCGCGAACTGCGGGCGATCTACCGCTCGTGCCGGCTGTGCCCCCGCCAGTGCGGCGTGGACCGGTTGAAGGGCGAGAAAGGCATCTGCTCGTCCACAGCCCGGGCCAAAGTGTACTCGACCCATCCGCACTTCGGCGAAGAGAAGCCGCTGGTGGGACGCGGGGGCTCGGGGACGATCTTCTTCAGCAACTGCAACCTGCTCTGCGTGTTCTGCCAGAACTGGGAGATCAACCATCGAGGGGACGGCTCGTTCGCCGGTGACGACGACATCGGGCGCCTCATGGCCGATCTTCAGAGGATCGGGTGCCACAACGTCAATCTCGTCACCCCGACTCACATCGTGCCGAACATCGTGGCGGGCCTCGGCTCCGCCATCCGGCGCGGGTTGCGGTTGCCGCTGGTCTACAACTGCGGCGGATACGAGCCAGTTGAAGTCATCAAGCTGCTCGATGGAATTGTTGACATCTACTTGCCGGACTTCAAATACGCAGACGGCGCGATGGCGGAGAAGTACTCCAGCGGGGCGCGGGACTATCCCGAGAGGGCCGCTGCCGCTATTGAGGAGATGCACCGCCAGGTGGGAGACTTGGTTGTGGATGAGGACGGGATCGCCCTGCGGGGCCTGATGATACGGCACCTGGTGCTGCCCGGCAATATCGCCGGGACGGACAAGTTCGTGCAGTTCGTCGCGACCCGGCTCAGCCGCTCCACCTACGTGAACATCATGGCCCAGTACCGTCCCGCGCACAAAGCTCCAGGAATCCCCGAGCTCTCGCGCCGGATCACCAGCGCCGAGTACCAGCAGGCCATCCGCTGGGCCAGGGAAGCCGGGCTCACGCGCCTGGATCGCGGATGAACCTGCCGGCGGCGGCAAGGGTCTGCTCCAACACAGTCCGCGGGTCTGACCGGTCGGCCTGGATCACTTCCTTGGGCCCGGGGCCGGTGGGGCGCCAGCGGGCGAACATGCGAGGCGAGACTGAGCCCGCAAAGACGGTGACCAGCGGAGTGCCGCACACGGCGGCGGCATGCTGGCCTCCGGAATCGTAACCTACATAGAGGCTACTCTTCCGGATCAATGCAGCCAGCGCGGCGAACGAGCCGCGCCAGCTTGTCAGCGCACCTTCGGGCACCGTGCAGCCGGCGATGGCGCGGCGCACCCGCTCCTCCTCCTCGCCTCCCGCTCCGAGATCCACAACAAGCTTCAGTCCCTTCCTCAGCAGGCCGCGAAGCAAGTCCCGTTCGAAGTCTCCGGGGATACGTTTGGCCGGATTCCCGCCGACGCCCAGGTTCACCAGGATGAAAGGCCCGGCGATTCCTCCCGGCGCTTCGGCGAGTGCCACGTAGGGCGCTGCGTCATCCACGCCGAAGACCTCCGCCGCCCAGCGCTGGGCGAGGGTGGTGAGGGAGCCCTCGCCGTCCCCGCCGTACGCCCGGCTCTCGAAGAGCAAGTAGTTCTTCTCGGGGCAGACCGGCAAGACGCCAAGCTGCGTCAATCGGGAATCGGGGTCGATCACGAGGGAGGCCGAAGCCGCCAGGCGCGCCGCCAGCGCTTCGCCCGCGGCCAGCCGCTCCCGCAGCGTGCCGTGGCGGCCGTAGTCCGCGGGGAGCCACTCGACCCTCGGGTCGGCGGCGAACAGATCCCGGCTCTTCTCACTGCCAACCAGGCACACGCGGGCCTCCGGAAACCGGCGCTTGGCAGCGTCGAGCAGGACGCTGGTGACCGCGACATCGGCGCCGAGCGTCACGCGTGACAGAACGTAAACGAACTCATCACTGCCGATGCTGCCGTGGAAGGGCCGGACTCGCCGGATGCGGTGATATCGCGCCACGAGCTTCCCAGGATCGTGACCCGGGACCGCGCGGGCAATCGCGCGTGAGATCACGCCGGCGTAGACGCCGGAGAGCCGCGGCTCAAACCGGTCGGCGATGCCCTCGACCAGCACTCGAAACAGCGCGTCGCTTCCATGACGGGCCTGGACGGGGTCGGCCGACAACGCGATTTCAAGCAAAGAGTCCAGTTGTGGCTCCGGCCAAGCGCCTCCGGCCAGACACGCATCCAGGATGACTTGCGCGATTTCGGCAGGGGGCGGCGCTGGCGATTGACTGGCTATGTTCGATTGTACTCAGAGAAGAAACGGCCTGTCACCCCCAGGATTCGGGGGCGACAGGCCTTGATGCCGGTCTTCTCACCGGCAGGAGGAGTGAACGTTGAACCCTATGATTCCGTTGGGGCCTCCAATCATCCGGCCGTCTGTTCCATCCGGCTCGTCTGATCTGCCACCACGGGTAGAGTAGCACTTTGGGCACGGGACTGTAATCCTATCTTTCGGGCACGCCAATGGTACTTAAGTACCGGGGTTCTAGACCTTAAAAGAACGTTGAAGTATTCTTGTCTCGTAGCTCCGGTTTGAGGAAGCGGAATAGGGCGTGAAGCTGCAGGAGTTTATTAGCACGGGCGAGAGATCCGATAGGACAGCGGTGCTGGCCGCGCTCGCGTTTCTCATGGCCTCGATTGCCCTGGCGGACCTGAGCAGGCTGAGCCGGGGCGTTTCGCTGGGCTTTCTGTACTTGCTGCCAATCCTGTTTGCCGCGCTATACCTCAGCCGGAAGGAGATTCTGGCGCTTGCCGTGTTGTGCACGCTGCTGCGGGAGGCGCTGGGGCCATTCGCCTGGGAGCGGGGAGTGGCGCTGCGCAGCGCGCTTGGCCTGCTGGCTTATGCGGGGTCGGGCCTGTTCGTCGCCGAACTGGCCGAGCGCCGCAGGCGCAAACTGGAGCAGTTGCGCCAACTTCAGGAACAGGCCCACTTGAGGGAGGCTGCCGAGCAGCAGTTGCGGGTGCTTATCGAGACCAGTCCGGCGGCGATTCTCACGGCGGACGTCGGCGGCAACATCCGGCTTGCCAACCAAGCCGCGCATCAGATGCTGGGGGCTTCGCAGGACGCGCTGAGCGGAGAACACATCGGACGATACTTTCCACTGCTGGCCGGGGTGCCGCCGGCGGACGATAGCGGGCGGATCTTCCGAACCATGCTGGAATGCAAAGGCCGGCGGCGGAACGGCGAAGTTTTCCCGGCGCATATCTGGCTTTCCAGCTATGCAACAGTCTCCGGACCGATGCTGGCGGCCATCGTTTTGGACACATCCGAGGAACTGAGGGACAGGGAGGCCCTCGGCTTCGACCAATTGATGAAAAGCTCCCGTATCCTCATCCGCGCCGTCAGCCACGAGATACGCAACATCTGTGCCGCGATCGCCGTCGTACACGCCAATCTGCGGCGGGTGCCAGGGATCGAGCGTTCTGAGGACTTTCAGGCGCTCGGGACGCTGGTGGACGGGCTCGGGAGCCTGGTGGCTTCCGAACTCCGCACGGCTTCGCAGAAGGCCCCGGCCAGCGTCAAGCTGAACGAGTTGCTCGAGGAATTCCGAATCATCGTCGAGCCCTCCTTCGCCGAGGAAGAGGCGACGTTGGAAATGCAGATTCTCGAGGACATCCCTCCGGTCTCGGCCGAACGCCACGGACTCCTGCACATCTTCATGAACCTGGCGGCGAACAGCCAGAGGGCGCTGCGGCAGTCCGAGGAGAAGAAGGTGCGGATCTCCACTTCGGTAGAGCACGGTCGCGTCGTCGTGCGTTTCTTCGACACCGGTCCGGGCGTGGAACACCCGGATCAACTCTTCCAGCCGTTCCGGCACACCTCGGACGGCACGGGGCTAGGCCTGTACCTGTCCAGAGCGCTGGCCCGCTCTTTCGCCGGCGAGCTTCGCCACGAGGCCCAACCGATGGGCACCTGTTTCGCCGTGGAACTAGCGACGCTCCCGCAGAGCGAGGCCGCGCCGGAGCTGCGATGAGCGACGAAAGCGGGAAGATCCGCCTCCTGCTGTTGGACGATCATGCGCTGTTTCGGGAAGGCCTCGCCCGGCTGCTTGCTTCGGAGCCCGACTTCGACGTGGCGGTGCCCTGCTCCACGGGGGAAGAGGCTCTGCGCGTGCTTGAAAGCAGGGAAATCGATCTGATCCTGCTGGACTACGATCTTGGAGCGGAAACGGGAAGCCGGTTCCTGGTGCTTGCCGCGCAACGAGGCTATCAAGGGCGCGTGCTGGTGGTAACCGCCGGGCTAGGCGACAACGAGGTTGCCGAAATGCTCCGGTTGGGTGTCACCGGGATTTTCCTGAAGCACAATCCTCCCAGCCTTCTGGCCAAGGCGATTCGCAAGGTCATGGCGGGCGAAATCTGGCTCGATCAGCGTTACCTGAAGATCCTGCTTCAAGAGAGCCAATCCAGCGACCTGGACAGCAGGGGACGGAAGCTTAGCGAGCGCGAGAAGGAAGTGCTCCGGAGCGTGTTTCAGGGGCTGGCTAACAAGGAGATTGCAGTGCGGCTGCAGGTCTCGGAGAGTTCGGTCAAGGCGACGCTCCAGCAGTTGTTCTTCAAGACCGGGGTGCGCACCCGCAGCCAACTGGTTCGCGTGGCGCTCGAACAATACCGCGACTGTCTGTAGCACCGGCGGGTATTGGATGTCCCTTGCGGCGGGGGGGGGCGTGTGGTATCAATAGTCTAAAGTCGGAACCACTCAATCCAAAGCTCTGGAATCGAACAGGGGTGTATCGAAGTTCCGGCCCGTCACTAATCGTCAGGAGTTGTGTTGTGGAGAGCCTCAACCGCAAGCTTATCCGTCCTAATTTCAGCGGAGCCAAGGAGCAGGCCGGCAGCCGCCGCAACCAGAAGCCGAAATCGGCCCCTCCCGAGCAGACGCATGCGGAGAGTTTCTATTATTTGAAGCAGATGCAGAGTCGCACGCCCATGACTTTTGTGCTCTGCGACGGCGAGACGGTGCACGGGGTCATCGAGTGGTACGACAAGAGCTGCCTGAAGATCAACCGCGAGGACGGGCCCAACCTGCTGGTCTACAAGCCCAACATCAAGTACATGTACAAAGTCAATCCTTGAGGGCCCCCACACGCTCCCTGCCCTAATGGCGGGAGCGGCTCCTGAGGGCCAGGCGCTCGCTTCTCCTCCTGACCGCTTCCTCGTACCTTCGCTTTTCATCGCCGGTTTCGGGGATGACCGGCGGCACGGGAACGCAAGCCCCGCGGGCATCGATGGCGACGAAGGTCAGGTATGCGGAAGAGGTGTGGGACAACTCTCCGCTAAGCAGATCCTCGACGAAGACCTTGACGCCCACCTCCATGGATGTGCGAAAAACTCGGTTCACCGACGAGCGCAGGAGGACCAACTGACCGACGCGGATAGGGTGCAGGAAGTTCATGTAGTCGATGGACGCCGTGACCACTGTTGAGCGGGCGTGACGCATGGCCGCCATGGCGCCGGCCAGATCCACCAGGTGCATGACCTTGCCACCGAGCAAGGTTCCGAGCGCATTGGTGTCGTTGGGCAGGGCGAGCTCGGCGTATTCGGAAACGGATTCACGGACGAAGCGGCCTTCCATCGCCGGTATCTTATCATGGAGAGGAATCGTGAGCTCGATATGCCCGCGGATCGATTGCAGGCCCTGAAAGACATCCTGGCCCGGAATCCCGCCGACGCGCTGGCACGCTATGGCCTGGCTATGGAGTACATCAAGGCCGGGGAATACGATCTGGCTGTCGCCGAGTTCCGGCTCCTCATGGAACTGAGGCCGGACCACGCCTATGCCTACTTCCACGCCGGCCAAACGCTGGAGAAACTCGGCCGCCGTGAAGAGGCGCGCCAGACGTACCGGGAAGGGATCGAGGCGGCGGCACGCAAGGGCGACACGCACGCCCGGGATGAGCTTCAGGCGGCGCTGGAAGCGCTGGCGTGATCAGGGCCTCAGAACGGCACGTCGTCGTCGGTGGCGCCGAAATCGGAGGGTGGTTCCTCCGCGGCGCGGGGCGCGGAACGCTGCGAGCCGCGCGGCGCGGGAGCAGCCTGGGAACGAGATTCCTCCGGGCCCCCGGCATCGGCTCCGCGTCCACCGAGGAGGATCACGTCTTCGGCGACGACCTCGGTGGTGTACACCTTCTTGTTGTCCTTGTCCTCGTAACTCCGGGTTTGGAGGCGGCCCTCGACGTAAACCTGTTTCCCCTTGGTCAGGTAGTTGCCCAGGTTCTCCTGGCGCCACAGGACGACGTTGTGCCAGTCCGTCTCTTCCTTCCACTCGCCGGTCTGCTGGTCCTTCCATCGACGACTGGTGGCGACTGAGAAGGTGGTGCGGGCGGCGCCGCTGGGGGTGAAGCGAGTCTCGGCATCCCTGCCGAGATTTCCCACAAGGATTACTTTGTTGACACTTCGGGATGCCATACTCCCATGAACTCTACCACACCCCGCCGCAGCCCGTCACTTTGTGACTGCGAGGATCGCCCGGAGACGTTCCGAGGAGGGCGCGGAAGGGCCGATCACCGGTCGCAACCGCGGCCTGGCTCGCCAGCAGGGGCTCCTGGCCTGCGGCATCATTTCGAGGAAACGCGGCCGCAGGATCTTGGGAGACTTGGCCACAAGGGCGGGAAGACGGTCGGCGGGAAGGGGCATCCCGAAGAGGTAGCCTTGAACGCGGTCGCAACCCGCCGCTTCCGACTCCGACAATTGCGCGACCGACTCAACACCCTCCGCAGTCGCTACCATGTTCAGGCTTTGGGCCAGTCCCACAATCGACTGGACGAGCATCAGCCCGGTCTTAGAGTCTCCGAGTTCCTGGATGAAGCTCTTGTCGATTTTCAGGTTATCGATGGGAAGCCGTTGCAGATAGCTCAAGGAGGAGTATCCCGTGCCGAAGTCGTCGATCGAGACCTGAACGCCAAGCTTGCGAAGCTCGGCGATTCGTGAGGACGACTGCGCGAAATCCTGCATGACCAAGCTCTCGGTCAGCTCCAGTTCCAGGAGGCTGGGCTGGATTCCCGTCTCCCGCAGGGCTTCTTCGACCAGCTCCACGAACTCCGGACGCGCGAACTGAAGGCTGGAGACATTGGCCGAGACCCGGACCGGACCGCAGCCGGCGGCATCGAGCTGCCGGACCTGCCGGCAGGCTTCCCGCAACACCCAGGCGCCGATGGGCACAATCAGGCCGCTGTCTTCGGCGATCGGGATGAACTCGGCGGGAGGCACAAGGCCGAGGCTCGGATGCTGCCACCGGAGCAAGGCCTCCACGCCCGCGAGACTTCCGGTCCTCAGATCGAACTGGGGCTGGTAGTGGAGCAGTAGTTCCCGCCTCTCGAGGGCATGGCCCAATTCGTTCTCCAGTTCCGCCCGGTGGCTCGACTTCTCTCCCAGCTCAGGGGTGTAGTACTGGAAGCCGTTCCGCCCTGCCGACTTGGCGGAGTACATGGCCCTGTCCGCGTTGCGCATGAGGGACTCCAGATCCTCTCCGTCGTCCGGGTAGAGGCTGACCCCAATGGTGGCGCTGATCGAGATCGAATGGCCATCGACCTCCACGGGCGGCCGCAACGCCTCGGTTAGCTTGGCGGCAACCCTAATGGCATCCTGACGATCCCTCAAGTCGGAGAGCCCCACCAGGAATTCATCGCCTCCCCATCGTGCCACGATGTCGTTTCCCCGCAGGCATTCTTCCAGCCTGCGTGACACTTCACACAGCACCCTGTCACCTGCGGCGTGTCCCAGGCTGTCGTTGACAAACTTGAAGCGGTCCAGGTCGATAGAGAGGATGCCGAGTGGACGTCCGCTGCGGCGGGCTCCGGCAATGGCGCGTTTTGCGTGGTCTTCGAAGGAGGCGCGGTTCGGCAGACCGGTCAAAGGATCATGGTGGGCTCTGTGAGCCAGTTGCCTGGTCAGCTCGTGCTGCTCGAGGCAGACCGACGCCAGCCGGCCCGCTGCCTCCAAGAGCTCCAATTGGCCGCGGGTTGGCTCCTGCGGCCGATTCAGGTAGACGGCGATGGTGCCGACGACCATCCCCTCGCTGGATACGATCGGGGCAGACCAGCAAGCTCGCAGTCCGTTCCGCAATGCGGCAGTGCGAAGGTCCTCCCGCATGGCACTGGCCGCGATATCCGCGACGACGCTGGTTGCGCCGGTCGCCAGCACCTCGGCGCAGGAGGTCCGGGCGGAGTCGGCGGAAAGATCCCGCAGGCAGGCCGTGAAATCAGCGGGAAGGTCCGGAGCGGCGACGGGGGAAAGCCGGTCTCCCTGGCGTAGCATGAGCGCGCAGCATGAGCCTTGCACTTGGTGATCAATCATCCGGGCCAGTTTTGCCAGCACCTCCTCCAGGGGCTGATGCCTTGAGATCATCTCCACTACCGTGAGCCGCTCGCGGTTCAGCAACTCCGTCTGCTGCTCGCCTGTGATGTCGCGCAAGCTCATCAAGACCAGGCGGCTCCCTCCCCTTCTCAACTCGCCCAGACGGACCTCTGCGGAAAAGGTGCTACCATCCGCACGTACCAGAACAGCCTCCAGACGGCTGTCCTGCAACTTCCAGTCGCCCGAAAGCAGGTAGGAGTCCAAGCGGTGCCCGGGGTCTTCGGCCGAGCCGGGAGGCAGGAGTTGTGCCAATTGCATTTCCAGCGCCTGCCCTCTCTGGTAGCCAAGCATCTCGACGGCGGCGCGGTTCAAGTCCTTGATGACGCCGTCCGGTCCGACAACGAGGACTGCCTCGGTGATGTTGTCCAGCACCACCTCCCGGAGTTCACTCGAGTCGAGACGGTATGCCCCTCCCTCAGCTTGTTCCGTGAGATCCTCCACGAACAGCGCCAGCAACGCCTCCTCGCCATCGCCGGGCCGGATCCGGTCAACTCTCGTTAGCAGGGTGCGCCCCGAGGAAGGATCCTTTGTCTCGACCGGCGGATCCGATCCCCGGTGAGCCGCCTGCATGATCTGAACGGACCACCGCCGCGCCAGCGCCGGCGGCACCAGGCTGTGAAGTTGCTTCCCCGTGACGGCATCCGGATCCAGCGCGAACAGACGACAGAAGTGCGGATTGGCGGAATGAACGACCGCCCCGCGGCTGGTCAGAGCCACGCCAACGGCAAGACTGTCCAGCAACTTGGACAGCGCGGCTTCTTCGGACTGGGAGCGGGCGGGCGGACGGGCTGGCTGGTCCATCCAGTCCGCCGGCCTTGGGGTTCCGCCGCTCCGATGTCCAGAGTCGCGATCGCGCAGCAAGAACCAGACGTAGAGAAGCAGAAGGGCCAGAACAGTGACAACCCCGACCGTGAAGTGGGTGGAGGGAGCAGCGCTCAGGATCGAAAGGGCGTTCTCGGAGACCAGGAGTCCGAGGGCGAGGCCGCCCAGCACGATGCTGAACGGCATGAGCCACCGGTGGGTCCTCGCCGGACGGAACACTGGAGTCATCTTGCGACCTTCACGCAGTGTACCGGGCGCGGCACGCAGGGGCTATGGATCAGGCCCACATGACCGTACTGGTACCTTCGGCCTGTTTCCGGGAATTGATGCTCCGAAATGCCCCAAAGGTTCTAGAGCATGGCCGTAGAATTCGTTACTGGCGTACTCTTGGACTCAGGTGGGTCATGTCCCTAAACTCGGCTAAGCGCGCATCGGCTTCGGCCATATGCGCTTCTCGGAGGAGGTACCGCCGATGGTAAGCGAAGCAAGGAAATACGCCAGGCGTAAGATCGACTGTGATGTCGCCTTATCCTGGCAAGACACACAGGGTTCCGCCCGATTCGCGCGCGCCAGAGGCGTGGACCTGTCCGAGCACGGTGCGCGAATTGAGACCGACCAGCCGCTTGGTCTCGGAGCACAAGTATTCGTGCGGCTTCTCGACTACGATATCGGCACGATTGCCCAAGTGCGTCATTGTCAGAGGCGTGGGGCGAAGTACATCGTCGGTCTGGAACTGGGCGGCGCTGAAGAAGCGACTCGCGCCGCTCCGGCCGAGACGCCGGAGGACTGCTACGAGTTGCTGCAAATCAGCCCGACGGCGGAGATGGAAACCGTGCAGCGCGTGTACAGAATGCTGGCGGCCCGCTATCACCCGGACAACCCGCACACCGGCGATGCGGAGAAATTCCTGCTGATCACACGGGCGTATCAGACGCTTTCGGACCCCGAGAAGCGGCAGGCGTACGATCGCATCTACCAGGAGCGGTCGCTCCGGCCGCTGCCGGTATTCGAACTGAAGGAATTCGTGAGCGGGGTCGACGCCGAGTCGAACCGGCGATTCGGCATCCTCTGTCTCTTGTACAACCGGCGGCGCTCCAACGCCGACCGGCCGGGACTCTCCCTTCTCGATCTGGAGAGCCTGATGGCGATCCCTCGCGAGCACCTCCTGTTCACGATTTGGTTTCTGAAAGAGAAACGGCACATCCGGACCGAGGACAATTCGGAATTCGCGATCTCGGCGGAAGGAGTGGAGTACGTCGAATCCCACCTGCCCGCCAAGAGCGCGCTGCGCAAGCTGCTCCGCGCTCCGCATGATGATTCCTTGGAACAGCGCTCCGAGCACAACACGACGGGATGAGGAGCCCCGCCGTCCACCTCAGGCCGCAGCTATCCGATGGGCTGGCGCCTCTTGGCGGAGTACCTGGCATCGTCAGCGCTCAGTAAAAGGGCCGCAGCGTCCTGTCCGTCATCCGGATAAAGGCTCAAGCCTACCGAGGCATTGGGTGTGATGTTTCTTCCGTCTATCTTCACCGGCTGCTTGAGGACCCCCAACAAACGGCCCGCAACGGTTTCGGCATCGCGGCGATCCTTCAGCTCCAGAAGGCCGAACCTGAACTCATCACCGCCCCATCTGGCAACAATATCGGTCTCGCGCAGAGAACCGCGGAGCCTGCTGGCCAACTCCTGCAAGAGCTCGTCTTCCGTCTGGGAGGGAACGGCGCCGTTCCCGTTCGGGAAGCCGTCCAACACCATGGACATGACGCCAAAGCGGCGTCCATGACGTTTTGCCCCCGCCACGGCCAGCCTGAGCCGGTCTTCGAAGGGTCGCCGGTTCGGCAGTCCGGTCACGGGGTCGTGCTGGGCACGGTATGCCAGCTCCCCCTCGATCCGCTGCTGTTCAAAGCTGAGAGACGCCAAGTGACAGGCCGACTCGAGCACCCTGATCTGCCAGCGATCCGGGCCGCCGTCCTCCCTGCGGTAGACCGTGATCGCTCCCGCGACCAGCCCCTCCCGCGAGAACATCGGCGCTGACCAACACGCACGCAGTCCATGATCCAGGACCGCATTTCTGATGTCCTCCCGCATGGGCGATTGCGAGATGTCCGGCGCCACCACAATCCTTGCCTCGGAGGCGGCCACCACGCACGGTGCTTCGTTGGTGTTCATTTCCAGGCCTTCCATCGATCTCAGAAGGTCCGCTGGTACGTCGGCATCGCTGGCGGGAAAGAGCCGGTTGGCGCGCCGCACCATCAGGATGCAGACCGATCCCGGCAACTGGTGTTCGACCAGCCGCGCCAGGCGCGGCAATACCATTTCCGGCGGCTGGCACAGTGACATCATCTCCAGCGCCTCAAGCGTCTCCCTGGTCAGCAGCCCCTGCTGTTTCTCCTCGAGAATCCCCCTCAAGCGCAGCACGAAGAGGCGGTCTTTGGCTTGATTCCACTCGCCCAACTTCACTTCGGCGAGGAATTCGCTGCCGTCCTTTCGCCGGAAGGACGCCTCCACGATGGATCCCTGCAGCTTCCAGTCTCCTGACAGGAAGTAGGCGTCCAGCCGCCGGTTTGCGGAGCCGTCAGGAGCGGCGGCCAGAAGCTGCAGCAGGGTGAAGCCGCGGGCCTCGTCCCGGTCATAGCCCAGCAGGCCGGAGGCCATGCTGTTCATCTCCTTGACGGTGCCGTCCACCCCGACCACGACGAGCGGCTCCGGGATCCCTTCCAGCATGCCTTTATAAAGCAGGTGGAATTCCTCCGTGCCCGCCTGCACTTCGGCCTGCTCGATGTAATCCTCAACGACCAGCGCCGTCAGGCCCTTCATCTGGCCTCCATCCGCAAGTCGCGCGAGGCTGACGCGGAACAACCGGCCCGAAACCGGGTCCCTGACTTCGCTCGTTTCCTCGCCATACCAGTTCAGGGCGAACAGGCAGCGCGGAGACCACTGCTCCCGGAAACATGGCGGCAGCACATCCTGTATGCGCCTTCCCCTCAAACTGCCGCCCTCAATCCCGAACATGCGGCGGAAGCGGCGATTCTCGCTCAGGACCTTGGTCTGGGAATCCAGCAGAGCCACTCCTACCGGCATCCTGTCGATCAGCTTCCCGAACAGCTCGCCGTACTCTTGAAACAAACCAGCCAATTCCCGGAGGGACCGCGACCAACCAAGATACGCCGGAGGCAGCGGTTTCAACCCTACGGATTGTCCGCTGTCGGCCGGGACGAGCAACTCCCCGGCTATCGCCTGGCGGGTGGCTTGCCGAATGATGCGACTGGCGCGCCTGAGATCGGCGACAAGCAGGACAGGGATCAGGAGGACCACCAGGAAGCCGGCCAGGAGGAGCACCAGGGAAGCCGTCCGCGTGAGTTGCGCGAGGCCCGGCGCGAACTTCTGCGAGGCAAGCCACAGCATCTGTGATGCGCCGACGGTGACGAAACCCATCGGAGTCAACAACGCGTGAACCTGCGAGGCAAGAACTCTGCGACACATAGAAAGCTCCGAATCCTTATGCCTTCGATCGGCGTTTCTTAGCTAAGACTCTGTGGTATCAGCTTTGTCAGTCTAACTTGAGGCGACGTTCAAGAGTAGGTACTCCGAGCGGCGGAAGTACCAGGAATCGGGCTACCAGGTAATAGGATAAAGGATTGGCTCGCTGGTACTGCACCGTCTGGCGCCCGCGGGCGGCTTTCACGACGGGCCGCCTGTCACGGCTGCGCGCCGGGATTGTGAGGCCGCCCTGAGCTGGTGGATAATCAGATTAGTCCACGAAGGGAGATTTTCGGATGAAGACCCTGGGGGCGCTGGGCGTTGCTGGCGCGTGTTTCGCTCTCCTCTGCCACGGGCAGGAGTCCACCCCGACGCCGCCGGGAATCGGGACGGTGGAGATCCTGAGAACCTCCGAAATCAAGGCCGGCATGCAAGGCGTGGCCTGGACTGTATTCCAGGGGACCGAGCCCGAGCCCATTCCGGTCGAGATTATCGGCCTGTACAAGAACGCCGGGGGGCCGAAGCAGGACATCATCCTGGGAAAGCTCGGGGGCAAGGCGGTCCGGACAAACGTCGCGGGAGGGATGAGCGGAAGTCCGGTGTATATCGACGGCAAGCTGGCCGGAGCCATCTCGACACGGATCAGCGTCTTGTCTCCGGACGCGATCTGTGGGATCACTCCGATCGAGTTGATGCTGGAGGTGTCTCTGTTTGACGACTCCCGGCCCCAATCCTCGCAGGCCCCAGCAGGATTGCCGGTGCAAGTTGCCGGCGGAGGGCTGAGCGGCATTGCAGGGCAGGCGGCGGTCATGACTCCCATCGAGACGCCGCTGGTCTTCTCGGGCTTTGAAAGCAACGTGCTGCGCGAGGTGGCTCCGCTGTTCCAGCAATTCGGCCTCACCGTGGTCCAGGGTGGAGCCAGCGGTGCGCTGCGGGATTCCGAGCCGGCCCCCGGTTGGGAGAATTCACTGCGTCCTGGCGAGCTTGTGGCGGCGGTGCTCGTCTCCGGCGACATGACCGTCTCGGGGCAGGGCACGGTGACTTACAACGATGGACGGCGCGTCCTGGCCTTCGGGCACTCGCTGCTGAACCTGGGCCCGGTGAGCATGCCCATGAGCAAGGGCGAGGTGCTCATGACGCTCGCCTCCAGCCTGCAGCCCAACAAGTTCGCCAACGCCACCCAGATCGTGGGGGCCTTGAGGCAGGACAGGCACAGTGCCGCCCTGGGCGTGCTTGGAGAACAAGCGCAAATGATTCCGGTCAGTGTGGCGGTGCGGTCGCTGGCCGAAGACGGGTCGGTTCGGGGCGAGAAGCGCTTCCAGTACAGCGTCGCGGTGCAGGAGAAATACACCCCGACCCTGATGATGACGACCTTGTACAACAGCATCTCCGGAGTCAATGAGTTCGGGGATCAGAACACGTACCGGCTTCGGGGCACGGTGGAATTGGAGGGAGGCCAGAGCCTGTCGCTCGCCACCATGCAAGCCCCCAGCGAACTGCCTTCCCCCGCGTCCCTCCTTCTGGCGGGCTGGGTGGGAGACCGCTTCAGTCGGCTGTTCACGAACGCGGTGGCCTTGCCGAAGTTCCGGCGAGTGGACGTCACTGTGGACCTTCTGCCGGACCGCCGCGTGGCCGCGATCGAAAGCGCCTGGCTCTCTTCGAGCGAAGTGATGGCGGGCGATGAGCTTCCCCTCAAGGTCTTCCTCCGGCCCTTCCGCGGACCGCGCCTGGAGAGGGAACTGCGGTTCCGGATTCCGTCCGGCCTGACACAGGGAGAGTACCGCATCCTGCTCAGCGATGCGGACACACTCAACCGCATGCAGAGCGCCGCGGGACGCGCCAACCGGTTCATCGACCTGAGCCGCACGATCTCGCTGATCAACCAGGAACGAGCCAACAACAAGGTCTACGCCTCGCTGCTCTCAGCCGGCTCGACCGTCTACTACGACGACAAGATCCTACCCAGCCTTCCGCCGTCGGTCCTGAACGTCATGCAGGCCTCCCCCTCGGCGAGCCGGTCTTTCGTCACTTCCCGCGAAACCACCCTCGAGCAGACCTCGATTCCGCTGGATTGGGTGGTGACCGGCAGCTACTCGCTGACGATCAGGGTGAAGTAAACACAACCAGATGCCTCGAATCCCGATTTTTTTCTCCATCCTTACCGCCTTGGCCTGTTGCGGCGGCAACGCCGCGGCCGCAACCTGGAAGCAGTCCGAGTATGCGGATTTCGAGAAGGCGACGCTCAAGAACGTTACACTGCGCAGCGACGGCCGGCTGAGCCTTGCTCCCACCTTCGCTGAACTCCTGGATTCCTCCGTCCCTTATCTGTGGGCGTTGGCCGAGGACTCCAAGGGCAACATCTATGCCGGCGGAGGGGGGCCGGGCAGCCCGGGAGCGAGGATCTACACCATCTCGCGCGAGGGCAAGAGCCGCGTGCTCGCCGAGATCGACGCCCTGGTCGTGCAGGCGCTCGCGGTGGACCGCAACGACCGGTTATACGCGGCGACCTCGCCGGATGCACGTGTGTACCGAATCGGCGCCGACGGCAAGGCTGAACTGTTCTACGATACGGCCGCCAAGTATGCATGGGCCATGGCTTTCGACGCGAAAGGGAACCTGTTTGTGGCCACGGGCGACCAGGGCCTTGTGCACCGCGTCACGCCGGAGGGCAAGGGTGGCGTCTTCTATCGAACGCAGGAGACGCACGCCCGTTCGCTGGCAGTGGACGGCCAAGGAAACCTGATTGTGGGCACCGAACCCGACGGTCTCGTGGTGCGGGTCTCTCCCTCCGGCGAAGGCTTCGTTCTGTATGAGACGCCCAAGCGCGAGGTGACGGCAGTGGCGGTTGCCGCCAACGGTGTCATGTACGCGGCTGCCGCCGGCACGAAGCAGCCTTCGGCTGCGCCTCCCGCGCCTCTGCAAGCCCCAGCCGCGCCCGCAACGCCGGCCGCCGCGCCCGGCGGAGCCCAACAGCCTGCGGCTGTGGCTGCGGCAGCGCCGCCGCCCACCATGGCTCCTCAGGCCCCCCCGGTTTCCGGAGGCTCCGAGGTATACAGGATTGAGACCGACGGGTACGCTCGCAGGATCTGGAGCAATTCCCAGGACATCGCCTACGCACTCGCAATCGATGCCCAAGGCAAGGCGCTCGTCGGCACGGGTAACAGGGGGTCGATCTACCGGCTCGACTCGGACGTCCTCCACACCCTCCTGGCGAGGATTTCGACCGGTCAAGTCACATGCCTGCTCGGCGGCAGGGGGGGCAAGGTCTATGCATCCACGGGCAACATCGGCAAGGTCTACCGCGTCGGCCCCGGTCTTGAGAAGGAGGGGACGGTGGAGAGCGACATTCTTGATGCCGGGCTGTTCTCCTTGTGGGGCCGCCTGACGTTCCTGGGTTCTCTGAACGGGGGCGGCCTGCGGCTGGAAAGCCGGAGCGGCAATCTGAACAGACCCCGCCAGGACTGGAGCTCCTGGACGCCCCTAAAGATGGATGTGGACGGAGGGCGGATCACTTCGCCGCAGGCGCGCTTCCTTCAATGGAGGTTGACCCTGACGGCCTCTGCGTCGGCGGGTGCGCCCGAGGTTGACGCGGTGACGGTCGCCTACCTTCCCAAGAATGTCGCTCCGCTCGTTCAGGAGATCGAGATCACGGCGGCCAACTACCGGTTTCCGGTGCAGTCGCTCACCATCACACCCGCCAGGACGCTCACGCTTCAGCCGCTTGGGCGGCCCAGGAGGGCTCCTCCCACGGTGCCGATGGCGGACTCGGGCGTGGTGACGATGCAGTACGAGAAGGGGCAGATCGGCGCCCGCTGGGCGGCTAGCGATGAGAACGGCGACGAACTCCTCTACAGAGTGGAGATCCGCGGAGCCCAGGAGTCGGGCTGGAGGCTGCTGAAGGAGAAGCTCAAGGAGCGATATCTGAGTTGGGATTCCACGGCGTTTCCCGACGGCGAGTACCTTGTGCGCGTGACCGCGACCGACCTTCCGGACAACCCGCCCGGGCAGGAGCTTTCCGGCCAGCTCGTCAGCAGGGCTTTTCTGATCGACAACACTCCACCCGAGATCACGGGTCCCGCCGCAACCCGGGCCTCGGGCAGGTTGGAAGTCCGCTGGAGGGCACGCGATGCGCACAGCCTCATCCAGAGAGCGGAATACTCCGTGGACGGCGGCGATTGGCTGGTAGCCGAGCCGACTACGAAGGTCTCCGACTCCCAGGAGCACGACTACGTGCTCACTTTGGCGACGGTCCCGGCCGGAGAGCACACGCTGGCCGTGCGCGTGTACGACGACTACGACAACCAATCGGTGGCTAAGACGATCCTGAAGTAGGACAGAGGCCGGAGCCGCCTGTTACATGCTCTTGGACCGGCGGCTCAAGGCAACTTCCGGATTCATTTCGAAAGTCTTTTCGCAGTGATCCGAGCAGAAGAAGTAGGTTTTTCCCTTGTATTCGCTCTTTCCGGCGGCCTCGGCAGGATCGATCTCCATTCCGCAAACCGGGTCGATCTCGACCGCCTTGGCTGGCCGGGCCTGCTCGCCGCCGGCGGTCCGCTCCGAAGGGGCCGTGGTATTCTCAACACGCGGGCCTGAACAGCCGAAGGCTCCGGCAAGAAGGAGACACGCCACTGCCCATGCAAGTATTCGCATATGTTGTTCCCCAGATCCGCAAGTATACTCCAAGCCGGGGTGTGGCGAATCCCCGATGAAGAACGGGCGGAAGCTTCGCTTGAGGGTGGGGAAGACCCCCTCCGCCGTGCGCGACGCGGCCATGCGCAGGACAATTCTGGGGATCCCGCGCGGCAAGGTGGCGACCTATGCACAGGTGGCCGCGGCGGCGGGGTACCCGCTCTGCCACCGGCAGGTGGTTCAGTTGTTGCGAAAGTCGGGCGACCTTCTGCCCTGGCAGCGGGTGGTCGGCGCTGGCGGGGAGATCCGGCTGAAACGCGACATGGCCCACGAACAGCGGACGAGGCTGGAGATGGAGGGGGTGAAGTTCTGCGGCCGGCGTGTGGCGATGGAAGAGCACCAGCACGTATTCCGCGGCTGGGAGCTATAGTATGCTTGTCGATGTACCGGAGGCTTCGATGGTGCTGGCCTCACAACTGCGCGCGGGCATGGCCATCCGTTTTGAAGGCCAAACCTACAAAGTATTGCTGGCGGACTACCACCCTGGCCAGGGCAAGATGGGGGGCGCAACCCACGCCCGGCTGCGCAACCTCGGGACCGGGGCGCTCTGGGAACACAGTTTCCGGAGCGAACTGAAGTTGGAAGATCTCCCAGTGGAAAAGCAGTCGATGGAGTTCCTCTATTCGGACGCCGACGCCTGCTACTTCATGAACCCGGCGAGTTTCGAACAGGTGGCGGTGCCCATGTCCCTGGTGGGCGAGCAGGCCCGCTTCCTGCGGTCCGAGATGAAGCTGTCGGTCGAGTTTGTCGAAGGGGAGCCGGTCAGCGTCCTGTTTCCCGACATCATCGAGGCGCGCATAGCCGAGACCACCCCCCCGGTCCACGCCCAGCAGGACAGCACCTGGAAGCAGGCCCGGCTGGAGAACGATGTCGAGATCATGGTGCCCCAGTTCCTGAAGACCGGGGACGTAATCCGCCTCGACGTTCAGAACCTCAAATATGTAGACCGCGCCAAGAGCGGCGCCAAGTGATTTCCATGACCCCCATGAATCCACCGAAGATCCAGTTGTCGACGTCGCCCGACTACCGGGACAGCTATGCCAACAGCGTCCAGGTTCGGATGAATCTCTGGGATTTCTTCCTTGTTTTTGGCACGATCAACCAAACCGCGCCTGACAGCGTAACGATCCGCAGTTTTCAGGGCATCTACCTGAGCCCACAGCAGGCCAAGGCGCTTTCGAACCTTCTGCAACAGAACATCCAGCAGTACGAGGCGACTTTTGGAGAGATCAAGCTGGAGGCCAGAGCCGGGGAAGCCACTATTCAGTAGTATCATTGAAAGATCATCCCCTATGGTCCCGGAAAGCATTCCCGAAGGTCTTACCTTCGATGACGTACTCCTTCTCCCGGCGCGCAGCGCCGTGCTGCCGGCGGAGGCCGACACCCGAACGCGACTGACCCGCCGCATCGCCATCAACATACCCATAGTCAGTTCGGCCATGGACACGGTGACGGAATCGCACATGGCCATCGCTCTGGCGCAACAGGGCGGGATCGGAATCATACACCGCAACATGTCCATCGCCAAGCAGGCGGAGGAGGTGGATCGCGTCAAGCGCAGTGAGAGCGGCATGATCGTGGACCCGGTGACGATCGACCCGGACCGGAAGATTTACGAGGCGTTGGAACTGATGAAGCGCTTCCGGATCTCGGGCGTCCCGGTGACCAAGGGCGGCAAGCTGGTCGGGATTCTCACCAATCGCGACCTGCGCTTCGAGACGCGCTTCGACCTGCCCATCTCCGACGTGATGACGAAGGAGAACCTGATCACCGTGCCGGTCGGCACGACCTTGGAGGATGCCCAGGCGATTCTGCACCGCCACCGGGTGGAGAAACTGCTGGTCGTCGACGAACAGTACAACCTCAAAGGGCTGATCACGGTCAAGGATATCCAGAAGAAGCTCAAGTACCCCAACGCCGCCAAGGACGACCAGGGGCGCTTGCGGGTGGCCGCCGCGATCGGGTCGGGCAGCGACTTCCTGGAGCGAGCCCAGGAACTGGTGGCGAAGAAGGTGGACGTGCTGGCCATCGATACGGCACACGGCCACAGCGAGCGAGTCCTTGAGGCGGCAGCCGCCATCAAGAAGGCCCTGCCGGACGTGGACCTTATCGCGGGAAACGTGGCGACGTACGAGGGGGCGCGCGATTTGATCCGCCTGGGCGTGGATGGAATCAAAGTGGGCGTCGGGCCCGGCTCCATCTGCACGACGCGCGTGGTCTCCGGCGCCGGCGTCCCGCAGATCACGGCGATTGTCGAAGCGGCCCGAGCGGCGCGCGACGCGGGCGTTCCCGTCATCTCCGACGGGGGCATCAAGTTCTCGGGGGACATTACCAAGGCCATTGCGGCGGGCGCGGCCAGCGTGATGATCGGGAGCCTGTTCGCCGGAACCGACGAGAGCCCCGGGGAGACGATCCTGTACCAGGGCCGCACCTTCAAGAGCTACCGGGGTATGGGCTCGATGGCCGCCATGAGTCAGGGCTCCAGCGACCGGTATGCGCAGGACCCCAACTCCAAACTGGTTCCGGAAGGAATTGAGGGCCGGGTGCCTTACAAAGGCCCGCTGGCCGATCTGGTGTACCAGTTGGTGGGCGGCCTGAAGTCCGGGATGGGCTACTGCGGCTGCGCCACGATCGCCGAGCTTCAGGAGAAGGCGCGGTTTCTGCGCATCACGGCCGCAGGCCTGCGCGAGAGCCACGTCCACGACGTCATCATCACGAAGGAAGCTCCGAACTACCGGCTGGAATAGCCCGGGTCACCCGGGCGCGCAGCCGGCCCTGGGCCAGGCGTAGGTCGAGCATTGTCTTCGGCGGGGCGTCCGCTGCGTTCTTCACGATCCGTCCCGCATCGTCCTGGACGATCGCGTAGCCTCGTTCCAGAATGCCAAGCGGGCTCAAGGCGGCCAGGCGGACGGAAACGGAGTCGAGCTTCGCGCGCGCGCGAAGCGCCGCGAGCCGGACGCGATCGCAGAGGGCAGTCCACGCCAGCAACTGGCGGCGCCGCGCCGCGGCCAGGCGGTGACGCGGGTCGAGGCTTCGCAGCCGGTAATCGAGGTCGTCCACACGCTGCATCCGCCGTCCGAGCGAGCGCCGCAGAACGGAGGCTGCCCGCTCGATGGCCAGTTGATGAAGACGGCGCGCGGCATCGGCCAGCCGAAAGCGCACCTCCCTCTCCAGCCTGGCAACCACGCCATCGATCTGATCGGCAAGCTGCTCCCTGGTGCACACAACCAGTTCGGCCGCGGCGGAGGGCGTGGGGGCTCGCAGGTCGGCGACGAAGTCGGCGATGGTAACGTCGGTCTCGTGCCCAACAGCGGAAACGATAGGGACGGCGGAGCGGGCGATGGCCCTCGCGACCGCCTCCTCGTTGAAGGTCCACAGGTCCTCGAGCGATCCTCCGCCCCGCGCCACGATCACCACGTCGGGCCAGCCGGACTGGCTGAACCAGTCAATACCCGCGACTACCTCTTCGATGGATCCGGCTCCCTGCACCTGGGCCGGATAGAGCCGGATGTGCAGCCCCGGAAAGCGGCGCTGGAGGATCTGAAGCATGTCGCGGATAACGGCCCCCGAAGGCGACGTCACTATGCCGATGCGTTCCGGTAGCCTGGGCAAGGGACGCTTTCGTTGCGGGTCGAACAGCCCCTCGCCGGCAAGTCTCTTCTTCAACTGCTCGAAGGCCAACTGGAGCGCGCCAAATCCCTGAGGTTCGATGGCTTCGACCAGGAGCTGATACTCGCCCCGCGGCTCGTAGACATCAATGCGGCCCCGGGCCAGCACGGCGATTCCATCCTGCGGCTTGAACCTGAGGTAGCGGGCGGAGGCACGGAAACACACGCAGCGGAGCTGGGCCTGTTCGTCCTTAAGGGTGAAGTAGTAGTGGCCGCTTGCGGCGAGCTTGACCCCGGAGATCTCGCCGGCCACCCAAATGTCCTGAAAACGGCTGTCGAGAAGCGCGCGGATTTCGGCGTTCAGCTCGGCGACTTTGAAGACGCGGCGTTCGGGCCCGAAGTCCAGGCTGATCTGCTGTTCGCCCATGATATATCAGGCCTTATCCTCATTCAGGAATGTTTCGGGCCTCATCACTATTTTCTATTTGACCCCCCTTTTGAGGCTCCGCTATCCTTGAAGTCAAATTCCGATATCAAGAGACTCATTGTAGTCGGAATCATCCACGGAGGACAGATGACCCCGAAAGAAGTATTGGAATTCGCTAAGAAGAACGACGCCAAGCAGGTTGACATCCGCTTTACCGATCTGCCCGGATTGTCCCACCATGTTTCCTATCCGATTCACGAACTCGAGGAGTCGTCCTTCGAGGAGGGATTCGGGTTTGACGGCTCCAGCATCCGCGGCTGGGCCGTGATCAACGAGAGCGACATGCTGTTGCTCCCCGACCCGACCGCCTTTTTCATGGACCCGTTCGCCGAGACTCCGACGCTGGTGATGCTCGCCGATGTGGTCGATCCGATCACCCGCCAGCACTACGAGAGGGACCCGCGGTGGATCGCCAAGAAGGCGGAAATGTACCTGAAGAGCAGCGGGGTCGCAGACACGGCTTACTTCGGAGCGGAAGCGGAGTTCTTCATTTTCGATAACATCCGCTTCGATCAGAACGAACACTGTGGCTTCTACTTCATCGACGCCGAGGAAGGACGCTGGAACTCGGGCCGCGAGAAGGACAACCTCGGGTACCGGCCGCGTTACAAGGAGGGATACTTCCCCGTTCCGCCGACCGACCACTATCAGGATCTGCGCAGCGAGATGGTCCAGACCATGCAGAAGTGCGGCCTGAACATCGAGTGTCATCACCACGAAGTGGCGACGGGCGGCCAGGCTGAAATCGATCAGAGATTCGACACGCTGCTTAAGTCGGCGGACAACATGACCTTGTTCAAGTATGTGGTCCGCAACGTGGCCTACCAGTACGGCAAGACCGTGACCTTCATGCCCAAGCCGCTATTCGCCGACAACGGCAGCGGCATGCACGTCCACCAGAGCCTTTGGAAGAACGGCAAAGCGTTGTTCGCGGGCGATGGGTACGCCGGATTCAGCCAGTTGGGCCTGTGGTACATCGGCGGCCTCCTGAAGCACGCCCGGGCGCTTTCGGCCATCATCGCTCCGACCACCAACAGCTACAAGCGCCTGGTGCCGGGCTACGAGGCTCCGGTGAACCTGGCGTATTCGCGCCGCAATCGCAGTGCGGCATGCCGGATTCCGATGTATTCGGCCAGCCCCAAGGCCAAGCGAGTTGAGTTCCGGCCGCCGGACCCGTCGGCGAATCCGTATCTGGCCTTCGCGTCGATGGTGATGGCCGGCCTGGATGGCGTGCTCAACAAAATCGATCCGGGCGAGCCTCTCGACAAGGACATCTACGATCTGTCGCCCGAGGAGATGAAGAACGTTCCTTCGATGCCGGCCTCATTGGAGGAAGCGCTGGACTGCATCGAGAGCGATCACGACTTCCTGCTCAAAGGCGACGTGTTCACCGAGGAGCTGCTCGAGAGCTTCATCAACTACAAGCGCAAGAACGAAGCGGACGCCGTCCGGCTGCGCCCGCACCCGTACGAGTTCGCCCTGTACTACGACATTTAGGAAGTACTCACCTTGCGGGGCCGGCTTTGCCCGGCCCCGGTTCCCTGTGGCGGCACGCTATAATCTCACTCGGTGGTGGTGTGTCCGCCGTCCGATGAAGCGCCTCCTCGAGAAAGTAAGATTCCAGGATCCCTCGCGAGCCGTGGTGACTTTCGCGCGGCTGGCCGCGGCCGTGTCCCCCGAGGTGCAGACCGGAATCCGCTCCTTGCTGATGGCTTCTCCCGACCCGGACAGCGTCGTGCACATGCTGGGACGCTTGCAGGAAGAGCGCCCCAGCGCATTCGACAGCCTCACCTCCTCGGTGGCGGGCCTGCCCTTCCTGGTGTCGGTGTTTTCCTACAGCGTGTTCCTGTCGGAATCGGTCTTGCGAAGGCCCGAGTGGCTCCTGGATCTGATCCGGTCGGAAGACTTCGATCATCTGCTGGCTGCGGAGGAGTACGAACAGCGGCTGGAGAGGCTGCTGGACCGGGAGCAGTTTCTGGACCCCGACGCTTCCGCGGCGCCGTCGCTGCAATCGCTGGCGCTGTTTCGGCGCCAGCAACTGCTTCGGATCTTGATCCGGGACGTTCAGGGCTACTGCACGCTGGCGGAGATCACCGAGGAACTGTCCAGTCTGGCGGATGCAATCCTTGAAGTCACCTGCCGGCGCATCCAGGCCGATCTGGTCCGCAGGCACGGGATGCCTCGGTGCCAGAGGCCGGACGGCTCATCCGCGCCGTGCGGTTTCGCCGTGCTCTCTCTGGGGAAGCTGGGCGGGAGGGAACTGAATTACAGCAGCGACATCGACCTGATGTTTCTCTACGAGGGATCCGGCCAAACCGACGGAGCGTCGGTAATCGAGAACCACGAGTTCTATCGGAAGCTGGCCAGCCGGTGCGTCGAGCTGCTGTCCGCTTACAGTCCCGAGGGACGCTGCTACCGGGTGGACCTGCGGCTCCGGCCGGAAGGGCGTCTGGGCGATATTTGCATCTCGCTGGCCGCCGCCAGGGACTACTACGAGCACCGTGCGCGTGACTGGGAACTGCAAATGCTGATCAAGGCGCGCGTCTCGGCGGGCGACCGTGATTTGGGCCGGGCGCTTCTGGAGGCGGCCGAGCCTCGCATCTACTCGAGCACGCTGGACTTCTCAGCGGTGGAATCGATGTCGGCCACGCGCGAGAGAATCGGCGAGAAACTGGCGGCCCGGAAGGGCTGGCAGGCGGGATTGGACATCAAGCTCGCCCCGGGCGGCATTCGCGATATCGAGTTTCTGGTGCAGTGTTTGCAGCGTCTCCACGGCGGCCGCGAGCCATGGGTGCGTCACGGCGGATCCCTTCTCGCGCTGTTCCGTCTGCGGGACAAAGGCCTGCTCTCCGACGGCGAATACTCCAGGCTGGCTTCCGCGTACCAGTTCCTGCGCATTCTGGAGCATCGCCTCCAGAGCGTGAACGACTTGCAGACGCACATGCTCCCCAGCGATCCGGCGGAGCTCGAACTGCTGGCGCGCAAGATGCCTCCCGCGGAGCTGGGCGGGACGGCTTCAGCGGATTCTCTCCTGCGCCTGCTAAACAGGCACCTGGAAGAAGTGCAGGAGATCTACGCGCGCGTCATCCACGCACAGCAACCCATGTACTACGGCGCCGGCGCACCAGCCGACACCACGCGGGTCCTCGTCGAGGACACACCGGAGCGGATCAGCGACCCGGGGCCGAGCAACCTGATCCGATTCCTCGATCAAAGATCTCCGCGGCTTGCGGCCTTGCTCTCCGAGCGGCGATTGCAGAGGGGGCAGCGTCATTTCGAGCATTTCCTGGAATTGGTCCTGCCACACCCCGAACGGATGAGCTGGCTGGACGGTGACCCCGGACTGGCCGAGGACGTCCTCGACCTGTTCGAGCACAGCCCCTTTTTCGCCGACCAGTTGATCCGCACCCCGGAACTGCTGGAGGAACTACGTTGCCTCGATAAGATGCCGGAGACGGCCATCTCCGATGCCGTCGGCCTGGACCAGCTCCGGAGCCATTTCCAGCGCCGCATGTTCCGCATCCAGTGCGAGAGCATCTGCCGGCGCACTTCCATCTTTGAGACCCTGGAGAAGACCTCTGATCTCGCGGATGATGTGATTCGAGCGGCGTACCGGCTGGCCGTGGCGCAAGTGGCGGCCTCGCGCCCTCCGCAGAGCGCAGCGTATGCTCCAGCGAGCCAGATGATGACGATCGCGCTGGGGCGGCTTGGCATGCGCGAGTTCGACCTGGCCAGCGACGCCGACTTGGTCTTCATCGTCCCGGATGCGGATTCCGAGGAACTGCCCTTCTGGACTCAGGTGGCCGAGCGCCTGATCGAAATGATTACAGCCTACACGGGCTACGGCGTGATCTTCGCGGTGGACACCCGGTTGCGTCCCAATGGCAGGGCCGGCGCGCTGGTTCAGTCTGTGGCCGGCTACAAGGAATACTTCGAGAAGGCGGCCGAGGCGTGGGAGGGGATCACCTACATGAAGTCCCGCGCCGTGGCTGGGGACACGGAGAAGGCCACCGAATTCCTTCACGAACTGCAGGACGTGGACTGGAGGCGGTACGGGCAGGGGGGCAGGTCGAAGAAGGCGCTCCAGCAGATGCGGGCCAGGCTGGAGAGGGAGCAGGGTCCGGGCAATCCATTGAAGGCGGGGCGCGGCGGCTACTACGACATCGATTTCGCCCTGATGTACCTGCGGCTGAAGGGGGCCGGGATCTTCTATAAGGTGCTCAATACGCCCGCCCGCATCGACGTGATCGAGAAGATGGGGCACCTGGAGGCTTCCGACGCCGAATTCCTGCGCGATGCGGCGACCTTTTACCGGGCGGTGGATCACGGGCTGAGGGTGAGCACGGGGCACACCGAGGGGGACCTGCCGGGCTCGGCGGTCCAACTGGCCAACCTGACGGACCTGGTGTGCCGCTGGACGCCGGAGCATTTGCACGACCAGCCGCTGGACGTTGAACTGGCGCAGATCAAAGCCCGCACGCGCGAGTACTTCGACCGGCTGTTCGGCTAGCGGGCTCCCGTTTGAAGCTCCCGGCGCGAAGGGGCCATCCGCTCGCTGACGCTCGCGGCTCTGTGCAACGCTCTGCACCGAACCGCGACCGTAAGGGAGCGGCTGCCGGCTTCCTCTGAATCTGCTACTGTCCGGGTTATGGAATATCCGATGCACATCGGGGGGAGATTGGTCACCACCGATCGGCCCTTGAAGGTCGAACTGCCCTACGACGGTTCTGAGATCGCCACTGTCTACGAGGCGGGCAGGGAACACGTGGAGGCGGCGGTGGAAGCGGCCTGGGCCGCCGCGCCGGTCATGCGCGAGATGACGCTGGCCGAGCGGTCCGCCATCCTGCGCAAAGCCCACGACAAGGTCCTGGAGCGAAGCGAATCGCTGGCGCTGGCGCTCAGCAGCGAAAGCGGAAAGCCCATCCGTGAGGCTCGGGCCGAGGTGGACCGGGCGGCGCAGACTCTGCTGTTCTCTTCCGAGGAAGCTCACCGCTTGTGTGGAGAGGTCGTGCCGATGGACGCCTCCCCGGCGGGCAAGGGCCGCTGGGGCATGACCCTGCGCGAGCCGGTGGGAGTCATCTCGGCGATTACTCCGTTCAACTTCCCACTCAATCTCTCGATGCACAAGATCGGGCCCGCCGTCGCCGCGGGCAATGCCGTGGTCCACAAGCCCGCTTCGGCGACTCCGGTCACGGCCCTGATGATGGCTGGGATCTTCGACGAGTGCGGACTGCCGAAAGGCGCGCTGAACGTCATCACGGGCCCCGGTGGCACGGTGGGCGATCTGCTGGTGACGCACCCCAAAGTCTCGATGATCACCTTCACGGGAAGTCCTGAGGTGGGCCTGCGCATACGGAGCCTGGCGGGAATGAAGCGGGTCACGCTGGAGCTCGGCTCCAACTCGGCAGTCATCATCGAGGAAGATGCGGACCTGGACGCCGCCGTTCCCCGCTGCATCAGGGGCAGCTTCTCCAACTCGGGCCAGGTCTGCATCTCGGTGCAGCGCATTTTCGCCCACAGCCGCGTCCATGGCGAGTTTCTGGAGCGCATGGTCGAGGGGACGCGCAAGCTCAAGATCGGGCATCCCCACGAGCCTTCCACGGACATCAGTTCGTTGATCACGGTCAAGGAAGCCGAGCGCGTCGAAGGCTGGATCGAAGAGGCCACCAAGGCCGGAGCCAGGTTGTGCATCGGAGGCGCCCGCCGCAGGGCCACCGTGAACCCGGCGATCCTCGAGCGTGTGCCGACGGAAGTGAAGATCTCGTGTAAGGAGGCCTTCGGCCCCGTCGTGGCCATCAACGAAGCCGGCAGCCTGGACGAGGCCATCGACTGGGTGAATGCGTCCGAGTACGGCTTGCAGGCCAGCATCTACACGCGCGATCTTCAGAAGGCATTCCACGCGGCTCGCAAGGTCCACGTGGGCGGATTCCTGATCAACGAGGTGCCGGCCTACCGGCTCGACCAGATGCCCTACGGAGGGGTCAAGCTCAGCGGCATGGGCCGCGAAGGGCCCAAGTACGCGGTCGAGGAGATGACCGAGATCAAGCTTGTTTCCTGGCGCTAAGGGCGCGCCGGCAGTCTCAGGTCCTCGGTGAGTTCCTTGCCTTCCTCGAGTTCGACGACCCGCATAGTCGGATCGCTCCAATCCACTTCGTCCGCTCTCTGCACATCGAAAGAAGCGGTGACCTTGTAACGGCCTGGCGGCAGGCCGGTGAAAGCGAACCTGCCCTCGGCGTCGGTCCTCGCAGTATCCTTCCGGTAGACGCGGCGAGCCAGGCTTTCGTCGGCCGCGCGCAGGAAGACCATGGCCCCCACGGCAGGCTGGCCGCTTGTCCCCAGGAGCGTCCCACTGAAACTGGACACCAGCGTCGAAGCCACCAGCGTGACTTCCGCGCGCTGGCCGGGCAGCAACTGGATCTCGTTCGAGGCGGCCGGCCGGCGCCCGATCTGCACTCCGGCTACGGCGTACTTGGCGGGAGTGGAAATGTCCAGCCGCCAGTTTCCCACGCCCGTATGCGCCGTCTTCCCGCAGGCTAGCTGCTCGGTGCGCGGCTCCTCGGGAAACGAAGTCCTGCTCAGTGTGAGCGTGACCTCCCTGGAGACGAGCGGCGCCGCCTTCGTGTCCTCGCAACGGAACTCGACGCTTGGAACCGGCGCGGGGTCGAGCACGAACCCCTCGACATCGCCACTCAGCCAGAGGCTTGCGTATGCGGCCTGGGCGAGTTCGCCACGCCCGGACTCTGCGGTGAGCTCAACCCTTCCGGGGGAAAGCTCACCGAAGGTGAAATGCCCCGACGGATCGACCGCTGCGACTCTCCGGCCCAGATCCGAGTAGAGAATCACGGAGGCGAAGCCGGGTCTGCTGACGCGTCCGCTCAGCCGCAAGAGAGTCCCTGCCACAGGCCGGATGGAAACTCCGCCCGTATCCTCGCCCAGAGCGACTTCAACGGTGTTGGCGCTCTCGCCAACCGCCGTGTTGCCGAAGTATGTCGGCAGCAGGCCGGTGCCGTCCTCCAGTTCTTTGGGCCCGGTCCTGAGGCGGTACTTGCCCGGCTGAAGTCCGGCGATCCTGAAACTGCCGCGGTCATCGCTCATCCCCTGGCCGGCCAGGCGCGGCGGACGGGAATCGCGGTAGGCGAACACGGGAACGTCGGAGACTCCTATGCCGTTCTCGTCCACGATTTCACCCGAGACTGCGCCAAGCCTGCTGAGCGATATTTCCGCCGCGAAACGAGTGTCCTTCTCCAAGACGATGGGGGTTCCAGGTCCATCCCAGCGTTTCTGCCCGTAATGGGAGGGAGCGTACCCTCGCTTGTCCACGGTGAGAAGGAACGCGCCGCCGGCCGGCTGCCGGACCGAGAAGCGGCCTGCGGAATCGGTGAACAGAGCGGCGGGTGAGGAGACCCCGGTCCCTAGCGACTGAAGCGTCACCCTGGCGCGAGCCACGGGACGTCCCGTGCCCTTCTCGACGACAATGCCCTCAATCACCGCGGCCGTGGCTATCAGCGTCATGGCCGCCAGCAGGGCGGGGAGCAGACACGTTCTCGGGGACACCCCTGATTTTCGCAGTTCCCCAAAAACGCCCGCAACAACTTAGAAGCGCAGGACGGCCGCGAGTTGGAGGTAACGCTGGCTCTGGGCCGGGGTGGTGTACTGGCCGAACGCGGGATTGCTGATGTTGCGGTTCACGTCCTGGAAGCTGTGGTGATTGAAGACGTTATAGATCTCGCAGCGCAGTTGCACGCTCACCTGCTCGGTGATCGCCGTGTTCTTGTACACGTTCCAGTCGAAGTTGGCCTGGCCGATGGCGCGGTGCGTATTCCGGCCAAGCGTGCCGAAGTTCCCCAGCAGCGGCTGCGACAGGCCGATTCTCTCGGCGTAGGTGGAAATGCGGCGCCCGGCGACCGCATCGTTGTTCAGGCCCTGCGGCGCGTCCGGGCTCCCGGCAGGCTTGGGCTCGAACGTGACGGGACCGGCGGTATTGGGTCGCATGATCCCGCCGGTGATCAGGGTGGAGATATTGGCCACGCCGAGGCGTGCGCCCGCGTCAAAGGAGACCGGGAAACCCGCCCGCCAGCTCGAGATGCCGGACAGGGACCAGCCCGACGCTATCCGCTTGAGAAGCGGGCTTGAGAGGTTCTTTCCCCAGGGCAATTCCCACACGTGAGTGACCACGATGCGCTGAGGCACATCGAAGCCCGAAACACCGCGGTTTCCGCGCAGGTTGGTTGGGTCCTGAATATTCGCGCTGTCGTTGGGCATGTTGGAGAGGCCGTCGGAGACGTTGTCGATAGACTTGGCTATCGTGTACCCCACCTGGAACGAATAGCCGCTTCGGAACGAACGGGTGCCCAGGACTTCGAGGGCGTGGTAGTTCGAGTTGCCGGAATTGTCGTAGTAGTTGACCAGGTTGAAGCGGGGGTCGAGGCGCGTGCTCGAACGCTGCGTGGCGCCGGTCATGGCGTTGTAGCTGGCGACGAACTCCTGCGTACGGGCGGCTTCGTCGGCCAGGTCGACGGCGGGGCGGGGCCGGTTGGCGTTGAGATTGACCTGGCGCACGCTTTGCAGAAAATTGCCCTTCGTCCCGATATAGCCGATCTTCAGCACGATCCCCTGCGGCAGTTCGCGTTGGACACCAAGGCTGAACTGGTGAACCTGCGGGTTCTTCAGGCGAGGGTCGATGGCAGGATTCACGTCCCCGTAGTTGAGGACGTCTGTCCGGAGGCGGCCGCTCATCCCCGCGCCTTCCTGCTGGATGGCGGCGGAGCCCGCAATCAAGTTGGCCCAGCTATTCGTTCCTGAGAAGTTGGGGATGCCGGTAATGGTCTGCGTGACCACAAACGGCGGCAGGAAGCGCTGGTTGGTGACGGGGTTCAGAAAGTTGAAGTCGGCGACCATGCCGTAGCCGCCGCGGATCACGGTCTTCCCCTGCCCTGGATTCCAGGCGAAGCCCACTCGCGGCTGGATGTAGCGGTTCAATCCGATCGAGTTCTCGCCGATGCTGAAACAGCCGAGGGGCCCGGTTCCCGCCAGTCCCATGCTTTGGCGGCAGTCGAAGTTGAGGTTGGAGGTCAGGCGGTTGACCTCGCTGATCGGCCCGAACACCTCCAGCCGGGCGCCGAGATTGACGGTGAGCGAAGGAGTGACGCGGAAGTCATCCTGTACGAACGCCCCCTGAATCCAGTTGCGGTTCCCGCGCTGTGTGGGACCAAAACGCTGCGTGTAGCTGTTGGGCCTTCCGGCCGCAAAATCGTCCCAATTCAGGAAGGTGTACACGCCGCGAGTCTGCGCCTCGAAGAAGCTGTTGCCCTGGTATCGGAAGAAGTCCCCGCCGAATTTCAGGGTGTGAGCGCCGCGGGTCCAGGTGAGCGTGTCGCCGACCTGGTATGTGTTCTGAACACGTCCCTGAGGACCTCCTTCATAGGAGCCGAATCGGTCCACCTGGGCGTTGGTGAAGACGATTCTCGGGCCGAGGGGGACGGTGGAATCGACACTGAAGATGGGCGACGTGCGCCCGAAACCCGAACGGAACTCGTTCACCACCGACGGCGAGAAGATGTGCGTCTCGTTGAGGTTGATGCTGTAGACCGAATTGGTCGAAGCGAGACCGAAGTTGGCGAGGTTGGTCTGTATGAAGGTGTTGTTGCTGCTGGTTCCCTGGTTCCTGGCGAAGCCGTAGCGGCCATAAATGGAGTCCCTTTCCGAAAACTGGTGATCCAACCGGGCCGAGTACTGGTGCAGGTCGACCTTTGCGGAAGCGTTCTGCTGGACCGTTCCGTAGGTCGCGTACGTTGTCGTGGCGGCGGGCAGTTTGTACTGGTCCAAGACCTTCTTCGACGTCGGGTCGGTGACGGCAGCGATCATGGCCGAGGTGGGAACCTGGGCCACGCGGGCCGAACCCGCGCCGCGCTGGTAGAACCGCTCGGCGGATCCGAAGAAATGAGTCCGATTGCGGATGACCGGGCCGCCCAGCACTCCGCCGAACTGGTTGATCCGCGTGACGGAGGGCTTGCCGCTCTGGTCGAACCAATCCCGCGCGTTGAGGATGTCGTTCTGGACGTATTCGTACGCCTCGCCGTGGAAGTCATTGGTGCCGGACTTGGTGATGTACTGCACCTGGGCGCCCGAGTTGCGGCCGAATTCGGCGCTAAAGCTGTTGGTGATGACCTTGACCTCGCGGACGGAGGAGAAGTTCACCGGGCTGTTGTTGCTGGATCCGGTTCCGCCCACGGAGATATCGGTCGCCGTGATGTTATCGATGGTGATGTTGTTGGCGCGCACCCGGTTGCCGTTGGCGACGAAGCTGCCGGTGTTGAAGCCGCCCGGAGCGGGGACGATGCCGGGCAGGGTGGCGGCGAACAGGTTCAAGTTGCGATTGACCGGAACTTCCTGCACCTCCTTGACCTCGAAGGCCTCCTGGACCTGGGCGCTCTGCGTGTCCAGCGGGCTGGCGGCGCCGGTCACCGTGACCTGCTCGGTGACCTGGCCGACTTCAAGTTTGAGGTTCAATGAAGAGATCTCCGCGCTGCGCACCGAGGCCGAGGCAACCGCACGACGGAAACCGGGGGCTTGCACCTCCACCGTGTAGCCTCCGATCTTGAGCAGCGGAAATCCGAAGCGGCCCTCCTGGTCGGTTGTAACGGAGCGGCTTTCTCCGGTCTCCGCGCTGGTAAGCAGGACCTTGACGGCGGGTACGGCTGCTCCTGACGGATCGGTAACAATCCCCTTGACTTCGCCTGTTATCTGCCCCTGGAGCGAGAAAGCCGCCAGGAGCAGGAGGATGGACAACCAGACACTCCGGATTCCGCACATACGCAGGACCTCCACACTGGTCAGTAGGATCGGCCGGATGGTGACTCCGCGGCAAGCGAAATTGACCGCCACCCGCGGCGCGGCGCACTTTGGCGCGGCTCGTGGCCGCCCAATCCGCGGCAACCGGCTGGCCATCCCCCTGGTATCATGTCCGTTTGTGAGGGGTGCGCCATGAGCGAAGATAAGTACCGTCCTTACGTTCCGGAAGACCTCAAGATGTCGGAGTTCACGCTCCGTGCGGTCCTGCTCGGCCTGGTCATGACCGTCGTTCTCGGCGCGGCCAACGCCTACCTCGGCCTCCGCGCCGGCATGACCATCGCCGCCACTTACCCGGCGGCGGTGATCAGCATGGCCGTACTGCGGCTGATGCGCGGCTCGATCCTGGAGGAGAACATCGCGCGTACGGTGGGCTCCATCGGCGAATCGGTGGCGGCGGGGGCCATCTTCACCATCCCGGCCTTTGTGATCGCCAAGGCCTGGCCGTCCTTCGATTTCGAGCATGCCTACTGGAAGTCCAGCGTGCTGATGCTGGTGGGCGGGGTACTAGGCATCCTGTTCGTCACCCTGCTGCGCCGCGTCATGGTCGAGGACCGCGAGCTGCCTTTTCCCGAATCGCTCGCCGCATCCGAGATCCACAAAGCAGGCCAGCGTGGAAGCCAGGCGGCCAAGATCCTCTTTAGCAACATGGGGGTTGGCGCGCTGACTTACCTGCTCGGGGTGTTCCAGTTGTTCGCGGCCAGCAAGGAGTTCTTCCTGCGGATTGGGGAGCTTGGCAGGAGCGTGGTTCGCCTGGGCAGCTCCGGGGAGGCAACAAGCGTGGGCGTCGGCGGAGTCACGATGGCTTCGGCGCCGGCCATCAGCCCGGCATACCTGGGCGTCGGCTACATCATCGGCCCGAGGCTGGCCGCGCTGAACTTCTCGGGCGGGGTGGTGGCGTGGGGACTGCTGGTGCCGCTGTTCATGTACTTCCTGGGCCCTCAGCTCCAGTCGACGCTCCCTGCGGGCGCCGCGGATGAGTCCTGGTCGGGGTTGGCCACGGCGATTTGGCGATTCATTGTGCGGCCTATCGCCGTGGGAGGAATGCTCGTTGGCGCCGGCTACACGCTGTTCCGGATGCGCAAGAGCCTGGCAGTGGGCATGAAGCGGGCGGTTTCCGATCTCAAGAAGGCCGGGAGCCAGGCGCAATCCACGGCCAGGGCCGATCACGACCTTGGCGCGAAGACGGTGTTCGGCGGGCTTGTCGTGACGCTGGCCGCGATGGTTGTGTTGTACGTCTACTTCACGGGCACACTGGTGGGAGGGGCTGTCGCGGCGGCCGTGATGATCGTGCTCGGCTTCTTCTTCGCGGCGGTGTCCGGCAACCTTGTGGGAATGATCGGGTCCTCCAACAACCCCATCTCCGGGCTCACGCTGTCGACGCTCATCGTGGCAGCTTTGCTCATGGTCGCCGTGGGGGTGACGGGGTTGAGCGGCGTGGCGGCGGTTCTAGGCGTCGCAGCGGTGGTTTGTGTCTCCTCGGCCGTGGCGGGCGAGATGCTCCAGGACCTCAAGGTGGGTCACATCCTGGGTGGCAGGCCGAGGAGCATGCAGATCGGCGATTTCATGGGCGTGCTCGTCGCCAGCCTGCTGTTGTACTTCCCGCTGCTGGTGCTCCACCAGGGGAACATCAACGCGGGCGGGACCGGATTCGGGGACAAGGAACTGTCCGCCCCGCAGGCGGGATTGATGGCCTCACTCGCACAGGGGATTGTGGGTGGCGATATGCCCTGGCCTCTGGTCGTGGTCGGCATCTTCATGGGCCTGGCGCTGATCATGGTTCAGGTCAAGAGCCCGATGCTGTTCGCCGTGGGTATGTACCTTCCGCTGGAGACGACATTCGCCATTTTCGTCGGTGGCGTCATCCGGTGGATCACAGACAGCCGGCGCGAGAAGGGGGGATTCAACGAGGCCCAGAAGGCGCGAGTGGAGAACGCCGGAATCCTCACGGCTTCCGGCCTGATCGCCGGAGAGGCGCTGGCTGGACTCCTGGTGGCCACCTTCCGCTTCTTTGAATGGCCCCTGCCGAAGATCTTCGAGACACCGTCGATCTGGGCCGGCTTTGTGGTCTTGATCTTCCTTGGATTCCTGATGGTGAAAGTGCCGCTGGCCAATGCCGGCAGCCCTGACGAGCCCGCACCGCCGACGGCGATCATGTAAGATTCGGAGGGATGCGCGTTCTCCAACGTCTCCTGCCCAGCCAGGCGCAGACGACTGGGCTGGTCGCGGTTATCCTCACGTTTGCCTGGCAGTCGACGACCGTTCACTACAACTACGGCGGCAACTGGACCGCGCTCTTCTGCACCGGGGGCGAGCAAAGGGTGCCTCCGCTCCTTACCTGGGAGAGAATCCATCTGTTTCCAGGGAGCAGGGGTTACGATGGGCAGTTCTACCACTACCAGGCGCACGACCCTTTCCTTCGCAAGGGACTCGCGCAGTATGTGGACGCTCCGAGAATGCGCTATCGCCGGATGTTGGTGCCCACGGCTGCCTGGTTGCTGGCCGGGGGCCGGGACCGTTACGTAGACACCGCCCTGTTCGCCGTCCAATGGATGTTCATCTTCCTGGGAGCGTATTGGGTCAGCCGGTACATCGCACCTCTCGGATATCACCCGGTCTGGGGTCTCTGTTTCCTGCTGGTGCCGGCAGCGCTCATCTCGATTGACCGCATGACCATTGATCTCGCTCTGGCCGCGCTCTCTGCGGGATTCGCGCTGTACTCGCGCGATGGCCCGCCGTGGAAGCTGTGGGTGGTGCTCGCGTGTGCCGCGCTGGCGCGTGAAACTGGAACGCTGCTCCTGGGGGGCTACTGCCTGTACCTGATTTCGCGCCGGCTTTGGGCCCGGGCCATGCTGTTCTCCTCGGCCGGCCTGCCGCTGCTGATCTGGATGGCGATCCTGGGCAACGTGATGCGCGAGGTTCCGGCCACCCACGGCCTCCCGGAGCGAACGGCCCTCCTCCCCTTGTTCCGGACGCCACAGTACACCAGGCCGGAGGCCTTGGCCTGGGCACTCACGACGCTGGACTACCTGGTCATAACGGGCATCCTGCTGGCGGCGTTGCTGGCCGTTCGAAACATGCTCACCCGTCCCTCGACGGCGTCTGGTTTCGCGGCGCTTATGTTCGCCTTGCTGACGGTTCTCCTTAGCGCGATATTCGACTTGCACGATCCCTACTCGTACCCGCGGCTGGTCTCACCGATGCTGTTGTTGGTTGCGCTCCAGGAGCTCCCCACTCGGGCGTGGCTTGGCTTGCTGCCGGCCGCGCTGCTGAGCGCGCGGGTGGGCGTGCAGCTAGGCACCCAGGTTGTCGGGATTCTGCGGGGGCTCTTCGACGGCTGAACGCACAACATGGATCGTGCGCTGCGGAAACGGGATCTCAATTCCCAATTCTTCGAACCGCTTCTTGAACCGCCGGTTCAGTTCGCGGCCGACGGCCCACTGCCGTATGGGCACTGTCTTGATCCGAGCCTTTATGATCACGGCCGACTCGGCGAACCTGTCCACGCCGAGGATTTCGAGCGGCTCCAGGATGAAGGGCTTGAACTGCTCCTCCTCCATCATCTGGTCCGCCACGGCTTTCATCACCGCCGCCACGTGGTCGGTATCCTCCTTGTAGGCGACGCCCATGTCGAAAACGTAGTAGGAAAACTGATGGGTCAGGTTGGACAGCGTCTGGATGGTGCCGTTCGGGAAGATGTGGACCGCCCCGTCCACGCTGCGCAGCACCGTCGTTCTGAGGTTGATCTCCTCCACCAGACCCCCTGTCCCATTGATCACCACGACGTCGTTGACCCGGATCTGGTTCTCCATCAGGAGACACATGCCGGAGATGATGTCGCGCACCAGGTTTTGGGCGCCGAAACCGATGGCCAGCCCCACGACGCCCGCGCTGGCAAGGATGGGGGCGATGTCGAAGCCCGCCTCTCTAAGAATCATCACCGTCGCCGTGATCCAGATGAGCACCACGACTGTTTTCCGGAAGATCGCCCCCAGCGTAACGGCCCGCTTTTCGAGCTCTCCGTTCTGTCCCGGGCCGCGCCGCAGCGCCAGTTCCAGGATCCGGGCCTTCAGGCGCGGGATGGAACGCTGGACAATCCTTGAGGCGATTAGAGCGACCACAAGGATGAGCACGATGCGGACGGCGTGCTGGGCCGCGCTGTAGAGAGTCTCAAGGGTGAGGTCGGCCAGACTTCGCATGTCCTCAGAGTATCAACATGCAGTCTCCGTAGGAGTAGAAGCGGTAGCCTGCTTCGACTGCGTGGCGGTAGGCCGCCAGCGTCAGTTCCGTTCCGGCGAAGGCACACACTAGCAGAAGCAGACTGCTCTTCGGTAAATGGAAGTTGGTCAGCATCGCGCCCGTGGCAAGGAACGGAAAGCCCGGATAGATGAAAAGATCCGTCTCACCCCGGGAGGCCACCAGGCCCCCGCGCAGCATGGCGGTTTCCAGCGTGCGGACGGCCGTCGTCCCCACGGCCACTAGGCGGCGGGCCTCGCGCATGCGCCTTGCGGCTTCTTCCGTGATCTGGAAGCTCTCTGGGTGGAGGCGGTGCTGCTCCACGATTTCGGTGTGGATGGGCTGGAAGGTGCCGAGACCAACGTGCAAGGTGAGTTGGGCCACCCCGGCGCCGGCCAGCCGGCACTGGTCAAGAAGTTCGGGAGTGAAGTGCAGTCCGGCTGTGGGGGCCGCCACCGAGCCCCGTTCCCTGGCGAAAACCGTCTGGTAACGCTCCCGGTCTTCGGGTGTGTCCGCGCGGCGGATATAGGGCGGCAGGGGCACGTGGCCGACCTCCTCCAGCCGCGCGTAGACGTCGCCCTGGCAATCGAATCGGACTGTGCGTTCTCCGTACGAGCCGCGAGCCAGTATTTCCGCTTCCACGCCGTCGGCGAAGCGTATGCGCTCGCTGACCCGCATCTTCCGGCCGGGATGAACCAGCGCCTGCCAGGTCCTGTGGTCGTCGGAAACGGGGCGCAGAAGGAACACTTCGACGCGCCCGCTGAGGTGCTCCCGCCGCTTCGGATTCCGTTTGCCAACGGGAAGGGCGCCGACGCCCGCCCGGTGCCCGTAAAGCCGCGAAGGGAAAACGCGGGAGTCGTTCAGCACAAGGCAGTCGCCCGGCTTGAGGAAACCGGGCAGGTCACGGAACTCGCGGTCCTCCCATCGCGACTGGTCGCGGTAGACGACCAGCATGCGCGAGGCGGCGCGGTCCTCGAGCGGTTGCTGTGCGATCCGGTCCTCCGGCAAGTGATAATCGAATTCGGAGAGTTGCATGACCCGCGAGAGTCAGAATAGCAGCTTGCGCATCCTCGGCATCGAGACCTCGTGCGACGAGACGGCGGCGGCTGTGGTTGCGGATGCGAAAACGATCCTCTCGTCCGTGGTCGCCTCGCAACTCACCACGCACGGCAAGTATGGGGGAGTAGTCCCGGAACTGGCCTCGCGGGAGCACCTGCGAGCCATCGTGCCGGTCGTGACGACCGCACTGGAGCAAGCCGGCTGCGGCTATGAAGGACTGGCGGCGGTGGCGGTCACTTCGGGCCCCGGGCTTGTCGGCTCGCTGTTGGTGGGAATGACGTACGCCAAGGCGCTGTGTTTCGCCCGCAAGCTGCCGCTCATTGCCGTGAACCACATCGAAGGACACATCCATGCGGTTGTGATGGAGGCCCTGGAGCGGGGCGAGCCGGTCGAATACCCCGCCCTGGCGCTGGTGGTGAGCGGCGGGCATACCCACCTGTTCGAGATGCGCGAAGGATTCCACTACCGCCTGCTGGGCAGGACACGCGACGACGCCGCGGGTGAAGCGTTCGACAAAGTGGCCAAGTTGCTCGGCTTCGGCTACCCCGGGGGACCCGTAATCGACCGGTTGGCGCCTCACGGGAACCCGGCGGCGGTTCGTTTCACGCTGGCGCGCATGAAGGGCAATCCGCTCGACTTCAGCTTCAGCGGTCTGAAGACGGCGGTTCTGCGCTGGACCCAGCAGCGCGACCTGAAGGCCGAGGTCGAGGCGCGCCGCGCTCTGCTGTGCCGCACGCCGCATCCATCGACGGAAGAATGGCTGGCCGTGACTCCTAAAGAAACGCTCGATCTGCTGGCCTCATTCCAGCACACGGTGATCGAGGAGTTGTTGCGGCGGGCGGTCGCGAGCGCGGAGCAGGTTGAGGCACGCTGTCTTGTGGTGTCCGGAGGAGTAGCATGTAACTCCGGGTTGCGCCGCGCCGCTGAGGCGCTGCGCCTGGGTTACCGCGTCCACTTCCCATCGAAGGAGCTGTCCACCGATAACGCCGCGATGGTCGCCGCGGCGGCCTTCCCCAAGCTTGAGCGCGGCGAGTTCTCCGACTGGACGCTTCGGGCGCAAGCCAACTTGCCTCTGGCGTAGGATAGAAGTAATGGCCCCCAATCAGACGGGCGAGCAGCCCAAACAGCCCATTCCAGGTGTGCAACATGTGATCGCGGTCGGCAGCGGAAAGGGCGGCGTCGGCAAGACGACCGTGGCGGTGAATCTGGCTGTGTCGCTGGCCGGCCTTGGCCACAAGGTGGGCCTGATGGACGCCGACGTGTACGGGCCCAACGTGCCCCTGATGATGGGGATACAGGACATGCCTGCCGTCGAACAGGAACGCATCGTGCCGCTTGAACAATACGGCGTCCGGCTGATGTCGATGGGCTTCCTCAACCCCGGCGACCGGCCGCTGATCTGGCGCGGTCCCATGCTGCACAGCGTGGTGCAGCAGTTCGTGCGGGGGGTCGAGTGGGGAAAACTGGACTACCTCATCATCGACCTGCCGCCCGGAACGGGCGACGTGCAGCTTTCCTTGATCCAGACCGTGCCGCTGTCCGGCGCGATCGTGGTTACGACTCCCTCGGACGTTTCGCTTGAGGATGCGCGCAAGGCCGTGCACATGTTCCGGCAGGTGAAGGTCGAGATCCTGGGTCTGGTCGAGAACATGAGTTATCTGGTGTGCCCGCACTGCGAGAAGCGGATCGACGTGTTCAGTTACGGAGGAGGCAAGCGAACCGCGGGGGAGATGGCGGTTCCCTTCCTGGCGGAACTGGCGCTCGATCCGGAGGTGCGCTCCGGCGGCGACACGGGCCGGCCGGTCGCCTTGCGCGACGGGAGCGATCCTCATGCCGCCGGCTACGTGCAAATGGCGAGGGACGTCGCCGCCCGCATCGGCGAAATCGGCGGACCGAGACAGCCGACGATCGAGATAGAGGACTGACGGCCAGCGCGCCGGGCTCAGACGCCGACGGTTCTCGGCGGAGCCGGCGGGATGTTGGCGAGCGGCTTACCCTGGCCCGGCCCGTGCTGCTTGTGGCAGGGTTCTTTCCGGCGTGACAGGCGCAAGTAGTCGAGCACGAGCCGGCGCTTGAGGTGCTGGATGGCCTTGGCCGGGTCCACTCCCTTGGGACACGCCCGGGAGCACTCCCCCGCATAGTGGCAGCGGAACGCACCGGCGCTGCTGCCGGTCAGTTCGTTGCGGAAACGGCGCCCGTCGTCGCGGGTGTCGAGATTATAGCGTTGGGCCGCGGCGAGCGGCATAGGCCCCATGTACTGGGGGTCCGTCGCCAGCGTGGGGCAGGCCGCCATGCAGCATCCGCACTTAATGCAATAAGAGAACTGGAGATAGGACTCCAGCTCCTCCGGGGTCTGGTAGAACTCGCCCGCCGGATCGTCGATATCCCCCTGGTCGGCCCGCACGATGAAGGGCTTCAGCGCCCGGTGCTTGTCGAACATCGGCCGCAGGTCCGGGACCAGGTCGCGGATGATCCGGAAATTCGGGAGCGGCCCCACGGTGAGATCCTTCCCGGCGATATGCAGGATCTGGGTGTTGCAGGCCAGGGTCGGCTTCCCGTTCAACAACATGCCGCAGGAACCGCAAATCCCCATCCGGCAGGAGTAGCGCCACACCAGCGAAGCGTCCAGGTTCTCTTTGATGTAGTGCAGGCCTTCCAGAACCGTCATGCCCTCGCGGACGGGGACCGGAAAGACCTGGACATACGGCTTAAAGTCTCGCTCCGGACTATACCGGGTGACGTGAAAGTTGATTGTTCTCTCCGCCATGTCTAGCCCCTCCCCCCAGCCGCCGCGATGGTGTGCGCCGCCACCGCCGCCCAGGCCCCCAGGCCGAACAGCCCCAGGCCTAGAAGGAGCAGGACGCTGGTGACGGCCTTCTGTGCCGCCGGTTTCAACCCCAGTTCGAAGAGGATGGTTCGAAGACCATAGAGGCCGTGATAGAGAGCCACGCCTAACAGGAGGATGTATGTGACCGTGAAGAACAGCATCCCGTCGCGATGCAGGCTGTTCTCCTTGCTGACCGCTTCTCCGCCATACGGAGCGAACAGGCCCGTGATATCGTCCACGTGCATGATGAGCATGTGCAGGCCGAGCAAGACCAGGATCACCACGCCCGCCGCCATGTGCCAGGTCCAGTATTTTGTTTCCCGCATGCCGCCTTCTAGCCTCCCAACCCCATGAAGTCGAATCCCCCGGCCACCAGCAGAATCGACGCCAGGATTATCATCACGATCAGCAGCGGCCGCTGCACGTTCAGCGACGTCCTGTATGGGTAGACTGGCTCTATCGGCTTGCCGACCGCGAAGCCGAGTTCGACCAGCACCAGGCGGACGCCGTTCAAGGCGTGGTAGCAGAAGGCCGCGAACACCAGGAACTCCCCGAACTTGAACACGGGCTTGTCGAAGAGTTGCCCCTCGATCCACAAGTACCGGCCGGTGGCGCGCAGACTGGTGACGACGATGTGCATCAAGAAGTAGAGAAGAATGCCGATCCCTGTCACGCGGTGGAGAATGTAAGCGTACCTCTCGATGCCCCAGCGCCCGCCCCCGAGCCATCCCCAAACTCCGAGGCGGTTGTCGTATCTCCTGATCTCGGTCATTCAGTTCTCCTTTCCCCCCATTCAGTACTTGCGCTCCACGGGCTTCCAGTTGGTGATTGTCACCGGCTTGTACTCCAGCCGGGGGCCCTCCGCGGTGCGGAACGCCATCGAGTGCCCGAGGAACTTCACGTCGTCGCGGGCGGAAAAGTCGGTGCGCGAATGGGCGCCGCGGGATTCCTCCCTGGCCAGGCCAGAGAAGAGCACCGCTTCGGCCAGCTCGAGCATGTTTTCGGTCTCCAGCGCCTGGATGAGGTTGGTGTTGTATGTGCGGCTCTTGTCCTGGATGCCGATCTTGCCGAAGCGCTCCTTCAGCGCGGCAATCTTGCCCAGACCCTCCCGCATGGACTCGCCGGAACGGAAGACGCCAGCATGCTGGTCCATCAAGGTGCGCAGCTCACGGCGAATCCGAGCCGGACTCTCCGCGCCGCTCTGGTTGACAAGTCCGCTGAAGATCCGCTTCTCTTCCTCCACGGCCGCAGCTTGGGGAACAGCGCTCAGAGCCGCTCCCTGCGCCAGGTACTTGGAAATCTCACCACCTGTGATGCCTCCCCACACCAGGCACTCCGCCGTGGAGTTGCATCCGAGCCTGTTTGCGCCGTGCATGGAATGGCACGCAACCTCGCCTGCGGCCCAGATATTCTCCACCCTGGTCCGGCCGTCGATATCGGCCTCGATCCCACCCATGGCGTAGTGAGCGACGGGCCGTATGGGGATCGGGTCGGTGATCGGGTCGATCCCAAGGAACTTCATGCACACTTCCCGGATCAGGGGCAACCGCTTGTTGATTCGTTCCGCGCCCAGGTGCGTCAGGTCGAGCTGAATGTAATCGAGTCCGTCCGGCCCTGGAAAGCCGCGCCCTTCCAGAATCTCCGTCATTTCCGAACGCGAGACGATGTCGCGCGGCGCCAGTTCCATCATCTTCGGGGCGTACTTCTCCATGAAACGCTCGCCCTTGTTGTTGCGAAGATACCCGCCCTCCCCGCGGCAGCCCTCGGTCATGAGGATGCCCGACGGCACCAGACCCGTCGGATGGAATTGCACGAACTCCAGGTCTTCCAGCGGAAGTCCCGCCCGGTAGGCAGCAGCCTGTCCGTCGCCCGTGACGGTCTGAGAGTAGGTCGTAAAACCGTACAGGTTGCCCAACCCTCCGGAAGCGAACAGGAGGGCCTTTCCGCGGAGCACATAGAACTCACCGGTCGGCGCGTCGATGAGCGTGAGGCCGGCAAACCGTCCGTTTTCCATGAGCAGGGACGTGACGAAACACTCGTCGTAGCGCTTCCAGTTGTCGTGCCGCAGCAGATTGTCGTACAGAGCCTGCATTTCGAAGAAGCCGGTCTTGTCCGCCGCCATGCAGGCCCGCGGAAACGAGTGTCCCCCGAAGGGCCGCTGCATGATGCGGCCGTCCGCGCGGCGGCTCCACGGCACACCCCAGTGCTCCAGGCGCCGGATTTCGTCCGGCGAGGTTTGCACGAAGCGGTCCACCGTGTCCTGATCGGCGAGGAAATCCGCGCCCTTCACGGTGTCCCACGCGTGCAGTTCGAGGCTGTCCCCTTCCTCGGAGCGCATCACCGCGGCCGTGCCTCCCTCCGCGCACACCGAATGCGATCGCATGACCTGCACTTTGGAAACGATGGCGACATCGGCCACGCCTTTGGTCCTGATGCAGATCTCACCCGCGGCGCGCAGTCCGGCCAGGCCTGTCCCGAGAATGATGACGTCATGGGCAATCTGCTGCATGCTTCCCGTCCCCCTCCAGACGCTGCCTGCCTGCGGGCTAGCCCAGGCCCGGCCCTCGCGGTCTGAGATCTGACATTGTATACGATCCGGGCCCCGCTGCGGATACGGTTGTTCGCGGCTTTGGCCCGGCGGCCGGCGTCGAGCTGCCGTCACCTGTGGCTGAACAGTTGCGCGTAGTCCCGCAAGTCGCGATCCAGCTCAGCGCGAAGCCTGAATCTTCGCCTCAGGCGTGATGCGACTTCAACGGCCACAGAAACCAGGGTTGCCATCAGGAAAGCCAACACAGCCGCACCCAGCACGATGTTGGCCACGTGTATCCAGATGTTCCGCGGATCGCCCACGCCGCCCTCCAGCCCGGCTCTCCACGTCGAACGGCAACTGTATTGTGCTCCTTCCCGCCATAGGAGTCAAGGACCTCATTCTCTGATAACGCGGAAACGTCGAAACCACTCGTTCCAGGTTTCAGAGCTCGCTGGTGCGTATCTCCACGTAGTCCAGGGGCGCGCCCTCTCCGCCGTCCGGAACCCCCTCGATGCGTATCTCGTCTCCGGGCCGCAGCGCCAGCCCTTTGGCGACCCGGCGCGTCGACGAATGAGCGTCGATGCGCCTGGTCGGAAGGGTGTCGTCGGCGGCCCACTCGTCAACGAGTTGGCCCTGGACGAACAAACGGAAACGGGATACGCCGTCGTTCTGGTCGAAGTACTGGACAACCAGGTCGCGCCAGCCCGCCGCGCCGCCGTAGCGAAAGACAACCCTACAGGGGGCCGCCGCGCACCGTACAGCCTTGCTGCCCGATGCCGCCTCCCAGGGGGTGACCTCCTCCACCCGGTAGCCCTGAAGCTGCATGGACTCCGCTTCCGTCCGTCCGGGGAACTTGCCGGCGCGGCCCTTCTCGTCGGGGATGCCGGAGGTGCGCAGGAACCAGTTGCACACCGCATCCCGCCAGACTTCGGCGTAGCCCCCCTGGTACTCAAGGCGCGCCAAGACCTCGCGGTAACGCTGCTCGTCCACCAGGCCCTTGAGGGACTTCCACTGGCGGACGAAGCCGGCGGCCTCCTCGGCGCCCTGGTAGTGGGTGTCGTAGATGTGCTGGATGACGGTCTTACCCGAGTGCAGTACATGCGTGTAGGGCACGTGGTGCATCCATAGGAGCAACTCGTCGGGGCAGTCCTTGAGGGACTCGTACACCCTGGCGACCGGCGGCCGGAATTGACCGATGAAGCCGGTGCCGGTTGCGACAGTGCGGTCCATGCCGATTCCCTTCTCGTCCGCGCGATGCCATTGTCCCCAGCCGTTGCGCTCGGAAGCCTCCACGGCGGGGCCGTAGTGGGGCCCGACAATGTCGGTCAGCGTCTGCGCGCCCAGCGGCCCGGTGTAGTTTTCGTAGGTTCTCCAGGAGCTGAGTTGCATGGCGGCAATCGTTTCCACCACGCTCTTGTCGTGCCCGAAGGTGAGCCGGGTCCACTCCTCCACGATCTGGCGGGCGCTCAGGTCGGGGTTCCATGCCAGGCGGCCGAAGCCGTGGAGATTGGCCATGGCCAAGTGGTGGCCCAGCCAATTGGCATCCAGGCCGACGTTGGATACTCCCACGAACCCACCCGTGGGCCGGCCGAAGACCTTGCCCGCTACCAGCGCCTTGACCGGTGTGCCGGGTCCCTTGGCCTGGAGGTCGAAGTCCAGCGTTTCCTTCCACATCGGGACCAGGTAGCAGAGCTGGCGCTGCTGGCCGAGGTACTCCTGCGTGATCTGGAGCTCGATGGCCTGGCTGGTCTTTTCGAGCGCGCCGAAAAGAGGGGAGGCAGGTTCGCGCACCTGGAAGTCGATCGGGCCATTCTTGATCTGGATAAGCGCGTTGTCCTCGAACTGGCCATCAAGCGGCTTGAAGTTGTCGTAGGCGGCACGGGCGCGGTCGTTCTTCAGGTTGCGCCAATCCATCTTGTGGTCGTACACAAATCCCCGGTAGAACAGCAGTCCGCCGTGGGCCTTCAGCGGGCGGGCCACGACGTTGGTGGCGTCGGCGTGCGTGCGGCCATAGGCGGAGGGGCCCAGCCGTCCCTCCGAGTCCGCCTTGATCACGAAGCCGCCGAAATCGGGGATCGCGCGGTAGATTTCGTCCACCTTGTCCTTCCACCACTGAATAACCCGGGGGTCCAAAGGGTCGAATGTGTCCAGGCCACCGATGCTCCTCGGGCTGCTGAAGTCGAGCGAGAGGCTCAGCCGCACCCCCCAGGGGCGGAACACCTCGGCCACGCGCACGAGCTGCGGAATGAACTCGGTGGTGATCGCGCGGGGATTCGCGTTGACGTTGTTGATCGTGCACCCGTTGATGCCCAGGGAAGCGAGCAGGCGGGCGTAGTCGCGCACGCGCCCCAGGTCGCTCCGCACGTTGTTGTTCTCGAAGAAGATCGACAAGCCCGCGTAGCCCCGCTCGATGGTGCCATCCAGGTTGTTCCATTCGTTGACCCAGCGAACGGGCGCGTACGGCGCCTGCTTCTCATCGAGGTCAGCGATCGGCTGGTGAAGCCCGATCTTGGCGAGCAGCGCGAAGGCTCCGTAAAGGACGCCACGGTCGTCGGCCCCCGCGATCACCAGGTGCCGCGCCCCGCCGGCGGTGGCGGTCTTCAGCCAGTAGCCCTCCGCAGTCAATCCCCCGGAGGGGCGGATTTCCGAAAGGGCCCTGCCGACCGCGTCGAGTGTTCCCAGGACGATCGCATTCTCCTGCGGCAGACGGGGCTCGATCCGGAGGGTCTTGCCGAGCATCCCGCGCACTCCGCGGATCAGTTCACTTTGCGCTGAGCGCAGCACGGGAGAGTCGCCCAGCACCACCACGGTTGCGGGAAGAGCGATGTAGCGCTGCCGGACGCCGGGGTCGTCGATTTCGGCATAGCGAAGCCAGCCGTCGTATCCGGTTTCCGCGGCCAGGGCCGCAGCCAGGGCGAGCGTTGCTGCAGCAAGAAACATGAAGCGAAATCGCATGGGAGTCCCTCCACTTGCCGTGCCAGGCACTTCGATTATAGATCCTGAGGCCGAGGCTCCGGCCTGGCGCCCTTTGGTATTCTCATGGCTGAGGTGTTCAGCCGCCACCATCGCAAAGTAAGGCTGTTGTTCGGGTTGACGGACGTTCTGCTCGCGGCCCTCGCTTTCGAGGCAGCCTATCAGACCAGGTTCCATCTCGACCTCGAACGGGAGTTTTACCTGAGACTCCCGGAGAAGGCTCTCCTGCTGGGTATCGCGGTTCTCCTGTATCTCGGTCTGGGTCTGTGGTTCCAGGTATACGACCGGCTGGACTCGGGCAATCCGCGTGTGATGCTGCGCGACGCGCTCCGGCAGTGTCTGCTGGGCACGGCCGGTGTGGCCCTCTTTCAGTATGCGTTGCGCCTGGACCTGAGCCGGTTCTTCATTGGTTTGTTCGGGGTCTACAGTCTGGCGTTGCTGGTTCTATTCAGGCTCTCATCGGGAAGACTGGTCTGGCTGGTCAAGAGCGGATTCGGCGCGCCGCACTATGTGTTGGTCGTCGGGCTGGGGGAGCGTGCACGGCGGCTGGGGAGAGACTTGGAAGCGGCGGCACGGTATGGGGTGCGTCTGGTCGGTTTCGTCGAGGATGGGTCCGAACCGGCCCCACGTGAGGTCCGGCTCGGGGCGGCTTACGCGGTCCATCCCCTGGCGGACCTTCCCGGGTTGTTGAGCGCCCGCGTGATCGACGAGGTTCTCTTCGCGGTGGACAGCAGGCAGCTTGCGGAACTGGAGGAGGTGTTCCTGTTGTGCGATGAGGAGGGCGTGCGAACCCGGGTGGTGGTGGACTTCTTCCCGCATGTCAACAGCTCCATCTATCTGGAGAAGCTGGGACAGGTGCCGCTGTTGACTTTCTCGGCGACGCCCCACGACGAGATCCGCCTGATGCTGAAGCGGCTGATCGACGTGGTCGTGTCGGCGGCGGGCTTGATCATCCTGCTGCCCTTCTTGCTGGCCGTGGCTGTGGCGGTCAGGCTAACGTCACCGGGGCCGGCGATCTTCCGGCAGGAGCGTTGCGGCCTGAATGGGCGGCGATTTGTGCTCTACAAGTTCCGCTCCATGAGGGCCGACGCCGAACAGCTCAAGGCCGGCCTGGAGCATCTAAGCGACAAGAAGACGGCATTCAAACTCAAAGATGATCCGCGGGTGACGCCGATTGGGCGCTTCCTGCGCAAGTTCTCGATCGACGAGTTGCCTCAGTTGTGGAACGTGCTCAAGGGCGACATGTCGCTGGTGGGCCCCCGTCCCTCGGTGGCGGAGGAGGTTGACCGTTACCAGCGCTGGCAGCGCCGGCGGCTGCGCATGCGCCCGGGGCTCACCTGTCTGTGGACACTGGCAGGACGCGACGACGTGGAGTTCGACGACTGGATGAAGCTGGACATGCAGTACATCGACACCTGGTCCCTGGGGCTGGACTGGAGGATACTACTGGAGACGATTCCGAGGGTTGTCACGGGGAAAGGAGCCTATTGAGCCATGCACCTCGTACCGACGCAGGAAGAAGTGGTTGCCCTTCTTGGAGAGACCGGGGCGCTGAGGCGCGGTCATTTCGAGTACCCGAGCGGGCTGCACGCCGACGACTACTTGCAGGTGCCCCTGGCCATGCGCTACCACCAGCACGCCAAGACTCTGAGCGTGGGTCTGAGCCGGCTGGTGCGCGCCAACCCGGAGATTCGCGCCTTGATCCCGGAACTGTCGGTGGTGGCGCCGGCCACCGGAGGGCTGCCCGTGGCTTACGGCGTGTGCGAGGCCCTGCGCGCCCACCAGGTCTACTGGGCTGAGCGCGAAGCCGCCGGCGAGCCGATGCGTTTCCGCCAGTATCTGGAGCAGACTCCCGGCGAGAGGGTGCTGCTTGTGGACGACCTCCTGCGCACCGGCTCGAAAATCCGGGAGCTGAAGGGGCTGGTCGAGTCCAGCGGGGCCCAGGTAGTCGGCGTGGCGGTCGTGATCTACCAGCCGGCCCCCGGCCATGCCGGCTTCGGCCCGCTCCCGTTCTACTACCTGGCCAAGCTGGAGGCCATCTATTCCCAGGACGCGGCCACCTGCCTGCTGTGCAAACAGGGCATACCTCTGGAGAAGATCCGGGTCTAAGGTGGCAGGCGTTATGGAAGCGGCCGTTCCCTCTGCACCAGGTGCAGGAAGTTCCCCTCGGGGTCCGAGAAGAACACGACCTTCACGCCTGTGCCGTACACCGGGTCGGCGGCGAATTTGACGCCCGCGGCCTTGAGTCTGGCGTAGTCGGCGTCAAAATCGCTTGTCTGCAATGCCAGGTGCCGGAGACCGGGATCCTTCAGGGTCACAGCGCCCAGGGCGCCCTCCGAGCTGATGAACTCGATCATCGACCCGTTGGACGCCTTGACGAACACCGTGCTCCCCGAGTCGTAGTTGACGGTGAATCCCAGGTTCTCCACGTACCACTGAACGAGTTTCCGGGGATCGGGGGATGCGATCGCGACATGCTCGATTCCAATGATCATGACCGCAATTCTACCAAGGAGTCCGCCGGCCCGGCCCGGCCGCTAGCTGAGGAAATCGAAGAGACTGGTCTGGGGCATGAGGCTTCTGGCGCCCAGCGCCGCCTGTTCGTGTGTTTTGCTCCGCTCCAACTCCAGAATGGCCTCCGTGAGATCGGCATCGCGGCGGTTGCTCAGCTCCGTCTTCAGCCGAAGCTCGAGTCTGCTTGAGAAGTCAACCGCCTCGTCCAACTTGTTCTGTGCTGTGCCGTAGAAGCTGAGCGCCTCGTTGAGATGGGTCCCCGCGCTTCTCAGGGCCACCAGAGCGGCGTCGATCCCTGCCTCATCGTTGCCTTCAAGAGCGAGTCTGAGGCCGTTGACCGCTGCAAAGACATTATCCGAGGCCAGCGTGTCGTCAGCGTTCCGGTTGTCAAAAATCTCCTGCGCGGTTCTGGAAACGGTAAATGTGACGCCGCTCGGGTGCTGGACCTGTCGCGAGGCGGCGGCGGTCAGCAGCCGATCCACGCCGTTGGGATTCGCCAGATTCACCTGATACTGGGGAGCCTGGTCCTGGTCGCCACTGAAGATGTACCTGTTCTCCACGATTGTCCGGCTGGCGTTGACCAACTGCTCGAGCAGCGCCGTGACTTCGGTGGCCAGGGTCTGGCGCGTCTCGGCAGTCTGGTTGGTGCTGGCCCCCTGGGAGGCGAGCACGCGGGCCCGATCGACGAGGCGAGCCGCCGTCTCCAGTGTGGACTGGGCGGTCTGAACCTCAGCGCTGATGCGGCCCAGATTCGTCCGGATCTGCGCGTTGCGCTCGATGTCGGCATAGATCTGCAAGATGTCGCTGATCTGGTCGGGCGCGTCCGAGGGGCTGGTGACTTTAAGGCCCGATGAAATGGTCTGGGTGGCGGTGCCGATGGATTTCTGGATGCGTGCCAGATCGAGTAGGAATCTCTCCGAAGAAGGGTCAAGGTTGGTGATCATATGCAATCCTCCGAGAGGGTCAGCCGAGCAGCCCGAGGGCGATTTCCGTCAAGTCGCTCAGTACGCTGATCATCTTGGCGTTGGCCTGATACGCCCTTTGAAACTCAACGATCCGGATGGCTTCTTCATCCAGGGAGACCCCGGACAACTCGGTGCGCAGACTCCTGGCCTGAGTCACCATCTGGGTCTTGAAGTCCTTGGCATTCTCGGCATCTGTGAGAAGCCGGCCGACGTTGCCCGCGATCCGTCCGTAGTACTCGACATAGCTGAAACCGTCGATCCTGTCCGCCTCGTCCTGCGGGCTGGCCAGACTCGCCAGTTGCAGCGCGGCTCCGTTGCTCACATAGGGTGGGCCGGGACTGATCGCGGCCAGCTTGGCCGCTGTGATACCAGGGTCGAGGGCGAAGGTGGCGGCTGCCCTGGCATCGTTGGTTGCGTCATAGGTGAACAGAGGGGCCCCCGCCACGGGCGGCGGCCCATCTGAGACATTGCCGGCGGCCAGGATCTGGTTGATCCGGTCGGCCACGGACTTGGCCAACACGTTGAGATCTCCAACATGGTACGCGTCGCCAGCCAGGGAGGGAAGAACGGTGTTTCGAACGTCGATCAAGCCCGCCAGCCGCCCTCCCGAGATTTGCTGCGTGATTTCCTGCCCATCCCCCCCGAGCAACCGCGCTGGCGCTGCGGCGCCGGGATAGTCAGGGGGGGGATCCGAGGGGGTGTCGAAGCTGATCCTCAGAGAATACAGATGCTCGCCGATCAGCAAGGGCGTTTGACCTCCGAGGAGCACGGTCACCGAGCCGTCTTCCTGTCGCAGCGTGGTGAAACTGACCAGTTCCGACAGCTCCTCCAAAGCGTTTTGCACTTTGGTGTCCAATCCGGCGTCGTCCTGCCCCCCTTGACGCAACGCGGTGTTATACTCCCTCAGTTCCGCGCCGATCTGGTTGACCCGTTCCACCGTCTCACGAATCTGCCTGCCGGTATCGACGAAGGCTCTTTCCAGGCTGGTGCTGGCCTGTGCAAAGGATTGCGCCAGACTCTGGGCCTTTTCGAGGACGGCTTGGCGGGCCGTGTTGCTGTCCGGCTCGAGGCTCCACGCCGAGAAGCTGGTGAACAGCTCGTTCAGCGCCCCTACAATCCCCTGATCTCCCGTGACGTCGAAGACCGATTCAATGGCAGCCAAGCTTTCGGCCATCTGGGAGTGGTAACCCAAGGACTCCAGTTGTCTGCGTACGGCCTGCTCGGCGTATTGATCGCGGGCGGTCAACACCTCGCCGGCGCGAAGCCCGCCGATCAGACCGACAGCCGGGTCGAACTGGGCCGCCTCAAGCGACAGCCGCTGCTTGGCGTATCCCTGGGTGGAAGCGTTAGCGACGTTGTTTTGGCTGACTACCAGCGCGCGCTCGAACACCCGCAAGGCGTTGGCGGACGAAGCCAGCGATGTGAGGAGGTTCGACATGGGGATTAGCCCTCCAGGGACAACCTGCCGGGCCGGGGAACCTGCGCGGCCTCTCCCTGTCCCGTATATCCGGCGGCCATTGCGTCTCTGAGCTGTATCCATCCGGCCCAGTATCCAGCCGCGTTGTCGAGCAGGTTGCGCAGGCGGACAAGCGACCGGTTCAACTGCTCAAGCCCCGTGCGGACGCTGGAGCGGCCGGCAGCTTCGGCCGGTGCGGGCGCTGTGGTGAGATCTTCCAGATGCCGTCGTGCCCGCGCGAGCTCTGCCGCGCAGTTGTCGAGCGCCTCGGGCGTGGGTTGAGAGGCCATCCGCATGGCCCCGGACACCGCCGCTCCGGCGAACGCCAGATTCTGCTCCATCTCCCGCTGCTTCATGTTGGCCGGCCCCGACCGCCTTCTCAGGAGTCGCCCGAAGGGCCCCCTGCTTCACGGGACACCGCCCTGTCTGCGCGCATCTCGGCAACCATGGCACGGCTGACCTCGCGCGCGTCCACCTGATAGCGTCCGGAGGCGTAGTCCTGAGCCAGACGCTCCACTTGGCTGGCTTTCTGCTGTGCGATAGCCTCCAGTGCGCGCGCCAGACCACCCGTCAGATTGGATAGTTCCACACGATCGGAACCGCCCGTCGAACGGGACTCCGCCTGCCGGGGCTCGTTGAGCCGCTCTATCTCCTGCGGACTGGCAGTCTTGCCGGACTGGACCGCTTGGTTGCCGGCCAGGTGTCGATCATCAACTCTCATTTGTCCCCCGCTGGACTGGACCGAGGCACTTCCTCCCGTCATTCCCATCGGTCCGTTTTGGGAAAACTTTAGACACCAACCCGGTAAATACCTGACAGGTAGTGACTTGCCGGGTTCAGCGCATAAAGTCTCGTCCTCGCCCGCCGATATTGGTTGACGTTCACATGTCTTCAAAAGCTCGGCTATTATGGGTTCATCCCCAAACGCCGGCTCCGGGAGGCGCCAGCCTCTCCGAAGCACTTATCGGCTACGATTGCGACTTTGTTCCAGGTCCTTCAGAAGCTCTTTCCTACCTGCGATCGGTGGGCGCGGACCTGGTGGTGGCGAGTTTCCCTCTTGAAGGGTGGCTCCCCCACGAGTTTCTTGAGGAAGTACAGAGACTGAACCCCCTCACTCCGGTCGTGATTCACGATCCGACTGGAACGCCCGAAGACGCCTTCCGCCTGGGGGGGCTCGGCGCCGCCCACTTCTTCGCCGGGAACCTGGACCTGGAGCGGCTCGGGGCGAGCCTGGAGGCCCTCAAGGAGGAGTCGCGCTGGCGGCGGCCCGTACCGTCCGACCGCAGCCGCGGGCCTGAGCCGTGGACCCGCCTGCTGGTCGGCGAAAGCCGCCCCATCCGGGGTGTGATCGAGGTGATCCGGCTGGTCGCTTCCCGCCGCTGCACCGTGCTGGTCACCGGCGAGACCGGAACCGGCAAGGAGGTCGCGGCGCGGGCACTCCACCTGGCGGGACCCCGGGCGCACCGGCCGCTGGTTACGGTGAACTGCGGCGCGCTGCCGGAGACCCTGCTTGAGGCGGAGCTGTTTGGCCACGTTCGGGGAGCCTTCACCGGCGCGGTGAACAGCCGCATCGGCCGCCTGGAGCAGGCCGACGGGGGTACGCTGCTGCTGGACGAGATCGGGGACATGCCCCTCGACCTTCAGGTGAAGCTCCTGCGCGCGATTCAGGAGCGGGAATTCCAGAGGCTCGGCAGCTCGGAGACAGTCCGGGTCGATATCCGGTTTGTGGCCGCCTCAAACTCCGATCTGCTTGAGAAGGTCCGCCAGGGGCGGTTTCGCGAGGATCTCTACTACCGCCTGAACGTGGTTCCACTGGTCATGCCGCCGCTGCGGGACCGGCCGGAGGACATCCCGTTGCTGGTGCGGCATTTCGTGGAGAAGATCTGCGCGCTCGAGGATCTCCCCGTCAAGCAGGTTCACCCCGAGGCGCTGGACCGGCTCGCGCGGTATTCATGGCCGGGCAATGTGCGCCAACTGGAGAACGCCGTGGAGATGGCCGTTGTGCTCAGCGGCCGGCGAGAGGTCCTGAACCCAGCCGACTTCCCCATTCCTTCGGGGTATCTCCCCAGGCCCGCTGCCGCGGCAGCGCCGGCAGTCGTCGCGGTTCCGGACACGGGTCTGGACTTCGATCAAACCGTCGGCGCCTTTGAATGGAGCATCCTGGAGCAGGCCCTGAGGAAGGCGGGCGGTAACAAGAAGCGGGCCGCGGACATGCTGCGCCTGAAGCGGACCACGCTTTCGGCCAAGCTGCGGAGCCTGGAGGCCCGCGTCGCCCGGGCGCGCTAGAAGAAGCCGCGGCAGACCACCTTCACGGCGAGCAAGACGCCGCAGGCGGCTGCTAGACGGCATCCGCGCCGATCTGTTCGACTTTGAGGAGCAGTTCCACTTCCCCCAGGGGCATCCCCAGGGCGGCGGCGATGTGCTCCAGCGACTCCCCGCGGCGGTGCATCCGGAGAGCCTGGCTGCGTTTGGTGAGGTTCAAGCCGGATGCGGCCGGAGGCGGCTCGACCAGCTTGGTGGCGAGTTCGCTCACCTCCGCCAACCCGAAGCGGAGCTGTTCGATCGCCTTCTCGACCGATTCCAGCGAAGCGTCGACCTTGCGCTGATGCTCGAGGGCGCGCCGGTCGGCGCGGTGCGCGTCCTGTTTGACGCTAAGGAACAGGTAGAGACATAGCACCAGGCCGGCCGCCTGGAGCCCGAACTGCAGTGCAGGGTGCAAGAACCAATCCCAGTTCACGGCTGTTCCTTCATACCACGCCGGCCGACCGCAGCAGCTTCTCGCGGCTCATGATCCGCTGGATGCGCATACCGTAATTGCCTTCAATTACCACCACGTCGCCGAGGGCGACAACGGTGTCGTTGACGATCAAGGCTACCGGCTCGTCAATCGAGCGGTCCAACTCGATCACCGATCCGGCGGCCAGCCTGAGCACGTCGCGCAAGGCCAGTTGCGCCCGGCCGAACGAGACGCTCACCGGCAGCTCGACATCGCGCAGCAGATCGAGCGTGGCGGATGCCTGCGGCGGAATCTCGCGAAGGTCACTGGCCGCCTGTTGGGGAACCAGGCTTCCACCGGGCTCCAGTTCCGGCTTTCTCAAAATCTCCACCAGAGCCGAGGAGAAGGCGATCTCAACCGGCGCAAGGGCCGCGTCGGGGTATTGAATCTGCAACCTGTGAGGGACTACTCCCGCGGGCAGTCCCTCCGTTTCCCGTCCCGTGGTAGCGAGGACGGTCCGCTTCAAACGATCTCCGATGGCCTGCGCCAGGGCTGCGTAGCACTGGGTCAGTAGTTCCAGGCAGGTGCCCTTAATGTCCTCTGGTGAAACCTCCTCCACTCCGGCCGCGCGCAGACCCCGGGCACCGAGAGCGCTCCACGCCTCCTCGGGAAACAAAGCCCAGGCGACCGCCCCGGCGCCAAGATCGAAGTTCTGCGTCCAGCCCAGTGCCTTCCCCGCAGAAGCTTCCCCGGCGGCGTCGGCGCCGGAGAGCGGCCTCAGTTCGGGTCTTTCGCCGGTCATGCCTTCGATGACCTTCCCCAGGCACTCTCCCCACGTCACCGCCAGCCACTGGTGGATCGCCGTCTGCTCCGCCGACTGCTTGCTTTCCATCGATTCTACCTTCCGTGCTCCAGCGGCCAGCGCTTTTGCAGGTACGCACGCAAGCGAAGGATGGCCTGTGACTTCAGTTGCGAGATGCGTGACAGGTGCAGCTTCATCACCTCGGCGATCTCCCTCAGGGTCAGTTCCTCCTTGTAGTAGAGGCTCAGAACGGTGCGTTCCACGGCCGGCATCTTCTGAATCGCCTCGGCCAGCAACCGCTCCAACTCGCTGGATTCGTACAGCTCGCTGGGCCAGTGCTCCCGGCTGTCGGAGACGGTCTCGAGCAACTTGCGGCCGTCCTCCCGGTCGGAGCCGTGGTCAAGGCTGCCCAACGTGAGGCCGCGCACTTCGACCAGCCACTGCCGGTATTCGGCCAAATCCAGGTCCAACTGGGATGCGATCTCCTCCTCGGAAGCCGCGCGGCTCACCTTCTGCTCCGCCGCGGCGATGGCGGCCTCAATCTGCTTGGCTTTTCGCCGGCGGTCACGGCTAGCCCAATCGAGGCCTCGCAAGCTGTCCAGAATCGCCCCGCGGATCTTGTACTCCGCGTATGTGCGCAGTTTCACGCTCTGGGCGGGGTCGAAGTTGTCGATCGCCGAGATCAGTCCGACGATTCCGGTGGAGACCAGGTCCTCCAGACTGACGCTGTCTGGCAATCGGTCGTGGATGCGCCTGGCGATCAGGCGTACCTGCGGCAGGTGCTCCAGGATCAAGCGCTCCCGCTCCGCGCAGGCGTCTTCGATTTGGGCGGTCGGGTACATCGCATTTCAGGCTCCGCCCGGCGCCGTCGCCAGCGCCGGCGGGAGCATCTCACTCCAAACAGTGCTCCAAAATCAGGTTGACGACCCTCGTCTTGGTGGCCTCCCGGAGGTCCTCCGGCACCTGCTGGCCCGTCGCCAGGAATGAAATCGGCCTGGCGGTCCTGGCCGCCTCGCTGAAGGCGGGCCCGAAGGTGGACGTCTCATCCACGCGCGTAAACAAGAGCTTGGATGGCCGGAACATCTCAAAGCGGTCCACCGCACAAGTTAGATCGGCGGATTTCATCGTCGCCGGTAGTACCAGGTGGACGTCGACCTCGGGCTGGGAAGCGAACAGTGCCGCGATCTCGCCTGCGGCGTCCATGTCCCGGGGGCCGAAACCCGGCGTGTCGATCAGGATCAAGTCCCTTCGAAGCGAGCCGCGCAGGGCTTGTTCCAGGGCTTGGGTGCTGGCAAGCGCCTGATAACCGGTCCCCAGTATCCCCGCATAGGTTCGCAGGGGCTCACTGGAGGCGATCCGGTAGGTGTCCAGCGAATACAACTGGACCGACCGGCGCCGCCTCAGGCCACAGGTCACGGCCAGCTTGGCCAGCGTGGTCGTCTTGCCCGCGCCCGGAGGACCGATCACGGCCGCGATCCGCGCCCCGTCGCCGTCACAACCGAGGCTGGCGTCTACACTGAACCGGCGTTCCAGTTCCGCGGTCAGGTTCTCCCGCAGTTTCCCGGGCTCCTCCCCCAGGCAGGCTGGACGGTTTCCGGCGGCCGCAGGCCCGTTCTCGGCCTTCAGCAGCGGGTCGCCGGTCATGCGGGCTTCCACGCAGGCGGCGATCTCCTGGGCGAGCGCGGCATCCAGGTCCGACTCAAGCAGCAAGGCCAGGATGTCGGCCGCGGCGCAGCCGGCCGGAGGCGCGGGCGCCCGATGGAAGCCGGACAGCCATACCGCTTTGCGGACCCTCTCCATCTGCCTCCGCAGGTCGGCCACTTCCCGGCGCAGCCGCTCATCGGAGCTGCCCGCCACCGTGGAGCGGACCGTGACCACACCACTGGCCGCGCGCGCCCGCTCAGCCGTCGCTGTTGCGGCCGCGGCCTCGGCAGGCACGAACGCTGCGACCACCTCGTATTCACCCAGGTGCTTGGCCTCGGGCGGGGTCTTGCGCGAGTTGACCAGGATCGCGTCGGCTCCCAGTTCTTCCCGCGCCAGCCCAAGGGCCGCCTCCACGCTCCCCGCGAAGAACGATTTCAGTTTCATACAGGCTCCTTTTGCACTCTTCGATTCCGTCCTACTGGATCACCCCCAGCGAAACCACCTTCACCCCCGCAGGCACTTCGCTGTGCGCCAGGAAAAACACGCTGGAGGGCGACGGCTCCATGACCTGCCTCAGGAAGTAGCGTGCGCCGGAACTGGTCACGGCGACCGAAGGCATCCCGGTGGGGGCAATCCGGTTTTCGAACCGCGCCACGACATCCCGAATGATCTGCGGCGCCAGCCCGAGATGGCTGTTCTGCTCGCCGTGTTCCACCGCCGACTCCACGGCCTGCTCGATCGAGGGATCCACGAAATAGGCCGGCAGGTCTCCGTTTGCGTTCAAGTAGGGCTTCACCACGGTCCTCCGGATGGCCTGCCGCACGTACTCGGTCAGCAGCACTGGATTGCGGGTCATGCCGGCGGCCTCGCCGAGCGCCTCCAGAATCGAGGCCCCGTCCCGCACCGCCACTCGCTCGCGGAGCAGATTCTGGAGAACGCGCTGCACGGTGGCCAGCGGCAACAGCTTCGGCACCAGGTCCTCGACCACCTTGGGATTGTCGGCCGCAACCCGATCCACGAGCTTCTTGGCGTCCTGCCGCGAGAACAGCTCGTGAGCGTGACGCCGGACCAACTCGGCCAGATGTGTGCCGAGCACGGTCACCGGATCGACAACCGTGTAACCGGAGGCGCGGACCAGTTCGGCCCGCTCGGCTGGAATCCACCAGGCGGGCATTCCGAATGCGGGTTCCCGGGTGCTCTGGCCCTCCCGCAGGGGTTCGCTTGCGCCCGCCGGAATCGCGAGTTCGCAGCCCGGAACCAGCTCGAACCGCGCCAGCCGCTCTCCTTTGAGCAGCACCACGTACTCCCGCGAGCCCAGCGTCAGGTTGTCGGTCACCTTCACGGCCGGAAGGACATAGCCCAGCTCGCCGGCGAGCTGGCGCCGGATGCCGGCGATGCGCCGCAGCAGCGGCGAGTTCGTCCCGCCATCCACGTAACGCACCAGGCCCAGGCCGACCTCGATGGCGAGCGGTTCCACCTTGAGCAGGGTCTCCAGGCTGTCCGGCGCCTGCGCCGGCTTGGCCGTCGCCGCGGGCTTGGCCTCCGAAAGGGCTCTCTGCCGCATGCGCCAGGCCGAGGCGCCCAAGCCGCTGCCGAGCAGCAGGAACGGAATCTTGGGCAGTCCGGGGAAGACCGCCAGGGCGAGAAGTACTCCGCTGGCCAGCAGCAACGGCTCGGCGGAGCCGAAGACCTGCTTGCGGAACTCGGCCCCAAGCCGCGAATCCGAACCCGCTCGGGTCACGATGAGTCCGCCCGAGACCGAGATCATCAGCGCCGGGATCACCGTGACCAGCCCGTCGCCGATGGTCAGCACCGTGTAGGTCTGGAGCGCGCGAACCAGGTCCATGCCGTGCTGGAGAATGCCGATCAGAAAACCCGCGACGATGTTGATCGTGGTGATGAGGATGCTGGCGACCGCGTCGCGCTGCGTGAAGCGCGAGGCGCCGTCCATGGCCCCGTAGAACTCGGCTTCGCCGGCCAGTTGCCTGCGCCGCTCGCGGGCCTGGACCTCGTCGATGATGCCGGCGTTCAGATCCGCGTCGATCGACATCTGCTTGCCGGGCAGGGCATCCAAAGTGAAGCGGGCCGTGACCTCCGAGATGCGGACCGCGCCATGGTTGATGACCACGTACTGGATGGCGATCAGCACCAGGAAGATGACCGCCCCGATGATGTAGTTGCCGCCCACCACGAAGCTGCCGAACGCCTCGATGACGTGGCCTGCGGCGGCCGTGCCCGTGTTGCCCTCCAGCAGGATCAGCCTCGACGAGGAGATGTTCAGCGCCAGCCGGAACAGCGTCAACAGCAGCAGCGTGGTGGGGAAGACGCTGAAGTCCACCGGCCGCCGGATGTACATGGCGACCATCATCACGACCACTGACATCATGATGTCGGCGGCAATGAGCACGTCGAGCACCCAGCTTGGCAACGGGACGATCAAGGCCAGCACGATGGCCAGCACCGCCGCCGGCACGCCCAGTTCGCTCAGGCTGGACGAAGAAATCGATGCCCGGAGGTTCCACCCGCGCGGTGCGGAAATGGTCTTGGCCTCGGCCATGGCTTACGTCCCCGCCTGTCCCGGGAGCCGGCCGTTCATGAGACGGTAGATGTAGGCCAGGATCTCGGCCACGGCGCGGTACAGGTGCGCCGGTATCTCCTGGCCGACCTTGACCGTCTTGTAGAGGGCCTGGGCGAGCGGCGGGTTCTCAAACAGCGGAACCTGGTGCTCGACCGCGATCTCCCTTATCCGCTGCGCGATCAGGCCGCGGCCCTTGGCTACCACCCGGGGCGCCGCCATGGACTCCATCTGGTAGCGGATTGCCACGGCATAGTGGGTGGGATTCACAATTACGGCCGTGGCCGTCTTGACCTCCTTCATCATCTGGCGGCGGACCAGGTCGCGTTGCAGCCACCGTATGCGGGCCTTGACCTGGGGGTTCCCTTCCAGATCCTTGACCTCCTCCCGCAGCTCCTGCCGGCTCATACGGAGGTTCTGGGTGTAGCGCCTGCGCTCGCGCGCCAGATCCACGACGCCGAGGACCAGGAAGACGCCGGCCGCTTTCCACAGCAGCCCCAGCATCGAGTCGGCCAGCAGGCGAGCGCCGCCTTCGACGCCCGCCAGCGGCATGGCCATGTAACCGGCCAGGTTGTCGCAGGCGATGGCCCAGACCGCAATCCCGGCCAGAGGCAGAATCACCAGCGCCTTGGCCAGGGCCCAGGTGTTCTGACGCCAGAGATCCTTCAGGCGCGACATCGGATTGAGGCGATTGAAATCCGGAGCAAGCCTCTTCATGCTGAAGCCCATGCGGGTCATGGCCAGCTGCGAGCCGATCGACAGCAACACCAGCGCTCCACCCACCCAGGCGAGCGGCACAAGGCAGCCGAACAGTGCGTCGCGGCACGCGCCGAGGATTCCCGTCGTTCCCAATTCCGGATGGAAGGCCTGCTGGAGCAGCAGGCGCGTGGAGCGCCTGACGCCGCTCAGCCAGGCTCCCCCCCATCGGGAGAGCACAAGGACAAACACCAGAAATTGAACCGCGCCCAGCAGTTCGCGGGAGGAGGCGAACTGGCCTTCCTTACGCGCCTTATCGATGCGATGCGGCGTCGGTTGTTCGGTCCTGGATGACTTGTCCGACATCCCCGGTCAGCTCTGTCTCCGCACCCTCACCGCTGTTGAACCACGGCCCGCATTCCCGCCATGATCTGGCCGCCGTAGGGGCCGAGCACGCGAGGAAAGACGGGAAGCAGCCAGGCGAGCACCACGAGCGTCGCCAGCATCTTCAAGGGAAAGGCCAGCGTCAGCAACTGCAACTGCGCGTTCAGCCTGCCCACCAGAGCCAGGGCGATGTCCACCAGAGCCAGCAGCGCCAGGCAGGGCAAAGCCAGCCGGACCCCCGTGGTGAACATCCCCGCGCCCAGACGAAGTACGGCCTCCATCGCGGGGCCCGGCGCCAGCAGCGCTCCCGGCGGGAAGGTCTCCAGGCTGCGGGCAAAGATGCGCACCACTTCCCGGTCCAGGCCCAGGCTGAAGAACAGCAGGCCTGCGGCCAGTTGGGCGAAGACCAGCAGGACGCCGGAGTCGGCCTGCGTCTGCGGATCGACCATCGACGCATAGGCGAAGCCGGCCTCCAGCCCCACCGCCTGCGCCGCCAGTTGCATCGCCTCGGCCCAGAAGCCCACCAGCAGCCCGAACAGAATCCCCAGCGCCGCTTCGGAGACGATCCAGCCGGCCAGCATGCCGAGGCTCGGCTCGGAGTCCACCGGGGGCCATTGGGGGAACAGCGCGATCGTCAGCGAGAGCGCCAGGATGACGCGCGCGGCCTCCGGGCCCTGCCGCACGCCCGGGAGCGGCACGAAGATGAGGGCCGAGCCTACACGCGTCAGCACCAGCAGGAAACCGTACAGCGTGGACATGAGGAGGACCATCTCAGCGTGCATACCTGCCCAGGTCTCCCAGGATCGAGACGGTGTAGACCGCCATCCGCTTGAACATCCACGGCATCAGGATCACCAGCCCCACCAGGAACGCCGCCAGCCGGGGGACGGTGTTGAAGGCGGCATCCTGAATGGACGTGGTGATCTGAATCAGGCCGACCACGATCCCGGCCACAAACGCGATCGCCAACAGCGGCGCGCCCAGCCAGAAAGCGGCCAGGAGCGCCTGACGGAGGACTTCGACTGCCAGTTCGGGAGTCATGGCGCGGAGGTCAGTAGAAACTCTTCATCAGCGATCCCACCGTCAGGTTCCAGCCGTCGACCAGAACGAACAGCAGGACTTTGAACGGCGCCGAAATCATCACCGGCGGCAACTGGATCATGCCCACCGAAAGAACCACCGAGGCGACGAGCAGGTCGATGACGAGAAAGGGCAGGAACAGCACGGCGCCGATCTGGAAGCCGGCCTTGAGCTCGGACAGAATGTAGGCGGGGATCAGAACCTTCAGCCCCACATCCGCCGGCGTGCGCGGCGCGGGCGTGCGCGAGATCTCCAGGAACAGGCGGATGTCCTTGTCCCGGGCAAAGCGCACCAGAAAGGCTTTCAGCGGCTGGGAGCCCTCCTCCAGGGCCTGTGCCAGGGTCATCTGGTTCTTCTCCAAGGGCGCCCAGGCCTTCTCGTAGATCTGAAGTCCCACCGGCTGCATGATCAGGATGGTGAGAAACAGCGCCAGCCCCAGCAGCACCTGGTTGGAGGGCGTCGATTGCGTGCCCAGCGCCTGGCGGAGGAAGTGCAACACGACCGTGATTCGAAGGAAAGGAGTCACCGATACCACGGCAGCCGGAAGCAGGGTCAGCAGCGTCAGCAGCACCGCCACCTGCAGGGGCATGCTCAGAGAAGCCCCGCCCTTGACCTGAGGCGCGGCCGCCGGGAACAGCCCCGGCGCGGCTGCGGCGCCGGCCTGCGCGGCGAGCAGCAGTGCGGCGGCGAGGCAGGATGTGCGCCTCATGGGGCGACGTCCTCCTGGGGGCGCCACTCCACGCTCTCCAGCAAGGACAGGCCCGACGGGCTCCTCCCCACCAGGATAGCCCTCTCTCCCATCCGCACCAGGTGCAGCGAATGCTGCGGCGTGAGCGAGAGGCGATCCACCAGTTCCAGGCGGCGCGGCGGCCGGTGCCAGGATCCCGTGCCCGGTGGACGAGCCAGTCCGCGCCGGCGAAGCCACGCCATGGTTGCGAGCAGCAAGCCGAAGACGGCCGCGACGGCCAACACCTGCCGAATCCATTCCATCTGATCGAGGGCCGACGTGCCCGGCCCCTACTCCTCCCCTTTAAAGTCCGTGATCCGCACCCCGACACCCGTCTCCGAAACGATGATTTCGCCGTGGGCGACCAGGACTCCGCCCACCCGGATGTCGATGTTCTCACCGGCCGAGCGAGCCAGCGCTACCACCCGCCCCTCTTGCAGCGAAAGCAGTTCCCCCAGCTTCATCATTGGCCGGCCGATCTCCAGTTCGATGGACATCGGGACGTCGGCAAACCGGGCGACCTCATCCAGCGGCGACATGGTCCAGCTCCCCACTCCGCTCTCACCGCTTCATGTTCATGGTTTCCTGGCTGATCTCGTCCACCGTCATGACCACCCGGGCGTTGGCCTGGTAGCCGCGCTGCAGCATGATCAAAGTGGTGAATTCCTGGGCGATGTCGACCGTCGAGCTTTCCAGCGACGAACCGAGCACCTTGCCGCGGCCTCCGGTCTGGGGCACGCCGATGGCGGGCATGGCCGTGCGCGCGGTGAGCTGGTAGTTGTTGTTGCCGGCCGCCATCAGCGAGTCCGGGTTCCGGACCGCCGCCAGGGCCAGTTGGCCCACCACGCGCTGTTCCCCGTTGGAGTACTGCGCCAGGATTTTTCCGCCGTCGGCCAGCCCGACTTTGACGAGCTGGGCGGCGGGTGTGCCGTCCTGGCTGACGGCCGCTACGGCCGAGGTCTGCGCGTACTGGGTCAGCTTCGGCGTCCCGTCGGCTTCATAGAGACCCCAATCCACCGTCATGTCGGCCGCGCCGCTGGTGAGTCCGGAGATGGAGAAGGTTACCGTCCCCGGAGTGGCGGTCGGATCCGAGAGGCGGCCGTTGTCATCGAAGGTGAGCGAGCCGGTTCCGAGCGAGCTTGGAGTGCCCGGGGTGCCCGCCGTCAGGTCCTCGCCCGGGATGGTAACGTCGTAGTCCCAGGTGTTCGCCCCGGTCTTGGTGAACGTGACCGTGAGCACGTGGGTGATGCCCAGCGCATCTACGATTTCCAGCGGCGTCGAGAACGTGCCCGAGGTCTCGCCCGCCACGCCCGCGGAGTTCAGGTTCAGGCTGAGGGAGAACAGGGTCGTGGTCTTGGGCGCCCGCAGAGTGCCCACCGGAACCACGATGTTGCCGATAGGTCCGTTGGTGTTCACAACGCCGGCCGACTCGGTCCAGCCTTGCACCCGTTCGCCGGTGGCCGTCAGCAGATTGCCGGCGTCGTCGACGTGAAAGTTGCCCGCCCGCGTCAGAAGCAGCGCCCCGCTGGCGTCGCGAAGCACAAAGAAGCCGTCTCCCTGGATGGCGGCGTCGAGCGAGCCCGAGCTGGATTGCAGTGCGCCCTGCGCGAACTGGCGCAGAGTAAGGGGGCGCGCGATGCCTAGGCCGACTTGCGTCTCACCCAGGCCGAGCGACTGGGTGACCAGGTCGTGGAAGACCACGCTGCTGGTCTTGAAGCCGGGGGTGTTCAGGTTCGCCAGGTTGTTGCCCACCACGTCCACGGCGGTGGTGTGGGCGCTCAAGGCCGAGAGCGCCGTCGAAAATGCGGTGAATGCCATGTAAGTTCTCTCCTGTTCTGTCTCAAGCGGCCGCCTGACTGCTCTGCTGGCCGGAATCTGTCTGTGTCCCTGCGGCGGAGTCCTGCTTTGCCGCCAGGTTCTCCAGTTGGGTGCGTATGTTGATGAGCTGCTCCAACTGGCTGAACTGGGCAAGCTGCGAAAGGAACTCCACCCCGTCGGCGGGATTGAGTGGATTCTGGTTCTTGATCTGGGCGACCAACAGTTGAAGAAAGTCGTCCTTGCCGACAGTCTGCCCCCCTACCTTGACACCCGAGTCCGTCTGGGATTCGCTGGTGCCGCCAATCGCGTTCACGGATGTAGCCATCTGGCTCTGCTCCTCTCTCAACGACTGCGTGTGCCGTCCACGCTCTCCTGCCACTCGTCACTCCACGCCCGGGACTCCTTCCCGCGCCTGGAGTCTCCACCGTCGGCGGATCGCTCCTGCTCTCCACCCGAGCCGCCGCTATCCCTGGTTCCACTTCCAAGGTCGGTCTTCTGCGTCGTCGCTTCCGATCCGCCCGGCTCCCGGATCGAAACCGGACCTGCCGCCGGCCGCCACACCTCCGCCTCGTACCCTTGCCGGCCAAGCTGCTGAACCAGTTCGGGGAGCCCCTCGCGCAGCGAATGCGCCAGTTCTCCGTCGGCGGTGCGGACAGCGACTCTCAGTTCGCCCGCCTGGTCTCGCAGGTGAACCTGGACCGCCGGCCCGCGCTCGGAGCCCGCCAGCCGGAACTGCATCTGGTGGGCGGGAGCAGCGGCGGCAGGCCGGTTGGCGTCCGGGGCGCGCATCGCCGTCCGCGCCTGAGTCGGAGCGCTCTCCGGGGGCAGGTCGGGTGAGGACGGGAAGGCGGACGGTGCCCGAACCGGCCCGGAAACCGGCGGCGGGATCTGGGAGGAGACGCGGTGTTCTGTCTCGGCTTGCCTTGGCGCAGCACGGTTTGCCGGCGCTGGGCCCGCCGATGCGGTTGTGTCCGGCGGGACGCGTACGCCAACCTTGATCTGCGCCCTGCCGGTGACTGCATCTTCGATGGCAGACGACCGCGCGTCAGCCTCGGGTGCGGGGGGACGTCCTTGTCCGGCCGGCGCTTGGGCGGCGGCTCCTACCCTCTGGGTAGTCTCCCGAGGCGCGGCCTCAACCACTGTCCTTGTGTTTTCGGTGGACTTCTGCTCCGGCTCGCCCGCAGCCCGCCCGGCCAATTGCTGCACCGGCTCCTCGCGCCCCTGGGGAGCGGGGACGACGATGCGTGCGGAGAACGCCCATTCGGCCACGGCAACGGGCTCAGGTGAGCGGCGCGGCCCCGTCAAACCATGCTCTGCTGCCACGGAGGTCCGGAGTTCCGCAGGGACGGAATCTGTACCTGACGTCCGGACAATCCACGCATCGGGTTGCTGGTCCGTCTGTCTGGCCGGCTCCAGCGCCGTCGCCATCTCCACGACTGCTGACTGTTTGGGTGAGTCTGCTTTAACAAGCTCGAGGCCGCCGGGCGAGACCGCCGGGGCCGCCTCAGGACTGGCCGACAGGATCGCAGCCCCCGGAAATACCGGTTGAGCAGGAGTCTCCAGTACCGCCGTGGCCTCCGGAGGCACGACTGTCGTCTCAGAGGGCGCCGCCGTGGCAAGCACGGCGACCGGCGGTTCGGACGAAAGGCGGGCCTCAGTGGCCGAAGGCGCCGGCATCAGAAGGGACGAAACCTGGGCGCGGGTAGCCCGATCACTGTCATTTCCCCCCGTGCCCTGCCGGGCGGGGCTTTCCCGCGGCGCGGGTACCTCCTCGGTGGCGGCTGGCAAGCTGCCGGAGGCCGAGTCCTGCACGGGGGAGACCTCCGGCGCGCCTCGGGTGAGAAGGACGGTCCCGGCCAAGCCAAGCTCGAGTTTCTCCGGAGTATCCACCAGCGGCGCTGGCAGAACGGGAACTGCCAGTGGAGGTGGCTCCGCTCCTTCTTCGCCTTCCTGCTTGACTTCAGGCGCGCGCTGGACCGGCACACCGCGGACCCCACAGGAAAGAGAAGCCGGCAGCGTCAAAACCACGGCGGGGGCCGCGGGCAGTCCCGTCGATTGTGCAACACCCAGAAGATCCGGCTGGAAGCAATCCCCCAGCGCATCGATCCAGGCCAAGGCCGGCTGGTCGCCGGCGGACTCGGGGCTTGGCGCCGGGCCGCCTTCAGAGCCGGACGGAGCCGGCGAGAGTGCCGCCAGGAGGTTGACAACCGCGGTGGTCACGCCTGCTCTTGTGCAGACGAGCAGCCATTCCGTAGGGGCGTCGGCTCAAGCAGTTAGGAGGAGGGCACCGCGTCAAGAAGTTGCCGCGAAGAGGGTATCGGCAGGAGATTGCCTTTTCAGCGCACTCCGTCCTGCCCTCCTTATCGGCGTCCAACGCAGCCGTTTCAGGAATTTGCCCGCCCCTCCTCGTTCGGTCCGACGCTTGCTCGATGAACCACGGCGGGAAACGCAATGGACCCAATCAGCATCGCCGCAGCCAGCGGCCTGAGGGCGCGAATGGAATCATTGGACATGCTGGCCAACAACCTGGCCAACACGGCCACGGCGGGATACAAAGGCGACCGTGAGTTCTACGGTCTCTACATCTCAGCGGAGGCGCGCCCATCCGCCCTGCCGGGGGGGCAGGCGGCGACCCTGCCCGTTATCGAGAGGCAATGGACGGACTTCTCTCAAGGGACCCTTCTTACGACCGGCAACCCGCTGGATCTGGCCATATCCGGCCGTGGCTTCTTCTCGGTGAACGGCCCGGCGGGGCCTCTCTACACCCGCAACGGCAGCTTCCAGCTCTCGGCTACGGGGGCGGTGACGACCATGGAGGGGTACACCGTGCGCCTTGTGGGCGGGGGCCTGCTTCAAACCACGTCCTCCAGCCCGATCGAGGTCTCCCGTGAAGGCGTTGTGCGGCAAGACGGCGCCGTGCTCGGTCAGTTGGAGATCGTCGATTTCCAGGAGCTGTCCGCGCTGAGCAAGCAGGGATCGAACTACTTCGCTTCGCGCTCCGGCGCGGCGCCCGTAGCAGCGACAGGCTTCGAAGTCCGGCAGGGCAGGCTGGAGAGCTCCAACGTGGCGTCGGCGGAAGGAGCGGTACGCCTGGTAAATGTGATCCGGCAGTTTGAGATGTTGCAGAGGGCCATCACGCTTGGGGCGGACATGAACCGCCGGGCGGTGGAGGAAGTGGCCCGCGTAGGGTCCTGAGCCGCGCGGGCTGCCGGGGAGGGAATCAATATGATCAGAGCGCTTTACAGCGCCGCCAGCGGAATGACGGCGCAACAGATGAACGTGGACAACATCGCCCACAACCTGGCCAACGCCAACACGGTGGGCTACAAGGTGCGCCGCGCGCAGTTTCAGGACCTGCTCTACCAGGACCTGGTCACTCCGGGCGCCTCGGCGGGACAGCAGACGGTCGTGCCGACAGGCCTGCAACTCGGGCTGGGAACCAGGGCCGCTTCCAACGAAATCGTCTTCTCTCAGGGCAATTTCGCGGCTACCACCAACCCGCTGGACCTGGTCATCCAGGGGCGGGGCTTCTTCCAGGTGCGGCTGGCGAGCGGCGAGATCGCCTATACGCGGGCGGGCTCGTTCCACCTGGACCGCGACGGCAACGTAGTGACAAGCGACGGCGATCCCCTCGAGCCTCAGATCACCATTCCGCCCGACGCGCAGGCCGTCCACATCGCCACCGACGGCACGGTAAGCTACACGCAGCCGGGCCAGACGGCCGCTCAACTGGGGGGCCAGATCCAACTCGCTGATTTCCAGAATCCGGCGGGGCTGAACAGCATCGGGCGGAACCTCTACCTGCCCACCGACGCTTCGGGCGACCCGACCGTGGGGATCCCGGGCGGGCAGGAGGGGATCGGGTCGCTGCTCCAAGGCTACCTGGAGCAGAGCAACGTCAGCGTGGTCGAGGAGTTCATCAACCTCATCGTGAGCCAGCGAGCCTATGAGGCCAACTCCAAGGTAGTCAAAGCCGCCGACGAGATGTATCAACAGATCAATAATCTGACCAGATGATCGGACCGTTACTCGTGGCGCTTTCGATGACAGGATGCCTGCCGGTGGACTCCGACAGGATTGTGGCGAAAGATTTGGCGCCGGCCAGCGCCGCGCTGGCGGCCCTCCCCCCCGAGACGCCTCTCGGCTACGCGCCCGCCCCCGGATCGCGTCGAATCCTCCGCGCGGCCGAATTGAAACGGCTGGCCGCTCCGGGGGATCTGCCCCTGGAGAATGGCACTGAGATCTGCGTTGTTCGCTCCCTGGAGCCGCTGACACAAGAGCGGTTGATCGCCTCGATGCGGGCTTCGCTTCCCGAAGCGGGCGCCCGCATCGAGGTAATCGAGTTCTCCAGTTTTCCCGTTCCGAGGGGCGAACTCCGGTTCCCTCTCTCCGGGTTGCGCAGGCCCCCCTTGAAGACGCCCGGAGGGCCGGTGTTGTGGAAGGGGTACGTCGAATACGCCCCCCGGCGGCGATACCCGGTTTGGGCCAGGGTCAGGATCGCGGTAAGGACAGCAAGAGTCCTGGCTCGTGTGGATCTGGCCGCGGGAGCGGTGGTCGAAGCCGGCCAGTTGAGACTGGAATCGAGTGAGGGCTTCCTTCCGGCAAACACGTCGGCCAGTTCCATCGAACAGGTGGCCGGACGTGTCCTGCGCCGCCCGGTGAGGGCGGGGGCCGAAGTGCCACTGAGCATCCTGGCGGAGCCAAAGGAAGTGGAGCGCGGCGACACGGTGCGGGTCCAGGCGGCCAGCGGGCTTGCCACTGTCGAAATCTCAGGGCGCGCCGAGTCCTCCGGCAGCCGCGGTGACACCGTGGTCGTGCGGAATCTCTCCAGTGGCAGGAGCTTCCGGGCGCGGGTCCAGGGCAAGGGTTCGGTGGCGGTGGCCATCGATGAAGGCAGGGAGCGATGACAATCGCGTACAAAGCGATCCTGACGGGCGCCGCCCTGGCGGCGGCAGCCGTGCTGGCGCCTTCGGCGTCCGACAAGCCTGCGCCGCAGAACTCGGCGCTGGAACGCTACCTTCTGCAGGCCGAGGGGAAAGCCTCTGAGGCGGGGGACGCGGTCGCGCCGGGCTCGGTTTGGTCGGCATCGGGCCGCCTGTCGGACATGGCCAGGGACCTCAGGGCCAGCCAGGAAAACGATCTGGTCACGATTCTGGTCGTGGAGAGGGCCTCGGCGGTGGCTAAGGGTTCGACCAAGTCGGCGCGCGCATCGAGCGCATCCAACTCGGTCGGCGCCCTGGGAGGGGTGACCCGCGCGGCCGGGCCGCTGGCCAATCTGGCCAAGCTCTCGGGCGACTCGCAACTGAGTGGAGAAGGCTCGACCAGCCGCGAGACCGTGTTGAGCACAACCCTCTCCGCGCGCGTGACCCGGGTTCTGCCCAACGGCGCGCTGGTGGTCGAGGGGACCAAGACCGTCCAGGTCAACGCCGAGCAGCAGGTGGTGACGGTGCGGGGGGTGGTGCGTCCCTCCGACCTGACCCCCGGCAACGTGGTGCAGTCTGACCGGGTGGCCTATCTGGAAGTTCGCATCAACGGAAAGGGAGTCGTGGGAGACGCCGTGCGGCGGCCGTTCTTTTTGTACAGGTTGCTGCTGGGGCTGCTTCCGTTCTGAGAATCGGCCATGCGGATGTCCTCTTATGTCCTGGCGGCCTGGCTGGCGGCGGGCGCAGCCACTGCCGGGGGCGCCACCCGGCTGAAGGAACTAGCCGCGCTGGAGGGAGTGCGGGAGAACCAGTTGATCGGGTACGGGCTGGTGGTAGGTCTGGCGGGCACCGGCGACCGGAGGCAGACGGTCTTCTCGGCGCAGAGCCTGACCAACATGCTCGAGAGGATGGGCGTGTCGGTCTCCCCCACGGCCATTCGAGTGAACAACACGGCTGCGGTGATGGTCACTGCCACCCTGCCGCCCTTCGCGCAGTCCGGCACGAGGATTGATGTAACGGCAGCCGCGATCGGGGACGCCTCCAACCTGCAAGGCGGATTGCTGCTGCTGACGAGCCTGCGGGGAGCGGACGGGCAGGTCTACGCCGTGGCGCAGGGTCCGGTGGTTACGGGAGGGTTTGTGGCGGGCCGTGGAGGAACCAGCCAGACCGTCAACCACCCCACCGTGGGACGCGTGCCGGGGGGCGCCATCGTGGAGCGCACCGCTCCCTCGGTGGTTCCCGGTAAACAGATCCGGCTTCAACTGCGCCAGTCGGACTTCACCACCGCAGCCCGGGTCGCCGAGGCGGTGAACAAGCGATTTTCCCCGGCCGCCGGCAAGACCCTGGCGCGGGCGGAGAACTCGGCGCTGGTGAGCGTGGATCTACCCGAGGACTACCTGTCGCGCTCGGCCGATTTCATCGCGGAACTCGAGAAAATCAGCGTGGACACGGACCGCCCCGCCAGGGTGGTCGTGAACGAGCGCACGGGCACCATCGCGATGGGCAGGGAAGTCCGTATCTCGCCGGTTGCCGTCATGCACGGCAACCTGACGGTCGAGATCCAGACGACGTTCGCCGTCAGCCAGCCCTCGCCGCTCTCTTCCGGCACCACCGAAGTCGTCCCGCAGGTCGGCGTCGGAATCAAGGAGGAGAAGACGAGAAACCTTGTCTTGAAGGAAGGCGCGACGGTCGAGGAATTGGTGCGGGCCCTGTCCTCCATCGGCGCGACGCCCCGGGACGTGATCGCCATTTTGCAGAGCCTGCACGGCGCCGGCGCGCTGGAAGCGGAGCTGGAGGTGATCTGAGATGGGGGGAATCGGAGCGATTGCGGGAGCCGCTGTGAGCCAGGCAGCCCAAACGACGCGGCCCGGGCGCGGCGAGAACAGTGGGGAGAACCCTGCGGCGCTGGCCGACGCGGCCAAGCAGTTCGAAGCTCTGCTGATCACGGAGCTTCTTCGGGCGGCCCGGGGGGATTCGGAGGGATGGCTCGGAGCGGGTGAGGATCAGTCCGCGGCCTCGGCCATGGAACTGGCCGAGGAGCAGTTTGCGGGGGCGCTGGCCGCGCGGGGAGGACTCGGCTTGGCGGGCCTGATCGTCGCCGGACTGGAGCGGCGGTGAATCAAGCGCTCCAGCCGTGGGAGGCGTATTCCACGCCTGCTGGCTGCTCCTCCAGATAGTGAGGCTCAGCTGCCGGCCTGGCCACGGGCGGCGGCTCGATCCGGATGCTGTTCCAGGCTTCCGATAATGTCGTCAACAACCCCAGCACTTCGTCAAGCGGCCCGGCGGCCTGGTGATAGTTCGCGTCCACCAGCCGCCACTGGATGTAGTCATAGAGTTGCGCCAGGCGGCGGCTCACCTCGCCGCCTTGTTCGTGGTCGAGGGAAGTGCGCAGTTCGGTCAGGGCCTGCGAGGCGACCGAGATGGCCTTGGAGCGCCCTGCGATATCGCCTTTCTCGAGGTACTCGCGGGCTTCGCGAATCCGGTCGATGGCGACGCGGTAGAGGATTCTTACCAGCTCCAGCGGGTCCGCCGAGAGAACCCGGCTCTCCAGATACGCGTCGTAAGCACTCGCGGCCATCGTTCTACCTCCTGAGGCACTCATCGACGGACACACGCGATTCGTCGAGCCGAGTTACCGGTCACCACTCCGAGTTGTGGTTGAGCTGTTCCGCCATTCGCAGCACATACTCCGGAGGGATCTGCCGGATGACATCCCTGGTTTCTTTGTCCACCAGGCGGATCACGGGACGCTGTGTCATCCTGTCCACCAGGAACGTGAGTTCACTGTTGGAGCCGTACAACTCTGCGGCGTTCACAGCCTTGACCGCCTGGATGATTTCCCGGTTCTCTGCCGCCCTTTGCGTGTCAACGGGCGCCGTCTGGGCCGCGAGAACGGGTCCGGGCCTCTGCAACGGGGCAATCTCCATAGCTACTCCTCGGGGAAGTCCGCAACCCAGGAACCTTCCCTCGTCCTTCTCATCGGTGTCAGATGAAAAAGTTTGAAACTCTCGAGAGGGGCCGTCTTGAGCCGATCAGCACAATTGTGAGGGCGACGTGCATATTGCTGTTGCTGGCGCCCTGCTGGGGCGCCGACCCGGCGCGACAAGCCGCCGAAACGCAGCGCCAAAGCGTTGCCTTGATGAAGACTTCCCTGGCGAGGCAGCGTGCTGCGGCAGAGGCGATGCAGGCGGCTGTGCTCCGTCAGAGGGAGTCGGCATTTCCTGTGAGCTCCCCCCTGTCACTGGTCCAGCCTCTATCGCCGGCTGTGGGAATTCGCGGCTGTGAGGCCCTTCCGGAAGCTCAACTGGCGGCCCTGATTGAAGATGCAGGTGCGCGGGAGGGACTGGCCACGACGCTTCTGAGGGCTGTCATTGAGAGGGAATCCTCGGCATTCCCCTGCGCCGTGTCCAGAAAAGGGGCGCTTGGGCTCATGCAGTTGATGCCCGCCACCGTCGCCGGTCTCGACGTCGAGGACCCGTTCGATCCCAAGGAGAACGTGGACGCAGGGGCCAAGCTGCTCAAGCAGTTGCTCGTCCGCTACGGCGGGGATGTGGCGCTGGCGCTCGGCGCGTACAATGCGGGCCCTTCGCGCGTGGACGAGTCGGGCGGCGTGCCGGCGATCCGGGAGACCGTGGATTATGTCAACCGCATCCTGGCGCGAATCGACGCTTCCCCGGACGAATCCGCCCCCTGAGAGGGCGCGGCGGGAATCCTACTTGCCCTGGCCCGGCTCCTCGCCCACACGGAAGACCGTGATGTTCTGGAGAACCACCGGCGTCTTCGGCTTGTCGTTGGCGTCGCGCGGAACCCGGGCGATCTTGCCCACCAGATTAAAGCCGTCCACCACCTGCCCGAAGATCGTGTGCTTCTGGTTCAGGTACTCGGTGGGCACCTCGGTGATGAAGAACTGCGTGCTCGTCGTCTTCGGCCCCGCATTGGCCATGGCCAAGCGCCCGGCGATGTTGAACTCCAGGCCGGAGCGGGTCCACTCGTCGGGGAGGGTGAAGCCGCCGTCTCCGGTGCCCGTACCCATTGGATCGCCGCCCTGGATCATGAACTGCGGGATGACCCGGTGAAAGATGGTGCCGCTGTAAAGCGGCGTCGTCTTGACCTCTCTTGTCCGTGGGTCCCTCCACTGCTTGGTGCCCAGTGCCAGCGAGACGAAGCTCTTCACCGTCTCGGGAGACTCCTTCTCGTACAATTGGCAAGTGATGGCTCCCATGGAGGTGTTGAGAACCGCGTACAGGCCGTTCTTGCGCCCCTTGGCTTGCTCCGGCGTGGCCTGGGGAATGGATGTTTGTGCAAACATGGCTCCTGCTATCATCAAACCGTAAAACAATCGGGTCATGGATCGATGTCCTCGCTGAAGCTATCAGGGTAGCAGAGCAAGGGGGCGATGGGCGAGTCCAGCCCGGCCCGCGGCCGGGGCGGTTTCCTCCTCCAGTATGAGCGAGCGGGCGCCGCTCCTGCCTTCGACACGCAGCTTTGCTCCCGTCCGGCTCACCCGGTACACGGCGCGCGCGCCATGTTCGGCCTGAAGCGCCTCCAGCGTCCACCCCCAGCCGGGCACGCCGCGCAGCGAGCCGTCACGGCCGATCAGGATGGCCAGCGCCCCGGCCTCGCCGCCCTGCCGCGCCGCCTCCAGCACGCTCTCGCCGTCACGCAGGAACCTGTCCACGCGGAGCTTATCGGCGCCTGTGCGGCGACTTGCGGCGCAATTGGATGACTAGCGTTTGTGCGGTTCCCAGCGGGCCAGGTGGCTCTCGGCCGCGAAGTCCTCCAGTTCGCGGTTGAACTCCGCCTGCCACTCCTCCTGCCGGCGCACCCGGAGGCGCTCCAGCAGCCGCACGCGCCGGCGGGCCTCCATGAGCCGCTGGTGCTGCTCGCTGAGGCGCTGCTCCTGCTCTTTGCGCTGACGCTGGAGCTTTTCGGCCAACCGGTTCAGTCTCTCCAGGTAGGCCGCGTGGGAGGCCAGGTCCGCTCCCTGAATGACAGCCGCACCCACCACCGTCTGCTCGGCGGCCGTGCGATTGGCGGCCAGTTTTGCGCGGGCCAGTTCGATCCTCTCCAGTTCCTGGGCCAGTTGCCGGGTCCGGTATTGCTCCACCTCGAACTCGGTGCGCCGCCAGGCGAGCACCTTTTCCAGCCGGAAACGGAACGCTTTCACTGGCGCGGGCTCCTATTGAGGCAGGGCCGAGGCCAGCGCTTCTAACCGCGTGAGCGTGTCCTGAAGCGACGACTTGGCGGAGGGCTCTTGGCGCAGGTACTCAACGAGCTCATTCCGCGTCCTCAGAACGGCGTCCAGGCGCGGGTTGGTGCCGGAGACATAGGCGCCGAGCTGGATCAGGTCCTCCGCCTGCTGGTAGGTGGCCATGGCTTCCCGGACCTTGCTTGCCGCGCGGACCTGCTCCTTGGCGGCGACGTCCGAAGTGAGGCGGCTCACCGAATTGAGCACGTCGATGGCTGGGTAGTGACCGGCCGCGGCCAATTGGCGCGAGAGAATGATGTGCCCGTCCAGGATGGCGCGAACCGCGTCGCAGATCGGTTCGGTGAAATCGTCGCCTTCCACCAGCACCGTGAAGAAGCCGGTGATCGAGCCGCGCCGGAAGTTGCCGGCCCGTTCGAAGACCCGGGGCAGCAGGTTGAAAACCGAGGGCGTATAGCCCTTCTGGCTGGGAGGCTCGCCGGCGGCCAGCCCGATTTCGCGCTGGGCCATCGCCAGCCGGGTCACCGAGTCCATCACCAAGAGCACGTCGGCGCCCTGATCGCGGAAGTACTCGGCCACGGCCAGTGCCACAAAGCAGGCGCGCACGCGGAGGGGGGCGGGCCGGTCGGAGGTGGCCACAACGACCACGGAGTGCTCCATTCCCTCCGGGCCGAGCTCATGATCAAGGAACGCCCTCACTTCGCGGTTCCGCTCGCCGACCATGGCGATCACGCTCACGTCGGCGAAGTTGTGCCGGCTCATGGCGCCGAGCAGAGTGCTCTTGCCCACCCCGCTGCCGCCGAAGATGCCGACCCTCTGCCCCTTGCCGATGGGCAGCAGGCTGTCGATGGCCCGGATGCCGGTGACCAGAGGATGCACGATGTGCTCGCGCTCCAAGGGATTGGGGGGCGCCTTGTAGAGATCGTAGGAGTGCTCCGCCTCGATGTCTGGACCGCCGTCCATGGGCCTGCCGAAGCCGTCCAGGACGCGCCCGAGCAGCCCCGGGCCGACGTCCACCCGCGCCGCCTCGCTGCGCGCGATGACCGCGTCGCCGGGCTGCAATCCCGCGATTTCCTCGAGCGGCATGGACAGCACCCGGCCGTCGCGGAAGCCGATCACCTGGGCGCGCACGCGTTGCCCGCCGGACGCCCGGATTTCGCAGAAATCTCCGATGGCCGCCACAGGCCCGCGTGATTCGACCAGGAGGCCCACCAGGTCGACCACCTCCCCTACCCACCGCATCGGTTCGATGCTGTTGACATCGTCCACGTAGGGGTCCAGCGACAGCCGGTCCTCCGGTCTCACGCGCCGCCTCGCAGCCTGTCGGCCAGGCCGCGGCCGATCTCCTGAAGTTGTGTTTCCACGGAGGCGTCCAGGTTTCCGCGCTCGGTCTCAAACACGACGTCGCCGGCGAGGCGCCCGCGGTCTGCCACCACCTGCACGCTGCGGCCCGCGGCCAGGCCCTCGATGGCGCGCCGGACAGCGGCCTCCAGGTCCGGGTGCACCCGCACGCGGTGGATTTCCTGGGTCTGGAGCTTCTCGATGGCGACCTTGATCAAGCCGGAGACGGCGTCCGGATCCACGCTCAGTTCGCGGTGTAGAATCCGGCGTGCGATGGCGATGGCAAGCCGGAGAAGATCTCCTTCGGCTTCGCGCCTTGCCCGGCCTCGCAGGCCGGCAATCGCGTCGACGGAATGCGCCAGGCGGTCCAGGACGGGCTGGACGGCGGCCCGTGCCGCTGCCTCTCCCTCGCGCAGGCCCTTCTCGTATGCCTCGCGTATCTGCGCCTCCGCGGCGGCAGTTCCGGCCGGCGGACTGCCGGTCTTGGACGCTCCCTGGCTTGGGGGAAGGTCGCGAGCCGGCTCTTGTTGCAGGCCGGAAACGAGCCGCCAAAGCACCGGGGCAGCCACGACCGGCTCGGTTGCTTTGAGCACCTTAGACGACATACTGCTCGCCGGCGGCCTCCTTGAGGCTGATCACACCCTGCGATTCCAGTTCGCGCACTACGGCGATGATCGCCTGCTGGGCCGCCTCGACCTCCTTGATCTTGATCGGGCCCAGCGCCTCCATGTCCTCGACCAGCATCTCCCTGCCGCGCTGCGACATGCAGCCGAGCAGGTGGTTCTTGAGCTGCTCGCTGGTGCCTTTGAGCGCCACCGTGAGCAGCTTGCGGTCCACCTTGCCGAGCAACTCCTTGATCCCTGCCTGGTCGATGAGCAGCAGGTCCTCGAAAACGAACATGAGATGGCGGATCTGCTCAACCAGGGCTTCATCCTGCTGCCCGATCGTTTCCAGGATCTCCTTGCTCACCCCCGAATCCAGGCGGTTCAGCAGTTCGGCCACCGCCCGCACTCCTCCGTAGGATTGGCGGCTGAGCTGCCCCAGCCCCTTCAGTCTCTGATGCACGATCGAAGCGATCTTGCCGATGATCTCCGGCGATATCTGGTCCAGGCTGGCCATGCGCAGGGTGACTTCCGAGCGGATGTCGGGCGGCAGGGACATCAGCAGCGCCGCCGCCTGGGAACTGCTGAGCTGGCTTACGATCAACGCGACGGTCTGCGGGTGCTCGTTCATGACGAACTTGGCCAATTGTTGCGGATCGGCCTTTTGCAGGGCCGTGAAATCCTCGGTGTCCATGCGCAGCGTGCGGGAGAGGTGAAACAGGATCTTCTCGGCGGCCTCCGGGCCGAAAGCTCCCACCAGCATCCGCCGGGCGTGTTCGAGTCCTCCCTTCAGCACGTAGTCGCGGGCGACCACCATCTGCTGGAACTCCTCGAGCACGGCCTCGGCCTGATCCGGGCTCACCGAGGTTGTGCGGGCCACTTCGCGGCTGACGGCCTGCACCTCATCTTCGGTGAGCTGGCGCATTAGTTCTGCGCTGGTCTCCTCTCCCAGGGTCAGCAGAAGAATGGCGGCCTTGTGCAGGCCGGATAGAGCGCTCGGGGTTTTCTGGGTATTCAGGATCACGGCAATCCCACCCGCCTCACCGTTCTTCGTCCGAGAGCCACCCTCGCAGGATCTGGGCGGAGACCTCGGGCTCCTTCTTTATCGTCTCCCGCAGCCGGTTGGCCACGACGTCAGACTTCTTGGGAGGTCCTGCCGGCAGTTCGGAGCGGGCCGGTTCCGCCTCCACCCGATTGGCCGCGGCGGCGGGGTTTTCGGCCTGCTCGCCAGGCGGCAGCGCGGCCGGGGCGTTGATTACGACTCGCTGCCGCTTTCCCCGGGCCAGCCAGAATGCTCCTGCAATGACGAGCAGCAGCAAAACGCCAGCCCCCACCCCCCCAAGGACCAGCACTTTCTCCCCGCCCAGCTTCTCGATCCAGGCCGGCAGCGCCGTGCGCGGCGCCGCCTTGGGAGCGGCCGGCTCGCCGGTCTCCTCCAGCACCGGATCAGACTCGAAGGGCAGGCTCTCCACGATGAGTTGGTCGCCGCGCTCGGTATTCAAGCCGACGGCGCCCGCAACCAGATCCCGTATCGCCTTCAGCTTCTCGGGCGAAGGCGGCTCGACAACTGCCTTCCTGGTCTTGCCCGCCTGGGTCCATTTCCGGTCATGGTCCACCAACACAGCCACCGACATACGCTTCAGGGTCCCTTGAGGAAGCTTGACCCGGCGGACGGTGCGGCTGGACTGATAGGTGATGTTCTCGGTCTGCCGGAACACCCCCCCCGAGGCGGAAGCGGGTTGCGAAGTGGGGCGCGGCAGGTTGGAGGCCGTGCCCGGCACTCCGGCCGAAGACGCGGTCCCGGTCGATTCCTCCGTCTTCTGTGACGCCAGCATCACCGAGCGCGCCGGATCGAAGCTCTCCTCGCTCTGCTCGCCGCTGGAGAAGTCGCACTCCACCGCGGCGCTGGCCCGGAACTTGTCGGCGCCCACCAACGGCTCCAGTGTCATCGCGATCTTGGCCACCAGATCGCGCTCCACCGCTTGGCGGAACGCCAGCGTGGCCTCCGACGGCGGCTCCCCGTCGGCCGATTGCGCGAGCCGCGGGCGATTGAACAGATTCCCCTGCATGTCCAGCACGGAGACCGCCTCCGGCGCCAGGTTCTCCACCGCGCTCGATACGAGGTGGCTGATCGCACTCACGTTCTGCGGCGCCAGCCGGTGGCCCGGCCTCAGCTTCACCAGCACGCTGGCCTTGGCCGGCTGGCGGGCCTCCAGAAACACCGAGTCTTTTGGAAAGGTGAGATGAACACGGGCCTGCTCCACCGCCGCCAGGGAGGCAACCGACCGCTCCAACTCTCCCTCCAGCGCCCGGCGGTAGTTGACCTGTTCGGCGAACTCGGTGGCGCCGAAATTGGTTTTGTCGAACAGCTCATAGCCGATGCGGCCGTTGCGGGGCACGCCTTCCGAGGCCAGGCTGAGCCTCAGCTCCGCCACTTCGGCCGACGGCACCATCACGGTCCGCCCGTCGGCCGACAGCCGGTAAGCGGAGCCGCTTTGCTTGAGGCGCTCGACGACCGCCCCGGCGTCCTCGGCCTCAAGGTTGGCGTACAGGGGCCGGAAATCGCTCTCCCGCCTCCAGCGAGTGAAGTAGTAAAGGCCCGTTCCCACGGCCCCCACCACCAGCAGGATGGTCAGGATCTGGCCGGTCGAAAGATTGCCGAGTAGTCTCTTCATTGCGGCTTCGTCGCGCCTCGGACGGGGCCCGGCTCCAGCCGAAGCCTAGACCTGCATCCGCATGATCTCCTGGTACGCCTGCACCACCTTGTTGCGGGTCTGAAGGAACAGCTCGAGCGCCAACTCGGCGCGCTGGGCGGCCAGCACTGTGGTGTGCAGTTCGCCGCCCTCGCCGGCCAGGAAGCTCTCGACCGCCTGGGTGGCGTCGCGCCGGTGCTTCTCCACACTTTCGATGGCGCCTTCCAGCAGATCGCGAAAACCGGCCTGCTTGGATGCGCCCGGCGACACCTGGGCCGGTTCGGCGAGGGGAATGCTTCGTATGGGAGAGACGGTCGGCATATTCGGTCCCTAGCTCATCGCAGCAGGTCGAGTGAGCGCTGAATCATGTCCTTGATGGCGGTCATGGCCGCGACATTGGCCTGGTAGTTCCTTGTCGCGCCCATCAAGTCCACCATGTCCTCTGCCGGATTGACCCGCGGAAAGGCGACGTAACCCTCCGCATCGGCGTCGGGATGACCGGGCAGGTACCGTTTCTCCGGCTCCCGCGTATCGACCACGACTTCGCGCACGGCGACTCCATTGACGCCGGCGGAAGTGAGCGCAGCGAAGACCGAGGCGAACGGGCTCTCCACGGGGCGCGCCTCGAACACGACGTCCTTGCGCCGGTAGGGTCCCCCCTCCGGCGTGCGCGTCGTCTCGGCGTTGGCCAGATTCTCCACCAGCAGCTCGGCGCGCGCGCGCTGCGCCGCCATGCCGGATGCGTTGACCGACAGCACGGAGAACAGGCTCATGCGGATCTCCCCTCTTGGATGGCGGACTTGACCGCGCGGATCTCCGCCCGTAGCAGGTTGGATGCCACCGAGAACCGCAGGGCATTTTCCGCGAGCAGCCGGGCCTCGCGGTCCAGGCTCACGTTGTTGCCATCGTTCTTGGTCTTCAGGCCGGCGACTTCAACCGTGTGAGGGGAGCCTCCTTCGATCATGTTCCGAAACTCGGCCTGAAAGTCGAGGTCCCGGGTCTTGTAGCCGGGGGTATCGGCGTTGGCGATGTTGGAGGCCACCAGCTTCTGGCGGAGGCTGAGGAGGTCCATGTACTGCTCCAGGCGGGAGGCGATCCGGTCCAGCATGATACCGGCACTTCACGCACGTGCCATACCACAGGCAAGGCGTCTGATTTGAGGGAGATGCGGCGCCGTCAGGCGACGCGATTTCGCCACAGGCAGAGTCTTGTCGGCTTCCTACCCCACGAGCTGTATCTTCCCTGCGGAGGCCTGAAGCCGGTTCCGATAGGGGCGGCTGGAGGCAATCCGCGCCAGCTCCTTCTGCGTGTGAGCCCGCCCGGCGCGCGCGGCCCGCCCGCCCCACCGCAGCAGATCCAGGGCCTCGCGCGCGGCCTGCCTGCGCCACTCGGTGGAGCGCCCCTCTTCGGCCAGCGCGGCGCTGACCGCCTGGCCGTAGGCCTCAAGGCACTCCTGGGCCTGCGAATAGGAGCCGCTGCTTATGGCGTGCTGCAACCGGAGGCGGGCCTCATCGAGCGACGCCGTCACTGGTTCTCCCGCAGGCTGCGCATGGACTCGAACAGCCCGGTGATGTAGGTGACCTGCTGCTCCAGGGACGCGATCAAGGCGTCGGCGGCCGACATGCGGGCGATCAGGTTCTCCTCAAGCTGGTCGATCCGGTCCTGCTCCTGCTCGATACGGGTTTCCTGCCAGGATATCTGATCCTTCAGAGAGCTGATGGCCGTTTCAATGACGCCGTCGGTGGAATTCTCCAGGCCATTCATCACGTCGGTGGCGTACTTCAGGAACCCGTCGCCGTCGCTCTGGCCCAAGAAGGCGTTTAGAGCCTCCCACTGGCCCGTAGTCGCTGCGCTGAAGGCGGTCATGTCGAGGGAGAGCTTGCCCTTGTCGTCATACTCCAGACCCAGCGAGGTGAGCGAGGAGATGCCGCCTGTGCCCGAGTCGTAGGTGACCAGGTCCCGCAGCGACCGCGAGAGAGTATGCACCAACGAAGAGCCCGCCAGCGCTCCGGCATCCTTGCCCCGGTGCTTGTCCAGTTCGTCGACAGCCGCGTTGTAAGCCGACACCAGCGACGAGAACGCGTTGGTCACCGAGGCCAGGTTGTGCGAAACCGTGACCTGGGTTGTGCCTTCCTTCAGAAGGTTCGCCGTCAGGTGGGGGGCGATCGTCACCGTGCGCGAGTCGCTGGTGATCACCGATGCCGGCTGGCCGTTGACTCTGTATTCGGCAAGCGTTCCCGTGGAGATCGTGTCCAGCAGATCGGTGGAGCCGTCGTTGAGCTGGATGGCGACCGCGCCGAGCGCGGTGCTGCGCAAGCTGAGCCGGAAGTCGGGCGCCGTCGGCGAACCGATATTCACGATGGTCGCCTCCACCGCCGCGCCGCTTGCGTTGATGGCCTCCGCCAGTTCGACCAGCGAAGAGCCTGAAGGCGCAATCGTGTACTCATCCCCGTTCACCGTCAGCGTGAACGAAGCGGAAGTGCTGACGCTTTCCTTGTAGGGGTCGGCCACCTGGCTCAGGCCGTCGATGCTCATCGAGGAGGTATAGGACCCCAGATTCACCACCTCGATCTGATAGACGCCGGCCAGGGCGCCGTCGGAGACACTGGCGCTGGCCACGGACCCGTCGCTGGTAGATGTGCTGTAGGAAGCCCTGGCAGCGCCCAGACTGGCGATGGAATTCTGCAGGGCTTCGAACTTGGCATCGAGCGTGCCGAGCGCCGTGCTCTGGGCGCTTAGCGTGCTCTTGGTGTTCTCCATCTGCGACTTGGGCAGGAAGGCGATGGCCACCGCCCGGTCGATGATCTGCTGAAAGTCGCTCGAGTAGCGGCTGGTGCCGCTGAAGATTGTGCTGCCGCCGCTGGTGCTCATGTCAGAAACCGGGGCTAGGATTGCTCTCCTAGCCCCGAATCCCTAATGCCTAGCCCCGCAGCAGCGCCAGGACCGCTTGCGGTGAAGCGTTCGCCTGGGCCATGGCGGCCAGAGAGGCCTGCTCCAGGACCTGTACTTTGGTCAGGTTGGCCGCCTCGGCTGCGATGTCCGCGTCGCGGATGCGCGCCTCGGCTGCCGAAAAGCTGGCGATCTGCGATTGCGCCAGCTGAATGGCGTAGTACAGCTTGTTCTGCCCGGTGCCGACCCGGCCCTGCAAGGAGCCGAGCGTGGTCACTGCGGATGTGAGGGCCGTGATGGCCGCGAGCGCGTTGGCGGTGGAACTGGCGCCCGAGGAAGGAGCGGTAACGGTCTTGGCACCCACGCCGCCGCTGAAGACCGAGCCCGTGGTGGCGGCCACGCTCTTCAGAATCGTGAACGCATTGTTGCTCTGAAGAGAGAAGCCCGTTCCGGCCGCGTCCTCGACGGCGTAGATGCCGATGGCTGCCGCCTGGTCGTTGATGGCTGCCATGGCCAAGGCGAGGTTGGCGCCGTTGGCCGCGAAGGTGATATTGACCGAGCCGCTGGCGTTGGTGAGAGTGACGACTTCGTCTACGGTGTGGTCGGTAATCCCGGCCACCGTCTGAGCGAAGCGGTAGTTGCCTTCGTTCACGGCGGAACTGGTCGCCGTCGCCGCCGCTGTGCCGCCCGTCTCGGTCCCGGCTTCCACCACGAACGCCCGGGATCCGCCGAACTGCAGCTCGCCGACGTCCGTCCCCGAACCCACTATGGAGGCCGAAATGCCGTAGTTCGCCAGGCCGGTGTTCAGCTGGTTGATCACATCCGTCCCGCTGAGGCCGGAGGCCGTACCGGTGACCGTCACGGTGACGTCGGCCGCGCCGGAGCCGTTGTAGATGTGGAAAGTGAACGCCTGGGTATTGCTGCCGGCCAGGAAGGTCAGGGCCGGGTTGTCCAGGCGGATGCTGTTGCCGGTCAGCGCCGTGCCGCCCCCGGAAATGGCGGTGTTGGCCAAGCCCAGGGCGGTGGTGTCCGCTTGGTTGGCGGCGCCGCTCAGGTCGACCGAAACACCCGCGTTGGCCTGCGTGCTGCCGCCGCCGATGTAGATGTCCAGCACCTTGTTGTTGGCTCCGCCGCTTACCAGTCCGATGTTGGAGGCCTGCCGGTTGATTTCGGCCAGGAGCGCCTGGTACTCGTTGTTCAGCGTGGTGCGGTTGCCGGTGAAAGTGCCCGAAGCCGACTGGCTGGCCAGGGTCTTCATGCGGTCGATCAGCTTGGAGATGTTGTTGAGGCCGCCGTCGACCAGTTGCAGCACGCTGATGCCGTCATTGGCGTTGCGGACGCCCTGCGTGAGTTCCGCGATGTCGCTGCGGAACTTGTTGGCAACGGCCAGGCCCGCCGCGTCGTCGCCCGATGAGTTGATGCGATAGCCGGAGGTCAGCCGCTGGATGGTCTTGCTCTGAAACTCGCCGGTGACACGGAGATTCTCCTGTGCCACGATTGAATTGACGTTAGTCTGAATCGAAACAGCCATTGCGTATCACGTCCTTGTTTGTGAATTCCCGGCGTCCTGCCGGGCGGCTGATCTCTCAGCCGTCAGGAGGCATATCGGTTTGCTGACCGGCCTTTCGAGCGATCCTCAATAAGGGCTTCGCCTGCGTCGGCGATCACAGATTCCCAATCTCCCCTCCTGGGCTGCCGGAACAGGCGCGCGGTCGGGTACCACGGCGTCGTTTGGCGGCCGAGCAGCCAGCGCCAGTCCGGGAGGTGGGCGAGCAGCACCCAGACGGGCCGGCCGAGCGCGCCCGCCAGGTGCGCCATGGCGCTGTCCACCGAGATCACCAGGTCCAGCTGCTCGATAGCGGCCGCGGCGTCCCTTAGGTCCTCCGTCTCGGGCCCGAGATCCACGAGCGGGCCTCCTTGGGACGGGCCGGGGCGCTCCCCGTATTGCAGACTGAACCAGGTCACTCCGCTGACCGCCGTCAGAGGCGCCAGGGTCTCCCATGAAACGGAGCGAAACCGGTCGTCGGGTTGTAGCGGATTCCCCTTCCAGGCGAGTCCCACCCGGAGCTCGCGCTCGTGCGCCATGCGTTCCCGCCAGCGTTGCCGGCGTTCTTCCTCCACGGCAAGGTAGGGGACCCGGGCGGGGACGCTGGAGAGCGTCGTGCGAACAAGCCGCGGCAAGCTCATCAGAGGAGCATGGACGTCGAATTCAGGCAGGGGCGTGCCAGCCCCGACCACCCGGTCGACACCCGGCGCCGTGGCCACCAGCGGCGCGAGTCTGGCCGGGCATTCCACCACGACCGCAGCGCCGGCTCTCTTGACCAGGTCCGCGTAGCGTATGAACTGAATCGTGTCACCGAGTCCCTGTTCCGCGTGCAGCAGGATGGTGCGGCCCTCCAGCGGCGAGCCGTCCCACGGCGGCTGCCGGAAGCGGCGCGGCGGCGTCTTCGGGTTCCTCCAGCGCCATTCGAATTCCTCCCAGCCACGCTCGAGTTCACCCGCCAGCAGCAGTGTGAGCGACAGGTTCCAGTGCGCTTTGATGTGGCCGGGATTGAGCCGGATCGCCTCCTCGTAGCAGGCACGCGCCTCCGGCAGCCTCAAGACGCGGCGGCGGGCGTTGCCCAGGTTGTAGTGCGCCTCGGCCAGGTGCGGGCTGATCCTCAGGGCGGCGCGATAGCAGGCCTCGGCCTCCTCCATGCGGTCCTGCTCTTGCAGCGCGTTGCCGAGGTTGTTCCAGCTTTCGGCGCAGTCCGGGCGCAGGCCGACGCTGCGCCGCGCGCACTGCTCGGCATCCAAGAAGCGGTGCCGGGCGAAGTGGACGACCGACAGCACGTTCCAGGGCTCGGCGGCCTCCGGCTTCCTGCGGAGAGCCTCCCACGCCACCGCTTCGGCCTGCTCGAATCGTTCCAGGCCCGACAAGGCCGCCGCCTTGTTGAAGAGCGCCTCGACGCATTCCGGCTGGCTTGCGAGCGCCGCTTCATACTGGACCAGGGCCTCCTCAAGCAAGCCCAGAGCATGGAGGGCGTTGCCGAAGTTGACCTGCGCCTCGACGTAATTGGGCTTGCACGCCAGGGCTTGCGTGAAGCACAAGCCGGCCTCACAATGCATTCCCAGCGAGTCGAGCGCCCTGCCCAGGCTGTTATGAAACGGAGCCACCTCGGGTCGGAGCCGAACCGCCTCGCCCAGAAGCGCCAGCGCCTCTTGCGTCCGCCCGCCCGCCGAGGCGAGCAGTCCCAACAAATGCAAAGCATCCGGGTAGCAGGGGTCCCCGGGCGGGACCGTGCGGTAAAGACCCTCGGCCTCGGCCAAGCGGCCTTCCTTGTGGCATTTGAGCGCCTCGCTGAGCGTATCAAGGGCCGCCGGCACGGATCAGGCCCCGCCGCTTTCTTGCCGGCTGTCTGTTTGTTGGCGCTCGGCACTGGCTGCCGCCGGCCGCAGCTTCTCCGCCAGCTTCCGCACGGCCTCCTGGGAGACGCCCTGGGCGGCGTTCAGGTTCTGCTGGCGGGTGATGCGGATCTCCTTGCGCAGCACGAGGATCTGTTTCGGCGCCGTGATCCCTAGCTTCACCCTGGCGGGACCGGCCTCGATGATCTCGATTTCAATCTCCTCCCCGATCAGCACCGATTGCCCGGGCCGGCGACGAATCACGAGCACGGGACCTCCCGGGTGCCTGTGAACAGGGGGTGCTGATGGGAGTAGGGTGCGTCGGCCGGCACTGCCTGGATGCCGACGCGCCGCCGCCAGTTGATCACAATCGGGGACAAGAGATTGGCAGTGGGCGGCCCGCCCTCGGTGAAGGTGACGATGGCCAGACTCACGACCTCGGGGCCCCCGGCCGAGGCGGGCATCCTGTCCAAACCCAGCGTCTCCAGGTCCTCGGGACTCAAACGGAGTTCGTAGGTCCCGCAGATCAGGGTGACGGGCAAGGTGATAAAGCACAACTCGGGCCGGGAAAGGCTTTGGAGGAAGACGACCGGCTTGTTGAGCGCCTGCTCTATCAGCAGGAATCGGCGCTCCTCGTCGAAGCCCGGAAGCCCTAGCGGAAACTCAACTACGCATTCCGGCTGGTAGGAGACGCTCCCGAAGTAGGTGGTTATCAGGTCCGGCATATATTCGTCGGTTGGGCCCGCAGAACGGGCTTTATCAGCCAACCCTCATGCATTTGGAGGGCCGATCCTACGGCCCGTGCCCGCCGGCTGCGGGCTGCCCCGGCTGTGCCGCCGCTACCGGCTCGGTGGCCAGGCCGGCCCTGTTGACAATCACCAGATCCACCCGGCGGTTCCGCGCGCGGCCCTCCGCGGTCTCATTGGTGGTGGCCGGAACGTTGTCCGCGTAGCCGGCGATCGCCAGTCTCTCCCTGGGCACCCCGTAGCGGGTGGCCAGCAGCTCCAGCATGGCGATGCTGCGCGCTGCCGAGAGGTCCCAGTTGCTGCGAAACCTCGCGTTGTGAATGGGTACCGAATCCGTGTGACCTTCCAACCTGACCTGGTTGGGCAACCTTTGGATCACCTGCGCCAACTTGGCGATGACCGGAAACGTGGCCGGGTCGATCACATCCCGCCCCGAGGGGAAGTAGGTGGCCTGAGGCAGCGTGACCACCAGCCCGCGCGCCTCCAGCTTCACTATCAGTCTGCCCGCCCGGATCTCGGCCTCCAGTTCCCGGTTCAGAAACTCCAGGGACGGGGCCAGCTCCGCCGCGACCGGCTGTGGGGGCGGGGAGGCCTCCTGGGCGGCTTTCCGCGCTCCTCCGGGCCCCTTGCGCTGGGCATTGCCTGGCCCGGTCTCGTTAACGGTGCCGCCCAGCACGGCGGCGACTCTGGCGGCCACGTGTCCCTCCTCGAGCGCCTTGCGGACCGAGTCGGACATCTGCTGGGCTTTCGCCTTGTCCTGGTTGGAGGAGGCGAACATGACCACGAAGAAGGCAAACAGCAGGGTGATGAAGTCGGCGTAGGACACCAGCCACCGCTCGTGATTCTCGTGAGCGGCGTGCTTCTTCTTTCTGGACATGACGGATTCTCAGTTCTTTGCGGGGGCGGCTGCGGGTGCTGCCTCCGGCCGCCTCCGCTTGGCCGTCTTCTTAGCGGGCTCCTCCCGCGCGTACGCCTCGAGCTTGCTGCGAATCAGCTTCGGATTCAGTCCTTCCACAATCCCGGCTACCCCCTCGAGCACCAACTCGCGGAGCATGATCGTCTGCCTGGCCCTGGCCTTCAGCTTGTTGCCCGAGGGGAGGAAGAAGATGTTCGCCAGGCCAACACCATAGACCGTCGCCACAAAGGCAACCGCAATCCCCTTACCCACCTCATCTATGTTTTCCAGGTGCTTCATGACCTGGATCAGTCCCAGCACGGCCCCGATGATCCCGATGGTGGGCGAATACCCGCCGGCGGCCTCGTACACCTTGGCCTCCTCCTCGGCGCTCTGTTCCTCCAGACCGATCTCCAGCTCCATCATCGTGCGCAGTTCCTTAAGTTCCATGCCGTCGATGGCCAGGCTGAGAGCTTTCTTGAGAAACGGGTCCGGGAGCTGATCCACCTCCTGCTCGAGCGACACGATCCCGCTCTTGCGGGCTTTTGTGGCAAAGCCGATCAGCTCCTCGATCACGGCGTCGGCGTTCTGCGCACGGCTCAGGAAAACCAGGGGAAGTCTTCTGGACGCGCGGATGAGCACCGAAACCGGCGTGGTCACCATGACCGCGCCCAGAGTGCCGCCGAGCACGATCATGGCGGCCGTGACCTGAGCGACGTCCTTGATGCTGCCGCCTTCCAGCACCAGGCCGCCCAGGATTCCGCCCAGAGCAAGGACCAGGCCGCCGCAGGTCGCCAGGTCCAGCTTGACCGTTGCGCCCTTCGCCTTCACCGCCGGTTTCGCGGCCATGGCTGCCGGCTAACCTCCCTCATTCTGCACAACCGGTACTGAGTTTGCCGACTCGGGCGGACTCTGCAGAATCGTCCTGCGAAATTGGATCACCCGCTCCACCACCTGCTCGGCCGACTCGAGCACCATGATCTTCTGCCCATTGGTCAACGAGATAACCGTATCCGGGGTGACTTCTATGTGCTCGATCAGATCCGAGTTGAGGACCAGGGGCACATGGTTCAAGCGTGTCAACCGGATCATAGAGAGCCGCCACCGGAGCATATCGGCCACGACGAGGCGAGTTTGATCCACGATGAAAAGGCTCAAAGAGCGCCCGCCGTCTCCGATGAGATCAATGGAGAGAAACGATGGCGTCACCGCGATGCTGCCGGAGTACTGCGCAGGCGGCCGGCCTGCTCCTGACTCTGCTCGAGGGAGAGAGCCGGGAGTCCCTGGGAGCGGCACTGGAACGTATCCGGGGCGCAGAAGGGCCGGCCAAGGGGGGCTCCGGACTGGCCGCAGAGCGTTGGGAATTGTTGCAGGCTGTGGCCGAAGATCTGGGCGCAGGCGGGCTGGCGTGCCGCGAAACCTGCCTTCGCCTTCTCAGGCATCTTGCCGGCGGCCGTTCGCCGGAACAGTCGGCCCCGCGCCGTTCCCGTGCGCGGATCAAGCCACTTCGATCGCTTCTTCTTCCAGCAGGAAGGCTTTCTTGTTGCCGGCCCTGACCACCTGGCCACGGAACTTCAGGCTGCCGTTCAGCATGCAATCAAGAAGGCCGCTTGTGGGGACATCGAAAGGCAGCAAGTCTCCGCTTTCCAGCGCCATCAGGTCCTTCAGCGCCAGTTTCGCCCCGGTCAGCCGCACGTCGAGGCTTACCTGAGAGGGACGGAGGAGCGACAGCATGCGCGCCTGCTCCACCTCGGTGGAGCGGCTGCGGCGCCCCGCACCCGGGGTATTGAACTTGCTTCGCATCATCTTGATGATCAAGGAGGGAATCGCCAGGTTCATCATTCCCAGCGCGCCTCCGATCCGGACCTCGATTCCCGTCGCGACAAAGGCCTCTCCGGGGTCGAGGACCTGCAGCAACTGAGGCTCGGTCTCCATGGACTCGACCGTGAAGTCGATGGAAGTGATCGATTCCCAGGCCTCCTTCAGGTCCTTGAGCACGATGTGCAGCAGTCCCTCGATCAAGTGGCGCTCGATCTCGGTGATTTCCCTGTTGGGGGCTCCCGAGAGCTTGCCCTTGCCGCCGAGCAGGAATTCCAGGATGGGGAACGTGAGTTGAGGATTCAGTTCCAGCACCGCGTTCCCTTCAAATGGCTTCAGGCCCAGGCACACCAGGCAGGTGGGAGAAGCCAGGCCCGCCAGGAACTCGGCGTAGGAGAGCTGTTCGACGCTCACCAGGTTCACGGCTAGGTAGGTGCGCAGGTAGGCGGACAGGCTGGAAGTCAGGTTTCGCACGAAGTTGTCGTGCAACAGACGGATCGCGCGCAATTGCGATTTCGGGATCCGGTCCAGCCGGCGGAAGTCGAAAGGCGTGACATTGGGTGTACGGGCATCCTCTCCGCCGCGCGATTGCGCGCCCCGGAACAGGGAGTCGATTTCCTGCTGCGAGAGTTCACGGGCCAAGGTGCGCTCCTAGGGAAGATCCATCGGCCGGCCCAGGCCGTTCTTTAGGCCGCTGCCCGCCTGGCCGCGCGCGGGCCCCCGATCTAAAGATTCCGGAGCGGCTGTTCGATAAGAGTAATCGCGTAGTGAATGAAATGCCTCCCAACATACTGATCGTGGATGATTCGGCGGCCCTGCGGAAGATTCTCCAGCGCGTCCTTCGGCAGGCCGAGGTCCCTCTCGGCAACCTCTACGAGGCGGGAGACGGCGCGCAAGCCCTGGAGGCCATGAATGCCAACCCCGTCGACCTGGTGCTTTCCGACATCAACATGCCCAACATGGATGGTCTGCAATTGCTGGCGCAGATCAGGGCCAACCCGAAATGGCAGGACATCCGCGTGATCATGATCACCACCGAGGGCAACCAGGCCAGAGTCATGGAGGCAGTTGGGCTCGGCGCGGCCGGCTATGTGCGAAAGCCTTTTACCGCCGACCAGATCAAGGAGAAACTGTTGAGCTTGCTCTGAGTTGCACGCGAAGCTCGGCAGGGCGGATGCCAATGGAAAAGCTGAATTCCGAAGTTCTCGTTCATGTTCTACAGACGGCAACGTGCGACGTGTTTTCCACGATGCTCGGCGCGGAGGTTGTCTGCGGAGAGCCGCACCAGGAGGCCGAGCCGCCCAATCCGAGTGAGGGCGTGGTCTCCCTGATCGGACTTGCCGGCAACTGGGTGGGTACCGGGGCGGTCGCCTGCTCGGCGCAACTGGCCTGCAAGCTCAGCTCTCTGATGCTGATGTCTCAGGCTGAATCGGTCAACGAGGAAGTCCTCGACGTCATCGCGGAACTGACCAACATGATCATCGGAAACGTGAAGACCGGCCTGGAAGAGACGCTGGGGCCCATGGGGTTGAGCGTCCCCACGGTGGTGTTTGGCAAGAACTTCACGACCAGGAGCCTCGCCGACGGGCAGTGGACCGTCTGCCCGTTCGAAATGGAAGGGGAGCTTTTTGAAGTCAAGATCTGCCTCACCCCGAACCGGCGTCCCGCCTTTCAGGCCCGGCCTGGATTTCCACACACTTACTCGTTGCAGGGCTAGCACCGCCCGTCTGCTGCGTAACGGGGGGCTTCAGAGATTCCGGTTCCAGCCTACCCCAGTTGCACCACGTGCTCTCCCAGATGGTCCAAGCCCAGCATCAGAAGGAGATAGTCCTTCAAGTGGCGGGTGATGAGGAAATTCTGCTTGACGTGTTCGTGTCCGTTCTCGCCCAGCACTCGCCTCTGCTCGGGATCGCGGAGCAATCGCAGGATGCAGTTGGCGGCTCCCTCGGGCGAGTGAACGAGAAAGCCGGTCACCCCGTCGATCAGTTGCAGCCGGATCCCGCCGACCGCGCCTCCGATTACGGGTTTGCGCTTCCATAGCGCTTCCGTTACGGTCAGGCCAAAACCCTCCTTGATGGACTTCTGAAGAATGATGGTTGAGCCGCGCACCAAAGCGTTAATCTCCAAGTCGCTGAAAGGCGGCAACAGCAGCACGTGGATATCGGAATCCCCCTCGGCTTGCTGTCTCACCTCCTGCAAGACCAGCTCTCCCTCCGGATCATCGTCGGCGCCTCCGCCGGCCAGCACGAGCTGGCAGTCAGATCGCCTCCTCACCATCCGATAGGCGGCGATCACACCGAGAGGATCCTTCAGCCGGTCGAACCGGGAGATCTGGGTGACGACGGGCCGGCCGGGGTCGATCCCATGCTTTGCCAGGACTTTGGCGATGAAGGCGTCCTCCAGTTCGCGGTTCTTGTCGCTCAAAGGATCGATCGAGGGCGCCACCATGTACTGCGGGATGGCGACATGCTGCGCGAAGTCGGGCATCGAGAAGACCGCGGCGTCGTAGCGCTCCACCAGGGGCTTCAGGAAACCCCAAACCAGCGGGTCCGGAGTGGACACGTCGATATGGCACCGCCAGACCCAACGCGAGGCCGGCGACCGCGCTTCCACCAGTCCCGCCGGTTGCGGGTCGTGCACGAAGACGACGTCGTCTCCCAGCGCCATTTGGCGCAGGTTGGATTGCGTATTTGCCCGGAAGACGTCGAGCATCTCGGCTGTAACCAGTCCCTGCTGTCCGTGCAGAGCATTGTGAAAGGCCTTCGTGACCTCATAGAACGCCTGGTCGCCCTTGATGACATCCCATCTGGCCGCCACGCCCACATCCTGCAAGAGCGGCAACAGGCGGGTGAGAATCTCGGCGACGCCCCCGCCGACCGGCGTGGAGTTGATGTGCTGCATGCCGCGTCCTTTGACGCGGTCGGCAAGCACATACAGCTCCTCCAGGGTCTGGCGGCCCACCACGGGCTCGTAATCTGAGATCCGGTGACTCATCTAGGAATCCCGCATTTCCCGCCCCAGACGGACGATCTGGTCACGCAGTTCGTCGAGCGTCATGACATACGGATCCAACTTCTCAATGTGCCCGGCCAAGCCTGGCTGGCCCAGATCGCGCAGCCATTCGGAAAAGTCGTTCGTTGCGCGCTCCAGCCTCAGGCGGGCTTCAAAGAAGTGGAAGAACAGCGAGATGTTTGTCGACCGGGCGATGCCCTCCATCAGCTCGTCGGCACTGGACGCCACCATGCCCGTGGGCATCAGAAAACTCTGCGACTCGCAGAAGTGGAACTCATCGCCGGGCCGGGCGTCCCTGGAAGGCAGACCATCCGCCGAGAGCCGTTCCTCCACGGCCCCGAGGATCGCCTCCCTGACCTGGCGCAGGGTCGTCAAGCTCATCAGGTCGACGGCCGTCAGCTTCTCGGCCAGCCGGTCCTCCAGCAGCGCGCGTCCCACCCACTTGGCGAAATCGCTGTGAAACACGGGCTTCTCAAAGTGTTGTGACAGGAACTGGTGATGGGTGTGGTAGAAGATCGAGGAGCCCGAAACCGAACGAAGGTGTCCAACGAGTTCCTGGAGGTTCTTCGCCCTGCGCCCGGTCAGCATCACCAGGCGGCGTTCTGTGTAGAAAACGAAAGGCCGTACACCGTTCATTCGCGTACCCGATCCAACCAGTGCAAGAAGGCCTCCACCGCCGCTGGTCCGGGGACCGTGTACCGGGCCGAAGTGGGGGCGGATCGGCCCGCCCGCACGGTGATTCCCCCGCGGAGAGCTGCGAAGGCGTCCTCGTCGGTCACGTCGTCGCCGATGTAAACGGGCAGGGCCCGGCCATTGCCGGCGTGGGCCAGGATCCAGCGCACCGCCCGGCCCTTGTTCCAGTCGACGTTCGGCAAGATCTCCGAAACCTCCTTCCCGCGGGACAGTCGCAGAGCGCCGTTGTGGGCGTGCACGGCGTCCCGCGCCGCCCTGGCGGCGGCCGACTTCGCCGAGCCGTCCGCCCGCCGGAAGTGCACGGCGACCGTCAGGCCCTTGTCCTCCACCTCCACGCCCGCGACGCATCTCAGAGAGGCCGCCAGCCGCCTGGCTGCCTCCCGTACCGCCGGCCTGAAGCGCGCCGCCCGCGGTTCCGAGAAGACCAGCCGCGGGCCAACAATCTCGAGTCCGTGACAGCCGGCGTATGTCAGCCCGCGGACACCCACCAGACTCCGGACGTCGCGGAGCGACCGGCCGCTTATGATGGCCACGCGCACCCCGCTCCTGCGCGACAGCGATCTTAGCGCCGATCTCGCGGAGTCGCGAAGGAGGGCATCCGCGGGCCTGCGCGCGATCCGGGTCAGCGTGCCGTCATAGTCCAGAAAAACCGCCAATCGAGCCGCCCGGGCCAGCCGGGGCTTCAGTTCGGCCAGGCACTGAAGCAGCGGGCGCGCGGGCCGGCCCGGTCGGGCCGGGGTGCCTTTGCTCACGCGATGGCCTCCTCCCACTGCTCCATCTGTGACGCGGCGTCGATGCGCGTCAGCGCCCGCATGACTTTGCCCGCCCACCAGTAGATGTTGCGCCTCGCCACGGTCTCGCGCATCCTCTGCATGCGCCGCCGCCGCTCCTCGCGGGGCATCTCCACTGCTCTGTGGATCGCGGCGGCCGCCTCCTCCAGCGAGTAAGGATTCATCAGAACCGCATCGCCCAATTCCAGAGCCGATCCCGCAAACCGGCTCAGCACCAGAACGCCGTCCTCGTCGCTACGGCTGGCCACATACTCCTTGGCCACCAGATTCATCCCGTCGTGCAGCGAGCCCACGAAGCAGAAGTGCGCCAGACGGTGGAGCGCCGCCATCCGGACTGGGCCAAGGTGCTCGCGAATCAGGACAACCGGCCGCCAGGACCGGGTGGCCCATCGCCTGTTGATCTGCTCTACCAGGGCATCGACTTCCTCGGCGAGCGCCTGGTAGCGCGGAATCGCGCTGCGGCTGGGCACGCCCACCTGCACGAAGACAAACCGGCCACGATAGGCCGGATGCTGCTCCAGGAAGCAGTCCACGGCGCGCAGTTTCTCAGGAATCCCCTTCGTATAGTCCAGGCGGTCCAGGCCCAGACCGATGAAGTCTTCCCCGAGGCCGAGCTGAAGGCGCCAGCGATCCATTTCCGCCGCCACCGTCCTGCCGGCCGCCAGCGATGCCTGCTGCTGGAAGTCGATGCTGATGGGAAAGTCCCGGACCGCCGTAACCTTGCCGCCCCGGGTGACCTCGGACCGCTCCTGGTCGACCTTGGATTCGATGGACCTGTCCACCGTGTCCAGGAAATTCTGGCAATGTTGTCGCAAGTGAAAGCCGAGCAAGTCGCTGCCCAGCATCCCGTCGAGCAACTCGTCACCCCAAGGGAAGACGCGGAAGACCTCGCGATTGGGCCAGGGGATGTGCCAGAAATAGGCCACGGTGAGGTTCGGGCTGCGGTTCTTGAGGAGCCGCGGCAGCAGGGCGAAATGGTAGTCCTGGATGAAGACCAGCGTGCGCTCGGGGCCGGCTTCCTCCAGGACGGCCTGGGCGAACATTTCGTTCACTTCCCGGTAGCAATGCCAGTCCGCCGGACGGAATTGCGGGCGGGCAAAGGCGACATGGCACAGCGGCCAGAGTCCCTCATTCGCGAGGCCGTGATAGTATGCGTCCTCCTGCTGCTTGGTGAGCCATATGCGCCTCAACCGATAGGCCGGATTCTCGGGCGGCACCGCGACGCTGTCGAAGCGGTCCACGGTCGCCCGGTCCGCGCTGCCGCTGCCATGGGCAATCCAGGTGCCGCCCGCTGCCCGCATGATCGGATCAAGCGCCTTTGCCATGCCGCTGGTTGGCTGGACGCACTCGATGAGCGAGCCGGAGTAGCGGTGTACGTACGGTTCCCGGTTGGAGACGACCAGCAGCCGGCACCCTTGCAGGTTCTCCAGACCCAGCGTGCGAACGTCGCCGCCATTCCATGGTCCTGGCGGACCGTGCCCGTTGGCAGAAACCTGTTCGGGCAGGTATGGGGATTGGCTAGCCATTTGAAGGTCGTTCTGCCCCCTCATTGTCTGGCAGAAGTCGGCCCTCAGCCCATCCCCTGTTCAGTGTAGCTGCCCAGGGGAAATCGGGTATCGGTCTAATCTATTGATTCAGAAAGAGATGTTTGATCCGCTGGCGCGCCTCATGGCCGGGGCCGATGCGAGGCCCGGCCCGGAGGCCTCGCAGAATGGGGTTGTCACTCCAATCCCAAAGCCGGCTCGGGTGCTCCCCGACCGGCACCGGCCTCACGTCCCACTCCGAACGCGGGTAGCAGAACGCACCGGTTGCCTGGACGAAGAGTGAGACCGCGACAGCCGCCGCGAAGGCCGCCCGGGTGAACCGCCGTTTCGAAAGCCACTCCGCCCCCGGCAGGATCAGAAGCACCAGGCAGGGAACGATGTCAGTGAGCAGCCTCGGACCGAAGCAGTGCCCTCCCCACCACACCCTCCAGTGACTCACCAGGAAGATCTGTGAAGCGCAGAACAGCGCGGAAACCAGGTAGACGGACTCTCGGCGCTTTTCCCGGCTATTCCACCAGGCCCACGCGCCAACGAGCGAGAAGAAGACGACCGGAGTGTAGACGAACAACCCCCGGCTGGGACTGGCCAACACGCCCGCCAACCCGCTCCAGAACGCGCCGTCAAAGTCCAGAGCGTTGCCGCCGCTCGGCCTTCCGAAGACATACAGGTTGTAAGCCAGCGTCAGCCCTCCCGCACAAAGCGGAGCCGCAAGGAAGATCGCCCATTGAATCCATCCGCGGCGGGCCACAGCCAGCCACGCTCCCACGGCCGCCAGAAACAGGATGTTCGTCGGCCGAACGGCGACGGCGACCGCCGCGCACAGCCCGGCGGCCAGAACCGGGAGCCGGCCGGCGGGACTCCGGTGAGCCCGCCAGAGACTCCACAACCCTGCAATCACGGCTATTTCGCTTCCACCGTGCTGCCAGAGCGCCTGGCTTGAGGTCACCCAGGTGTTCGTGCCCAAGCCGTAGACCAGGGCCAGCAGTATCGCCCTCTTGCCGCTTGTCAGCCGCCGGACGAACAGGTAGAACAAGGCCACCGACAGGGCCGCGATAACCGAAGCAGACACCTTCTCCAAGATGGCCGCCAGAACCACTGTCTGCTCCGAATTCCAGCCGCGCGAACCGGCCAGCCACGCCGCCGGGCCGTACAGCGGCGTTATCAGGATAGGCAGGGCGATGGGGTAAGCAGAATAGGCGCGCCCGTCTTTCCATACGAAAGCGCGCGCGTGCTCAGGGACGTGGGCCGTGAAACGCTCCAGGGTGACGGTGCCATCCAGCCACAGTGCGAAGGGTACCAACGATGCCCCCACCGTGTCACCGGAGGCAATCCGCTGAAGGTTGACGCTGTAAACCGCCAGCGATGCCAGCAACAACCACAGCGGTGCCAACCGGCGAGGGTTCAGGGCTGCTTGTTCTCCTTGGACTCGACCGGCTCGCCGTACTTGATCTGGACGTCGCTTTTGAACTGCTTATAGTCCTCGTAGCGCACGGTCATGCGGATCCGCTGGGCGAGGCCGCTCTGGAATTGCAGGGTGTCGTCCGCGATGGTGTAGGTCGGAAACCAGTACTTGCCGTCGATTTGCTCGCGGTAGGTCTCGAACTTGGGGAACTGATTGTCCGAGCCTTTCTTGAGAAAGCCCACGCCGCGGCCGTAGCTCTTCACGATCTGGAGGTCGCGGTCATCGACCCAGACCATTCCCTGAAAATACCGCTTCCCAGGCTCCAGCTTCTTCGGCTTGACGGCGAAGACGTAGCAGGGAATCTCGTCGGCGTTCTGCTTGCCCAGATAGCGGATCCAATAGTCGGGCAGCTCCCGGGTGGTGAGCACAAATGGCTGGACGTTCCGCAGGTCCTGCTCGTCTTCCGGCGTCAGGATGATGTTGCGCAGGGTGGCCACCGGAGCTCTCACCACCCTCTCGGTGCGCCTTCCCTCGGGCGAGAAGATGATATCGGAGACCATCTCCCAACGGCCCCGCACGTTGCCGAACTCATCCAACTCTTGCAGCCGCGCCGTCTGCCGGTATGTGTAATTCTCCCTGGCCCGGCTGAACTCGGTCTCCCGGCTGGCGAACTTCTGAATGATCTCGTCGATCTCGGCGTCGGTGACCGGCCTCGGATCCGCGGCCCAGGCCGCGCCGGCAAGCGCGGCCACCATCCAGGCGGCCTTCCATTTCCTCATCCCTCGCTCCTGATATCAGTGTAGCGCTACCGCAAAAGGGCTCTCTTCTGAGGACCGGGCCACGGTCGCCGCTGTTGGCGGGGAGCCGCGCCGGCCTCTCTACGGAGCAGCTAAAGCCGCTGCCGATTCCGCCGATAGCGCTGGTTGAAGGAAGTGCGCCAACCACAGGCATGGGTGTCTCCGGGGACGTGGCTGCGTCCCTCACTCACCGATCTGCTGCTGGGTTCTCTGGTGGCCTGGCTCTTTGTGGCCGGGGAGGGCTGGAAAGTGCTCCTGGCCGACGGGGATACTGGTTGGCACATTCGCACCGGCGACTGGATCCTCCAGACTGGATCGATTCCCTCCCGCGACATCTTCTCCTTCAGCCGCAGCGGCGAGCCGTGGTTCGCCTGGGAGTGGCTCAGCGATGTCGCCTTCTCCGTCGTGCACAGCCACTGGGGACTGGCGGGCGTTGCGGCGCTGACCGGTTCGGTGCTGGCGCTGGGAGCGCTGGCCGTGTTCGGCCACATGCTGTGGCGCGGGACCAACCTGTTGGTGGCGCTGGCAACCTTGCTGGTCGCGGTCTCCGCCTCCGCCATCCATTACCTGGCCCGGCCGCACATCTTCACCCTGCTGCTTCTGCCGGTCTCGCTGTGGATGGCCGAGCGGGACCTCCGCAAGCCAAGCCCGGCCGTCTGGATGCTCGTTCCGCTCTCGATCCTCTGGGTCAACCTGCACAGCGGCTTCTTCGCCCTGCCTGCGTGTCTGGCCGTGATGGCTGTGGGGCACGGTGTCGAGAAATGGCTGGATCGGGAGCGACGGGCGGTGGACTGGCGGGGACCGGCCCGCCTGGGGGCGCTGGCGGCGGCGACGGCCGCGGTTTCGGTGGCGAATCCCTACGGCTTCGGTCTGCACCGGCACATTTGGAACTATTTGAGGTCGGACTGGATCCGAAACGCGGTCGACGAGTTCCAATCTCCTCGGTTCCGTTCCGAGAATCTCCTCCACTTCGAACTGCTGCTGCTGTCGGCGCTCGTTCTGACGGGCTGGCTGGCCTCCCGCCGCCGAATCGCCGACGGGTTGCTGGTGCTGGTGTGGGCGCACCTGGCTCTCGGCTCGGTGCGCCATGTCCCGCTGTTCGTGCTGGTGGCGGCGCCCATGGTGGCTGTCGAAGCGAGCCGATTGTGGGAGAACTGGGCCGGGCGGCGCCCTGCTCGTTGCATGGGGCGCGTCCTCTGGCAGGCCGGGCAGGACCTGTGCACGGGCTTCCGGCGCCCGAGCGCGTGGTCCGCCCTGGCCGTCGCCGGACTCCTGCTGGTAACGCCCGCCGCCAAATGGCCCAGGGATTTCCCCGAGGCGAAGTTTCCAATCGCCCTGATCCAAACCAGCGCGAACGACCTGAGCGGCGCCCGCCTGTTCGCTTCGGACCAGTGGGGCGATTACCTGATCTATCGCAATTGGCCCGGCCAGAGGGTGTTCATCGACGGCCGGAGCGATTTCTACGGTCCCGAGGTGGGCGGCGACTACTTGCGCCTGGTCGAAGGCCGTCCGGGCTGGCAAACCCTGTTGGATAAATACGACTTCTCGGCCGCGCTGGTCCCCCGTCAGGGGCCTCTGGCGGCTCTTCTCGAAGGCGATTCCGGCTGGCGCTTGGTCCGGCAGGACGGCCTCGCCTCGCTGTTTGTGCGCAACGGGACACAGTCTCGGGAAAGGGCTAATCCGATCGCCCGCCTCGACCGATAGAAGGGGAGCCAGGCATAGGACTATGGATCGCAGAATCCTCATCGTCGCCGGGGTCAGCCTTCTTTTCGCCCTTGTGGTGTCCAGCATCTTTTACCAGATGAGTTCGCGGGCCGGAGGCGGGTCCAGGCAACAGTCCAAGACCGAGATCGTCGACTTGGTGGTGGCTGCCCAGCCGCTGCCGGTCGGAGTGCAGATAAAGCCGGGCGACCTCAAGGTGGTCCGGGTCCCCAAAGACCGGGTTCCCGCCGGCAGCTTTCAGAAGATCGAGGAAGTCGTCGGCCGTCCGGTGGTCAGCAACATCCTCCTGGATGAGCCTGTGATCGCCGGGCGGCTCGCCGAGCGGGGGAGTGGATTCGGTCTGGCGCCGGTGATTCCCCCTGGCATGCGGGCGGTGGCCGTCAAGGTGAACGAAGTCGTGGGAGTGGCCGGCTTTGTGCTGCCGGGCATGAGAGTGGACGTGCTGGTAACGGTGCGCCCGCCCGGCGAAGGGGGGGCCAGGACCAGCACGATCCTGCAAAACGTCCCCGTTGTCTCAGCCGGAAAGCAGATACAGGCCGACTCCAGCGGCAACGCTGTGAACGCTCCCGTGGTGACGCTGCTGGTTACCCCGGAGCAGGCCGAGATCCTCACGCTGGCGGGCAACGAGGGGCGCATTCAGTTGGTGTTGCGGAACTCGGCCGATTTGGCTCTGTCCAAGCCGCCCGGCCGGGCCATGACGGAGTTGTACGGGCCACGCGCGGTCGAGAGGCCGCCGGTGCCTGTCCGCCGGACGGTAGTCCAGGCTGCGGCCGCGCCTCCGCCGGCGCCGGCTCCTCCTCCTCCCGAAGAGGTCGTCGTGATCCGCGGGACCGAGAGGAGCGTGGAATTGATCGGGGGCGGCAAATCGAATTGAGATTCACAGGTGATGCATGCGATGGCGTGACGTAATCCTGTTGCTTTGCGCGGCGCTGGCGCCGGCGCAGGTGCCGGTTGGAGGCGGAGGCGCGGAGCGCGAATACCGGCTGACGGTCGGCGAGAGCATGGTGATCGACACCCCGTTCGACATTGCCAGGATCTCCACCACCGCGCCGCAAGTCGTCGACACGGTGGCGCTGAGCCGCCGCGAGGTGCTCCTGCTGGCCAAGGGCTACGGGCTGTCCACCGTCGGCACCTGGTCCAAGACGGGGGAGAGAGCCTTCTACAAAGTGACCGTGGCCCACGACCTGGGCCAAGTGCGCGACCTGCTCCGGCGGACCTTCCCCGACGAGAGCATCGAGGTGCAGAGCGCGCAGGAGGCGCTCTCGTTGACCGGCCGTGTCACCAGCCAGACCGTGGCCGAGCGGGCCGCGGCCCTGGTAGCGCCCCTGGCCAAGAGTGTCGTCAACAACCTGCAAATTGCGCCGCCGGGCCCCGACAAGCAGGTCATGCTGCGGGTCAAGTTCGCGGAGTTGAACCGTTCGGCCGGCGCCAGTTTCGGCTTCAACCTCATGTCGACGGGCGCGTTGAACACGACCGGACGTACGACCACGGGCCAGTTCAGCCCGCCCAGCCCCTCCCGTGTGTACCCGATGGGGCTGATGATGGACGGTCTCACCGGCCTGACACCCAGCTCGGCCTCCGGGCAGGTGAGCAACTGGACCATCAGCGACGCCCTCAACGTCTTTGCCTTCCGGCCGGACCTGAACCTGGGGGCGTTCATCCAGGCGCTGCGCTCGCAGGGGGTGTTGCAGATTCTGGCGGAGCCGAATCTGGTGGCGACCGACGCCAAGGAGGCGAGCTTCCTGGTCGGCGGCGAGTTTCCGGTGCCCGTGGTGCAGGGCGGCGCCAACGTGGGAGCGGTAACCGTGATCTTCCGCGAATTCGGCATCCGGCTGACCTTCCAGCCGCGGATTACGCCCAACCGGACCATCAAGCTGCATGTGAAGCCGGAAGTCTCGACCATCGACATCGCCAACGCGGTTGTGATCTCCGGCTTTACGGTCCCCGCCCTGTCGACGCGTCGCATGGAGACCGACATCGAACTGGCCGAGGGCCAGAGCTTCGTGATCGCCGGCCTGATGGACGACCGGGCCACCGAAACGCTCTCCAAGGTCCCCGGGCTGTCGAGCGTTCCCGTGTTGGGAGCTTTGTTCAAGAGCCGCCAGGAAAACAAGACCAAGACCGAGCTGGTGGTGATTGTGACACCCGTCATCGCCGATCCCGCCGAGGCAGGCGGCCAGGCTTCGGGGCCCGTCATGCCCATGGGATTCCTGCCGCCTTTGCCCGCGCCCGGCGACCAGCCGCCGGCGCGGAAATAGGGGTCTCCGGGTGAGTCAAACGGGCGCGGAAAGAGCGGTGGAGCTGAGGGCGGTGCTGATCGCACCCGACCGGCAGCTCGCCGAGCTTCTTCTTGCCACACTGGCCGGCACGCGCGTGTTTCAGATTCTCGCCGACCTGAAGAAGTATCCGACCGAGCAGGCTCTGGACATCCGCCTGCGCCAACTGCAACCCGAGGTGATCCTGCTGGACGTGGCCTCGGACCTGGAGGCCGCCTGCGGTTTGATCCGGCAACTCTCGTCGCTGAGGCCGCCGATGCCGGTGATCGCTCTGGACTCGGCCCGGCGGCCCGAAGTGGTGATGCGACTGCTCAAGCTGGGCGCCCGGGAGTACCTGGCGGCGCCATTCGACGCGTCGGCTCAGGGCGACGCGGCGGCGGGCATCGCGCGCCTGCGAAGAACCGAGCCCGTGGTGGCGGCCGAGCCAGGACAGATCGTCGCCTTCGCCAGCGCCAAGCCGGGTGCCGGGGCCTCCACGCTGGCCTGGCAGACGGCCTTGGCGCTGGAGCGAAAGACCCGGACGCGTGTGCTGCTGGCCGATCTGGACCTGGCGGCCGGCACTGTATCTTACTACTCGGCTCGCCGGGCCGAGGCCTCGTTTCTGGACGTTCTGGAGCGGACCAACGGATGCGGCGCTTCCGGCTGGATCGAGCCCGCCGGGGACGCCCCTGGCCTGGACATTCTGGGGACTCCGGCCAAGCCGAGCGAGATGCCGTTCGATCCGGTTCATTTTCGTCAGGCGCTGGATCACCTCCGCAGCCGGTATCAATGGACCCTGCTGGATCTTCCGGCGGTGTTTCACCGGGTCAGCCTGCTGGCTCTGGCGAATGCGGACAAGACGTTCCTGGTGTCCACCACGGAACTCCCCAGCCTGCATCTGGCGCGCAAGGCGGTCCGCCTGTTGAGCCAGCTCGGCATCAGCCCGGACCGATTCGAAGTGGTCATCAACCAGACCGGCCGCAGGGAGGGAATCACCGGCCAGGACCTGGAGAAGATCCTCGGCAGCCGGGTCCGGATTTCGATGCCGGACGACCATTCACGTTTGCACCAGGCCATCGCGTTGGGGGAGCCGGTTGAAGCCGGGAGCGGCTTCGGTGAGGCAATCGAGGGGCTGGCCGGGTCCATGGCCGGGCCTAGCCGGAGCGAGAGACGGAAGGTGGACTTCCTCCTGGATGCGGGGCCGGTGTTCGCCGGCACCTAGAGCGATTTTTGAGGGAATGCTATGTTGCCAACCGTCGATTCGAGAACCACGGGCGAGATGACATGGGAGCAGCGACTCCTTCGCAACGGCGGAAGGCCGCGCGGCACGCTGAAGCCGGAGTACCAGCAACTGAAGTTCACGCTCCACCGCAAGCTGCTGGAGAAGATCAACCTGGAAGCCCTGGCCACCATCGAGAACCAGCGCGTGCGCGGCGAGGTGCGCCAGGCGCTGGTCTCGCTGATCGAGGCCGAACCGACGCTTCTGAGCTCGTTCGAGAAACAGCAGATCTGCGACGAAGTGCTCGACGAGGTCTTCGGGCTCGGGCCGCTGGAGCCGCTGCTGGAGGACCCGACCGTCTCCGACATCCTCGTCAACACGCACAAGGCGGTCTACATCGAACGCCGGGGAGTGCTGGAGCTGACCAGCGTGGCCTTCCGGGACGACTCGCATTTGATGCACGTGATCGACAAGATCGTCAGCCAGGTGGGCCGGCGCATCGACGAGTCCACTCCCATGGTGGATGCGCGCCTGGTGGACGGCTCGCGCGTGAACGCCATCATCCCGCCGCTGGCGGTGGACGGGCCCCTGCTCTCGATACGGCGCTTCTCCCGCGACCGGCTGATGCCGCCCGATCTGGTGGAGAAGCGGGCCATGACCCAGGGGATGATGGAACTGCTGGAGGCCGCGGTCAAGACCCGGCTGAACATCCTCATCTCCGGCGGGACCGGCGCCGGCAAGACCACCCTGCTTAACGCGCTCTCCGCCTTCATCAATCCGCGCGAACGCATCGTGACCATCGAGGACGCCGCCGAACTGCAGCTCAAGCAGCCGCACGTGGCCAGGCTGGAGACGCGCCCCGCCAACCTGGAAGGGGAAGGCGCCGTCCGGCAGCGCGAGCTGCTCATCAATAGCCTGCGCATGCGGCCGGACCGCATCGTGGTGGGCGAGGTGCGCGGCGAGGAGGCCCTGGACATGCTTCAGGCCATGAACACCGGCCACGACGGCTCGCTGACCACGGTCCACGCCAACAGCCCTCGCGACGCGGTGTCGCGCCTGGAAGTCATGGTGTCGCTGGCCAACGCCAACATGCAGCTCACCGCCATCCGGCAGCAGATCGCCAGCGCCGTGCACCTGATCGTGCAGGCGGCGCGGCAGAGCGACGGTTCGCGCCGGGTTGTCAATATCACCGAGGTCACCGGCATGGAGGGGGACGTCATCACCATGCAGGACCTGTTCGTCTTCGAGAAGCGGGGCCTGACGCCCGAGGGCCGGGTCATCGGCCGGTTCGCCGCCACGGGCATCCGCCCGCGGTTCCACGAGAAGTTGCTCTCTGCCGGGATCCTGCTCAGGCCCGACCTGTTCAACGAGTCGGAGGAGGTCTGAGCGGATGAGGACCTTCTGGCTGATTCTGGGAGCTTGCTGGATCGCGTTTCTGGCCTGTTACTGGCTGGTCATGCGGGCCATCCGAAGCGCGGAAGCCAAGCGGATCCGCAGCCGCCTGCTCGGGCAGTCGGCGGAGAAGGGCCGCAAAGCCCCGGCCAAGACCGCGTCGCTCATCTCTCCGGAGGACGGGCGGACCGGGAAGCTCATCCTGCGAATCCTCGCCCGGTTTGAGGTGAAGCCGCGCCTGCAGGTCCTGCTGGACCAGGCGGATTTGAAGTGGCATCCGGGCAGGCTGATGCACGCCTGTTTGGCTCTGTTTCTGTGCGCCTTCGCGGCGGTGTGGTACGGCGCGCCCGTGGTCCGCAAGTTTGCCATCCCGGCCGGCCTGGCGGCCGGCTCCCTTCCGCTGTTGTACGTGCTGCGCCGGCGGACGGCCCGCCTGCGCAAGTTCGAGCAGCAGTTCCCCGAAAGCCTGGAGTTTGTCTCGCGCTCGATGCGCGCCGGGCATGCGTTCTCGGTTTCGCTGGAGATGCTGCACAAGGAGTTCCAGGAGCCCCTGGCCGGGGAGTTCCGGCGCACCTTCGACGAGCACAACCTGGGGATGCCGCTGGAGACCGCCTTGCAGCGGTTGGGCGGGCGGGTCCCGCTGATGGATGTGCAGTTCTTCGTATCTGCCGTGTTACTGCAAAAGCGGACGGGCGGCAACCTGGCCGAGTTGCTCGACAAGCTGGCGTACGTGATTCGAGAGCGGTTCAAGCTGCGCGGGCGGATCCGGGCCGTCAGCGCGCACGGACGCATGACCGGGACGGCACTGAGCCTGATTCCCCTGTCGGTGGCCGGCATGATGTTCATCGTCAATCGCGAATACGTGACCTTCTTCATCACCGACGAAACCGGGCGCATGATGGCCGGGCTGGCCTTGGCTCTGCAACTGCTGGGCTACGGCGTGATCCGCAAGATCGTGTCGATCGAGGTGTGACGCGTGACCCTGGCGCTGACCATCGTGCTGTTCCTGCTTCTCACCGCCCTGTCCACGGCGATGGGAGTGCGGTTCTGGGCCCGGCCCAAGGCGGCCGTGGACCGCATCACGGGCGCGATCGCCGACACCCAGACGCACGTGCCGGTCCACCCCAGCCTCGCCTTTCGGGACATGGTGGCGCGCATCGGTACCATGCTGCCCAGCCCCTCGGCGCAGACGAAATTGATCGAGAAGCGCCTGGTGCGGGCCGGCTATCGCAGCCCGAACGCTTTGCGGATGCTCTACGGCGCGCGTGCCCTGTCCGCCGTGATATTGCCGCTGGCCACCGTCGCCGTGGTGGCGGGCCTGGATATGGCCTACGACAACAAGGTGCTGGCCGTGGCGGCCGCGGCCCTGGCCGGCTGGACGGCTCCCGCATACTTCGTCACGCTGAAGGGCCGGCGGCGGCAGCACCGGATACGGCGCGGCCTGCCGGACGCCCTGGACTTGCTAGTGATCTGCGTGGAGTCGGGCCTGGGCCTCGATCAGGCCCTGATGCAGACGGCCAAGGAACTGGAGATCGCACATCGCGACATCAGCGAGGAGTTCACCCTGGTCAACCTGGAGTTGCGGACGGGAAAGCGGCGGGCCGAGTCGCTGCGCAATCTGGCCGAGAGGACCGCGGTCGAAGAGCTCAAGAAACTGGTGGCCGTGCTGATTCAGGCCGACCGCTTCGGAACGGGGGTGGCGCAGAGCCTGCGCACCCACGCCGACTACATGCGGGTTCAGGCGCGCCAGGTCGCCGAGGAGAAGGCGGCCAAGGTGGGAGTGAAGCTGGTGTTTCCGATCTTCTTTTGCATCCTTCCCACCCTTTTTGTGGTCACGGTTGGCCCCATGGCGGTTCGCATTGTGCGAGAGATGCTGCCCATGATGAAGAACCTTTGAGTGTGATTCGCCCCGGTAGGCGGAAAGGAGGAACGCGATGGACGCTTCGATGATCCGAGTCATCTGTGCCGTGATGGCTGTGCTGCTGATCGGCGTGATTGTCCTGCGGCGCCGCAGGAGGGCCGAGTAGCGATGCGTTGCTCCTGAGTAAAACAGTTCCGGGGCCGTGGCTCCGCTTTGGGGTCACGGCCCAACTGGAGGTGCGTGTATGCAAAGGAAATGCTGGCCTTGGGTGCTGGCTGCCTCCGCCTGGCTCGCAGCCGCGGCCTGGGGCGGCACGTTTGGCAGAGTTGTGCCCCTGGGGGGCCATGGCGCCGATCTGGCGTTGGACGAAGCGCGCGGCGTGGTCTACGTCGCCAACTTTACGGCCAGCCGGATCGACGTCGTGTCCATCCCCGACCTGGTCCGGAGAACATCCATGGCCGTGGCGTCGCAGCCGGGCTCCCTCGCGCTGTCGCGCGACGGGCGCTACCTGCTGGTGACCCACTACGCCAACTACGCCGCTCCGAGCACCGCGTTCAGCGGGATGACGCTCATCCGGCTGGACAACGGGGCGCGGCAGACTTTCCTGCTGCCGGCTCCGCCGCTAGGGGTGGCCTTCACCAGCGACAACCGCGCGCTGGTGGTGACCTCGACCGAGTTCCTGCTCTACGACCCGGCCACGGGCGCGCTGACCCTGCTGGCCACGCTCGAGGACCTGGTCGCGCGCACGCTGCCGGTGCCGCCCGCCAACTTTCCCCCCCAGATCATGGCGGCCTCCATGGCCGTGTCCGGGGACGGCGAGCATATCTACGGCCTGACCGACACCCTCCGGTTTCGCTTCGACCGGCATCCGCAGCGCCTGCTGATTCTCGGCTATGTCTCCGATCCTCCCCAGGGGCCGAGGGTGGTCAGCGTCAGCCGCGACGGCGCTTACTACGCCGCGGGCTGGGGTTTGTTCGCCTCCAGCGGCACGTTGCTGGCTCAGTTCCCGGACGCCTCGGGTCTGCTGAACGTGGGCAGTCACGCGATTGACTCCCAGCGCGGGCTGATCTTCGCCCAGATCCCCTCCAAAGCCGGGGAAGCTCCCGTGCTGATGGTCTGCGATTCGGACAACCTCACTGTCCGCGAGCGGTTCAACCTCCCGGAGAATCTCGCCGGCAAGTCGGTGCTGACCTCCGACGGCTCCACCATGTACGCCATCTCGGACAGCGGCCTGATGGAGCTGCCGGTCGGAGCCTGGGAGCGGCAGCCAAGGCTCACCGTCTCTAGCGAGGAGGTCTTCTTCCAGTCCAGCTTCTGCGACCGGCGCGCCTCGATGAAGGAAGTCTGGCTGGTTGACGCCAGCGGCGGGCGCCTGGATTTCAGCGTCTCAGGCGCGATTCCGGGCCTGTCGGTCACGCCCTCTTCCGGAAGCACACCCGCGGCGCTTCAATTGCGCGTGGACCCCAGCGCCTTCGCCGCGCGCCAGGGCACCGTGGAAACATGGCTGGACGTCCACTCCAGCCAGGCCGCCAACATACCCTCGCGCATACGGGTCCTGATCAACATCCGCCAGCCGGACCAGCGGGGCACGGTGGTCCACGTGCCGGGCAAGCTGGTTGACCTTGTGGCCGACCCGGTGCGCAACCGCTTCTACATCCTCCGGCAGGACAAGAATCAGGTGCTCGTCTACGACGGCTCGGACTATCACCTCATCGCCACGCTGCGGACCGGCAACACGCCGACCCAGATGGCCTTGACCTTTGACCGCCGCTACCTGCTGGTGGGCAACGACAACTCGCAGATCGCCAACGTCTTCGACCTGGAGACGCTCGAAGCTACCGACCCCATCCGAATGCCCGACGGGCACTATCCGCGCTCCCTGGCGGCTTCGGGGAGAACCATCCTGGCTGCCTGCCGGGTTGCCGGCCCGATTCACAAGATCGACCGCGTGGATTTCAACATGCGGTCCGCCGTCGAGTTACCCACCCTCGGCGTGTACGAAAACGACGTCAACGTCAACACCGTTCTGATCGCCCCCACCAACGGGTCTTCGATCATGGCGGCGCAAGCCGACGGAAACCTGCTGCTCTACAACGCCAGCCTCGACATCTTCACCATTTCGCGCAAGGACTACGAGTCGCTCGGCGGGGCCTACGCCGCTTCCAGTCTGGACTGGTTCGTGGTGGACAACCTGCTGCTCAACTCTTCGCTGGTCCCCGTGGCGCGATTCGACAAGGGAACCGGAACCACATCGGGCTTCGCCTTCGCCGACCAGACCGGCTTCCTTAGCATGATTCCCTCGGCGGAAAGCCCTGGAGCGTTGCAGCGAATCAATCTCGGGTCGGGAGGGGCAAACGGACCGGCGCGCATGGCGGAAGCTCCGCCGGCCGGCAGTGAGGGTGCGGCCTTTACACGGTCTTTGGCCGTGCTCGCCAGCCGTAGCGCCCTGATCTCGCTGACCACCTCCGGATTCACGGCGCTGGCCTGGGATTATGATGCTGCCACCTCTCCCCCGCGCCTGTTCCAGGTGGTCAATGCCGCCGATTTCACCCGCCCGGTGGCGCCCGGCGGCCTGATCGCCGTCTTCGGCAGCCAGTTGAGCCCGGTCAACATCGCCACCAGCGAGATGCCGCTTCCAAGGGCTCTCGGCGAGAGCTGCATGACGGCCAACGGAGCTTCCGTGCCGATGCTGTTCGCCTCTCCCACGCAAATCAACGCCCAGCTTCCCTACGAAGTGGACGGAAACGTGACACTGATCCTGCACACTCCGGGCGGCGTGAGCGACAGCTTCGAGCTTCAAGTCTCCTCCACGGCGCCGGGCGTGTTTCGCAGCGGAGTGGCGGGTCCGGTCACCGATCTGGCGACCGTCGTCCGGGCATCCAACGGCCAACTCGTAACCCCCTCCAATCCGATACATAGGGGGGACAACATCGTCATCTACCTGACCGGCCTCGGCCGCACCTGGCCGGCCGTCGACACCGGGTCGCCGGGGCCGCTGGACCCGCTCGCCCAGGCCCAGGTCACTCCGATCGTCACACTGGGCGGCACGGAAGCGGCCGTGCAGTTCGCAGGGTTGACGCCGGGACTTGTGGGCGTCTACCAAATCAACGCCCGAGCGCCCGATAACGCGCCGGCGGGGCTCAACGTTCCGCTCACCATCTCGCAAGGCGATAACTCAACCAGCATTCCGGTACGGGTGGTGCAATGAGATCGAATTCGAACAGGAGAATCATGCGTCTGGCAACATCGGCCTTGTTGGCATTGACGACCGCCGTCTGCCTCGCCCAGAGCTGGGAGGCGGGTGGCGCAGCCGGGGGCGGCTATGCCCCCGGTGTGACGGCTTCGAACCTGACCGGGGAGGCCACTGCGGGGCTCGCCGCCAGTCCGGCCTTCGGCGCGTATATCGGCCAGGACATTTCCAGCCGCCTCGGCGGCGAAATCCGCTACCTGTTCCGGCCCGCAGACCTGAAGCTCGCTTCCGGAGGGACCAGGGTAGTCTTTGGAGGCCAGTCTCATCTGGTCCATTACGACCTCGTGATCTATGGCAAACCCGCGGACTCCAAAGCGAGACCGTTCTTGACCGGCGGCGCGGGAGTCAGGCTGTCGCGCGGCACAGGGCAGGAGTCGTCCTACCAGCCGCTCTGGGAGTATGCCCTGCTTACCAGGACCCGCCAGGCCCAGCCTGTCGTCAGCCTGGGAGGAGGCTTCAAGGTGAAGCTGTCGCGCAAGTATGTACTGCGCGCCGAGATCCGCGACTACGCCTCGCCGTTCCCCCGAGAGGTGATTTCTCCGGCCGCCGGCGCCAAGATCAGCGGCTGGCTACACGACATCGTGCCGCTGGTCGGAATCGGCCGGGTCTTCTGACGCCGGCTATTCGGCCCGCACGTCCGCCAGATCGCGCTTGCGCGTCTCCGGCAACGTCCAGACCCACGTGCCCGTCGCCAGGGCCAGCACCAAGGGCACGCTAAGGCCCCCGCGCACACCATGGAGTCCGACAACGGCGCTAACGACCACGGGCGCGAAGAACTGCACGCCGCGGGCGCAATTGTAGCTAGTCCCCATGGCGAAATTGCGGATCTTTGTGGGAAACAACTCCGCCAGCAGGGCGCCAAAGCCCGCCGTACAACCCGAACCGACTCCCATAGCGAACATCACACCCCAGAAGACGGCCGGCTGCGGCAACAACCATTGCCAGTGGAACGCCAGCATATAGAGGGCTGCGGCGGTCAGCGCCGAATACGCGGTATATGCCTGCCGCCTGCCGTAGCGGTCCGCCATGAAGCCGAACAGCAGCATGCCCGACAATTGTCCGGTCTGCGCCGTTAGTATCCATATCGCCGAGCGTCCCACGGGCTGGTGGAATTGGTCCTGCAAAAACCTCGGCAGCCACACATAACAGGTCCAGTAGGTGCCCAGTTTGAACACTCCCAAGAGGAAGCCCTTCAGCATTGGCGAGAGGAAACCATGGCGGCTGATCCACACCAAGGCCGCGGCCGGCGACAACTCCTCTTCCTTCTGCCGGTCCCACAGGGAGGATTCCGGCAGGTGGCGCCGGGCCACGAACGCCACCACGGCTGAGAGTGAAGAAATCAGGAACACCGCCCGCCAGCCGATCCATGGCGTCACCAGCAGGCCCATCATGGCGGCCAGGGCGACGCCTACGGGTTCGCCGGCTTGCAGGAACGCGGAGGCACGGCCGCGCATCCGCCGGGGCGATGCTTCCTGCACCAGTGCGTGGCCCACCGCCCACTCCCCGCCCACGCCCAGGCCGGTCAGCAGGCGGAAGACGAGCAGGCTCCAATGTCCGGCCGCGAACGCGCAAAGGAACGTTCCTAGCGAGTACAGCCCGATCGTCCAGGTCATGACGCGCTTGCGCCCGTACTTGTCTGAAAGGTAACCGAACAAAATCCCCCCGATGCCCGAAGCCCCCAGGGCCACGCCCAGCAAGATAGCCTCTTCGGACGCGTTGAGGCCCAGGTCCTTCCCGATCGGGATCAGGAGGAACGAGATCAGCATCAGGTCGTAGAAGTCGAAGGTCCAGCCCAGGAACGAAATGAGCCAGACGCGAACGGGAAAGCGCTCGGGAGGCGTCATGGAGCAGCCCGCGTCATCATAGCATGGACTCGGAGGCGCACCGGAAGGCGGAGATCATGCGTTAGGAGCGGCGCAGCCTTCGACCGGCAGCCCCGAGTCCCTGTACGCCCGCCAACCGCCGTCCAGGGAGATCGCGTCCGCGTAGCCCATCTTCCGCAATGCATCGGCCGCGAGCGCCGAACGGAAGCCGCCGCCGCAGTACAGCACCATCGTGGTGGCTTTGTCCGGCACGACCGTCTCGATGTCGCGCTCGATGATCCCCTTACCTAAATGGATGGCGCCCGCCGCGTGCCCAGACGCCCACTCGCTCTCTTCCCGGACGTCGATCAGCAGGAAGCGCTCCCTGGCGGCGATCATCCGGCGGAGGTCCTCTATCAGAATCTGGCGGATGCGCGACTTGGCGTCGTTCACCAACGCCAGAAAACCAGGATTGTGTTGCCTGTGTCCAACGCTCATTGTGCTGTGACCCGGCGGATTCTCGCGCCGGCCTTCTCCAGTTTTCGCTCGATTCCCTCGTAGCCGCGGTCGATGTGGTACACGCGGTCGATCACCGTCTCGCCTTGCGCCACCAGCGCCGCCAGCACCAGGGAGGCGCTGGCGCGCAGATCGGAGGCGATCACCGTGGCTCCGCTCAGCGCGGTCGGCCCGGTGACGACGGCCTGGCGGCCCTGGGTCCGGATGTTGGCTCCCATGCGCACCAGTTCCAGCGCGTGCATGAAGCGGTTCTCAAAGATCGTCTCCGTGATCCGCGACACCCCGCGCGCCTGGGTCATCAGGGCCATGTACTGCGCCTGAAGGTCCGTGGCGAAGCCTGGGTACTCCTCGGTCGTGACATCGGCCGCCGTCAGACCGGCCGATGCCCGGACCTCGAGGCAATCGGGCGCTGGCTGCGAGATGGTCGCGCCCGCCTCCCGCAGCTTGCCGACCAACGCCGCCACATGCTCGGGCACGCACCCCGTGACTTGGACCGCGCCTCCGGTAATCGCGCCGGCGACCAGGAAGGTCCCCGCCTCAATGCGATCCCCGATGATGGTGTGCTCGGCGCCGTGCAGGCGCCTCACGCCCTGGATGCGTATCGTCGACGACCCCGCCCCTGCGATGGAAGCGCCCATCTTGATCAGCAGGGCGGCAAGATCGGCCACCTCCGGCTCGCGCGCGGCGTTCTCCAGAACCGTTTCCCCCTCCGCCAGCACGGCCGCCATCAGAAGGTCTTCCGTGCCCGTGACCGTGATGCGGTTGAAACGAATCGTGGCGCCTCGAAGGCCATGAGGCACCTCGGCTTCCACGTAGCCGTGGGCCTGCCGGATGCGCGCGCCAAGACACTCGAGACCCGCCAGGTGCAGGTCAATGGGACGTGCGCCGATGGCGCAGCCGCCGGGCAGAGAGACACGGGCCCGGCCACATCTGGCCGCCAGAGGGCCCAGGACGAGGCTCGAGGCGCGCATGGTCTTGACCAGCTCGTAGGGGGCCTCCGGGGACGAAATCTCCCCGGCCGTCACGCGCACCGTGCCCTCTTCCTCCTGGAGCGCGGCGCCGCACTGGGCCAGGAGCCTCTTCATCGTCCGGATGTCTCTCACCTGCGGGACACGGTGCAGCGTCACCGGCTCGCAGGTGAGCAGACAGGCCGCCAGGGCCGGGAGCGCTGAATTCTTGGCCCCGCTGACAGGCAACTCTCCACCGAGCGGTACGCCGCCCTGAATCAGAAACCTATCCACGGCGCACAGCCTCCGACACACGATCTCCGGCGAGAATCACTTGGATCAGTCCGGGCAGGGAACGGCGGGCGAGACACTCCACCATTCTACAGAGGTCGGACGCGAGGCTGTGGGAGGAAGGCGATCTCAGGCGCTGAAGGAACTTCCGCAGCCGCAGGTCGTGCGAACGTTCGGGTTGTTGAATTTAAATCCCGATCCTTCAAGAGTTTCCACGTAGTCCACCTGGGCGCCGTCCAGGTACAGCATGCTGGCCTGGTCGATGTAGACCTTCAGCCCGCTGAAGTCGTAGACCTTGTCGAGGAGGCCCGGCTCGTTCTCGAAGGCCATCGAGTAGTTGAAGCCCGAGCAGCCGCCGCCGACGACTGAAATGCGCAGACCCGCCGGCTTCGGCTCCTGGGCGTCCAGGATCTCCTTGACCTTGCCTACGGCCGTTTCCGTCATTTGAATCATATGCTTATCTCCCTCGACTTCCATCCCCATTGTACATTTCCGGGATGTGACTTTCCACCTATAGGGATGCCAAGGCTGGCCGCGGGATTCGGGAATCTGGTATGTTGAGAGTCCCGGCCAGGGTCGGCAAGCCAACTCCGCCGCCGGAACCGGTTCTGAGAGTTGAAGATCCTGGAAACCACCCCGGGAGGCGACACGTCGGTAGCGTTAGGTTAGGTCATGAGTGGCCTTGGCGGGGTACTGACGTTTCCGGTTTCCGGCTCCATAGTTCGGGCGAAGACCAAGTTGGACCACTCGCACGGAAACGAAGAACTCGCCTTGGTCCGCCGCGTTCAGCAGGGCGACCAGCTTGCCTTCCGGGAGGTCGTGGAGCGCTATCAGACCAAGGTGCACTCCATCATCTATGGCATCCTGCGGAACCGGAACGATGCCGAGGACATCGCCCAACAGGTTTTTGCGAAGGTCTATTTCTCTATCCGGAGTTTCGACTCCCGCAGTTCGCTGCTGACCTGGATATACAAGATCACCGTGAACGAGTGCTACGATTACCTGCGCAAGCGGCGCGTGCGGAAGCTGGTCTACGAGAGTGATTTCTCCCAGGAGGACGCTACGCGGCTCGCCCGGTCCAACGCGGCGGCTGACAGCCGGCCCACGGTTGAAAACGATCTAGCTGGCAGGGACTACGTGGTCAAGCTCCTGGCGAGGGTGTCGGAGGAAGATCGGAGCCTGCTGCTTCTCAAGGAAGTCGAGGGTCACTCGGTGGAGGAGTTGGCCCGGATTACCGGAATGAATCAGAATACGATTAAGGTGAGGCTGTTCCGCGCCCGGAACAAGTTGCTGAAGGCGGCGCGGCGGCTCGGCACGCCCTCAGGTACGCGGGCAGGCCGCTAGCCTGAGGAGAGGTCCCGCCAAGCGGGCGCAAGATCCGCGGAGCGTGGGGAAGATTTGGGAGCAGGATACTGAGGGAAGAAACGATGCATAGGGCGGCACGAGATCGTTTGGAGGAATATCTGGCTGGGGACGGAACCCGGGGGGGCCCGGAGGAGCTGCGGTCGCATCTGGAAGGCTGCGAGCGCTGCCGGAGGGAAGCGGAGGAGATGGCCGACCAGGCTCGTCTCATTCGCCTCCTGGCGGCAGAGGAGGAGACTGAGCCGGCTCCCGGATTCTATGCCCGCGTGATGGACACGATCGCGGCGCGCCAGGGCGAGGGTGTGTGGGCCATGCTCGCCGAGCCGTTCTTCGCCCGCCGGCTCACCTATGCGGCTTTGGCGCTTGTGATCGTGCTGGGTTCGTATCTGGTCTATTCGGAACGGCAGGGCGCGCACTACGCGGCGTCCGGCCCGGCTCACTTGCTTGCGGCGGAGCCGCTGGGGAGGACCTACGTCGGCTCCAATCCTCAGCGCGACCGGGACGTGGTCCTGGTTTCGCTCGCCAGCTACAAGGAGTGATCGAGCCATGGTTCGCGGAATTCGGCCTTTGTGGCTCAGCCCCCGCGTGGTCCTGGCGGTGTTCCTCGTCTTCAGCTCCGGGGCGCTTGTGGGTGCGCTCGTCATGCGCTGGAGCATGAATCGCGCCGATAGCCGCCCGCAGACCTTGTACGCTTTCGACGGACGGGAGGTTGCGCTGGATCAGATGGTGAAGGAACTCCAACTGGATCCGGTGCAGGCACAGCAGCTCCAGACGATGCTCGACGATTTCGTCATGTACGTGCAGATGCTCCAGATGCAGATGGACGAGGTCCGGGCGACCGGCAAGTCGCGAATCCTGGGCATCCTCGACGAACAGCAGAAGGCGAAGTTCGAAAAAATGATGAATGAGGTGCAGGCGCCGCGGCCGTAGCAGGTCTTGCGGCCTTGCTTTTGCACGAGGCCGGTGCTATTTTTAAGTCGCGTGGATTGATTTAGGGCCCGAAAGGGTCCGGCTAATTGCAACCACGAGAAAAAAAGTGCTAAAGGCGGATCGGTTGGAGCGAGTTCGACCCTGTGGCTTTGCGCACAGGGTTTCTTGTTTCTTGGGCCGGTCGCGCCGGACGGAGGCGTCATGAACGTTTGGCCCGAGCCGAGACCCGGCGGGAGTCTGGCGTTGGTGGGAAGCGAGGGGGAATTGGTTTCGGTTTCGATCGCCGTGGAGCCCCGGCTGCTGGAACCACTGCTGGACTCGCTTTCCGAGCTTTCTTTCCCGGTCAATCCGCAGATCTATCACGAGGCCCAGGTAGTCCGCGTGTATCCCGATGGGCGGCGCGAGACCGAGCCTGCCACCATGGTGGAGTTCCCGGCATACGCGGCACATCTTGCCGGCATCCGCGGCACGCTGGCTCGGCGGGGCTTCGACCCTGAATCCGTGTGGGCGCATAGCATGCTCGAGCAGATCCACGCGGAATTCGAGTCAGCCCCAGCCCCACAGGGCGCGGCATTTGCGCAAGTGTTACGCTACCGGCGCCTGTTGGCAGTAGCCTGAAACGGCCGGCGCTGCCGGCCAGGGGCAGGGCTACAATACCTTGTGGAAGGCTGCGGAAGAGATATGGCCGCTCCCTCGATTCACGACTCCCCCTACAGCGGCTCCTGGTATCCGGACGACCCCGTCGAACTCGCTACGCTCCTGGACAAGGCCTGGAAGACGAGCGTGCGGCGAACAGGCCCTGTCTTGATCGGGGGCGGACTCGCATTTGTCGTCCCGCATGCCGGACTGGCGTATTCGGGGCAGGTGGCGGCGACCGTCTACCGTCATCTCGAGAGGCAGAAACCTAAGTGCATTATGCTGGCCGGCTTCTCCCACCGCGGTAGCGCGCCGGGCATCGCCATTCCCGAAATCGATGGCTACGCCACGCCGCTCGGCCGCGTGGCGATTGACCGTGAACTGGCCGCGCGCCTGGCAACTTCCGCGCCTTTCCGCCGGGCGCCGGAAGCGATGCTGTGCGATCACTCCGTGGAAATCCAGCTTCCCCTCTTGCAGCGCGCCGTGCCGCGGGCCCGGGTGGTGCCCCTGTATGTCGGCGCTCTCGACCCGGCAGGGAGAGCACAGGCTGCCGCCGGATTGGCCGAATGCCTGTCTCCCGAAACGGTTCTGATCGCCAGCAGCGACCTCACGCACTTCGGCCGAAGCTTCCATTTCCAGCCGTTCCCCGTTGACAGCGACGTGGCGGACCGCCTCCGGAACCTGGACTTCGAGGTGATCGAGGCGGCGGGGAGCCTGGAAGAGCGGTTCTTTCTCGATACGCTCCGCCAGACCTCCGCCACCGTCTGCGGCTACGACCCGATCGCCTTGCTGCTGGCCACGGTCAGGCGCCGGGCCGGCGAGGAGGACTTCTTCCAGCAGGTACTCGACTACCAGACCTCCGGCGAGATCACCGGCGACTTCCACAGTTCGGTCAGCTATGGGGCTCTGGGATACTTCCCCGGCAGCTCCTTCGATCTGAACGCGGAGGAACAGGCGGCGGTTCTGGACCTGGCCAGGCGCAGCCTCGCCGAATATCAGAAGACGGGTTCGCGGCGCATCCCGGAGTTTCCTCCCTCCGGCCTCCCCGGCCTCTCCAGGCAGGCGGCGCTGTTCGTCACGCTGCACAAGGGGAGCGAGTTGCGGGGCTGCCTGGGCAGGACCCGCGCGGCACAGAGCATCGAGAGCGCCGTGGTCGAGCTGACGATCGCAGCCGCCACCGAGGACACGCGGTTCGACCCCGTTTCCAGGTCGGAGACGGGCATCGATGTCGAGGTGTCCATTCTCTCTCCGCTGCGACGGATACTGCGGACCGAGGATTTCCGCGCCGGCCGGCACGGAGCCCTCATGAAGTCCAAGGGGAGGACGGGTATCCTGCTGCCCCAGGTGGCCACCGAAAGAGGCTGGAACGCCGATCAGTTCTTCCGTGCCCTCGCCGCCAAGACCGGCGTGGGCCCGGAAGCCGTCTCGGACCCTTCCACCAGGCTTTACGTCTTCCGGGCGCAGGTCATTCGCTGAACGCCCATTCGCGCCAGGCGTCCAGCAAGGGGAAATACAGACCGAGGCGGAGCGGACGCCCCTCCTGCCCGAGCAGCCGCGCGTAGCGCTCCAGTTGCGGCCGGTACCGCCGCTGTTCCTCGTCAAGGAACAGGTCCAGATCACCGCCTTCGTGCGCGCTGGTCTTGAAGTCGATGATCCAGCGCACGCCATCCTGGTCGACGAACAGCCGGTCGATCGTTCCGTGAACGAATTCACCATCGAGCATCCCGGCCACGGCGTACTCGGAACTGGCTTCGGCGCGGGGCGCCAGAATCCACCGTCCGCGCGGACTGGCCAGCGCGCGCGTCAAGGCTTGTTCGACGGCGCGGACGGCGCCATCCAGCTCGGCCGGGACCACTCCAAGATTCGCCAGCGCGCAGCGATAGGACCGCATGTGCCTCGCAGGGTCGTAGCCGTCCATGCCGGTCTGCGCGATACGCTGCAAAGCGGCGTGCACCACCGTCCCCACATGACGAAGCCTGTCGCCGGCCCACTCGTAACTCGGCCGCTCGGCGCGGGTCCTGCGGGGTGCCCGTAGGGGCACGGATTCGGGGAGCTGCGGCGCTGTCCAGGAAAGCGGAAGCCGCCGCAGGGGGACTCCGGTTGCGGGCGGCTCGGGCGAGTCGGCCGGCTCCTCCACCTCGTACCGCTCGCCGAATCTGCGGCGCTCCTCTTCGCGGAGTCCGGGCCAGAGAAGTTCCAGCAGCGAGCCGCACTCAGGGCGGACATCCTCGCCCGCGTACTTTCGGGCGTGGCCCAGAAGGTGGAGCCGGTTTCTCGCCCTCGTGCATGCGACATAGAGCAGCCGCGCGTCTTCATGACGCTCTTTCAGCCGCTCCAGAACGTTAAGATACCCGCATACGGGGTCCTGGTCCTTGCCTGTTTCACGGATGGTGGCGAGCAAGCGATCAACTCCGCCATCCGGTCTCGGGCGCTGTGCAGAAACCAGCAGAGCTGGCTTGTCGTGCGGAGCCTGGCGGCCAAGTCCCGGCACGATGACCGTATCGAACTGCAACCCCTTGGCCTTGTGGATGGTGAGCACCTGGAGCCTCCCGTCGGCGGCCGAATCCGGCCGCGCGCGCAGCCGTTCCACCTCCCTGCCGAACTCGTTCAGGTCCTCCAGGTCCCCTGCGTGCTCGCGTTGCTCCAGCAGGTCCAGGTAGTCTTCGGCATCCTGAAGCTCTCCCTCCCCGCCCAGGCACGCGGGCCCTCCCAACGCCTCCCAGGTGCGCTCCACCCAGATCCGCAGAGGCCAGCGGCCGCGCTCGGCAAAGGCCGTTTCCAGGACGTCGCGCAGCCGCCGCGCGCGCTGCCGGCCTTCTTCGGATAGGGCGGAGAGGTCGCCGCGCAGAAGGTCCCAGATGGCGACGTTCCATGCGCCGCCCGCCAGGGCGTGGAGATCGCTGAGCGTCAGACCGCACCAGGGAGCGCGCAGAATCGCCAGCCAGGATGGCCGGTCGCCCAGGTGCAGCATGGCGCGGGTCAGCGCCTCCAGGTCGCGCACGACGGGGCGATCGCTCAGCGGGTCGATGTCGATGGCGCGGAACGGTATCCCCTCCCGCCGGAGGGCCGCGACGATTTCCGGCAGATGGGTCCTTGCCCGCACCAGCACCGCGACGCTGCCATTCGGGTCGGCCGTCATCGCGTCGCGAACCAGCTTCACGACCAGAGCCGCCTCGGCCGCATCCTCTCCCCTGCGGAACGCGTGGATGCTGACCGCCTCTTCCTCCGCCGCCGGGCGAGTGGCAAAAGAACGACTGTAGGCGATGGCCCCCGAACCGATGTCATCCGAGTCCGGCAGAATGCGGGAGAAGATCTCGTTCACCCGGTCCACGATTCCGGGTCTCGACCTGTGGTTCGCCGTCAGCACGAGGGCCTCCGGCCTCGTGTTCCCCACCGGCTGTGCGGCGGTTCTCAGAAACAGGCCGACCTCGGCCTGCCGGAACCGGTAGATCGACTGCATCGGGTCGCCGACCAGGAACAGCGTCCGCCCGTCGCCCGGCTCCCAACCCGCCGTGAGTCTCTCGATCAGGTCGAACTGCGCGACCGAAGTGTCCTGGTACTCGTCCACCAGCAGGTGCTGCAAGCGGGCGTCAATCCCCAGCGCCAGCTCGCTGGGAGCGTCCGGCCGGCCGAGCGCCTGCCGCGCGGCCTCGGCGACTTCGCAAAAATCCACCTCGCCGCGCTCGCGGAAGACCATCTTCAGGTGGGCGGCGGCCAGCGTCAGCGCTTCAAACAGCGCGCGCATCACCCGCCACTGATCCTCGCTGTAGCGCGGCGGAGGCAACGCGCGGACCAGCCGCAGGGCCTCCAGCAGGTCTTCGTTCGACTCCAGGCGCTCCACCAGATCCGCGAATCGCTTCTTCACGGGGCAGCCGGCCGGGAAGCCGTTTCGCTTGTCCACCTTGCGGCGCCAGGTATCTCCCTTCGTCATCAGAAAATCCGCAAGGCGGAGCCAGGCTGCATGATCTTCCGCCGCCGAGCCGGGCCAGGTGGCGAGCACATGCTCCAGTCCCAGGTTGCGCGCCGAGAAGCACGCCAGATCCAGGATCTCCGTCTGCAGTTCCGGAGGCAGGAGCTCGGCAGCGCGGCTGAGGCCGTCGGAGACGGCATTGTTCAGGGTTTGCTCCAGATCTTCGCGCCGCACTTCGCCGCCCGCCACCAGCGGCAGCCATTGATCGCGGATCGCCAGCATGTCCACGATCAGAGCGCAGGCGCGCGAGACGTTGTTGTCCAGGTGGGACAGCACGGTCTCTAGCGCGGCGCGCTGCGGCGTCGCTTCCTCGACCTGGGCCACCGTCCGCCGCGCGGCCTCCAGGTAGAGGCCTTCGGGCTGCTCGGTCGGCGTGGGTTGCGCGCCGAGCCGCGCCAGCCACGGCATCTGGCCCGTGATCGAAAGGCACAGCGAATCGATGGTCTGGATCCGCATCCTCGAAGGGTGCTCGAGCAGCCGCCAGCCCATCCTGCGATCCTGCTCCAGGGCTTCGAGGGCCAGGCTGTGGGAGAGGCGCTCGTGAGGCTGTGCGGGGACTTCGCCGCGTTGGGCGCGCTCGAGGGTGGAAAGGATGCGGTCCTGCATCTCGCCGGCGGCCTTCCGCGTAAACGTGATCGCGACTACGCTCTCGGGCGCCGGCACGGTCGCCAGCAGCGCCAGAAATCGCTGGATCAGAAGCTCCGTCTTCCCGGAGCCGGCCGGCGCTTTGACCAGAAACGACTGGTCCACGGCCAGCGCCGTGCGCCTCTGTTCCGCGTCGGGGCCGAGGTAGGCGGGGGCGAGGCTACCCATTCGCTTCCTCCCCGCCGGACTCCTCTTCCATGCGCGGCGGAAGGTCCCCGATCCGGCACAGCGCCGGCAGAGGACAGTACAGGCAGGTGTCGTCGCGCTTGGGAGTGACCGAGGCGACTCCCTCCACGAACTCGCGCGCCAACCCCTCCAGAGTCCGGCCCCAGGCGCTGATGTGCTCCTCCAGCGTTTCCCTCGCGGCTTTGCCGGGGGTGGATTCCGAATACTCTCTTACTCCGGGGATGCCCGCGCCCTCGCCCAGCCCCTTGAACTGGAGCTCGCCCGGAGTGAGTTGCGCGAAGGCGACGGCTCCGACCGGAGCGCTATGGGTGGCCGCATACAGGGGAAGCTGCGGGGCATCGGGACGGTCGCCCTCCCAGTCGCTGGGGTTCGTCCTGCCGGTCTTGTAGTCGATGATCACCTGGCGGCCGCCGGCGAGCGTATCGACGCGATCGACTTTGATCTGAAGCGCCAGTCCGCCGATCGAAATGAGCCGCTCCCGCTCGCTGGCCGCAACCTCGAAGGCGGAACGGGCGCGCTCGATCTCCAGCCAGTCCTTGATCAGGCGCTCCAGCCGGTCCCTCTCCAGGGACTGAATCCGCGGCATCGATTCCACGCCCCGCCCTCGAGCCCGTCTCTCAACGGCCATTCGCACCACCCGGCTGACCAGCGCACTCAAGTCGTCCCCGGACATCGCCATCAGGGCGGCGTGAGACTTCACCTCGCCCCAGAACAGCTCGAGCGCGGAGTGGGCGACCTGCCCCCGCTCCTGGGCGCTGAAGCCGATGGAAGGCTCCTCCAGCGCTTGTCCCCCTAGCCGGTATTCCGCGAAAGCGCGGAACGGACAGGCGGCCTGCTTCTCGATGACTGCCGTGCCCCCGCGCTGGAGCGTTCCTTCCGGGAGCCGGGGCGCCGAACTGTCCTCCCGCTGCTCCAATCCGGGGTGGCTGCGGAGAAAGATCTCGAGCCGGCCCGGCGCCTCGCCGGGACAAGGCGTTTCGGGAAGATGCCGGATCAGCGGGCTGGGCCGCAGATCGGAATCGGCGTCCCGCAGAGGATAGCTGACGACGACTTCGGGCGCGGACCCGAGCAGGCGCGCGGTCACGCGCCGCGCGTACGACAATTCGCCTTCCGCCGAGGAGTGGGGCATGCCGAGGGACCTTTGCAGAGGCCCCGGAAGGAAAGGGCTCGGCCGGGGCGGCGGGGGCCAGGCGCGGTCCTCGAGCCCGGCTATCCACAGGTGGTCAAACTCGGAACCCGCAGCTTCCAGAATGCCCATGATCTGAACCGGCGCTCCCTCGTCCGCCGGTGCGAACTGCGTCTGAGCCGCGAGGTGACGAAGCCCGGCCAGGGCCGAAGAATAGTCCATCGGCTCTGCCACGGCTTCAATGGCCGCGAAGCTCGACAGCAGGTCATGCCAGCGCTGGATGGTCTGGTATTCGACGCTGTCCGGCGTCCGGTCGCCAGGCCAGCCGGCTGCGCGCAGCAGGCGTGAGAAGTCACGGCTCCACCCCGAGGCGCCCTGCCGCCTGGGCAATCCGGCCAGAGTATCCCGCAGCATGGAGAGGCGGCGGCTCATCTCCGGCGCCGCGTCCGCCGCCGCCCGCGCCAGCGCCGCCAGGCTGACCTCGTACAGCCCGCGCCGCCGCAGTTCCACGTCGACCAGCGCCCTCGATCCCAGTTCCTCGCCCGCGCCCGCCAGAAAAGGAGTTCTGAGCAAGCGTCCTGCCTCCGCGCTGGTGAGCGGGCCGCGGCCGAGTGCCAGAATCGACAACGCCGCCGCGACCACGGGAATCTCGGTCAGAGCCTGCCCGGCGGAGATGTGGTAGGCCCTTCGCCGCCCCCGGTCCCCCAAGCCGATTGAGGGATGCAGGACCTCGTCAAAGATCCTTTCGACGGCCGGCAGGACCGAAGTCAGTTCCGGGACTACCACCCCGATGCGCGCCTCCGGGGCGGCCAGCAGCCGCGAGCGCGCCCACCCGGCGGCCGCCCGGTATTCCGCCTTGGATTCGCGCATCCCCACTCGGGAGACAGCCGGGCGATCCGCCGCGGGAAATGGCAATTCCTCCACCTCGCACCCCACCGAGCGCATCGCGCCGAGCAGCCGGCGCTGCGCGGGCGTCAGTTGATCGAAGCCGGCATAGATCAACCTGGCGGGCGCCGCGCAATCGCCGCGCTCGATGAGACCGCCGATTTCGCGCTCCAGGCGTGCAGAGCTAAGCCAGTTGTTCTCTTTCTGGAGGAGTTCGAACTCCAGCGCCCAGTTCCGAAACTCCGCGGGGTCGTCAAAGAGCGAGAACGACGGGTCGGCGAGCGAAAGCTCCCAGGAGTGGAGCAGGCGGTAAGCCTTCAGGGCTTCGGCTGCGGCCCCCGTGCTGCTCAGCAGCCCACCACCCGCGGATGAGTGCTCGACAATCCGCTGCCAGAGGACCTCCTCTTGCTCTCGGGCAAGGAGCACCTTCACGGGCGCGCCACCCATGTGCACCGCAATGTGCCAGCACCGTTCCAGCCACGAGGTCCAAGGCAGGATGTCCGCCGCCTCCCAGGCGGCGTTCCCCGCCCGGGCGCGATGCCGGTCGTAGTCCTGGGTTAGTTGGCGTGCGAGCCGTGCGCCTGCGGTCACCAGCGTCGCGCCGCAGCGCAGGGCGTCAACGGGCAGCGGCAAGGTCGTCTCGCTCCGTGGGACGAGAACCCGCGCCTACCGGCCGGTCTGTCCGGCCATCTTCTTTTCGAGAGCGCTCATCAAACGGTTGTGCAACTCGCTGGGCAGCGGCCCGGCCTCCAGGCCCTTGTAAATCGCCAGGGTTTTCTTGGTCGTGTCCACCATGACCCAGCAGTTGGGGCACTCGGCGACGTGCGCTTCCAGTTCCTTGCGGATTTCTCCCTGCGCCGTCTCGTCCAAATATTCGGAGAGCTCGTCCAAGAACTGGTTACAGGTAAGCAAAGACATCTTCGGCCTTCCGTTTGAAGAACCGCGTCAGCTTGTCCCGAAGCTGCAGCCGGGCCCTCAACAGCCGGCTCTTGACGGCCGGCACTGAAATCCCGAGTGCGCTGGCGGTTTCCTCCGTGGACAGTTCATCGACGTCCCGGAGAATGAACACGGTCCTGAATATCGGCGACAGCCCGTCAATGGCCTGCTGCAAGATCGCGCGCAGTTCTTCCTGCGAGTAGCGCTGCTCGGGGTTGTCGTCCCAGACAGCGATCTCGCGGGCCACCATCTCCTCGCCGGTGTCCACCGCGTCGTCCAGCGAGAAGATCTTCCCCGATCTGCGCTTGCGCAGCTTCATCAACGCTTCGTTCACCGCGATCCGGACCAGCCAGGTGTAAAACTTGGATTGCTCCTGAAACTCACCCAGGTGCTCGTAGGCTTTAAGGAACGTATCCTGAAGAACGTCCTCGGCATCCTCTTCGTTCTGGGTGATATGCTTGGCGAGTCGAAAAATCTTGCGCTCGTATCGGTTTACTAGCTGGGTATAAGCGGCGCCATCGCCTCGCTTGGCGCTGGCGACCAGGCCGGACTCGTCCGAGAATGCGGGCTGCGTTGACGTCTGAGCCATAAAGGCCCGATCCTTCCTCCATCATCGCATCCAGGAGCGGCAATGACAAACCAGACCGCCTGGCGAGCCTATGTTACGCTGAGAATTCACGTCTTATGAGCAGCATTACCATCACTTTGCCGGACGGCAGCCGGCAAAGCCTTCCCGCCGGAATCACGCCCCTCGACGTCGCCCGGTCCATCAGCAAGAGGCTGGCAGAGGAGGCCATCGTCGCCCGGGTCAACGGCGAGTTGTACGACTTGTCGCGGCCTCTGGAATCGGACGCTACGCTCCAGATTCTGACCTCCAAGGATCCGGAGACGCTGGACGTCTACCGGCACTCGGCGGCGCACCTGCTTGCCGCGGCGGTGCTGGAGTTGTACCCGGAAACCAAGCTAGGCATCGGTCCCGCCACCGACACGGGTTTTTATTACGACTTTCAACGTGATACGCCCTTCACGCCCGAGGACCTGGAGAAGATCGAGGCGAAGATGGCGGAGTTGAGGGCCCGCAATTTGCCCTATGAGCGGAAACTCACCCCCAAGGCGGAGGGCCTCCGGAAGTACGCCGAGAGGGGCGAGACCATGAAGTGCGAGCTCATCGAGGAGCGCGCCGGCGAGGTGTTCTCCGAGTACACCCTGGGCCCGCGGTTCGTCGATTTCTGCCGGGGACCCCACGTCCCTTCCTCCTCCTACATCAAGGCGTTCAAGGTGCTCTCGCTGGCCGGGGCCTACTGGCGCGGCGACGAGAAGGGCGCCCAGATGCAGCGGATCTATGGCGCGGCGTTCTTCAGCCAGAAAGACCTGGATGCCTACCTGCGTCAACTGGAGGAGGCCAAGAAGCGCGACCATCGCAAGCTCGGCAAGGAGCTGGACCTGTTCAGCATCCAGGACCTCGCCGGACCCGGCCTGATCTTCTTCCACCCCAAGGGCGGGCTCGTTCGCAAGCTGCTCGAGGACTGGATGCGGGAGCAATGCCTGGCGCGCGGTTACTCGCTGGTTTGTACCCCGCACGTGGCACGGGCGGATCTCTGGAAGACTTCCGGCCACTACAACTTTTATTCGGAGAACATGTTCAGCCGGATCGAGCTTGACGACGCCGAGTATCAGCTCAAGCCGATGAACTGCCCGTTCCACATCCTGATCTACCAGGACAAGCTGCGCAGCTACCGGGATTTGCCCGTGCGGATGGCCGAGCTCGGCACCGTATACCGGTATGAACGCTCCGGCGTCATGCACGGCCTGATGCGCGTGCGAGGCTTCACCCAGGACGACGCGCACATCTTCTGCACCCCGGAGCAGATCGAGGATGAGATCGCCAATTGCCTGGGCTTCGCCGCGGACGTCCTGAAAACTTTCGGCTTCGAGGAATACGAAGCTGAGCTGTCGACCTGGGATAACGGCAAATCGGGCAAATACGACGGGACTCCGGACCAGTGGCAGCTGGCCGAGGGCGCACTTCAGCGGGCCGCCGACCGTTTGAAGCTGAAGATCAAGGTGATGCCCGACGAAGCGGCCTTTTATGGGCCGAAGATCGACGTCAAGCTGGTGGACGCCATCGGGCGGAAGTGGCAGTTGTCCACGGTGCAGTTCGATTTCAATCTGCCCAAACGCTTCAACCTGGAATACATCGCGGAGGACGGGAAGGCGCACCAGCCGCTGATGGTTCACCGCGCCCTGTACGGGTCCGTCGAGCGTTTCTTCGGCATCCTTCTGGAACATTACGCCGGGGCTTTTCCGGTGTGGCTCGCCCCGGTACAGGCGGTGGTGCTGCCGATCACCGACCGGAACGTCGAGTACGGTCGCCAGGTCGTGGAACGGCTGAAGAAAGAGGGCATCCGCGCGACCCTGGATGACCGGAGCGAGAAGGTCAATCTGAAGATCCGCGAGGCCCAGTTGCAGAAGATCCCGTACATGCTGGTGATCGGCGACCGCGAAGTCGAGAGCGGCGCTGTGGCCGTCCGCAGCCGCAAGCACGGAGATCTGGGCGCCAGGGCCGTGGAGGACTTCGTGGCGGAGATCCGGAAGCTCATCGACTCCAAAGCGCCCAGCGAATAGGCTCGGATGGCCCTTCTCGCCGTTCTGCTGCTGGCGGTTGTGGCGGGGGCGCTGGTCTATTCGGCCCTCGTCGTCTTTGCCGCACATCATTACCTCGCCGTCAAGCCTCCGGGACTGCGTGGGGCGGTCCCCGTCAGCGTGCTGAAGCCTCTGGCGGGAGCCGAAGACGGCCTTGAGCGGAATCTGCGCAGCTTCTTCGAGCTGGACTACCCTGACTTCGAACTGCTCTTCGCCGTGAGGGAGCCGGCCGATCCCGCCGCCGGCGTGGTGGAGCGGCTCCGCCGAGAGTATCCCGGCGTCGCCGCCCGGCTGATCGTGACCGGAGAGCCGCCCTACCCGAACGCCAAGGTGTTCAGCCTTGACCGCATGCTGGCCGAGGCCGGCCACGATCTGCTCGTCATGAGCGACAGCGACGTCCGTGTCACGCCCGACATGCTCCGGATAGTCGCCGCCGAGTTTCAGGACGAGCGGTTGGGGCTGGCGACCTGCCCCTACCGCGCCGTGCCGGGCCGGGGTTTCTGGTCCCTGCTGGAGGCCATCGGCATGAACACGGAGTTCCTGTCGGGGATTCTGGTGGCGAAGATTGTGGAAGGCATGAAGTTCGCCGTCGGCCCCACCATCGTCGCGCGCCGCGCGGCGCTGGCTTCCATCGGCGGTCTTGTGCGTGTGAAGGACTTCCTGGCCGAGGACTTCGTCCTGGGGAAACTGGTGGCCGAATCCGGCTGGCGCGTGGCCCTGTCCTCCTACGTGATCGAGCACCACATAGGCGGCGAGGGCCTGGCGGCCAGCGTCCGGCACCGGCTGCGGTGGGTGCGGAGCACGCGGCGCTCGCGGCCCAGTGGATATATCGGCCAGGTTTTCACCTACCCCTTGCCGCTGGCCTTGCTCCTGGTTGCTGTCGAGTCCTCCTGGTGGCCGCTGCTGATCGCGGCGGCGCTGCTGCGCGCGCTCTCGGCGTGGGCCGTCGCCGGCTGGGTGCTCCGCGACTCGCTGACCCTGCGCCGGTGGTATCTGGTGCCGGTCGAGGATCTGGTGTCGTTCGCTTTCTGGATGGCGGGCTTCTTCGGCAACACCATCCAGTGGCGCGGGCGAACCTACTGCCTGCGGCCCGATGGCCGGTTCGAGCTGCGCAAGTGAGTGGCGGCAGCAGGACAGCGGGGCGGGGCGTGGCCTAGCCCGCCCATGGATCGACGAGGCGCACCCCGCACTGCTCAAAATCCGCCGTGTTGCGAGTCGCCAGGACCGCCCGGCGGCTTCGCGCGATCGCAGCGATCATCGCGTCGAACTGGGAAATCGGACGCCCCAACGCATTGCGCCCCGCGACAATCTTGGGGAAGACGCGGGCCGCCTCTTCGTCGAACGGCACAATCCGGCCCGCGAATTCCTCGGCGAACACCGCCTCTACGGCTCTCGACAGCCTGGTTCGCCTTCTGCCGGGGGGCATAGACTCGAGCCCTTACAGTATTTCCGCCTGCGTGACAGCCGTCAGGAAAACGCTCAGCGGGTCTTCGGACGCCAGCCAGTTCAGGACGACCCTCGAGGGTGCGGGCTTGAACACCTCGGAAAGGACGTTCGTATCCAGGATGATCATCGGCCGAGACGCGGCGGACGGCGGGCAGGCTCGCGAGGCGGGAGAGAAAGCTCGACTCCCCCCACGGCCGCAATGCGGCGGCGAATCGCATCTGCAAGATTCAGCCCACCGGGCCGCTCGGCCGCGAGCCCTCTCTCAAGCAGTTCGCGGGCCTCGGCCTCCATGGAACGCCCGTGCCTTGCCGCGCGAAGGCGGAGCCTGGCCTTGACCTGCTCGTCCACCTTGCGTATGAGAATGTTGACCATATATCAATGATAGCATTGCAATCAAGACCCAGCGGCGCCAGCGGTGGCAGGCTCGCCCGGGGATCGCGGCTACGGCAGGAAGCACTCCGCGGGCTTGTCCAGTTCCCAGGCCAGGTGGTTGATATAGAGCAGCAGCGCCGGCTCCGGGAACTGGCCGTGAAACTTCTCGTACACCCGCTTCTGCCAGCCGGGCGTCAGCCAGGCCGAGGCGTCCAGGTTCTTGGCGAAGAAACCGTTCTCGTTGGGAATGCCGAGGAACTCCAGTACGGCCAGGATCAGGTCCAGGTGCGAGAGCAGGAAGACCTGTGCCAGCTCCTTGGCGAACTCCTCGTCCTTCTCGCCAACGCGCGCCCACAGGCGTGGGATCGCCTTGCGAAGGTTCTCGCTGTTGAGCTTGTGCAGGCGCGACCGGACCTTAAAGGACTCGTACATCTGGTACGTCTTGAGCTTCCCTATCGACACGCCGCGCACAAAGAAAGCGAAATTCTCTTCTCCGAGCTTCTCTAGAACGTCCGAAAGCAGCATCCAGGCCAGCGTAACACACTGCCTGCGCTACAATGAGGGGTTTTGAGCGAATCCATATGAGTAACCTGGTTGTGTTGGGCGCGCAGTGGGGCGATGAAGGCAAGGGAAAGATCGTCGACTTGTTCTCCGAGCGCTTTGACCTGGTCGCCCGCTATCAGGGCGGGCACAACGCCGGCCACACCGTGCGCATCGGCGATAAGAAGTTCATCCTTAAGCTGATTCCTTCCGGAATTCTGCGGCCGGGCGTGAAGGCCGTCATCGGCAACGGGCTGGTCGTGGATCCGGTGGCCCTGATGACGGAAATCGAAGCGCTGGAGGCGGCCGGCGTGGACGTCCGGAGGCAGCTTGCGATCAGCAACCGCGCGCACGTAATCTTCCCGTTTCACCGGATGGTGGAGAAGATCTCGGAGAGCCGCAAAGACCGGGTCGCCATCGGCACCACCTCTCGTGGAATCGGCCCGTGCTACGAGGACAAGATCTCGCGTCGCGGCATCCGCATGGCCGACCTGATCGAGAATGAAGCCTTCCCGGCTCTTTATGACGCGCTGGCCGAAGACAAGCGTACGCTCTCCCGGGCCTTCAACATCCAGGAGCCGATCGACTTCGCCCAGATCAGAGAGGAATACCGGCAACTGGCCGAGCGCCTTCGGCCGATGATCTGCGACACGGCTGCGCTCCTCAACCGGTCCATCCGTGAGGGCAAGCGGGTGTTGTTTGAAGGGGCGCAAGGCACGATGCTGGACATCGATCACGGCACCTACCCGTTTGTCACCTCGTCCAGCGCCACCGCCGGCGGTGTTTCTACGGGAACCGGCGTGCCTCCCACCGTCTTCAGCGGTGTGGTCGGCGTCTGCAAGGCTTACGTGACCCGTGTCGGTGCCGGTCCATTTCCGACCGAGGCACTGGATGCTGCCGGGGAGGAACTCCGCAGGATCGGCAACGAATACGGGGCGGTCACGGGCCGCCCGCGCCGCTGCGGATGGTTCGATGTGCCCCTGCTGCGATACACCTCGATGCTCAATGGCTTCGCTAGCCTGGCTGTTACCAAGCTGGACGTGTTGGATCAGTTGGAGGAGATACCCGTCTGCACGGCCTACCGGCTCCGCGGACAGGTGATCGAGGAGATGCCCGCGACCGCGGAAGCCGTGAAAGCGATCGAGCCCGTCTATGAGAAGCGTCCCGGATGGCGCTGTCCCACGGCAGGCATTACGGAGTACGGGAAACTGCCCCGGAAAGCTCGCGAGTACCTTGAGTTTCTGGAGCAGAGCGTGGGCGTGGAAATCGGATGCATCTCCACCGGTCCGGAACGCGGCCAGACCATCCTGAGACCCGGCTCCAGACTGGATGGGCTCTTGAGGGGATAGCCACGCGGGGCTCTCGTGGAATTATACTGATTGGTGCCTTGGCCTGATGAACGAAGGGGCGGAAAGCTCGGAGGAGATTCTTGCGCAATTCAACCGGCTGATCCGCGAACTGTTGAGGGGTCAGATTAACCGGAACACCTTCCGGCCGTGGGAGGTGGAGTTGCTCCTGGATGTGGAGAGCTGCAATCTGAGGGAATCGTCCCGCGAGAGCACTCTGCGCCGCTATCAGAAGGCGGTGCAGCGGCAAATCGAGCGGGGCGCGCGGGAGCCCGTTAAGCTGTCCGAATTCCTCGGACGCAAGTCCTGAGCTGCGTTATCCTGGACTTGTAACGTCAGATCACCGGAGGGATTTTTCGCATGGGTGGAAGTGGTGTATCCGGCAGTCCGGAGGGCGGAGCCAAGCCGGCTCCGAGGAAGGTCTTCTGCGTCAAGTTCCAGCGCGAGATGGACGGTCTGGAGGAACGCCCCTTCGACAACCACCCGCTCGGGCAGCGGATTTATGACAACGTCTCCAAGCAGGCCTGGGCGCTCTGGGTCGACCAGATGAAGATGATTATGAACGAGTACCGCCTCAACCTGGGCAACCGCGAAGCACAGGAGTTTCTGCTCAAGCAGATGGAGGAGTACTTCTTCGGGGAGGGCGCCGCTTTCCCTCCCGACTACGTGCCCCCCGGCTCAGGACGCTAGGCCCTCGCGAAGTACAGATTCACGGCGCGTTCCAGGTCGGTCCTGGTCATGCGGGGCTGGCGGCCTTCGTAAAGGCTGATCGAGAGCAGGATCTGGCAAATGTCGCTCGGGTAGCACGCCCGCAGCACCGTGCGGCCGTCTCTGAGGCACAACAGCCGCAGGTAGGCTGCCATGTCCTGATCGTAGGGGATCCCTTTGGACAGCGCGTAACGCCGCAGAATCTCGTCGAACACGCCGGCCGACACCTCCTCCACCAGGATCTTGTTCTGGATGCGGCGGAGGAACGCCTCGTCGGCCAGGCTCGCGGGGTCAAGATTGGTCGCGAAGACCACCATCAGCTCGAACGGGATCTGGAATTTCACTCCGTAGCGCAGCATGAGGTAATCGACATGCCGGTCCAGCGGGACGATCCAGCGGTTGAGCAGGTCGCGCGGCGGAATCAACTGCCGCCCGAAGTCGTCAATGACCAGGATGCCGTTGTTCGCCTTCATCTGAAGGGGGGCGGCATAGGTGCCCGACCCCTCGTCCATGCGAAGATCCAGCATCCCCGGCACCAGCTCGCCGCCCGCCACGATGCAGGGCCGCCGGCACCGGACCCAGCGGGGGTCGTGGTCCGGCACATGTTCATCATCATCCAGCCGCTGATGCACGACCGGGTCGTAGAGCAGGATGATCTGGCCGTCCACCTCGACGGCGTAGGGGATCAGGACGTCGTCCTCGTACAGGCGGATCAGCCGCTCTGCCAGTGAGGTCTTGCCGTTACCCGTCGAGCCGTACAGGAATAACGCCGCCTGGGAGATGAGCGCCGGCCCCAACTGGTCCAGGAGCGCATCCGTCACCACCAGGTCAGAGATCGCATGGCGCAGCTTCTCGCGGTTAACCCGCACCTTGGCGGTTTGGGCCCTGGTGCCCGCGTGGTACTGCGCCAGAGGCACCGGGCACGGCCCGGCGTACTGGGTCATCTGGAACCTCTCCGTAGCCAACTGCCGCCCCGGACCGGAGAGCATGAAGCTGTAGTCATTTCCGACCATCCCCAGGACCTCGACCAGTTGGCGGTGCCTCATCTGCCGGAAAACGGCCTCTACCACCGACGGTGTAAGCTTGAGCGTCTTGCTCAGCGAGGCAAGGGTCGTGGTCCTCTCGATGAATACGCGGCGCAGGACCAGGTCCTGGACCAGAATGTCGGAGATCCCCAGCTTCTCCAGGGTGTCCGGAGGTTGCGGCGAAAAGACAGGGTGATCCGCGGTGTGGCTGGCTAGGCTCATACTGACACTCTATACCAGATGGGCGGCGCCTGAACCGTTCGTCCAGGACTCCCTGCACGGCGGGCACCCGGCGAACGTCAGTCATTCTCTGTGAGGGTGATCTCTGTTGCCGTGCTGATGCTGGCCTCCAGCACCCTGATGGGCGCTGGATCCGACGCGCGCAGCCTGTTCCAACAAGCGCAGAAAGCGGAGAAAACGGGCGATCTTGCCCGTGCCTATGTTCTCTATTCTCAGGCGGTTGTGCAGGACCCCTACAACCTGGAATACTGGCGCCGCCGCGAGCTGATGCGCCTGGCAACTTCGCTGCTGCCGCCGCAGGCGGCCGTGCCCGCCGTTGAGCCCGCCCGGGTCGAGGCAGCCCGGCCCGTTTCCCGAGAGCGCCTCGCGCTCCCCCCGGGCGAGTTGCGGGCCAAGCCGGGCAGAATGGATTTCGATCTCCTTGGGGATTCCCGAGCCCTGTTCACGCGGGTCGCCGGGGAGTATGGGCTGGAGGTTGTCTTCGACCCGGAGTACCAGACGAGCGGACAAATGGCGTTTCGCCTCGACGGAGCCGACTACAGGGAGGCGGTCCGTGCGCTGGAGGCGGCAACCGGGTCCTTCGTGATCCCTATTGCCCAGCGACGCATCCTGGTGGCGCGCGACACTCCTCAGAAGCGCACGGATCTTGAACCGGTCGTCTCCGTGGAGGTTCCGGTCCCGGTCGCGATGTCCGCGCAGCAGGCCCAGGAACTGGTGCGAGGAGTCCAGCAGGTGCTGGGCCTGGTTCGGGTCGCCTACGATGCTCCCCACTCCGTGGTCCTCGTTCGCGACCGGCTGTCCAGGGTCCGCGCCGCGCAGGAGCTGATCGAGCAGTTGATGCAGGGCCCCGCGCTGGTTTCTCTCGAAGTGGAGTTTCTCGAAGCTGCCCGGACCAGGTCCACCAGCTACGGCGCGTCGCTACAGACGCTGTTCCCCTTGTCGAACCTTGGCGGCTTCTGGAACTCGGCGGCCTCCGCGGCCGCCGGTTTCACTCGGTTCCTCACCTTCGGCGGGGGACAGACGCTGCTCGGCATCGGGCTGGCGAATGCGCAGGTCTTCGCCCGGGCAAGCCAGTCTTCAGGACACTCGCTGTTCCGCGCCGAGATCCGCTCGGCCGACGGGCAGCAGGCCAGACTCCACGTGGGCGACCGGTATCCCATCATGACCGGAAGGTACCAGTCCTCCGCCGCCTCCGATCAGTTCACCTTCCCGCCCTCCATCAACATGGAGGATTTGGGGCTTGTCCTCGAACTCACACCCCGCGTGACCGGGGCCGGAGATGTCACGCTCGATCTCAGCGTGGAGTTCAAGGCGCTCACCGGCCAGGTGATCGACGACATGCCGGTGATCGCCAACCGGAAGCTGGAGTCCGATGTCCGGCTGCGCGACGGCGAATGGGCGGTTATCGCGGGCCTGATGAACTCCTCCCAGGCCAGAACGATTAGCGGGCTCGCGGGTTTCTCGCGCGTGCCCGTGATCGGCCCGCTGCTCCGTCAGAACACGCAAGAGCGGGCTGCCGACGAGCTGCTGGTAATCCTGAAACCCACCATCCTGGCCCTGCCGAGGGTGAGCGCGGCGGCGCAACCCGTGGGCCTTGGCTCCGAACCTCGGCCGCGAATCCCGCTATAGGCGGCGGTTCCTGCCGTTACTGTCGAGCTACGGGGGACGTGGCGGCTTCGGCCTTCTGGCGAGGTTCGGGCGTGGCATAGTAACCCGTGCGCGTTCGGGCTACGGGGCGGTTTGGCCCGTCCACACTGACGCGAATCTGCCGATAGCTGCCGTCCATGGCCTGGTTGGCCGGGGAGTAGGCGATGATGTATTGGTTGCGTATCTCGTGCGCCACATCGAGAGCGAGCTGGTTTACCTCCTGCAGCTCCTTGGGCATGAAGGCCAGCCCGCCCGAGGCCTCGCTGATTGCGGTCAGCGCCCGCTGGGCCCTGCGCGCGGCGCCGCGGTCCTCCTCGCTCAGCAATCCGATTGTGTAGATCAGGATCTCGGACTGTTGGGCCTTTCGCACAATCTGTTCCAGCGTCACCGAACTGGCGTTGTCGTCGCCGTCGGTGATCACCAGGAGCACCTTCTTATCCAGCTTGGCCTCATCGCGCATGTAGTCAATCGACATGCTGATGGCGTCCCTCATCGCGGTCCCGCCGCGAGCGTCGATCCGGGCCACTCCCTCCTCCAGCTTTGTCATGCTATTGGTGAAGGGGGCGTCCAGGTAGGCCTCATCGTTGAAGTTGACGATGAAGACCTGGTCCTCCGGGTTGGACGCTTTAACCAGGTTGAGCGCGGCGGACTCCACCTGCTCGCGGCGGGGCTTCATGCTGCCGCTGTTGTCAATGACCAGACCCATCGAGACCGGGACGTCCTCACGGCGGAAGATCTTGATCTGCTGCTCCACCCCGTTCTCGTAAACCTTGAACGCTCTTTGCGACAGGTTGGTGATCAGCTTGCCGGCCCGGTCCACGACGCTGGCGTGCAGCACGACCAGGCGCGTGTCGGCCCGGAACACGGGATCCTGTCCGTGGGTCAAAGTGGCGAAGATGCCCGCGAGAACAAGTCTACTGAGACGGCGCATAGTACCCCAGCCGCCAGAAAGCCCGTAAGGGTGGCAAGCCTCTCGGCTGCACCAGCCTCACCTTCACGCGGCGGTATTTTCCGTCCCGTTCCTGATTGGTCGATGAGTAACCAAGCAGGTACTGATTGCGCAGCTCGATCCCGATCTTGGCGGCGATGTCGGGAAGGTCGTTGAGATTCACCACGGCGTAGGAGCGCCCCCCGGTCTGCTCCGCGATATCGTTGAGCAGGCTGGGGCCGTTCAGTTCCTCGACAGTCCTTCCACGCGCGCCGAGCGGCTCAAAGATCCCGATCCCGAACACCTGAACGTCCGCTTCGCGCACCAGGTTCTTGATCTCGCCCTCGGTGTAACGGCTGCTATTGTCTCCGCCGTCGGAGATCACCAGCAGCGCCCTGCGCGGATTGGCGGCCTTCTTCATCTCGTGCAGCGCGAGGTAGATCGCGTCCAGCAGCGCCGTGCGGCCTCTGGACTGTGTGAAGGTGATGCGGTTCTGGATCTCTTCGGTGTCGAAGGTGAACGGCACCGTCAATTGGGGAGCGGAGTTGAACTGCACCAGAAAGAACTCGTCCTGGGGGTTGGCGGTCTTGCAGAACTGGGCCACCGCCTGCCTGGATTTCAGGAGCTTGCTCCCCATGCTGCCGCTGGTGTCGAAGACGATCCCGACCGACAGCGGCGCGTCCTCGCTGGCGAAATGCGTGATGGCCTGGTCGACGTTGTCCTCCTGGAGCCGGAAGTGCTCCTTTTCCAGCCCCGTGACAAACCGGTTCATCGGATCGGTCACGGTGACGGGAATCAGCACCAGGGTCGTGTCGACGCGCAGATCAACCCTCGGCGCGCTTTCCGCCGGGGTTCCCAGTGTGGATGTCCGGGGTACAATCGAGACTCTCGTCTCGGGCGCCTGGACCTTCGCCGCAGCCCCCTCTTCCCCCCACAGCCCCCAGACCGCCAGCACGCACAGCACCGCTCCCAGGAGCGCTGATTTTGCCGGCAAGTGCTCACTCATGGCGACTCTCCAGCGCATCTCTCGGCTGACCTGAGTATAGCACAAGGCCGCTGGTTTCATGCTATGATCGAACGTGCCGCAGGAGATACTGGGCGTTATTCCCGCCCGCTACGCTTCCTCCCGCTTCCCCGGCAAAGCACTCGCCCTCATCGCCGGGAAAACCATGCTTCAGCACGTGTGGGAGAGGGCTTCGCGCGCATGCAGCCTTAGCCGGCTGGTGATCGCCACCGACGACGAGAGAATCCTCGCGGCCGCGCGGGCCTTTGGCGCGGATGTGCGCATGACCCGGGCCGACCATCCTTCCGGCACCGACCGCGCTGCCGAGGTGGCCGCCGGAGACCCCGCCGGCATCGTCGTCAATATCCAGGGAGATGAGCCGCTGATCGATCCGGCGGCGATCGACGCCGCGGCGCGCGCGTTGCTGGAGTCGGAAGACGCGCCCATGGGTACCCTGAAGAAACGGATCGGCGACCCGGCCGAGCTCGGCAATCCGAACGTGGTCAAAGTGGTCACCGACCTTGGGGGAAATGCGATCTACTTCTCCCGGTCGCCGATTCCCTTCGCCCGCTCCGGTGAGCCGGCTCACTTCAAGCACATCGGGTTGTACGTGTACCGGAAGGCGTTTCTCGCCGGTTACTCCCGCCTGCCCGTGGGCCCCCTGGAGGAGACCGAGAAACTGGAGCAGTTGCGGGCTCTTGAGAACGGCTTCAAAATCCGGGTTGTGGAAACCGGGTATGACTCTCTGGGGGTGGACACCCCGGAGGATCTGAGACGCGTGTCCGCTCTGGTCGTGGAACAATTGGCGGCGGGATGAACAGGACAGATGGCTAAGTACATATTCGTGACCGGCGGCGTGGTTAGTTCACTTGGGAAAGGTATTGGTGCATCGTCGATCGGCTGCCTGCTCGAGAGCCGGGGACTGCGCGTCGCCCTTCAGAAATTCGATCCCTACCTGAACGTGGACCCGGGCACCATGAGCCCGTTCCAGCACGGAGAGGTCTTCGTCACCGACGACGGCGCGGAGACGGACCTCGACCTGGGACACTACGAGCGCTTCACTCATTCCACGCTCACCCAGGCCAACAACGTCACCAGCGGGCGCATCTACGAGCGGATCATCACCAAGGAGCGGCGCGGCGACTATCTGGGCAAGACCGTCCAGGTCATTCCCCACGTCACCAACGAGATCAAGGCCGCCATCCTGAAGGTGTCGGCGGACGTGGATGTCGTCATCGTCGAAATAGGCGGGACGGTCGGCGACATCGAGTCTTTGCCCTTTCTGGAGGCCATCCGGCAGATGCGGCACGAGCATGGCAGGGAGAGCACGATCTATGTGCACGTGACCCTGGTGCCCTGGATCGCAGCCGCGCACGAGCTGAAGACCAAGCCCACGCAGCACAGCGTGAAGGAACTCAGGGAGATCGGTATTCAGCCGGATGTGCTGCTGTGCCGCTCCGAGCGCGTCTTGCCGCAAGATGTCCGCGAGAAGATCGCGCTGTTCTGCGACGTGGCCGTGGACGCCGTGATCACAGCGCGCGACGTGGAGTCGGTCTACGAGGTTCCCCTGTGCTTCGCCGAGCAGAAGGTGGATGAGATCATCCTGCGCCTGATGCGCCTGGACGCCGGCCCGCGCGATATGAGGCGCTGGAGCGCCATGGTGGGCCGGTTGAAGAATCCGTCCGCCTCCGTGGACATAGCCCTCGTCGGCAAGTACGTCCTCTATGAGGACTCTTACAAGAGCCTGAAAGAGGCCCTGCTGCACGGAGGCCTGGCCAACCAGGCGAAGGTCAACATCCACTGGATCGAATCCGGCAGCTTGCTGGAACCGGGTTGGGAGCAGATGCTGGCGCCTTACGACGGGATCCTGGTTCCCGGCGGCTTCGGACATCGGGGTGTCGAGGGGATGGTCCAGGCCATCCGCTTTGCGCGCGAAAGCAAGGTCCCCTATTTCGGCATCTGCCTCGGCATGCAGACCCTGGTGATCGAGTTCGCCCGCAACGTCTGCGGCCTGGAGCGCGCCGATTCGACCGAGTTCGACCCGGCCACGCCCCACCGCGTGATCTACAAGCTCCGGGAATTGACCGGGGTGGACGAGATGGGCGGCACCATGCGGCTCGGCAGCTACACCTGTTTGCTGGCCGAGAACAGCTTTGCCCACCAGGCGTACGGCGCGCGCGAGATCAATGAGCGGCACCGCCACCGTTACGAGTTCAACCGGGAGTACGAAGACATTCTGGTCGAGCACGGCCTGCGCGTGACCGGCCGCACCCCCGACGGCGTCTACGTGGAGATCTGCGAGCTTCCCGATCACCCCTGGTTCCTGGGATGCCAGTTCCATCCCGAGTTCAAGAGCCGCCCCCTGGAACCGCACCCTCTCTTCAGTGCGTTCATCGCGGCCGCCCTGAAGCACCGGGCGCAGCGGACCAGTTCTTCTGCGGAGCGCGCGGAGCAGATGTCCCATGCAAATTGAGCTGACCTCGCCCGGCGGCCACCGGTTCGTATTCGGCGACGGCGCCGCTATGGCGCTGATCGCTGGCCCCTGCGTCATAGAGAGCGAGGAGCACGTGCACCTGGTGGCCGGCGAGATCAGCCGCAGGGCGGGTCCTTACATCTTTAAGGCGTCCTTCGATAAGGCCAATCGCAGCAGCGTCTCCAGCTATCGCGGCCCCGGTCTGAAGGAGGGGCTGCGGATTCTGGCCGGACTCAAGAGGGAAGGCTACGCGATTGTGACCGACATCCACGAGCCCGCGCAGGCCGAGCCTGCGGCCGAGGTGGCTGACATCATCCAGATCCCCGCCTTCCTGTGCCGGCAGACCGACCTGCTCGTGGAGGCGGGCCGCACCGGGCGTATCGTGAACATCAAGAAGGGGCAGTTCGTGGCCGCCGAGGACATGCGCCTGGCCGCCGAGAAGGTGGCCTCGACGGGGAACAACCGCATCCTGCTCACCGAGCGGGGGACTTCGTTCGGCTACCACAACCTGGTCGTGGACATGCGCGGCCTGGCCATCATGCGCAGGCTGGGGTGGCCGGTGGTCTATGATGCGACACACAGCGTGCAGCTTCCGGGCGGTGCGGGCCAGGTGTCGGGCGGCCAGCCCGAGTTCATCGCTACGCTGGCCCGGGCTGCGGTGGCGGCGGGTGTCGACGGCCTGTTCCTGGAAGTCCACGAAGCTCCCGAACGGGCGCTCTCGGACGGCACGAACGCCCTGAATCTTGACAAGCTGGAGACCCTCTTGGGGAAGTTGCGGGCGCTCGACGCCCTGGTCAAATCGCCGGGTTTTCTCAACGGCTGACCCGGCGGAGGCGTCATACTGTGAAGGAGAGCGTGTACGTTATGCGAATGGTCCAAAGCCGCAGGCGCCGGGGCTTCACCCTGATCGAGCTGCTGATCGTCATCGCCATCATCGTGGTGCTCATCAGCGCGGCCGCCCCCAAGTTCAGCCAGTACCTGATGAATGCCAGGGAGACGGCGGCCATGGGCGCCATCCGGACGATCCACACTGCGCAGACCCAGTACTCCTCCCAGTTCGGCAAGTACGCCGCGACGCTGGCCGAACTGGGTCCTCCGACCAGCGGCCAGGAAGGACCGTCCGCCGCCAATCTGATTCCCGCCGATCTGGCGTCGGGAGTCAAGGGGGGCTACAAGTTCTCTGTGGAATTGACGCAGACCGGATACAGGGTGATCGCCATGCCCACGGCTTTCAACAACACCGGAAGGCGGAGCTTCTACTCCGACCAGACCATGGTCCTACGCGAGAACTGGGGCGCCGACGCGCCCACCGCCACCAGCCCGGAGATCAAGTAGCGGTCCGGGGTCAGAAGCTGACGGTGAAATCGGCGAAGATGTTGATCCAGCGGTCGAGCGTCTCCACCGCAGGCAGGGCGCCCAGGGCCGCCCCGTCGGTGTGCCCGCGGTAGAGCTTGGCCGTCACTCCCACCCGGAAGCGCTGGTAGTGGTCCAGCGCCATGCTGGCTGAGGCCAGCGCGTAGTTTCCCCAGCCGCTGCGCGAGGTGCAATCGGGGCATTCAAACCGGTAATAGGAACTGGGCTGTCTCAGCCGCTCCGAATAGCGCATGTAGGCGCCTCCGCCTCCGCCCGACAGCAGCAGGCGGCCCCCGCTCACCGGCAGGACCAGCCGGCCCCCGAATGGAAGCAGCCACTGGAAGTCGCGAATCCGGAGGTAACCCAGCTCAGTGGGAAGGAAGGCGCGCACGCCCGCCGCGCCGAAAACCGTGTCCAGGCCGCCGTCGACCTGAAGGTAATTGAGAACCCGGTAGCCGTAACCAACGGAAATCCCGGGCCTGTTGCTGAACGGTCCGGAAAGTTCCCCGCCGGGAAGACCCGCGCCCGCGCCGATCGTGAAGTTGTGCTTCGGGTAGCGCGATTGAGCCGCCAGCGGCGTCGCCGCAGCTACCACCAACAGCGCTATGAACGCTTTCATACGCCCCCTTTGACGCTCCCCTGCCGCCTGGCGTTTCCGAAAGCCGCCGGCCACGAGCCGCTAGCGGTGGCTGGCCGCCACCTTAATCCCCGCACCGAAGAAGGCGATCGCCGCGCACCCGACGACGAGCAACGCGATGGTGAAATCGCCCGCGCCCGGCGTGAATCTGTAGCTGCCGAAGAAGAAGAACCGGACGACCAGCGCCAGTACCAGCAGGCTCCACAGGCGGTAAAGCGCCTGGGCCTTCCCCCTCACCGCAAGCAACAGGATGATTGCACCAACGACCGCCAGCGCCGCCAGTCCGTACGGGAGCATCGTCGCCGGTACGGGCAGCGCATCGAAGTTCACGGTCTGAGGCCCGCTGGCGCTGGTGATTACCGCCATCGCCGACGCAATAAAGAGGACGAAGGCATGGAAGGCATATGAGAACAGCCGAACAAGCGAGTGCAGCACTTTCACCGCAGGTCTCCAAGGGGTTGAATGACCGACAATAGCAAGGCGCTATTGTATCAACCCAGGAGACCCCCGTGTCCCAGGCAGGCCACTTCCCAGCCCGACATGCGGTACCGCGCCAGCAGCGGCGGCAGCAGCAGGTCCACCACATTCGGCTTGACCGAGCGGTAACAGCCCGGCGCGCAGACGATCGGGACGTCGTCTTTGTAGGCCAGCAGTAGCAGGTTCCCCGGCTCCACGGGCGCCAGGAAGCGCTCCAGGTGGCAGCCGATGCGCTGCAAGGCGCGGCCCACCACGTCCTCCGGTCCGGCCGGCGCGGTTGTGGAAGCGATTACCACAGCCGCCGGCTTGCTCCGCACCATGTGCAGGAGCGCGCGCGCGACGGTCTCCTCCTGCTCCAGGCAGGAGAGGGAGTACCGGGCTGTGGTCCCGAACCGCTCCAGCCGCTGGAGCATGATGCTCTCGAAGAGCTGGCGAGCGCGGTCGCCCGCGATCGTGTCGGAATAGAGGACGGCGACCAAGGGATTGCGAATCGGCCGGGCTTGAAGGATGGGGCCCCGCTCCCTCAGGATCGAGACCATCGCCTCCAGTTCCGCGCGCGCGACGGCAAACGGGGCGCTCTTCACCGTGGCCACGCGCGTCTCCGGTGCGGCGTAGCTGAAGTTGGGCAGCGTGGCGATCACCGTGCTCCCGGTGCAGTTGATCTGCCTCAGAAGCTCGTCGTCGAGCAGCACGCAGCACGGCTCGGTGGCGACGAGGTTGGCGCGGCCGCCCGCCGCCAGCCGGATCTCCAATGAGCCGCACCCAACCTCGCCGGCGACCATCATCACCGCCTCGTCCTCCCCGACCTCCCCTTCCTCGAGCTGGGTGACCCAAATGCGCTGCATGCCTTCCGTCTCGAGGAGCCGCACGTCCTCCTCGCTCAACAGGTGGCCCTTGGCGAGCAGCTTCTTTCCTCCGGGGCGAAACACGGTGCAGCAGAGAATCCGGCCGGTTGATTCCTTGACATCGACGGGTTGCGCTCTCATGGTTCTTACTGAGAGTAGGTGGGCCGCCCGCCCGAGGTTTCTCAGGGAATCGGCGAGGTTTCCTAAGGTCTTTACCGGAGACGCCCCGGCCCGCTCACGGCCGGCACGATGAACAGACCGTTGGTGCCCGCCTCCGTCCCTACCTCCTCCCCGCAAAGTGGGGTAGAGGCGTCCGGCGGGCGTATCTGCTTCTGCATCGCGATCTCATCGCAGCACTGGAGCTTAGGACAGCGCAGGCAGTCCTTCCAAACCTTGGCCGGAAGTTGACGGCGGTCCACCTCGACGTATCCGAGCTTGGAGAAGAAGCCGGGAATGTAGGTGAACGCGAAGACAGAGATGAGGCCGTGATCGAGCGCCTCCGACTCCAGAGCCTCGACCACCCCACGGCCAATGCCGAGCTTCTTGCGGTCAGGGTGAACAGCTAGAGAGCGTACCTCCCCCGTCCGCAGGCCGTAGAAATGTAGCGCACCGCAACCCGCCACTTCGCCGTCCACCTCGGCAACCGTGAAGTCGCGAACGTTCTCGGCCAGCTCGAACTCGGTCCGAGGGAGCATGATCCCCTGGGCGGCATACTCGTTGATGAGCTTGACCAGGGGCCGTACGTCGGAGAGCATGGCCTTGCGCACCAGGAAGCTCATGGATCTACCCTCTCACCATGCGAGTGCCCAGCGCCTCTCCGCCCAGCAGGCGTCCCAGGCCCCCCTCGGCGGCGCCGGGCGCGATGATGACTTCGGGGACGCCCTCGCGGATGGCCTGGCCTGCCGAGGTGAGCTTGGCCTGCATTCCGCCGGTCGCCACCCCGCCGGCAATGAGCGCTTCGGCCGCGCTCAGACTGAGGAGTGGAATCCGCTGCTTATCGGCCCCGAGCACGCCGTCCACGTCGGTCAGGAACACCAGCTTGTCCGCCTGGAAGGCGGCGGCGCAGGCGACGGCCATCTGGTCGGCGTTGACGTTGTAGATCCGGCCCTGGCGGTCCCCGGCGACGCAGGCGACCACGGGGAGGAAACCGCCCGCGAGCAGGCAATCGAGCAGCCTCGCGTTGGCCCGGACCGGGCGGCCCACCTGGCCGAGATCGGCGCGCAGCAACTCGGCCTCGACGAGGCAGCCGTCGATCCCGGACAGGCCCACGGCCTCGGCGCCGGCTTCGATCAGAGCGGCGACGAGCTGCTTGTTCACGCTGCCAGCGAAGACCTTGAGCACGGCGTCGATGGTCTCGGGCGTCGTCACCCTGAGGCCGTCGATGAAGCGGCTCTCCACGCCCATCTGGCCGAGGAAGCGGGTCATCTGCTTTCCGCCTCCATGAACGACCACCAGATGGTGCCCCTGGCGCGCGACCTGGGCCAGCTCGCGGGCGAGCCGAGCCCGGCTCTCGTCAGCGTCGAGCAGCGTTCCCCCGAGCTTGACCAGCAGCTTCACAGCAGCCCCTCGGTCTCTGGCCGCCCCAGCATGAGGTTCATGTTCTGGACCGCCTGTCCGGCGGCGCCCTTCACCAGATTGTCGATGGCGGCGACCACCACCGCGCGCCGGGTGGCCGCGTCCACCTTCACGCCGATGTCGCAGAAGTTGGTGCGCGCGATCGCGTGCAGGTCCGGCATGTGGCCCGGATCGTACAGCCGCACGAAGGGCTCGCCCTGATAGCGCTTCTCGTAGACGTTCAGAAGCGACGCGGAATCGTGGCCGGGGTTCACCCGGAAGTAGATGGTCTCCAGGATCCCTCGCTCCACCGGAAGCAGGTGGGCGGTGAAACTGAACTCGGCCTCCTCCAGGCCGCTCGTCAACAGCACTTCCGGGACGTGGCGGTGGCCGAGGATGGAGTATGCGGAGAAATTCCCCGTGACTTCGCAGAAGCTGGTCTTGAGGGTGGGCTTGCGGCCGGCTCCGCTCACGCCGCTCTTGGCGTCGCAAACGATGCCCGCGGAGCGGTCGATGACCCCGGCCTCGACGAGCGGGCGTAGGGCCAGATTCACGGCCGTCGGGTAGCAGCCCGGGTTGGCGAGGAGGGTGGCCGTGCGGACGGCCTCGCGGTTGAACTCCGGTAGGCCGTAAACGGCGCTGGCCAGCAGCTCCGGCTGGGTGTGTGTATCTCCATACCAGCGGGCGTACCGTTCGGGGGTTCTCAGGCGGAATGCGGCGCTGAGATCGACGACCCTGGCGCCGGTCTTGAGGAGCTGTGGCACCAGTTGGATGGAGACGTCGTGGTGCGTGGCGAGGAAGACCAGGGCGAGCCGCTCGCGCTGGACGGCCTCAGCCATGCCCTGAATGCGCTGGTGTCCCTTGTACCCCCTGGGGCGGGGCGGGTCGGCGACATCGGCGCGGTCCTCCAGCACCATGTGCTCCACGGCGGGGTGGCGGCCGAGAATGCCCACCAGTTCCGCACCACCATAGCCGAGATATCCGATGACCCCAACGCGCACGCCCATATGTTTAATTATTCACCTCCATGAATAAATATAGCACAGGTTGGGGTGGGTTGTGCTCTCCGGCCGCGCAGCCCGATTCGGTCCCAGGTCCGTGTGCGACACTGAAATGCGTTGATTACGTGCGGGTTATCCGCAAAATGGGTTCTTTGGGCAAGAAGTGTGTCCGGCAGCCCGGCGCCCGTGGGGCACTACTTGGTTCCCGCAAGGATCATAGTGCGGCAGATGGGACTGGTCAACGGCTTCAGAAGCGCCCAGAAGGCCCTGAGCGTGGTCCTCGACAGCCTCGTCAACCGCGCCCAGGCCGGCAGAGTCATGGCGGAGGGGCAGGCGCAGCCAAGACGATCGAAGCTGGTTGTGGCAGCGTGGGATCAGCCCCGGCCAACCTGAGCTTCACTCCAGGCTACCTGGCCCTCGGAAGCGTTTGGATTGAGGAACCCATTCCCAGAAGCCCTTGATCCAGCGATCCGTGGATCCGCCCTCCCCCAGAACCACGTATTCGATCCACAATCCGGGAGCAGAGCCATCGCGAGGATTTTCAACACCCTTTATCGAGCCATGCACCGACAGAATAACCTCTGGCTCTTTGGTGTCCTCGATGCGCCACACCTTGCTGATCACTGACGGTCCGCTTTCGCCGCGCATTGTGAGCAACAGGAGATCAACGGAAGAGCCGAACAGATCACCCCCCTCCAGCCGCTCCAACAAGTTGTCACCTTCCACCTTCATCTCCAAACTGCCTTGGGAGGAGTAGAAGTAGAGGCGAAAGGCAAGGCGGGTCAACCGGGGAGGCGTTCCGTATCCCCAGGCTACAATCACTCGCCCACCAGAGCGGAAGCTAATGTCGTTAACCGGGACCTCTTGCGCCGACACTAACGGCTGAAGGTCTCCGCGGTAGGTTCCGAGTGTCCTGTAAACGGTCGTAGTACCAGACTGCCAACCGGAGGCGGCATACGCGATCCCACCCTGGAGCAGAATCACGTCACACCACCTACGCCCTTCGACTTCCTCGCAGGCACGCGGCATCTCTCGGGCCACCTGACCTGAAGCGAGATAGGAGACGAGGAGTGGCAGTGTTGCTACCAGTTGACGCATTTCTCAAAGAACTCCGTCAGCCGCCCGTTTGTGCCATTAGTCCAGTTCGTGTAGTGGCCTTTTCGACCCTCAAACGCAGCCCTGCCCTCGGGAGTATTTACCCAACTCCCTTCGCCGGCGCGAAAATAGCCGGCGGCATCAGCAGCATCGTACTTGCCCATCAGCGTCTTCAACACATAGGTGCCGAACGAGAGGTTTGCTGTTGAGCTTCCCGCAAACTTGGAACCCCTTGCTGTGGCAGCTTCGGGACCAAAAACTGCGTCCGCTGTCACACCGGCATCGCCGAACCATGCATCCCAGGAACCAGGAGTAATCTGCAGTGGGCCGTAGGCTTGGCCGTTGTTAACCGGCGACATCGCGAAACGGCTTTCTGCCCACCAGGTGACAGTGACCAGCGCCGCCAACGTTGCTTCGCCACCGGACACCTTGTGGATGCTCGCGATTACGCTGTCGGTGAGACTGCCGCTGAAGTCGCCAGTCGGTGAGACTGGCAGCAGAGAATCGCATTCAGGTGTTCTCTTCCGCCCATTGGGAAGCACACCTTCTGCGACCGTGACGTAGATGCCGTCCGGCGTGTCCGCGATCCCGGGGCCGCCTTTGATACCCATCGAGCCTGGGCGGCAGAACATATCCAACGGGTTGAGCTGGCAATAGCCGACGGGAGGGTCCTCGGGCCTCTGTCGAATCAGTCCACTCGGATCGTCGAAATTCACCGGATTGTTCTGGACGTAGGCGTAGCGGTTCCAACTCTGCGAGTCGGCGGGGCCGCCGGAGGCCTTGTACGGGTCTGGCGAGGTGAACCTGCCGATGGAGCGGGCGTAGTAGCGGTTGCGGGCGTAGTCGAGGGTCGAGGCCGAGTCGCGGTAGTAGGTCGCGAACTTCACCCGGTCCTGGGCGGCCGTGGTGGGTTCGTCCCCGTACGGGAAGTGGCGTACCGTGGACCCCAAACGGTCCAGCGCCACCGGCCCCGCCCACAGGGTCGGGCTCCCCCAGGCGGTCTCCGCCCAGATCTGCTTGCCCGCAAA